>CAZGYX010000085.1:0-1739 GCA_964530735.1 uncultured Alistipes sp. | reverse complement strand
GAAAGCGTGGTGCCGAAACCTATTTCAGTTGATGAGGTCGTAGGAAACCGTGATAGATGAATTAAGCAACAGCCCACGCCTGTGCATCCGCAGAATACGGATACAAGACGCGGCAAAATGTTCGCCATTCTCTCTATCGTGATTAGAATTTCCTACGTTCCATCAACGAGAACAAGCTACACTTTCCGTGTAAATGATATGTCGGTACAAAAGTAGCGATAATTTCGGGAAATCAAAATTCCGCGGCCGGGAACGTCGCCTAAATTAGGTATTTATACCACCCCGCGAACCGTGCGAAAACGCTACCTTTGCATCCGCAAAGGTTTTTTCGCACGATGGCCAAATACTTCGATATGCTGATGGAGGACGTGCGGTTCCGCGAGGGACTGCATGCCTGCATGAACTGCGGCGTCTGCACGGGCGTCTGTCCGGCGGCGGAGTTTTACAACTACGACCCGCGCCAAATCGTCAGCATCGTCCAGACGCGCGACGAAGAAGCTATCGAACAACTGCTGAAAGGGGACACGATCTGGTTTTGCGGCGAGTGCATGTCGTGCCGTCCCCGATGCCCGCGCGGCAACACGCCGGGGTACGTCATCCAAGCGCTGCGCACGCTCTCGCAGAAACTGGGTTTCTTCGTCGAAAGCGAGAAGGGACGCCAGCAGCTGGCCTTGAAACGCACGATCGGCGAAAACATCCTCCGCACGGGCTACTGCATCGTGCCGAAATTGGTAAAACCCGAACTGCACCCCGAACAGGGGCCTGTGTGGCAGTGGATTTACGACCACGACCGCGAAGTATTCGCCTGTTTCACACCGGTTTACGGGCAGGAAGGCGCGGGCGCGCTGCGCCGCATCGACGACCGGTCGCTCGATGAAATCCGGCGGATTTTCGACACGAGCGGCGGCACGGAGATGTTCGAGACCATCGAACGCCATTCCGACCGCAAGGCCCGCGAAATGGGCTACGAACAGGGTGCCGACGACCGCTACATGATGGATGTATTTCAAAAAAACAGCGTCGAACCATGAAACGCAACAGCTGGCAGGACTACCAGAAACAGATAGCCGACGACCGCTACTACTATGCGCGCAGCTGTATCCGTCAGAATTTTTTTCCGGGCAGCGAGCGGGCGTTCATCGACATCCTGACCCGCGACTTGGGCAAGGCGCTGCTCGATGACCCGAAACATTCGTCGTGCACGGGCATCGGCTACCACTCGGACATCGTGCCGCTGGAAACGATCATGACGGTCGTCGCGCGGCAGTTCGCGCTGATGAACGAGGCGGGCTACGAAAATTTCGTCACGTCGTGCATCACCTCGTTCGGCATCTACACCGAAATCCTCGCCACGTGGCAGGAGTTCCCCGAAACCGAAGAACGCACCCGCGAATACCTGCGCAAGGCGACGGGGCGCGAATTTACGAAACCGGCGAGCCTCGCCCACACCTCCGACATCGTGTTCCACTTCCGCGACGACATCGCGGCGCGGGCCAAGCGGCGGCTGGTGAATGCCGCGACGGGCGAACCGCTGCGCGTGGTGGAGCACATCGGCTGCCATTATGCGAAAATATTTCCTAAATCGGGCATCGGTGGTTCGGAGTTTCCTTATGTGCTGGCCGGCATGGTCGAGTCGTGGGGCGGCGAGTGCGTCGACTATCCCGAACGCCGCCACTGCTGCGGATTCGGGTTCCGCAACTATCTGGTGCAGGCCAACCGCGGCTATTCGATCGCCAATT
>CAZGYX010000084.1:0-1828 GCA_964530735.1 uncultured Alistipes sp. | reverse complement strand
TGCCTGCGATGAGAATCACCGTCATCATGCAGACGGTGCCGAAAGAGTTGCCGTAGACGAATGCCGCGGGCGCTTGGTGATAGAGGTTGGCGATGTAGGCCGGTCCCTGAAGTACGAGCACGGCAATCGTCAAGAAGCGCGTCCACTGATTCATCTTGCGGCGGCCGCTCTCACCCTCCTTCTGCATCTTCTGGAAATACGGAATCATCATGCCCATGAGCTGGATGACGATCGAGGCGGTGATATACGGCATGACTCCGAGCGCAAAAATAGCAGCATTGCCAAATGCACCGCCAGAGAAGACGTTCAACAGGCCCAACAGGCCGTTCTCTTCCAACTGGCTGGCATACTGCGACCCCTCGCCCAGTGCGTTGGGGTCGATACCCGGAATGACCACGAAACTGCCCAAGCGGTAGATAAGCAACAGCCCGACCGTGTACAGGACACGTTTGCGCAGCTCCTCGATCTTATAGATGTTCTTGAGCGTTTCGACGATTTTTTTGTTGGTCGCCAAAAGAGCGATGACCGCTAAAAAGACGAGACCGACAATCAAATACTGGTTCATAATTTTCGAGTTCTAATGATAGCATCAGAGTTTTTCGACGCTGCCTCCGGCGGCCGTAATGGCGGCTTCGGCGCTCTTCGAGAATGCGTGGGCCTTCACGGTCAGCGCTTTCGTCACGGTGCCGTTGCCCAAGATTTTCACCTTGTCGTTCGACGAGATGAAACCGGCAGCGATGAGCGTCTGGACGTCGATCGCCGCGAGCGATTTCTTGGCAGCCAGCTCCTCGAGCGTAGCGAGGTTGATGGCCTTGAACTCGACGCGTTTCAGATTCGTGAAGCCGAACTTCGGCAGACGACGCTGCAACGGCATCTGGCCGCCCTCGAAGCCTAACTTGCGCGAATAGCCCGAACGCGACTGCGCACCCTTGTGGCCGCGCGTAGCCGTACCGCCGTGCCCCGAACCGGCACCGCGACCGATACGTTTGTCGTGATGCGTTGCACCCTTTGCGGGTTTGAGATTATTGAGTTCCATGTTCTATACGTCTTGATTGAAGGTTGGACTTATTTGACCTCCTCGACTTTCACGAGGTGCTTTACACGCGCGAGCATACCCTTGATGATGACCGAGTCATCGTGCTCGACACTCGCATTGATTCGCTTCAGACCGAGCGCATCGAGGTTGCGGCACTGACGCGCCGTGGCACCGATGCGGCTTTTGATCTGGGTGATTTTCAATCTTGCCATTTCGTTTCAGAGATTAACCGTTAAACACCTTGTCCATCGAAATGCCGCGCAGACGGGCGACGCTCGCCGCATCGCGCAGTTCGCAAAGCGCGCCGATGGTAGCCTTGACCAAGTTGTGGGGGTTCGACGAGCCCTTGCTCTTCGCCAGCACGTTCTTCACGCCCACCGACTCCAGCACGGCACGCATGGCACCGCCGGCGATGATACCCGTACCGGGAGCGGCCGGACGAATCATCACGAGCGAACCGCCGTAACGGAGCTCCTGTTTGTGAGGAATGGTTCCGTTGATGACCGGAATCTTGATGAGGTTCTTCTTGGCATCCTCCACGCCCTTGGCGATAGCGGCCTGCACTTCCGAGGCCTTGCCCAAGCCGTAACCTACGACACCGTCTTCGTTGCCCACGACTACGATAGCCGAAAAACTGAAGGTGCGACCGCCCTTCGTTACCTTCGTAACACGCTGAATGCTGACGAGCCGATCTTTCAGCTCAAGGTCGCTGGTGCGTACTTTCTTGATATTGGTATTTGCCATTTTCGTTAGAATTTAAGTCCGCCTTCGCGTGCTGCTTCGGCCAGCTGT
>CAZGYX010000083.1:0-2004 GCA_964530735.1 uncultured Alistipes sp. | reverse complement strand
GAGTGAAACCGGGCAAGCAGACCGTGAACTACATCGACACCATCATGACGCGCATTACGCTTCCGGGCTCGTTCTTCCTCGCTATCGTGGCCATTCTGCCGGCGCTGGCGATGAAGTTCTTGGGCATCCAGCAGGCGTTCGCCTACTTCTACGGCGGTACGTCGCTGCTGATTATGGTCGGCGTGGTGCTCGACACTCTCAAACAGATAGAAAGCTACCTGCTGATGCGTCACTACGACGGTCTGATGAAGACGGGCCGCATTCAGGGACGCCATTAGCCGGGAGCGGCTTGTTTTATTAAGAGAGGCTGAACAGGGAAGGAGCGAGAGAAGGAGAGCAAGGGCGCGCGAAATGAAAATGAACGCGCATGAGCGGGAGAACGAAGAGAGGAGAAGACGATGATTTACCTGAAAACGGACGAGGAAATCGAGTTGCTTCGCGAGAACAACCGGCTGGTATCGGAAACGTTGGCCGAAGTGGGCCGCCACATCCGGCCCGGCGTGACGACGGCCGAACTGGATAAAATCGGCGAAGATTTTATCCGCGCTCACGGGGCCGTGCCCGCATTTCTCGGTTACGAGGGGTACCCTGCATCGTTGTGCATCTCGGTCAACGAACAGGTGGTGCACGGGATTCCTTCCCCCAAGACCGTCCTCCGGGAGGGCGACATCGTATCGGTCGATTGCGGTACGTTTATGAAGGGGTTTGTTGGTGATTCGGCTTATACGTTCACCGTCGGGGCCGTTTCCGAGGAAGTACGGAAACTGCTGGAAGTCACCAAAGAGGCTCTTTATAAAGGTACGGAACAGGCCAAGGCCGGAAATCGCGTGGGCGATATTTCGGCGGCCGTACAAGCCTGTGCCGAAAGTTTCGGCTACGGCGTGGTGCGCGAGTTGGAGGGACACGGACTGGGTCGCAAGATGCACGAAGACCCGGGCGTGCCGAACTACGGCGCACGGGGCAGGGGACCGCTCCTGAAAGAGGGCATGGTCATCTGCATCGAACCGATGATTACGATGGGAAACAAGTCGGTCGTTTTCGAGCGCGATGGATGGACGGTGCGTACGCGCGACCGTAAACCGGCGGCTCATTTCGAGTTCGCGGTGGCTATCCGCAAGAACGGGCCCGACGTGCTGACGGACTTTCGGATAATCGAAGAGGCGCTCGGATAACGCGGCATGCGCCGGACGGCCGCAGGCAATCGGCGATTGCACGGCCGGAAGCCCGCAAGCCGGACGACCGCGAAAAGAAAAGTGAAGCAAATTAATAAGTACTCTATGGCAAAACAAGCAGCTATCGAACGGGACGGGACGATCATCGAGGCCCTCTCCAATGCGATGTTCCGCGTCGAATTGGACAACGGCCACGTGCTCACCGCCCACATCTCCGGCAAGATGCGCATGCACTACATCAAAATCCTGCCCGGGGACAAAGTGAAGGTGGAGATGACCCCCTACGATCTGACGAAGGGTCGCATCTCTTTCAGGTACAAATAATGAAAACGCTTGAAAAACCATGAAAGTAAAGGCATCTATCAAGAAGCGAAGCGAGGATTGCAAAATCGTGAAGCGTAAGGGCAAACTTTACGTGATTTGCAAGAAGAATCCCAAGTTCAAAATGCGACAGGGATAGTATTTCACCTCATTACCAAACGGTTAATTAACGAAAAGAATTTTTTATGGCACGTATAGTCGGTGTAGATTTACCTAAAAACAAACGGGGCGAAATCGGCTTGACCTATATCTACGGTATCGGTCGCTCGACGGCCCGCATGATTCTCGACAAGGCTGGCATCAGCTACGACCTCAAAGTGGAGGACTGGACGGACGCCCAAGTCGGCGCCATCCGTTCGACGATCGCCGATCTGGGCATCAAGGTCGAAGGCGAATGCCGTTCGCTCGTCCAGCTGAACATCAAACGACTGATGGACATCGGTTGCTATCGCGGCATCCGTCACCGTCTGGGCCTTCCGGTTCGCGGTCAGTCGACCAAGAACAACGCCCG
>CAZGYX010000082.1:0-2022 GCA_964530735.1 uncultured Alistipes sp. | reverse complement strand
ATCTACTCGACGACCTCCAACCCCGAAGTGGCGACGGGCGACGGCATCGCGATGTGCCACCGCGCCAAAGCCATCACCGAGAACATGGAGTTCATCCAGTTCCACCCGACGACGCTCTACCACCCGGGCGAAAAGCCCAGTTTCCTCATTACGGAGGCGATGCGCGGGTTCGGGGCTATCCTGCGGTTGCAGAACGGCGAGGAGTTCATGGACAAATATCATCCGATGAAATCGCTGGCCCCGCGCGACGTCGTGGCCCGCGCCATTCACCGCGAAATGGCGAAGCGCGGCGAGGAGTTCGTCTACCTCGACGTCCGGCACAAAGACCCCGAATCGGTGCGCAGCCATTTTCCGAATATCTACGAAAAGTGCAAGTCCGTCGGAATCGACATCACGCGCGACTGGATACCGGTGACGCCGGCGGCGCACTACTGCTGCGGCGGCGTGAAGGTCGACACCAACGGCGAAACATCCGTGAAACGGCTCTATGCGCTGGGCGAAACCTCGTGCACCGGCCTGCACGGGGCCAACCGGCTGGCTTCCAATTCGTTGATTGAAGCGCTGGTCTATGCCGACCAAGCGGCCCGCCATGCGTCGGCGCGGCTGGACAAGACCGATTTCCAAGAGGGCATCCCCGACTGGGATTTCGAGGGGACGCAGCACACCGAGGAGATGCTGATGATTATCCAGTCGAAACGCGAGATGCAGACCCTCATGTCGAATTATGTGGGCATCGTGCGGTCGAACCTCTCGCTCAAACGGGCCATGCGCCGTTTGGAGACGATTTACGAGGAGACCGAAGAACTCTACGGCAAGACGAAACCCAACCGCGACTTGTGCGAACTGCGCAACATGATTGCGACGGCCTATCTGGTCATCAAACAGGGCCGCGAACTGAAAGAATCGGTCGGCTGCCACTACAACGTGGACTACCCGAAAGAACAGGCATAACGAATTATGACACAACACGAAGAGATTACCCGCCGGCGGACGTTCGCCGTCATCGCGCACCCGGATGCCGGCAAGACCACGCTGACCGAGAAGCTGCTGCTTTTCGGCGGGGCCATCCATGTGGCCGGAGCCGTCAAGAACAACAAAATCAAGAAAGGCGCCACGTCGGACTTCATGGAAATCGAGCGGCAGCGCGGTATTTCGGTCGCGACGTCGGTCATGGGATTCGAGTACGGGGGGACGAAAATCAACATCCTCGACACGCCCGGCCACGAAGATTTCGCCGAGGATACCTACCGCACGCTGTCGGCGGTCGATTCGGTCATCATCGTCATCGACGGCGCCAAAGGCGTCGAGGCGCAGACCCGCAAGCTGATGGATGTCTGCCGCATGCGCTCGACGCCGGTCATCGTCTTCATCAACAAGCTCGACCGACCGTCGAAAGAGCCGTTCGACCTGTTGGACGAGGTGGAAAAGGAGTTGCACATCGGGGTGCGGCCTTTGGCGTTTCCTATCTCCAACGGCCCCGATTTCAAGGGCGTCTACAACCTTTACGAGAAAAATCTGTCGTTGTTCACCTCCGACGAACGGCTGACGGCCGATGCTTCGACCGTCGAAATCGACGACCTTGCATCGGCGGAGCTGGACAAACGAATCGGCGCGAAGTTCGCCGACCAGCTGCGGGCCGATGTCGAGCTGGTCGAGGGCGTCTACAACCCGTTCGACCGCGAGGCCTACCTCCGCGGCGAGGTCGCGCCGGTGTTCTTCGGGTCGGCGGTCAACAATTTCGGCGTCCGCGAGTTGCTCGAATGCTTCATCCGCATCGCCCCTTCGCCGCGTCCGGCCCCGGCCGAAACGCGCACCGTGGAGCCTTCGGAGCCCAAGATGACGGGCTTCGTCTTCAAAATCCATGCGAACATGGATCCCAACCACCGCGACCGCATCGCCTTTCTGAAAATCTGTTCGGGCGTTTTCGAGCGGAACACCAACTACCTGCACGTGCGCAGCGGCAAGCAGATGAAATTCTCGTCGCCGACGGCGTTCATGGCCGAAAAGAAATCCGTTATCGAC
>CAZGYX010000081.1:0-2342 GCA_964530735.1 uncultured Alistipes sp. | reverse complement strand
AACCGTTTGGGTGCTTCGGCGTTGATGCAGGGCTTGGCCGACGGTTATTTCGTGCTGCCCTACACCATCGGCGACTACCTGTCGCACAAGATTCAGGCTCCGAAGGTCAAGACCGACACTCCGGCATTCGACGAAGCCGAAAAGGGTGTCCGCGAAAAAATCGCGAAACTGCTCTCTATCAACGGCAAACAGTCGGTGGACGACATCCACAAACGGTTGGGCAACATCATGTGGGAGTACGTCGGCATGGCCCGCACGAAGGAGTCTTTGGAAAAGGCTATCGCCGAAATCCAAGCCCTGCGTCAGGAGTTCTGGAAGGACGTGAAAGTCGTAGGCCGCGCCGACGATTTCAACGTCGAGCTCGAAAAGGCGCTGCGGCTGGCCGACTTCTTGGAGTTGGGCGAGCTGATGGCCCGCGACGCCCTCAACCGCGAGGAGTCGTGCGGCGGCCACTTCCGTTCGGAGCATCAGACCGAAGAGGGCGAAGCGAAACGCGATGACGAAAACTTCGTCTATGCGGCCGTATGGGAGTACAAGGGCCCCGACCAAGCGCCCGAACTCACCAAAGAACCGCTCAACTTCGAGTTCGTGCATCCGGCACAGCGCAACTACAAGGACTAACGACGTCGCGTAACCTTTAATACTACCGAAAAATCATGAATTTCACGTTGAAGATATGGCGTCAGAAGGACGCCAAGAGCAAAGGAGCGTTCGAGACCTACAAGGTCGAAAACATCTCGGCCGACACCTCGTTTTTGGAGATGCTCGACATTCTGAACAACAACCTCGTCCACGAAGGCAAGGAGCCCGTAGCGTTCGACCACGACTGCCGCGAGGGCATCTGCGGCATGTGCTCGCTGCACATCGACGGTCAGGCACACGGCCCCAGCCAGGGTGCGACGACCTGCCAGATTTACATGCGCAAGTTCGAGGACGGCGCGACGATTACGATCGAACCGTGGCGTTCGGCGGCGTTCCCCGTCATCAAGGACTTGGTGGTCAACCGCGGTGCCTACGACCAGATTCTGCAAGCCGGCGGTTTCATCTCCGTGCGCACCAACTCGGTGCCCGATGCCAACGCCATTCCCATTGCCAAAGCCGACGCCGACGAGTCGATGGACGCTGCGGCCTGCATCGGTTGCGGTGCATGCGCAGCGACCTGCAAGAACGGTTCGGCGATGTTGTTCGTCGCCGCCCGCGTCTCGTCGCTGGCCAAACTGCCGCAGGGCCGTGTTGAGGCTTCGCGCCGTGCCAAAGCGATGGTCGCCAAAATGGATGAACTCGGATTCGGCAACTGCACCAACACGGGAGCCTGCCAAGCCGAATGCCCGAAGTCGATTTCGATTGCGCACATCGCCCGCCTCAACCGCGAGTTCCTTTCGGCCAAGTTGGAAGATTAGTTTCATTGCGCGATTGATCGCCTCGAGCGTCACGCTGAAACGTTTTGGGGGCTGCCGAAATCGGCAGCCCTTTTTTCGTCCGACAAAGAAAGTGTATCGAAATCGATAGGAAACCGACAATCAAGTCACAGATTTATCAACGATAAATTCGATTTGAAGATTTTTCATCCAAAAATCTTCAAATATTCCTAAAAAAAGCGTACACGATAAAGAATTTTTATTTAATTTTGTATGCTTTATGGGAAAAATCGGATTCGGGCAATGCGGGGAATTTGATAGAAAGAAAGGAATAATGCCCGATACGACTTGCCGAAGCACTATTTATAGCGGTAAATTCGCTTGCGGATAAAGGAGAATTAATTAAAAAATTAAAAATAAAACCATTCAAAAATTTTCAACCTAATATCAACCTAATTGTCAAACACATGATGAAATCTAGACATTTGATTGGTTGGGGGTTGGTCTTGTTGACCTGTTTAATTTCCCCCCCCCGAATTTTCGGGCAATCTACTACGATTAAAGGCAAGGTAGTAGATTCTGCCAATGAGGCCGTGATCGGCGCTTCAATCGTCGAAAACGGCAATTTAACGAACGGTACCACATCCGACATCGACGGTCAATTCTCCCTGACCGTACAGGGCAAGGGCAAGACGCTCTCCGTTTCCTTTATCGGTATGGCTACCAAAGAGGTTCCCGCCGTTCCGCAGGACAACCTCGTAATCGTACTCGAAAGCGAGTCGCAGATCGCCGAAGAGGTCGTGGTCGTCGGTTACATGAATGTCGTCCGCAAAGACCTGACCGGTTCGGTAGGTTCCGTCGCAGGAACGAAACTCGCGACCGTACCGGTCGCCTCCGCAGCCGAAGCCTTGCAGGGTAAAATCGCCGGCGTGCAGGTGACGACGCTCGACGGTGCGCCGGGCGCCGAAATCAACATCCGCATTC
>CAZGYX010000080.1:0-2676 GCA_964530735.1 uncultured Alistipes sp. | reverse complement strand
GTCTCTTGGAACGAAGCCGCCGAAATGAAGCTCGACGTCTGCAAAGCCGCACGGGTGATGCCCTGCAAAATCTGCGTCGAAGTGGCCGGCACGATGTCGCGCACCTGCACCGGACGCAAGTCGCGGCGCATCAGGCTCGAATTCTCATCGCGCAGCTTGCGTACCGAGACGATTTGCCCGGGCTGCAAAGCCGTCGAATCGCCGGCATCGGTAACGACCACCTTGTCGAACAACTCGTCGTTCACGTCCATGAACTCCCATTTGTCGACGATCTGGTCCTCGAAGAAGCGGGTATCGCCCGGATCCTCGATTTTCACCTTCGACATCATCTGGCGCACGATCACCTCGAAATGTTTGTCGTTGATCTTCACGCCCTGCATGCGGTAGACCTCCTGCACCTCGTTGACGATATACTCCTGTACGCGCGTCGGGCCGAGTATGTTCAGGATGTCCGACGGCGTAATGGCACCGTCCGACAAAGCGCCGCCGGCTTTCACGAAGTCGTTTTCCTGCACGACGATCTGACGCGACAGGGGCACCAGATAACGTTTCTCGTCGCCCTGTTTCGAGGTAACGATGATTTCGCGGTTACCGCGCTTGATTTTGCCGAACGAAACTTCGCCGTCGATTTCCGACACGATCGCCGGATTGGACGGGTTGCGGGCCTCGAACAGCTCCGTGACACGCGGCAGACCGCCGGTGATGTCGCCGCCGGACTTGCCCACGACGCGCGGAATCTTGATGAGGATATCGCCGGCCTTGATGCGGGCGTTGTCCTTGACGACGACGTGCGCACCCACAGGCAGGTTGTACTGTTTGACCTCCTCGCCGCTCTTGTCCACGATTTTGATGACGGGGTTCTTCATGCGGTCTTTCGATTCGATGACCACCTTTTCCGACAGGCCCGTCTGTTCGTCGCGTTCGTCGCGGTAGGTCACGCCCTCGATGACGCTGTCGTACACCGCACGGCCCTCGTTCTCCGAGATAATCACGGCGTTGTACGGATCCCATTCGCAAATCAGGTCGCCCTTCTTGACCGTCGAACCGGCCGCCATGAAGAGGGTCGAACCGTAAGGCAAAGCGTGGGTGTAGAGGACGATTTCGGTCTTCGGGTCGACGATGCGGAACTCCGACTGACGCGAAATCACGATGTCGATCGCCTCGCCTGCGGAGTTCTTGCCCTTGACGGTGCGCAACTCCTCGATGTCGAGCCGGCCTTCGTACTTGGAAACGACGTTGGTTTCGACCGCCGTGCCGCCGGCCACACCGCCGACGTGGAACGTACGCAGGGTCAGCTGCGTACCCGGCTCGCCGATGGACTGTGCCGCGATGACACCGACCACCTCGCCTTTCTGCACCATGCGTGCCGTGGCCAAGTTGCGGCCGTAGCACTTCGCGCAGACGCCGTGACGCGCCTCGCACGTCAGCACCGAACGGATTTCGACCGATTCGAGCGGCGATTTTTCGATCGCTTCGGCAATCGGCTCGGTAATCTCCTCGCCCGCCTTGCAGAGCACTTCGCCCGTCAGCGGATGAACGATGTCGTTCAAAGCCGTGCGGCCCAAAATACGGTCGTACAAGGTCTGCACCACGTCGTCGTTGCGTTTGATGGCCGTAGCCGTCAGACCGCGCAACGTGCCGCAATCCTCCTCGTTGATGATGATGTCCTGCGCCACGTCGACCAGACGACGGGTCAGATAACCGGCATCGGCCGTCTTCAACGCCGTATCGGCCAGACCCTTGCGGGCACCGTGCGTCGAAATGAAGTACTCCAACACCGAAAGACCCTCCTTGAAGTTCGAGAGAATCGGGTTCTCGATGACCTGCTGGCCGCCCTCGACGCCCGATTTCTGCGGTTTGGCCATCAGGCCGCGCATACCGCTCAACTGGCGGATCTGCTCTTTGGAACCACGCGCACCGGAGTCGAGCATCATGTAGACGGGGTTGAAACCGTCGTTATCGTTTACCAGCGTGTCGATTACGACCTTCGTCAGTTTGGTGTTGATGTTCGTCCAAACGTCGATAATCTGGTTGTAACGCTCGTTGTTGGTGATGAGACCCATGTTGTAGTCGTCCATAATGGCGTCGGCACGTTCGTAGCCCTCCTGCACGAGCTGTTCCTTCTGTTCGGGAACGATGACGGCATCGAGGTTGAACGACAGACCGCCTTGGAACGCCATGCGGTAACCCATGTCCTTGATGTCGTCGAGGAACGCGGCCACCTTGTCGGCACCGGCCTTTTTCATGACGACGGAGATGATGTCGCGCAACGACCGTTTGGTCAGCACCTCATTAATAAAACCGACCTCCTTGGGCACCACCTGATTGAACAGGATTCGGCCGATCGTCGTCTCCTTGACCACCTGCACGGGGTTGCCCTGCTCGTCGATGTCGTCGACCAAGCACTTCACGAGGGCGTGCAGGTCGGCACGTTTCTCGTTGTAGGCGATGATCGCCTCTTCGGGGCCGTAGAACGTCAGCCCTTCGCCTTTCATGCCCTTGCGGGGCTTGGTGATGTAGTACAGACCGAGCACCATGTCCTGCGACGGCACCGTAATCGGCGCGCCGTTCGCGGGGTTCAACACGTTGTGCGAACCGAGCATCAGCAGCTGCGCCTCCAAAATGGCGGCATTGCCCAGCGGCAGGTGCACGGCCATCTGGTCGCCGTCGAAGTCG
>CAZGYX010000079.1:0-2812 GCA_964530735.1 uncultured Alistipes sp. | reverse complement strand
GTTCCTGCCGCTTGCATCGAAAAAAAGCAATTTATTAAGGGCTGGAGAGCTATTCACCGGCTATTAAAACAATTCTCAGAAAAAATCTGCCGAAAAAAGGCCGAATCCGGAGAAATATCGGAAAGCGGAACGATGCCGCGCCGCTCGACACAAGCCCCGAACCCACCCGAAACAGCTCCGGATATGCCCGGATAGTGTGCAAAAAAGGACGGGGCATCCAGCCGATAAATCATGCCGCTGTTTCCGTCGTTTTTTGCACACCGAGTTGCATCGTTTTTCGGGGCAGTCGCAGGTTTCGACTTTTCGGGGTTGTTTTATTTGTCTTCAGTTCGGTTTTCTTAATTGCCGATTCCCTATGCGTATTGTCTTAACTGACGGTGAATAGCCCTCCAAGCCCCTTAATAAATTGCTTTTTTTCGATGCAAGCGGCAGGAACCTGGTGCGGTCGGACTTCTGTTCGATCGACCTCGGGAGCGTGGGGACCAACGAAGGGACTTTCACGCCGCGCAATTTTCTCAACGTCGGGTCGTGGAGCGACGGTGCCGATTCTTCCGTAAGCGACGCTACGGTTTACAAGTTCTACGGGTATTATCCCGAGACGGGCTCCAAAGAGGCGACCTATTCGTCGTCGTTGGGCGGGGTGTTGCTCAACGTCCCTGCGGCCCAGACGGGGGAGTTCGGGCGTTATCAGATTTGTTCTTCGGGGGAGGTAGCTTTGAGCAAGTCGGAAATCCTCAAGAACAAGATGGTCCGCTTCACCTTCGCTCCGCTGACCTCGCTCTTGCGGGTACGCTTCAAGTTCACGGCGACCGATCAGGACGGCGCCCCGATCGACTACCTCTCGGAAGTCTATATCAAGCAACTGATTCTGACGATGACCGACGGACAGGAGCCGGCAGGTGCGACGGTTCCGGCCGATGCCACGCTGCTGCCCCTTGCGGGCGACTGCCAGCTGAACTTCGCCGACAATACGCTGACGCGCTCCCAGTCGGGCACGAGCGAGAAACGGCTCGTGGTCAACCTGACCAATCCGGTGAAAGTGACCAAAGAGTACGAGGGAAGCGGTTACGTGGACATCGTGCTGCTGCCCGGTACGGAAAGCGGCCGGCTGTATTTCCAAGCCGGCCTGCAAAACGGACGGGGCGAGTTCACCGTGGCGTCGAAAGATGCTCCGGCGGGCGGATTCCAGCCGGGCGTGCGGTACTTCCTTGACCGCGAAATCAGCATCAAGATTGCCGAAGATTCGATGCCCGACGGCTCGTATGTCGACGGCGGCAGCATGTGGGATTCCAAAGTCGAGAACGACGGCGCCTACACCGACGGCGGCAACATCTGGTAACCGGCCGAAACGAATCAAAGAACACGAAACAAATTTAATAAGAACATGAAAAGACATTTGTTTTACCTGCTTGCCCTGATGCTGACCTTCACGGCGAGCTGCAGCAAGGATCCCGAAGGGCTGGACACGACCGTAGTGCCGGCCGCCGAAGGGAAGTACCGGTTGGCGACGCTGTCGGCCACGCTCGACGGCGGACAGACCCGTACCGGAGAACCCAACGCCACCACCGGCGCCGTCAACTGGTCCGCCAAAGACCGGATCCTGATTATCCGCACGTCGGACTATGCCACGTGGCAGTACGAGCTGGTCAAGGGTGCCAGCACGCCTATCGGCGAGTTCGAGCCGATTATCGGCGGCAGCGAGGCTTCGTCCAACGACCCGGCATTCGGCGACATCATCGCCGTATATCCCGTAGCCGCCGCTTATGTGGACACCGCTTCTAAAAAACTCTCGTTCCGCATCAATCAGAACTGGTATCCCGAGAATACCGCCGAAGCAGCCGCTTGGAAAGAGCGTCTCTCCGGGCTGGGCATCACCTCGTGGAACAAGGATACGGCCCATGCGTTCACCCAGAACGACATCAAGGTATCGTACAAGTGCACGCCCGTGGCCGACAGCCAAAATATCGCTTCGGCCAACTTCAAGTTCCGCCAGCTGGGGGCATGGTGCAAGTTCGAGTTCGATTTCACTTCCGACGAGACCATTGCCATGGAGTCGCTGCAAAGCCTCCGCGTGACGACCGTCGACGGCAACGTCCACTTCACCGGCAAGGCCGAAGTGCAGCTGGCCGACGATACCAATGCCAACCCCACGCTCCGGAGTGCGGGCGACGCGACCGAAGTCTACTGGCAGTTCAACAGCCCCTCGTCGATGAGTTCGCCTTTCACGCGGTCGATGATGATGTTCCCGGGCGAACTGGACGGGCAGCGTCTGAAAATCGTGGCCGAGACCAACCTGCATACCTTTACGTTCTATGCCACGCCCAAACTGTCGCTCCAAGCCGGCACGGTCTACCATTTCCCGATCAGCTTGGGATTCCAAGACTACGAGCAGGACGACATGGGGGCCGCACAGGCTGCGGATTTGGCCTATACGATGGTCGAGAAGGGGCAAAAGCCGTTCTACTACTACGGCGAGCACAACAGCTACATCGTCAAGCCCAACGTGGCCGAAACGATCTACTGCACGCCTTACAAGAGCGATGCCTACTACCACAAGACCGGTACGGCGGCGACGCTCGATGCCGCGAACCGGCCCACGCAGGCCAAAGTCATCTGGTATGAGACGACCATGGGCGAACCCACGCTCGGGGCGTTCAATGCGTCGAACTATACTTTCACGGTCACCACGCCGGCCGGCAAGTACGGCAATGCGTTGGTGGGCGTCTACAATGCTGCGGGCAAAATTCTCTGGTCGTATCACATCTGGGTGCCCCAGGACGACCCCACGCAAACCCTTACCTATGCCAACACC
>CAZGYX010000078.1:0-2823 GCA_964530735.1 uncultured Alistipes sp. | reverse complement strand
CCCGAATTCGAGGCGAACCGCATCGCGGAACGCATCGTCGAACCCGACCGCAGCTTCACTTTCAAGGTGGTGTGGGTCGACGACCGGGGCGACGTGCAGGTCAACACCGGTTACCGCTTCCAGTTCAACAACGCGATCGGCCCCTACAAGGGCGGCCTGCGGTTCCACCCGTCGGTGAACCCCTCGATTCTGAAATTCTTGGGCTTCGAGCAGACATTCAAGAATGCGCTCACGACGCTTCCGATGGGTGGGGCGAAGGGCGGTTCGGACTTCAACCCCAAAGGCAAGTCCGACCGCGAGGTGATGCGTTTCTGCCAAGCCTTCATGACCGAACTGTGGCGCCACATCGGCCCCGAGACCGACGTGCCTGCGGGCGACATCGGCGTCGGCGGCCGCGAAATCGGCTACCTCTACGGCATGTACCGCAAGCTGGCCCGCGAGAACACGGGCGTGCTGACGGGCAAGGGCATGACCTACGGCGGTTCGCTGATTCGTCCCGAAGCGACGGGCTTCGGCGCCGTCTACTTCCTGCGTCAGATGCTCGAAACGGCCGGCATGGAGATCGCGGGCAAGACCGTCGCCATTTCGGGCTTCGGCAACGTGGCGTGGGGCGCCGCGACCAAAGCGACCGAACTGGGCGCGAAAGTCGTGACGATTTCGGGGCCCGACGGCTACATCTACGACCCGGCGGGGCTCGATGCCGAAAAAATCGCCTACATGCTCGAACTGCGCGCGTCGAACAACGACGTCGTGGCTCCGTATGCCGACAAGTTCGCCGGTTCGCAGTTCGTCGCGGGCCGCAAGCCGTGGGAGGTCAAGGTGGACATCGCCATGCCGTGCGCCACGCAGAACGAACTCGACGGCGAGGATGCCAAGATGTTGCTGGCCAACGGCGTGAAAATCGTAGCCGAAGTGTCGAACATGGGCTGCCGTCCGGAGGCTATCGACGCCTTCATCGCGGCGAAGATTCCCTACGGGCCGGGCAAGGCCGTCAATGCGGGCGGCGTGGCCACGTCGGGGCTCGAAATGACGCAGAACGCCCAGAAACTCAACTGGACGGCCGAGGAGGTCGACGCCAAGTTGCACCAGATCATGTCGTCGATTCACGGGGCGTGCCTCGAATACGGCACCGAACCGGACGGCTACATCAACTACATGAAAGGCGCCAACATCGCCGGATTCATGAAGGTGGCCAAGTCGATGGTCGAACAGGGTGTGCTGTAAGCGTGCGGCCGGTTCGACGGCAAACAGGTGGGCGCACGGTCCCGAAAGGCCGTGCGCCCACTGTTTTGTAGCATTGTCTTTCGCAGCCGCCCTGCACGGCCCCTCCTTTTCTTCCACCCTTGCATCGCTCCACCCCTTAATAAAATACCGGTATGTAGGTATTGGCGCGTCGGCGGTTTTTCGTTATTTTTGCCCGAAACGAAGACAACCGACCATGTTCCAATCGAGAGGATACGACGGCGACGACCGGATGTGCGACCTTGTGGGCGACCACTACGCCGTGTTGCAGGTGATGAGCCGTTTCGGCATCGCGCTCGGGTTCGGCGACGGCACCATCGCCGAAGTCTGCACGGCGAGCGGCGTCGATACGGCCACTTTTCTGGCGGTGGTCAACCTGCTGATGAATCAGGCCGACGGCGCGGCGCTGGCCGACGAGGTGTCGGTGCGGGCCCTGACCGATTACCTGCACAATTCGCACGATTATTTTCTCGCATTCCGGCTTCCGGCCATCCGGCGCAAGCTGATCGGGGCGGTCGATTGCAGCCAAAGCGACGTGTCGTTCGCAATCATGCGCTATTTCGACGAGTACGTCGCCGAAGTGCACAAGCACATGGAATACGAGGAGAAAAACGTCTTTCCCTATGTCGAGGCGCTGCTGGCGGGCGAAAAGGGGGCGCAATACTCGATGGAGGTCTTCCGCCGGCACCACGACCAAATCGAGGAGCGGCTCCGCGAGCTGAAAAACATCATCATCAAATACTACCCGACGGGCAGTACGAACGAACTGAACGGCGTGCTGTTCGATATTTTCACCTGCGAGGAGGAGTTGGCGTCGCACAATGCCGTCGAAAACGAGATTTTCATTCCGGCGGTCGAACGGCTCGCCAACGACGGCACGCGGACGGAAAGTCGGGAACCGTTGAGCGCACGCGAAAAGGAAATCATCGTATGCGTGGTCAAAGGGCTGACCAACAAGCAGATTGCCGATGCGCTCTGCATTTCGGCGCACACGGTCATCACCCACCGGCGCAACATCGCGGCGAAGCTGCAAATCCATTCGGCGGCGGGTCTGACGATTTACGCCATTGTGAACAAATTGGTCGAACTTTCGGAAATCAAAGACACGATCGACAAATAAAAGGGAAAAATCGCACGGTTTTAATAAAAATTTCCTATATTTATAGTCGGCTAACGACCGACAAATCTTAAAAAACCGTTCGATAATGAAAAACTATTCAGCCAAAGAGATCAAGAACATCGTGCTGCTGGGTGCGCCGGGCACGGGCAAAACGACGCTCGCCGAAGCGATGGCCTACGAAGGCAAGGTCATCGACCGCCGCGGCAGCATCGAAACCAACAACACGCTGTCGGACAATACCGACATCGAACACGAATACAAGCGTTCGATTTACTCCACGATCCTCTTCACGGAGTTCATGGAGCGCAAGCTCAACATCATCGACTGCCCGGGGTCGGACGATTTCTGCGGCAGCCTTTTCTCGGCGTTCAAGGTGGCCGACGTCGGCATCTTCGTGTACAGCGCGGTCAACGGCTGGGAGGTCGGCAGCGAAATCCAAGCCCGTTACGCCCGCATCCTGC
>CAZGYX010000077.1:0-3215 GCA_964530735.1 uncultured Alistipes sp. | reverse complement strand
GACGTGATACTCGGCCTGCAATGGGGGGACGAGGGCAAAGGGAAGGTCGTGGACGTACTGACACCCCGCTACGAGGTGGTCGCGCGTTTTCAGGGAGGCCCCAATGCCGGTCACACATTGGCGTTCGGCGGCAAGAAGTACGTGTTGCGCTCGATTCCGTCGGGTATTTTTCAAGGCGGTAAACCCAATATCATCGGCAACGGGGTGGTGCTCGACGCCATTCTGTTCCGCGCCGAAGCCGAAGAATTGGCCCAAAGCGGCCACGACCTGACCGAACGGCTTTGTATTTCCAAGAAAGCGCATCTGATTCTGCCGACGCACCGCATGCTCGATGCCGCCTACGAAGCGGCGAAAGGCAGTGCGAAAATCGGCACCACCGGCAAGGGCATCGGCCCGGCCTATACGGACAAGGTGAGCCGCAACGGCATGCGGGTCGGCGATTTGTTGCGTCCCGACTTCAAGGGAATCTATGCCGCAGCCAAAGCCCGCCACGAGCGCATTCTCCGCAGTCTGAATTACGAATACGACATCGCGGAGCTCGAACGGCAATGGTTCGAGGCCGTGGAGTATCTGAAACGTTTCCGCATCATCGACAGCGAATACCTGATCAACAAATGCCTGAATGAAAACCGGCCGGTTCTGGCGGAAGGCGCACAGGGGACGCTGCTCGATGTCGATTTCGGCTCCTATCCGTTCGTTACCTCGTCCAATACCGTCTGTGCGGGCGTTTGCACCGGTTTGGGCGTCGCTCCGAACCGCATCGGCGAGGTGTACGGCATTTTCAAGGCCTATTGCACCCGTGTCGGAAGCGGCCCGTTCCCGACGGAACTGTTCGACGAGACGGGCGCCGAGTTGCGCCGCATCGGACACGAGTTCGGAGCCGTCACGGGGCGCGAGCGTCGTTGCGGCTGGCTCGATTTGGTCGCGCTGAAATACTCCATCATGATCAACGGCGTGACGCAGCTCATCATGATGAAATCGGACGTCATGAACGATTTCGATACGATTCGGGTCGCTACGGCCTATGACATCGACGGCCAGCGCACGACCGAATTCCCCTACACGGTTACGGAGAATGTGAAACCGGTTTACACCGATTTCGAGGGCTGGAAGTGCGATTTGCGGAACTGCCGCTCGTACGAAGAGTTCCCCGCCGCATTCAAACGCTATGTGGATTTCATCGAGCAGGAGACGGGCGTGCCGGTGAAAATCATCTCGGTGGGGCCCGACCGCGCCGAGACGATCGAACGATGAGAACGAATTGAATCACAACCGAATACAAACAACAATGAAAGAAAACCTTAAAATCGTCGTATTGGCCAAGCAGGTGCCCGACACCCGCAACGTGGGCAAGGACGCGATGACCCCCGAAGGGACGGTCAATCGCTCGGCGCTTCCGGCAATTTTCAATCCCGAAGATTTGAATGCCCTCGAAGCCGCCTTGTCGTTGAAAGACCGCTTGGCCGGTGCAACCGTGCACGTGCTGACCATGGGCCCGCAGCGTGCCGCCGACATCATCCGCGACGCCATGTTCCGCGGGGCCGATGGCGGTTATCTGCTTTCGGGCCGCGAATTCGCCGGTTCCGATACGCTGGCGACCTCCTACGCGTTGTCGTGCGCGCTGAAGAAAATCAATCCCGATGTCATCGTCGCAGGCCGTCAGGCTATCGACGGCGACACGGCGCAGGTCGGCCCGCAGGTAGCTGAGAAACTGGGGCTTCCGCAGGTTACCTATGCCGAAGAAATCGTGGAAATCAAGGCCGACACGCTGGTCGTGAAACGTCGTTTGGAGCATGGCACCGAAGTGGTCGAATGCCCCGTGCCGGTCCTCATCACGGTCAATGCTTCGGCGGCCGAGTGCCGTCCGCGCAATGCGAAACGCGTGATGACCTACAAATGCGCATTGGCCAAATCGGAAATCGCCGCCGCTCCCGAATCGGCAGCGGCCAAACGGGTCGCCTCGAAACCGGCGCTGCAAATCGTCGAATGGGCGGCCGCCGAAGTCAATCCCGACCCGGAACAACTGGGCTTGCAAGGCTCGCCCACGAAGGTGAAGAAAATCGAAAATGTCGTGTTCCAAGCGAAAGAAGCCAAGAAACTCACCGCTGCCGACAACGACATCGAAGCACTCATGGTTGAACTTATCGCGAGCCACACGCTCGGCTAATCCGACGAAAAGATGAACAACATATTCGTATATATCGAACTCGAAGGCAACAAGGTTGCCGACGTGAGCCTCGAACTGCTGACCAAAGGCCGTGAGCTGGCCGATACGCTGAAAGTG
This sequence comes from uncultured Alistipes sp., assembly GCA_964530735.1. Classification (GTDB taxonomy): domain Bacteria; phylum Bacteroidota; class Bacteroidia; order Bacteroidales; family Rikenellaceae; genus Alistipes. The sequence continues at coordinate 931 of CAZGYX010000077.1, read as the reverse complement.
AAATTGGAGGCCGTCGTCATTGGCCACAATGTCAAAGGACTCGGCAAAGAGCTGGCCAAATACGGTGCCGACACCGTATGGACTGCCGACGACGCTATTTTCGAGCCGTTCCGCACGCTGCCTCACACGGCCGTGATGTGCGGACTGATCGAAGCCGAAAAACCGCAAATCGTGCTGTTCGGTGCGACCTGCATCGGACGCGATTTCGCGCCGCGCGTATCGTCGGCCCTGCACAGCGGTCTGACGGCCGACTGCACCCAGCTGGAAATCGGCGACCACACAGACGCCAAAACCGGTAAAGCGTACACCGACCTGCTTTATCAGATTCGTCCGGCATTCGGCGGCAACATCATCGCCACGATCGTCAATCCCGACCACCGTCCGCAAATGGCGACCGTCCGTGAGGGTGTGATGCGCAAGGAGCTGGCCAAGAATCCGGCTGCCGGCGAGGAAAAATCCATCGACTGGAAAAAGTATGTGAAAGATACCGATTTGACGGTGAAAATCGTCGAACGGCAAATCGAAGAGCGCAAAATCGACATCAAAGGTGCCGGTATCATCGTGGCCGGCGGCTACGGCATGGGCTCGAAAGAGAACTTCAAACTCGTACACGAGCTGGCCGATGTGCTGGGTGCCGAAGTGGGCGCCAGCCGTGCGGCAGTCGATGCCGGGTTCACGGAGCATGCCCGCCAAGTGGGGCAGACCGGTGTGACGGTACGTCCGAAATTGTATATCGCCTGCGGTATTTCGGGCCAGATTCAGCACACGGCCGGCATGGACCAGTCGGCGATGGTCATCTCGATCAACACCGACCCCGAAGCTCCTATCAACAAAATCGCCGACTTCGCTATCACGGGCGACGTGAACGAAGTGATACCCAAGATGATTAAATACTACAAACAAAACTCGAAGTAATGGCTAATTTCTTTTC
>CAZGYX010000076.1:0-3291 GCA_964530735.1 uncultured Alistipes sp. | reverse complement strand
TCATCTGGTACGAGACGGCTCTGGGCGCGCCGAGCATCAACAGTCAAGGCACGGCGGCGGCGATTACGGGAAACAGCTTCACGGTGACGCTCTCGGACGCGACGAAGTACGGCAATGCGCTGATTGGAGTCTATGCCTCACAGACCTCGGACACCCCGCTCTGGTCATACCACATCTGGCACCCGGAGGACAACCCGACGCTGGCGGTGAATCCCTCGAACCCGAAAGCCATGAAACTCTACGAAAACACCTATTCGGGCGTATATACGGTGATGCCGATGGCTTTGGGCGCGACGAAAGTCGTAGTAGCGGACGATACGGATGCGGAGAAAATCAAGGGTGCAGGCCTCTGGTACCAATGGGGGCGTAAAGACCCCATGGGAAGGGCTTCCTATTGGGGCAATGGTAGTGCGACGGTAGCAGCGACGGTAGCGGTGACGGCACTCCCGAACACGATGCCCGGATTCACAACGGGAGTAACCGAAGCAGTAGGGCAAGGCTATTTCTTTACGAACTACAAGACTGGCGCCGATAATAGTATTGATTTGGCGGAAGCATTGTTCAATGCAGGATATACGACGAGCAAATCTGCAACGGTTGTAGAAGTGGGTGAAATCGAGCAGACTATTGGCGGTAAACCTATTATAGTTCCGGCTGATCGTTACGTGATCGATATGACCATAGATAATCCGACGAAATTCATCGGCATGGCTAATGCTACATATGAAAACAACTGGACAGCTAAAGTAAATAACTTTCTATGGGGCAATCCGCAAGGATATGATTATCCGCATATGAGCCAAACGTATAAATCGGTTTTCGACCCTTGTCCGAATGGATATAGAGTTGCGCCAAAAGACTTATGGATTAACTTTTTAGTCGATCCAACCAAAACGACGGATAAATATTATTATAATATGCAAGGTGACTTTAATAAAGGCGCTGCTTTCTATTATAAAGGTATGGGTACCGTAACATTGGGAACAGATGGGATAACGGCAATCGGATATAACGCACCGAAAGGCACGGAAAACATCGATTGGGCTACTGATTTTTATCCGTATACAGGTTCTCGAACTAGTCAGAGCAAAGGAGGTGTCGCTTCGGTTACAACCGAAAGTCGTGTTTATACCTCGTCTCCGGAACAAAATGCGGCTTATGCCGGAATGTGTTATATTATCAGCAGTGCTTTGAATCCGCTCTCTCAGACCGGTTACCGAGCAAATGCTTATGTTGTTCGTTGCGTCAAAGAAAATTAGACCTTATTATAGAATTCATGTAGAAAAGGGTTGCTGCGAGAACAGCAACCCTTTTCCTTTTCGATTCGGCGCATCACCGTATCAGCACCGACGAATCACCGTAACTCAGGAACCGGAAGTCGTGCGCGAGGGCGTAATCGTAGATGTCGTGCCAAGCCTCGCCGACGTAAGCCGATACCAACAGCAACAAAGTCGATTTGGGCTGGTGGAAGTTGGTGACGATGTTGCGCACGATGCGGAATTCGTAACCCAACGGCGTTATCATAATCTGCGTCGCGGCTTTCAGCCGGTCGAGACCCGCGCCGTCCATGTATTCGAGCAACACGGCAAGCGCGTCGCGTCCCGTGAAGTCCGCCGGGATGTCGTACAACTCCCACTGGCCGATGACGCGGCCGCACTGCGGGTCGCCGCACGACCGGATGCGCCATGCGAGTGCCGGCAACGATTCGAGCGTCCGCACCGAGGTGGTTCCGACGGCGGTAATCGCGCCCCACTTTTCGAGCAGGCGCGCGACGGTCGTGCGGCGCACCTCGAAATGCTCGGTGTGCATCGGGTGCTCGGCCGCATCGGAACTTTTCACGGGCAGGAACGTCCCCGCGCCGACGTGCAGCGTCACCTCCTCGAACGAAAATCCGCGCTCCCGCATGCTGCCGATAAGCTCCGGTGTGAAGTGCAGCCCCGCCGTAGGAGCCGCTACGGAGCCCTCGAACTTGGAATAAACCGTCTGGTAGCGCGTGTTGTCGACCTCCTCGCTCTCGCGATTGAGGTAGGGCGGAATCGGGATGCGTCCGAGGTATTCGAGCAGCTGGCCGAATGTCATCGGGGCCGTCCACTCGAAGCGCACGGTCTGTTCGCGTCCGCCCTCGCCGACACGCCACGCCTGCAACCGTTCCTCGCGGCCGTCGAACGTGAACGGGATTTCGACGGGCCCGTCCTTCCACTTTTTGAGGTTGCCCACGATGCACGACCACACGCAGCCGCCCGTCACGGCGAAAGCCCGTTCGTAATCGGCCGGCTCGTGCGGTTCGAGGCAGAAAACCTCGACGCGCGCCCCCGACGGTTTGTGCATGATGATGCGGGCGCGGATTACTTTGGTGTTATTGAACACCAGCAGCTGCCCCGCAGGCAGGACGTCGCCCAAATCGGAAAAACGGCGCTCGGAAATCTTGCCGCCCTGCCAGACGAGCAGTTTCGACGCCGAACGCTCGGCCAACGGGAAGCGGGCGATGCGGTCGTCGGGCAGCGGATAGTCGAAATTCTCGATTGCGATGTGTCGTTCCATTTTCGGGGTTTTGTGCGGCAAAGTTACGATTTTTTGTAACTTTGCAACGCCGAAAGGCCTACTTTTCCAAAACCGCGAAAATCATGAAAACCGACTTTCTGGTCATCGGTTCGGGCGCGGCGGGGCTGACCTTCGCCCTGAAAGCCGCCGCATACGGCCATGTGACCGTCGTCACCAAAGGCCAGCTCAACGAGTGCAACACCAACTACGCACAGGGCGGCATCTGTTCGGTGACCTACGACCCCGATACTTTCGAGAAACACATCCGCGATACGCTGGTCTGCGGGGCGGGCAAGTGCGATCCGGCGGCCGTCGAGCTGGTCGTGAGGCGCGCACCGGAACTGATCGCCGACCTCATCGCGTGGGGCACCCGTTTCGACAAGACCCCCGACGGCCGGTTCGAGCTCAACCGCGAGGGAGGCCACTCGGAACACCGCATCCTGCACCACAAAGACCTGACGGGCGCCGAAATCGAACGCGCCCTGACGGAAACCGTGCGCAATCATCCGAATATCACCGTGTTGGAGCGGCATTTCGCGATAGACCTGCTGACGCAGCACCATTTGGGCGAGTTCGTGACCCGCCATACGCGCGGGCTGGCCTGCTTCGGGGCCTACGTCCTCGACCTTGAAACGAACGAAATCGAGACCATGCTGGCCAAGTGCACGGTCGTGGCGACGGGCGGCTGCGGAAACATCTACTCGACGACCTCCAACCCCGAAGTGGCGACGGGCGACGGCATCGCGATGT
>CAZGYX010000075.1:0-3338 GCA_964530735.1 uncultured Alistipes sp. | reverse complement strand
ATCCCGAATCGCCCTACCTGCAATCGCTGCTGGCCGAAATCACCCGCATGGATGCGCGCATCAGCCTCTCGTCGAACATCACCGAAACGGCCTATCCCGATTTGGAGATGACGGACATCTACGGCAAGAAAATCCGTTTGTCGTCGCTCTTGGGCAAAGTCGTGCTGCTCGATTTCTGGTCGGCCGAACTGGGCAACAGCAACGCCCTCAACGCCGAACTGAAAGAGATTTACGACACTTACCGCAATGCCGACACGCCGTTCGAGGTCTATCAGGTGGCGATCGACACGTCGAAACCCCTGTGGATTACCGCCGTGCAGGAGCAGCAGCTGCCGTGGATTTCGGTCAGCGACCTGCGCGGCCGGGCATCGGCTTCGCTGGGCCTGTACAACGTGCGGAAGCTGCCGGCCAATTTCCTCATCGACAAGGAGGGCACGCTCGTCGCCCGCGACATCTACGGCAAGACGCTGGATGCCAAACTCCGGCAGCTGACCCGGTAACTTCGGCCGCCGACCCCGCAACGCATGACGGAAAACGCACGACATAACGCGGCCGGACGCATCTACTTCGCCTCGGACATCCATTTGGGCGGCGGCGATGCGGAGTTCGCGCGCACGAACGAACGGCGTTTCGTGGCGTGGCTCGACCGTGCGGCCGCCGATGCGGAGGCCGTCGTGTTGTTGGGCGACATTTTCGATTTTTGGTTCGAGTACCGCCGCGTCGTGCCCAAAGGGTGCGTCCGCACGCTGGCCAAACTGGCCGAGCTGACCGATCGCGGCATCCGTATCCTGTTTTTCACGGGCAATCACGACATGTGGGTGCGCGACTATCTGCGGTGCGAGTGCGGCGCGGAAATCTATACATCGCCCCGCTTGCTGGAACTCAACGGCCAGCGCATCTTCGTGGCGCACGGCGACAACATGGGGGTCGGCCGCGAACCCCGCCTGCTGAACCGGATTTTCCGTTCGCGCACCTTGCGGTGGCTCTTTTCGTGGGGTGTGCATCCCGACTGGGCCATGCGCTTCGGACATTGGTGGAGCGGCCTGTCGCGCAAATCGCACGCCGGGCCGGAGGGATTCGACGAATCGCTCACCGAACCCCTCATCGGGTTCGCCCGACGCTACGCCGGGAGCCACGAAGTCGACCACTTCGTCTTCGGGCACATGCACTTTCCGCGCGACTATCGCGACGGCGCGCTGCACACGGTACACTTGGGCGGCTGGGAGAAGCGGCCCTCCTATGCCGTACTCGATAACTCGGGAAACCTCACCCTCGAAATGCTCGACCGATGAAACAATACCAAGACCTCTTGCAACGCATCCTTCGTGAGGGCGTCGTGCGCGGCGACCGCACGGGCACCGGCACGAAAGGCGTGTTCGGCCATCAGATGCGGTTCGACCTGCGCGAGGGCTTTCCGCTGCTGACCACCAAGAAGGTCTTTTTGAAGGGGGTCATCCACGAGTTGTTGTGGTTCCTGCGCGGCGACACCAATATCAGATACTTGGTGGACAACGGCGTCCACATTTGGGACAACGACGCCTATCGCTATTACACCGAATTGTGCGCCCGCGACGGGGTGCAGGCGCTCGGACGCGATGCGTTTCTGCAAGCGGTGCAGGCGGAGGCCGAATCGCCCGTCGGGGGGTACCGTTTCGGCGACCTCAACCACGTTTACGGCTATCAATGGCGGTCGTGGCCCATGCCGAACGGCGGTGCCATAGACCAGTTGGCACAGGCGGTCGAACTCATCCGCACCAATCCCGAATCGCGCCGTATCCTCGTGTCGGCGTGGAACGTGGCCGAGGTGGCCGATATGGCCCTGCCGCCGTGCCACGTGCTGTTCCAGTTCTACGTGGCCGACGGACGGCTTTCGTGCCAGCTTTACCAGCGGAGCGCCGATACGTTTCTCGGCGTGCCGTTCAACATCGCGTCGTATGCTCTGCTCACGATGATGACGGCGCAGGTCTGCGGCCTCGAAGCGGGGGAGTTCATCCATACGCTCGGCGATACGCACCTCTATCTGAACCATTTGGAGCAGGCGCGCGAACAACTCGCCCGCACGCCGCGCCCGTTACCCCGCATGCGGTTGAATCCGGCAGTACGGTCGTTGTTCGACTTCCGGTACGAAGATTTTACATTGGAAAATTACGACCCCTATCCGGCTATCAAGGCCCCGATGTCGTTCTGATTATTAACTCGCACCATGATTTCCATTATCGTTGCCGTTGCGGAAAACGGCGTCATCGGCGACCGGAACGCGTTGTTGTGGCATATTTCGGAGGATTTGCGCCGGTTCAAGGCGCTGACGACGGGACATCCGGTCGTTATGGGACGTAAGACCTACGAGTCGCTCGGCCGCCCGCTGCCCAACCGCCGCAATGTGGTGATTTCGCGGCAGGAGTCGCAAATCGCCGGCTGCGAGGTCGTGCATTCGCTCGACGAGGCATTGGCGCTCTTTCCGGCCGACGAGGAGGTCTTCATCATCGGCGGTGCACAAATCTACGCGGCGGCCTTGCCCCTTGCCGACCGGTTCTATCTAACCCGCGTCGGGCATGCTTACGAGGGCGACACCCGCTTCCCCGACTGGAATCCGGCCGAATGGCGGCTCGCCGCCTCCGAACGGTTCGGGCATGGCGCGGAATATCCCTATCCGTTCACGTTCGAGACCTACGAACGGCGGTAATGACCGCACAAAAACGATGCGCACGCCCGGTAGAGCGTGCGCATCATCGTTATCGACGGATTTGTCGTCGCGGCGTTATTCGATGCGTTTGTAGGTTTGGGTGGATTCCTGCGACTTGGTACCATAATACAGAATGAGTTGCGATTCTGTCAGCTTTTTGATTTCAAAGGTCTCGGATTCTTGATATTCCGTGTTTGTCACCGTAAGTTTGTTGTCCGAAATCGAATAGGCATAGCAGCTTGTATCCGGAGACTCTCCGGTTGTGTATTGGGTCTCTACACAGGTGCCGTTTTTGTCGAAAGCGATCGTCCAATACCAACCGTCTTCGTCGGGAAACTTCTCCGACCATGTCACTTTTTCGCCTTCGTCGATTTCCCACCCCGCTTCGCTGACGATTTGCCAAGTTCCGGCGATGTTCTCCGGTGTCGCGGGCAGATTGTTTTCCTCATCGTCATTTTTGTCGGAGCAAGCCGCGAACGAGATTGCCGCAAGCAGGGCGGCCGTACAGAAAAACAACTTTTTCATGATTGAAATAAGTTTTGGGTCGTCGCTCCGGCACCGCGCGCGACGATTCGTTTTGTTTTGCTTAACTAAAATACGGAAAGCGTGGTGCCGAAACCTATTTCAGTTGATGAGGTCGTAGGAAACCGTGATA
>CAZGYX010000074.1:0-3730 GCA_964530735.1 uncultured Alistipes sp. | reverse complement strand
GTTTCGACGTCGCTCTTCGAGCAACTTGCCATTGCTGCAACAGCAAGCATCAAAATTACTTTTTTCATAATCGTTTGTTGTTTAAGTGAATAAAAGTGTTTTCTTAAATTTGGTTTCTGTGCTGATTATTGTTATTTCGTTATTCCTTTTTCCTGATTCCGTTTCTCCCGGTTCCGGTTCGCTACTGCACGACCCCGAACCCGTAACCGCCGAACTGCCAATCCTCCACCGTCGCCGAAGACCCGATCTCCTGTTTCTTGTCGAACTTCAACGTTATCCGGTACGACTGCTCGGCGGCGAATGTCGCGGCTATGGAACCGTCGCCATTGGTCTTGGGCGTAATCTTGACGTTGGGAACGCTGCCGTCGGAAGTATGCACGGTAATGTAGAACTCCGACCGGCCGGGCTCCAACATCATCTCCCCCTCGACCGACTGGACCCCATCCGCAGCCTCGATAACGACGGGAGACATGGCCATACGCAAATCCTGTTTCTCGGACCACTCGCCCAAAGCGCCGTTCTCGATGTTCATCGACCCTTTGGTATTGACCTGCTGGAACGTGATGCCGGTCAACTTCGCGCCGGTATGGCTGCCGTACGAATCGTCCAAAGCGAACGTCAACCGTGTGAGCGCATGGCGGAACGACAATTTACCGGGAGCCGTCGAGATGTTGCCGATGACCGGCCCCGCGTACAACAAATCCTGCGACCCGTCGAGCGTGAAGAACAACGTGGGAGCGGCCTCCGAACCGGAAAACTCCACGTAATTGTCGCCCGCAGTGCCGAGTTCGGCGTGGGGGTGGTAAGCGAAGAACTCCACGTAACGGGTCTCCTCCAACGGGTAATAATAAGTCCCAGCCCAATGCAGTACGCCGTTGGCATCGACCGACGTGGTCCGGACGTCGTTCATGATGAGGTTCCCGCTCCAATCACCCAACACGGGTGTACTGCGGTCGATCTCCAACCCGAAGATGCCAACCTTGTCGCCGCCGTGCTGCGACAAATCGGCCAGACTGTTCACCGCGGCCCGGGACACTTCCGATGCCCCCAAGCGAATCTCGCCCCGCGTATCCAAGTCCTCCTTCGTAAAGCACGACGTCATGCCGAACGCGCACGCTGCGATGACGGCCGCCGTTACGATGCGGATAGTATTGTTCAAGCGATTCATATCTCTCTTTGTTCTCTCCTTGTGTTGCTCCTTTGCTCCCTGTTCGCGGCCCTATTCGACCGTGCCGCTGACGACGTCGCCCGAACCGGTGCCTTCCGTCCATTCGACCACCTCGGCCTCCAAGACGTTGCCGAGCACTTTCAATTCCACCTCCAACGGGATGTCCAAAGGAATCGTCCCCTCGTTGATGTCGATGATTTTCTGAACCGCCGAAGTCACGTCGATCGTCGTGGTCAACTTAGAACCGTCCTCCTTCGTCAATGTCAGGTACACCGTATGCACGCCGCCGGTCTTGTCACCCGGGTCGATGAGGTCGAGCACCGAGAACTCCGCCGCGAAGTCGGTGTTGGAGTCCCCGCCTGCACGAGTCCGCTCGGCCTTGAAGTCGATGCTGGCCGTCGTGGACGAACAAGCGCCCGTACAACAGTTCACCGACTCGGCGACGCCCACGAACACGCCCTCGCATTTGGTGATCGTCTCGGGATTCTGGATGCGGAAGCTCAACTTCACGTGCTTCACATAGGATTTCGGCGTAGCCGTACGTTTCACTTTCTGCTGGTAGGGAACCGTCAGTATCTCCTCCCCGTTATCGAACTGCCGCGTGAACATCAGACGCCCGACGTGCTCGATACGGTTCGAGTAACCCTTGACCTCCCCGGCACGCGAATCAGAGACGTGCGACACGAAGAACGCCGCGCTTTCGTACAGATGCGAATTGCGGAACTCCACGCACTGCCCGTCCTCGCAGTTGGCCACGATCATCCGGTAATCCCCGCTCGGCAAGCTCCCCCTGAAGCCCTCGCAACCTGCGGCGTTGCACTCGGGGGCGTCGGACGGGAACGACAACGGCTCCCCTCCCTCCACGGGATAAAAGTCGAACCGCTTGCCGGCCGGACGCTCGAGACCCCAATCGAGCACGATCTCGACGTATCCCTCGTCGGCCCGGCTGTCCAAACCCGTCTCCGTACAACCCGCGACCGCCAACACGGCCGACAACCCGCACAAGAGGTATCTTTTCAGTATCGATTTCATTCTTCTACCTGTTTTATTCATTTTCTCAACACCTGCTTCGGACGGCAGGAATGCAGTCTGCGACTACCGGCGGCCCCGCCCGATGCGGTACACCAACTCCAATTTCAATCCCGTCAGGGCGAACTCGTTCTTCTTCCCGTCGTCCTGCGGACGGTGGTACAAGTGCAGTCCGTCGGTGAAGTCGCGGTCGTAAGCCTTGTAATCGGCCGAACGGTACCCGCCGCGAACCGACAACTCGAGGTACCAATGCCGCGAAAGGCACTGCACGTAACCCAACGACAGACCGCCCGAATAGAAAGTACCGGTATAATTCAACGCAGTGGTTTCATTCGGCTTGCGCTCCTTCTGGCGGTTGAAGTCGCCCGACTCGCCGTAAAGGCCGACGTAAAGCCCGCGGAACAGACCGTCGTTCTTGATCCAGAACCGGGGCTCGATGCTGTAAGCCGATTTTCCCCAGAATTCCTTGTCCGATTTGTATGCCCAATTCGAGTACAGTGCGGAAACGTTCAACGACACGCGGCGGGCGAAGTAAAGCTCCAACTCGAGGTTCGGCATGAAGTTCGTCATCTCGAACTCGTCCGTCAAACCAGCCCAAGCCACGAAATCCGTCTTGATGCCGAGTATGGGCGAAAGTTTCCGGTCCGATTTCTTTTGCCGCACGGCCGCCAGACGCTGCTCCTCGGCCAACTTGCGCTGCGCCTCGGCTTCGGCCTGCTGTTTGGCCAATTCGGCGGCGCGCAGGCGGGCGGTCTCGGCAGCGGCAGCCTGCTCGGCAGCGAGGCGCGCGGCCTCAGCGGCGGCGAGGCGAGCCTCAGCCTCAGCCTGTTTCTGCGCGAACTCGGCGGCGCGCTCGGCGGCAGCCAGCTCGGCGAGGCGTTTCTCTTCGGCCTCAGCGGCGGCACGCTCCTTGTCGAGCGCGGCTTGGAACTCCTCCTCGGTCAAAGTCCGGTTCAACTTCTGCTCCATGATGCGGTGCAAGTCGTAGTCGACGCGAATCTCGACGCGGCGCAAAGCCGGGAAGAACTCCTTCATCATATATTTATAAGGAGCGCCGCCGGCGAGGTCCATCAATGCCTTTTCGCGACCCTCGAAAATACCCGTATGGTCGATAATGGAAAGCACCTGATTGCGGTAAGGCATGTCGGAATCCTCGATCATGGCGTACAACGCGTCCCAATCCTCCGCAACCCACGAAGTCCCGACAGGATAACGCGACGACAGGGCGTAACGGTCGTCCAAGTAAGACCGGAACCCGATAGCGCGGCTCTTGGCGAGCTGGTCGTTGTATTTGTACGAACCCTCGATGGAACAATAACCGGAAAGCCGGATGGAATCGACGTAGATGAGGCTGTCGCGGAAAACCTGCCGGATGAACGAGTCGAGCTTGGCGAGCTCCTGAGCGTTGTCGCCGAACGACGGCAAAACAGTAGCGCCACCCTGCGGGTAAGTCAGGTAACAAGACAAACTCTTATTACCCTCGATGATCACCTGACGGTAATTGGAATCGCTTACGGACAATGACTCGGTCAA
>CAZGYX010000073.1:0-3751 GCA_964530735.1 uncultured Alistipes sp. | reverse complement strand
GAGCGTCTGCCTTACAAGCAGAGGGTCGGGGGTTCGAATCCCTCAGCTCCCACGACAAAGCGACCACCCGTCCGTCCGGATGGTTTTTTTATTGGTTCCGAGGGAGCATAGCTCAGTTGGTTTAGAGCGCCTGCTCGACAAGCAGGAGGTCTGCGGTTCAAATCCGCATGTTCCCACTCCACCGAAAAAAGGTTACCGCAAATGCGGTAACCTTTTTCGATTTTTTTCTTAAACGGGCGGGTCGAAGACTGCGGACGGCACGACACGCCAGTGGCGGGCCTCCGCTGGCGGAGGCTTCGGCCCGCGTGGCTCGAAGAGCCGCCGATAATTACAATTGGATGAGTGCGCTTCCGACCGCCCGAAACCCACCGACCATCCGTAGCGCTTAAAGCCCGTTTCTTAAACGGGACTAAAAGTGCAGCCCGATGCCGACGGAAAAGACGTTGGCGTGGAGCTTGTAGTTGCCCGAAAATACGTCGGTCAGGTTGCCGGCGGTATCGTAAATCGGATAGGAACCCGTCCGTTCGGGGTCGGCCGCCGACACGAAACAGTAGGCCAAGTCGACCGACATGCACTTGGCCGGACGCAGGGACAGACCGGCCGTATAGGAAACTTTGGTCATCGACGGCGTTTCGGGATTGAGGTAATCGCTGCTCACGGGGCTTTCGTCGACGTACATACCCATGCGCAGGGTCAGGAAACCGGTCGCCCGATACTGCCCGCCGACGCGGAACGCCAGCGTGTTAGAGTAATTCTTGACCGAATAGATCGGGTCGATGCCCAGTTCGGGTTCGTTGAACGCGACGGTCAGCGATTTGTAGGCCGACCAGCCGACCCACTGCAAATCGGCGGCAATCTCCCACTTGGGGGTCGGCCGGAACGATGCGCCCCACGTCACGGTCGTCGGCAGAGGCAGCTGCGCGCGGAACGTGCCCTGATCCAATGCGGGAAGAAGCGACCCGCCGCCCATCACCGCACCCAACTGGGCGAGCAGGGCGGCCGCTTGGGGCTCCATAGTCATCGCGGCCGTGCCGCGTCCGACTTTCATGTTCACCCGCGACCGCCACGTCATGCCGATGCGCCACTCGTCGCTGACGTCGAACAAAATACCGGCATTCACGCCGATCGCCACGTCGGCCGAACCTTTGAGCCGGGCCGAAACGAGGCTTCGATCCATCGTCCCGTTAAGGTAGGTTTTCGCGCCTTGCAGCTGTTGCAGCAGGGCCAGTTTGTCGGCCGGAATATACTCCGTCGGAATCCCCTCGAACGCTTCGTTCAACGCGCCGATATTTGCATCGAGTTGTTTGACGATTCCCTCGCGGGTCTTGGGCGAAAGCATCGACCGCGACAGGTCGAAATCGCCCCACGTAATCGTCAGGCCGGCGCCGACGGAGAGCCGGTCGCAGATTTTGAACGACACGGTAGGCTGCACCGTGTAGGCGGCCAGACTGATGTTCTGCACGAGGTGCGCGCCCGACCAGTTGTCGCCCCAATCGACCGACGACCCGTCGGGCGTGTAGAAGCCGAGCCCCACGGCCCAACGGTCGGAGGGTTTGTAGTTGAAATAGAGGAACAACGGCGTGGCGAAATTCTTCGATTTCTCGACAGGGCCGGCAGTGTAGCCGTTATCTTTCGTCGGCAAACGCTGGAAATGGCAGTTCGAGACGATACCGGTCATTCCGGCCGAAAAATCGAAGCGCGAGGATTGGAACGCCGTCGCCGCCGGATTGAAGAAAACGGATTCGGAACCGAGCTGCATGGCCGTCCCGACATGGCCCATACCGGTCTGCCGGGCCGACAGGTTGTTGACCTGATACCCTTCGGCGCGTGCGGAAGCGCAAACCGCAACGGCGCACAAAAGCAATAACGATTTTTTCATAACAACAATTTTTCATTAAGGCTGTTTCGGAAAAACCGGCCGTTTTCGAGGATTTTTTCGAGAATGCCCCGACGATTCGAGAACGCTCCGAAGATTCGAGCGCAACGGCGTCCGCCCGAAACGAACCGCCGCAAAGGTAAGCAAACAAACCGCAGCGGCCAAACATTTTGGCCGAAAATTCCGATTTTTTTTACCAAACAGCTGAATCGCCGGGCGGGCAGTCCGAGCTACCGGAACCGCGCCGCCGGAACCGAACCGGTGCGCCCGCCCAACCGGCCGCACCGCCCGAAAAAACCGCAGGACTGCACGGCGCACCGAAGTGCGCGGCACAGTCCTGCGAGAGCGGAAACGGGAGGGGTTACTTTACGATTTGCAGTTCGTCGAGCAGCCAGCGGGCACCGGCGAACTTGTCGATGATGAAGAGCACGTAACGCGCATCGACGGCGATGCAACGCTGCAACTGCGGCTCGAACGCCACGTCGCCCGACATGGCCTCCCAGTTGCCGTCGAACGCCAACCCGATCAGCTCGCCGCGCGCATTGAGCACCGGCGAACCGGAGTTGCCGCCCGTGATGTCGAGGTCGGCCAAGAATCCGACGGGCAATTCGCCCTGCGCATTGGCATAGGGGCCGAAGTCGCGGGCGGCATAGAGTTCTTTGAGCTTCGCGGGCACGGTGAACTCCATCGGGTTCTTGGGGTCTTCCTTTTCGATGACCCCTTTGAGGGTCGTGTAGTGGTTGTAGCGGATGCCGTCGGCCGGGCTGTAAGGCAGCACGCGGCCGTAGGTCAAACGAATCGTGAAGTTGGCGTCCGAAGCCCATGCCTTGCCGGGCTGCCGGAGCATCAGACCGGCGACGTACTTGCGGCGGCCCTCCTCATAGCCGGCGAACCCTTCGCTGCGGGCGGTGCGCAACCGGTCGTAGAGTTCCAACACCGATTTCACGAACGGATAGGCGGGGTCGGCCGCGACCTTTGCGGGCGAATAATCGGCGAGCAGCGCCGCGAGCCGTTCGGGCGAAGTGAACGCCGACCGGTCGTAGATGCAATCGACGTAGGCGCCGGTATCGCCGCCGAACTCCTTGTCGACGATTTCGGCGTAGAACGACGGCAGTTCGTGCATCCCCTCACGGGCGATTTGCAACATGCGTTTGGCCACCTTGCGGTCGGTCGGCGGATTGTAGTTCTTGTACCAGTTGCCGAGCCATGCCATGATCTTGGCCGAATCGGCCTCCTGCTTGGGTTCGAGCTTGTCTAATAGTCCGGTGACGGGGCGCATCAGCTCGACGGCCTGCAAAAAGGCTTCGGAAAGGTAGAGCAAATCGCCCGCCGGAGCGGATACCCGCTGCATGGCCGTCTCGATTTTCGGCAGGGCGTCCATGTAGCCCTCTTCGGGCAGGGTGTTCCGCTCGGCCCACTGCCGGAACTCGCTCTCCTGCTGCTGTTTGCGTTCGACGACCCCCAATTTGCGCAATCCGCGCGACATGCCGATAGCGTTTTTCCAGTAGTTGGACGAACCGGCGTATTTCGAGGCGTACTGGATGCGCACGGCGTCGCTGGCCTCCATGTCCTCGCGCAAGAGCTTCTGCCGCTCGCCGCGAATGAAGATGCGGCGCGGATTCTGCACGTCGAGCAGGTAGTTCAACTCGTAGGAGGTGGCGAAACGCTGGGTCGAACCCGGGAAGCCCATGACCATGGCGAAATCGCCCTCGTTCACCCCGCCGAGCGAGATTTTCAAAAATTTGTCGGCGCGATAGGGGCGGTTTTCGGGCGAATAGTCGGCCGGTTTGTTGTCGGGGCCGGCGTAGACGCGGAAAACCGAGAAGTCGCCCGTATGGCGCGGCCACATCCAGTTGTCGGTGTCGCCGCCGAACT
>CAZGYX010000072.1:0-4192 GCA_964530735.1 uncultured Alistipes sp. | reverse complement strand
ATCTCGAGAATCTGCTGGTCCGCCTCATACCCGATCGCGCGCAGAAGCGTCGTGACGGGCAATTTTTTCTTGCGGTCGATGTAGGCGTACATCACGTTGTTGATGTCCGTAGCGAACTCTATCCACGAACCCTTGAACGGGATGATGCGTGCCGAATAGAGTTTGGTGCCGTTGGTGTGCATGCTCTGCCCGAAGAAGACACCCGGCGAACGGTGCAACTGCGAAACGACCACGCGCTCGGCACCGTTGATGACGAACGTACCCCGTTCGGTCATGTAGGGAATCGTCCCGAAATAGACGTCCTGAATCACGACGTCGAAATCCTCGTGTTCGGGGTCGGTGCAGGAGAGCTTCAATTTGGCTTTCAGCGGCACGCTGTACGTCAAACCGCGCTCCAAACACTCGTCTATCGTATAACGCGGCGGGTCGATATAATAGTCGATGAATTCCAGAACGAAATTGTTCCGGGTATCCGTGATCGGGAAATTCTCCTGAAACACTTTGTAGAGGCCTTCGTTCTTGCGATTTTCGGCCGTCGTGTCCATCTGGAAAAAGTCCCGGAACGATTTGAGCTGTACTTCCAGCAAATCCGGGTAGGGCACCCGGTTCTTCACTGTCGAAAAGCTGATTCTTTGTTGTTGTTTAGCTGTGGGCATCGTTAATCCGAATTAGGTAGGGAAGCGCGCGGTGCGGCACTTCCGTTGGTTTAGACCAAGAAAAGGCATAGAGCCAACGCACGGTTAGCCCTATACCTGTCCGCCTGTAACGGCTCCGTAGCCACTGCTACTTGAGCTCGACTTCGGCACCGGCCTCTTCGAGTTGGCCTTTGATCTGCTCGGCCTCCTCTTTGGAAACGCCCTCTTTGATCGTCTTCGGAGCGCCGTCTACGAGAGCTTTCGCGTCACCCAGCGAGAGACCTGCGAGGTCTTTCACGACTTTGATGACCTGAAGTTTGGCTTGACCGGCGTTTTTCAGAATCACGTCGAACGTCGACTTTTCGGCAGCAGCGGCTTCGCCTGCACCGGCAGCGGGAGCTGCAACGGCGACAGCGGCAGCAGCCGGCTCGATGCCATATTCCTCCTTGAGGATCTGTGCGAGTTCGTTCACCTCGGTAACTTTCAAGTTAACCAGTTCTTCAGCAAGTTTCTTTACGTCTGCCATAGTTGTAGATCTTTAATTTTGTTTTTGATTTCTGTTTGATTAGTTGTTTCGCGATTCGAGCGTCTTCACGATGCCCGCAATCTTCTGTCCGGCATTAGCCTGCAATGCGGAAATAACATTCTTCGCCGGGGATTGCAGCAGCGCGATGATGTCGCCGAGCAATTCCTCCTTCGACTTGATGTTGCAAAGAGCGTCCAACTTGTCGTCGCCCACGTACACGCATCCTTCGGCGAAAGCCGCTTTCAGCACGGGTTTGTCGGACTCCTTGCGGAACTCCTTGATGAGTTTCGCGGGAGCCTTGGCCACTTCGGCGAACATGACGGAGGTCGGACCCTCCAATACGCTTACCAGCTCGGCATCCGCCTTCTCCACCTTCTCCAGCGCCTTGTTGAGCAGCGTGTTCTTCACGACCACCAACTTGACGCCGTTCTCGAAGCACTTGCGACGCAGAGCAGCGGTCTGCTCGGCATTCAGCGCCTCGATGTCGGCGACATAGAAGTGAGGATAATCTTGGAGCTGCTGGGCAAGGCCGTCGATTACGGCCGCTTTTTCTTCCTTTGTCATCTCTTTGGTCCTCCTTCTTATTTGGTTTCTACCGATTTGGAATCGATCTGCAAGCCCGGACTCATCGTGGTCGAGAGGTAGATACTCTTCACGTACGAACCTTTGGCGGCAGCCGGTTTCAACTTGATGATCATGCCCAGCACTTCGCCGGCATTGTCGGCGATCTGTTCGGGCGTGAACGAAATTTTACCCACCGACGTGTGGACGATACCGAACTTGTCAACCTTGAAGTCGATTTTGCCCGATTTCACCTCCTGCACGGCTTTGGCGACGTCCATCGTCACCGTACCGGTCTTGGGGTTCGGCATCAGGCCGCGCGGACCGAGAATACGGCCGAGCGCGCCGACTTTACCCATGACGTTGGGCGTGCAGATGATGACATCCACGTCCGTCCAACCGCCCTTGATTTTGTCGACATACTCGTCCAGTCCGACGTAATCCGCGCCTGCGGCCGTTGCTTCGGCCTCCTTTTCGGGAGTGCAGAGCACCAGCACGCGGACCGTCTTGCCCGTTCCGTGAGGAAGCGTCACGACGCCGCGCACCATCTGATTGGCCTTGCGCGGGTCCACGCCCAAACGTACGTCGAGGTCCACCGATGCGTCGAATTTCGTAAACGTAATCTCTTTCAGAAGAGCGGCGGCCTCCGAAAGTTTGTAAGCCTTACCGGCTTCCACCTTGGCGTAGGCGTTTTTTTGATTTTTTGTCAATTTACTCATCTTTTCGATCACTGTTTGGGAAATTCACCGACGACATTGAGACCCATGCTGCGGGCGGTACCGGCGACCATACGCATAGCCGATTCCAGCGTGAAGCAGTTCATGTCGGGCATTTTGTCCTGCGCGATTTCGCGGATCTGGTCCCACGTCACCTGCCCGACCTTGTCGCGGTTGGGCTGAGCGGAACCTTTCTGCACTTTCGCTGCTTCCTTCAACTGGATGGCTACGGGCGGCTGTTTCACGACGAAGTCGAACGACTTGTCGGCATAAACGCTGATGATTACCGGAAGCACCTTGCCGGCCTTGTCCTGCGTGCGGGCGTTGAACTGCTTGCAGAAGTCCATGATATTGACTCCCTTCGAGCCCAACGCGGGACCTACCGGAGGCGAAGGATTGGCGGCACCACCTTTGATCTGCAACTTGATAAATGCAGCAACCTCTTTTGCCATAGTTTTCCTTGATTTATTATTCCTTGACTACTTGTGTGAAACCCAACTCCATAGGAGTTTTGCGCCCGAATATCTTCACCGATACCGTGAGTTTCTTGCGCTCGTTATCGACGGCTTCGACGGTGCCCTGGAAGCTTGAGAAAGGCCCGTCGGTGACCTTGACGATCTCGCCGACGAAGAACGGTGTTTCGTTTTCCTCCTCCGTAGCGTTCATCTCGTCGACACGCCCGAGGATGCGCGCGACCTCCTGTGGACGGAGAGGCGTCGCTTTCAGCTGTTGGCTGTCCTCTTTCGTATCGCCGAGAAATCCCATTACGTGGGGGATGTTACGAATCAATGTCGGGATTTTGCCCACGAATGCGGCCTCGACCAACACGTAACCCGGGTAAGAAACCTTCTCTTTCGAGATTTTCTTGCCGTTGCGGATGGTATAGACCTTTTCGGTGGGAATCAGTACTTGGGAAATATACTCTTCCAAATGGTCTTGACGAACTTCGGCCTCGATGTACTCCTTGACCTTTTTTTCTTTGCCCCCGATCGCCCGGACGACATACCATTGTTTTTCAATCTCACTCATCGCTGCACGCCGATTTACAAATTACCCAGCGTTTTGTAGATAAAAGCCATGATGTTCTCGAAAGTCAGGTCCATCGCCAGCACGACCACCGCGAAAATCACCGATGCGACCATCACGACGACCGTCGAGCTCTGCAACTGCGGAAAAGTCGGCCAAGTCACTTTGTTGACCAGCTCGTTGTAAGATTCCTTGAAGTAATTGAACATACTCGTTTCCCTTTTTATTCTGGCAGGAGCAGAGAGATTCGAACTCCCATCAACGGTTTTGGAGACCGCTATTCTACCCTTGAACTATGCTCCTAAAAAGGGTGCGGAACCGGAATTCCGCACCTGTTGCCGGGTTGTATTACTCGACAATCTTGATGATCTGACCGGCACCTACCGTACGGCCGCCCTCGCGGATAGCGAAACGCAGACCCTCGTTCAGAGCGACGGGGTAGATCAGCTTCACGGTGATGGTTACGTGGTCACCCGGCATAACCATGTCGACACCATCGGGCAGATGAACCTCACCCGTTACGTCCATCGTACGCAGATAGAACTGGGGACGATAGTTGTTGTGGAACGGCGTGTGACGGCCACCCTCTTCTTTCTTCAGGATATAGACCTCGGCGGTGAACTCGGTGTGCGGGGTAATCGAACCCGGTTTGGCAACGACCATACCGCGTTTTACCTCTTTCTTGTCGATACCGCGGAGCAGCAGACCTACGTTGTCGCCGGCCTCGC
>CAZGYX010000071.1:0-4234 GCA_964530735.1 uncultured Alistipes sp. | reverse complement strand
GCATTGCTCTTGCGCGAGTTGTCGAACAGCGAATCGACGGCCTCCTGCAACATACGTTTTTCGTTGCGCAGGATGACCTCCGGAGCCTTGATTTCGATGAGTCGTTTCAGACGGTTGTTGCGGATGATGACACGGCGATAGAGGTCGTTCAAATCCGACGTCGCGAAGCGGCCGCCGTCCAGCGGCACCAGCGGACGCAACTCGGGCGGGATGACCGGAATGACGCTCAACACCATCCATTCGGGACGGTTCTTGCCCTCCGACGCACGGAACGACTCGATGACGTTCAGCTGTTTGAGGGCTTCGGCCTTGCGCTGCATCGACGTTTCGGTCGACGCCTTGTGCCGCAGGGCATAGGACATCGAGTCGAGGTCGACCTCTTTCAGCAGCGTGTAAATGGCTTCGGCACCCATTTGGGCGATGAATTTGTTGGGATCGCTGTCGTCGAGCGACTGGTTGCCTTTCGGCAGCGCGGCCAAGACGTCGAGGTACTCCTTTTCGGAGAGCGTCGCCAGTTTCTCGATGCCCTGCTCCGAAGCGGCGCCGGCGTTGATGACGACGTAGCGTTCGTAGTAGATGATCGCTTCGAGTTTCTTGGTCGGAATCCCCAGCAGGTAGCCGATTTTCGAGGGCAGCGACCGGAAATACCAGATATGCACCACCGGCACGACCAACGAAATGTGCCCCATACGCTCGCGGCGCACCTTTTTCTCGGTCACCTCCACACCGCAGCGGTCGCAGACGATGCCCTTGTAGCGGATACGCTTGTACTTTCCGCAATGGCACTCGTAGTCTTTCACCGGACCGAAAATCCGCTCGCAGAACAGACCGTCGCGTTCGGGTTTGTAGGTGCGGTAGTTGATCGTCTCCGGCTTGAGCACCTCGCCGCTCGACTGCGCCAGAATCTCTTCGGGCGAAGCCAGACCGATCGAAATGCGGCTGTAACCGGTATTCGCTTTATTGTCTTTGCTTGACATAGGACTTAGTTCTTCTTATCCTCGTTTCTTACTTAATAAACTCTACTCCAATTTGATGGACAGCGCCAGACCGCGCAACTCGTGCAGCAGGACGTTCATCGCTTCGGGGATGCCCGGCTTGGGCAGGTTGTCGCCCTTGACGATCGCTTCGTAAGCCTTCGCACGGCCCGTCACGTCGTCGGACTTCACGGTCAGAATCTCTTGCAGGATGTTGGCGGCGCCGAAGCCTTCGAGCGCCCAAACCTCCATTTCACCGAAACGCTGACCGCCGAACTGCGCCTTACCGCCCAGCGGCTGCTGGGTGATGAGCGAGTACGGACCGATCGAACGCGCGTGCATCTTGTCGTCGATCATGTGGCCCAGTTTCAAGAAGTAGGTCACGCCGACCGTAGCGGGCTGGTCGAAGCGTTCGCCCGTCTCGCCGTTGTACAGATAGGTGCGGCCGCTGCGCGGGAGACCCGCTTGGGCGACGTACTCGTTGATTTGTTCGAGCGAAGCACCGTCGAAAATCGGCGTTGCGAACTTCACGCCCAGTTCGCGGCCCGCCCAACCGAGCACGGCCTCGTAAATCTGGCCCAAGTTCATACGCGAGGGCACGCCCAGCGGGTTCAGCACGATGTCGACGATCGAACCGTCTTCGAGGAACGGCATGTCCTCGTCGCGCACGACCTTCGCCACGATACCCTTGTTACCGTGACGTCCGGCCATTTTGTCTCCCACTTTCAGCTTGCGTTTCTTGGCGATGTAGACCTTCGCCATTTGGATGACGCCCGTCTGCGGCAGCTCGTCGCCGTTCGTGAGGTTGTATTTCTCGCGCTTGGTCTTGGCGTCGGCCTTTTTCCACTCGATCGTGTAGTTGTTGACCGTCGTTTCGATCAGTTCGTCGATGTGCGCATCGCCCGTCCAGTTGCAAACACCGAGGTTGAGATAGCCCATCGCCGCACCCGTCTTTTCGTCGACGGTCTTGCGGGAGAGTTCGTCCAACAGCTTCTGCGTGAACTTGGTGCCGGCAGGATAGAGCTCGACGCCGTAGTAGTCGGTGATGCCCGTCGTGGTCTTGCCTTGCAGCAGCGACCACAATTTGGCCACGAGGCGTTTCGTCAGGTCGGCGATGTCGGCCACGAACTGCTCGTCGATTTTCTCCAGCTGTACCTTTTCGGTGCTCTTGCCCTTCTTGCTGGCGTCCTTGTTGGCGCGGCTGAACAACCGCGTCCCGATGACCGTACCGTGCAGCGAGGGCTGCGCCTTCAACGAAGCGTCCTTCACGTCGCCCGCCTTGTCGCCGAAAATGGCGCGCAGCAGTTTCTCTTCGGGCGACGGGTCGCTTTCGCCTTTCGGCGTGATTTTACCGATGAGGATGTCGCCCGGCTCGACGTTGGCACCGACGCGGATGATACCGTTCGCATCGAGGTCTTTCGTGGCGTCCTCCGAAACGTTCGGAATGTCGGCCGTCAGCTCCTCGACACCGCGTTTGGTGTCGCGCACCTCCATGATGTATTCATCGACGTGCACCGAAGTATAGATGTCCTCGCGCTGGATACGCTCCGAGATGACGATAGCATCCTCGAAGTTGTACCCTTTCCACGGCATGTAAGCCACTTTCAGGTTGCGGCCCAGTGCCAGCTCGCCGGCCTGCGTCGAGTAGCCCTCCGTCAGAATCTGGCCTTTTTTCACGCGCGCGCCCGTCAGCACGGTCGGCTTCAACGTCACGGACGTATTCTGGTTCGTGCGCTGGTAGCGCGGCAGGTCGTAGGTCGTGACTTCGGGTGCGAACGACACCAGCACCTCGTCGGGCGTGCGGTCGTACTTGATCTGAATCTTCGTGGCATCGGCGAACGTTACCTCGCCGTCGCCCTCCGCAACGATTTGAATGCGGCTGTCGATGATCATGTCCTTTTCGAGACCGGTACCGACGATCGGCGCTTCGGTCGTTACCAGCGGCACGGCCTGACGCATCATGTTCGCACCCATCAGGGCACGGTTGGCGTCGTCGTGCTCCAAGAACGGAATCAGGCTGGCGGCAATCGACGCGATTTGGTTCGGCGCGACGTCCATCAGCGTCACCTCATTGGCCGTGACGACGGGGAAGTCGGCACCCTCGCGCGCCTTGATACGCTCGGGTTGCAGGAAGTGGCCCTCGTCGTCGATCGGCATGTTCGACTGCGCGACGATTTGGCCCTCCTCCTCTTCGGCCGAGTAGTAGCGGATGTGCGAATTGTCCAAGTCGATTTTCCCGCCCTCGACTTTGCGATAGGGGGTCTCGATGAAGCCCATCGGCGAAATTTTCGCGTAGACGCACAACGACGAAATCAGACCGATGTTCGGGCCTTCCGGCGACTCGATGGGACACAGACGTCCGTAGTGGGTATAGTGCACGTCTCGCACCTCGAAACCGGCGCGGTCGCGCGACAGACCGCCGGGGCCGAGGGCCGACAAACGGCGTTTGTGCGTAATCTCGGCCAGCGGGTTGATCTGGTCCATGAACTGCGACAACTGCGACGTGCCGAAGAACGAATTGATGACCGACGACAACGTTTTGGCGTTGATCAGGTCGACGGGCGTGAAGACCTCGTTGTCGCGCACGTTCATGCGCTCGCGAATGGTGCGGGCCATGCGGACGAAGCCGACCGAGAACTGGTTCGACAACTGCTCGCCGACAGTGCGGACACGACGGTTCGACAAGTGGTCGATGTCGTCCACTTCGGCTTTCGAGTTGATGAGCTGGATCAGGTATTTGATAATGGCGATGATGTCCTCGCGCGTCAACGTGCGGACAGCCGGGTCGATGTCCAGCGCCAGCTTCTTGTTGATGCGGTAACGGCCCACGTCGCCCAAGTCGTAGCGTTTGTCCGAGAAGAACAGCTTCTCGATGACATCGCGCGCGGTCGCCTCATCGGGCGGCTCCGAAGCGCGCAACTGGCGGTAGATGTAGACCACCGCCTCTTTTTCGGAGTTGCAGGGGTCTTTCTGCAACGTATTGTAAATAATGGAGAAGTCGATGCCCGACTGATTCTCCTTGTGCAGGAGAATGGTCTTGGCACCGCTCTCGATAATCTGGTCGATATGCTCCTCTTCGAGCACCGTTTCGCGGTCGACGATGACGTTGTTGCGCTCGATGGAGACCACCTCGCCCGTATCCTCGTCCACGAAGTCCTCGACCCAAGTCGAAAGCACGCGGGCGGCCAGTTTCCGGCCCACCGCCTTTTTCAACGTATTTTTGGAAACCTTCACCTCGTCGGCGAGGTCGAAAATCTCGA
>CAZGYX010000070.1:0-4423 GCA_964530735.1 uncultured Alistipes sp. | reverse complement strand
GCAGCTCGAACGGCGTCTTGCCGACGGGTTTGTGGGTCAGGTCGCCTTCGGGCAGTCCGATTCGTTCGACCAAGCCTTTCGCGAGCAGTTTGCTCGATGCGGCTTCCATGTCGATCACCTGGTATTTGATCGACGACGAGCCGCAGTTGAGAACCATGATAATCATCTTGCTTATCTGTTTTTTGTTGTACTTTTCTAAAAATAGCCTTGTCGCACACGCCCGCGCAGGCCGGTCGAGCCCGCGCCGCAAACGATTAGTAAAAATACGCGTTTTTTCGCATCCGTGCAAATTTTTCGGCAAAAACGCTTTACGGCTCGAACCGGTAGCCGATGCCTTTGACCGTGACGATGTGGCGTTCGCCGATTTTCTGACGCAGTTTGCGGATGTGCACGTCGATCGTGCGGTCGCCCACGACCACTTCGGGGCCCCAGACCCGCGAATAGATCTCCTCGCGCGGAATCAGTTTGCCGGGCGACGTGCACAGCAGTTCGAGCAGGGCGAACTCCTTGCGCGGCAGGGCGATGCTTCGGGTGCCGTAGCGCACCGTGTGGCTCGCGCTGTCGATTTCGATGCGGTCGTCCGGCGGGGGCGTGCCGGCCGGCTCCTCCGTCGCGGGGGGCGCGACGGCCGTCGCCGGCACCCGTTTCAGCAATGCCTGCACGCGGCTGACGAGCAGTTTCATCTTGATCGGTTTCGTCAGGTAGTCGTCCGCCCCGACGTCGAACCCGTTGAGCTGCTGCTGTTCTTCGCCCAGCGCCGACAGAAAAACCACCATCGTGTCGCACAGGGCGGAATCCCGGCGAATGGCTCGGCACGTCTGGATGCCGTCCATGACGGGCATCATCATGTCGAGCAGAATCAGGTGCGGGCGGCATTCGGCGGCCTTGCGCAGGGCTTCGGCGCCGTCGCCGGCCGTGAAGACCGCATACCCCTCCTTCACCAGATTGTAGCGGACGAATTCGAGGATGTCCGGTTCGTCGTCGACCAGCAGGATGCGGTATTTCGGGTCGGGTTTCATGGGGCGTTTCCGAGTGTCGGATGTCGTTCCGCGAATATAGCGAATTTTCGGCAAATTTCCGACGGAACGCGATTTTTCAGCATAAAATCGCTATATTTGCCGAATGTACGCGCTTCCGGCGGACGGAAGCGGAAACCGACATCGAAATGGCAACAGAAAAACCGACGCCCGCTGCTCCCGAAGAGCCCGTCAGCCTTGCGGCTGAAGCGGAGCAACCCTCCTCCCCTGCGACCGGACCGGTCGCCGAATCGCCCTGTCCCGCCGTGCCTGCCGCGACGGGAACGCCCGTCGTGCAATCGGCCGATGAACCGGCCGGAGATGTCCCGCAAGTGGATTTCGCGGACGAAGATGCCGCGCTCGCCGCTCGGCAGGCCGGGCTGGAAATCGAGGGCGAAACGGACGAGGAGGCCGCCGAAGCGGAACTGGCCGAATCGGCGGACGGTGCGTCGTCCGAAGACCGATTCGCGGGCAAAAGCAAGGGCGAACTGCTCGACTTGTTCGCACAGCTGTTGGCCGAGCGACCCGTGCAGTCGATTCGCCGCGACATCGAGGCGTTGAAAATCGCTTTCTACCGCCTGCGCCGCGCCGAAGTCGAAACGGCCCGCCGCGCGTTCGTCGAGGCCGGAGGGAGCGAGGAGGCGTTCGAGCCGGCCGCCGACGATGCCGAAGTGCGGCTGAAAGATCTGTTCAAGGAGTACCGCCAGCGCCGCGACGAGTTCATCGCGGGGCTCGAAGCCGAACAGGAGGCGAACTACCGGACGAAATTGGGCATCATCGAGGAGCTGAAAGAGCTGGTCAATTCGGATGAGACGCTGAACCACACTTTCACGAAATTCCGCGAACTGCAACAACGCTGGAAAGATACCGGACTGGTGCCCGTCCAGCACGTCAAGGATGTGTGGGAGACCTACAACCTGCATGTCGAGAATTTTTACAATTTTATTAAGATCAATAAAGAGCTGCGGGATCTCGACCTGAAAAAGAACTACGAGCGGAAAGTGGCGCTGTGCGAGGCGGCCGAATCGCTCATGGTCGATCCGTCGATCGTCGAGGCGTCGCGCAAGTTGCAGAAGCTGCACGACGAGTGGCGCGAGACGGGCCCGGTGGCGAACGAATACAAAGAGTTGCTGTGGGAGCGTTTCAAGGCCGCTTCGACCCGCATCAACAAGTTGCATCAGGAGCATTTCGAGGCGCTCAAAGCCGAGCAGCTGAAAAACCTCGAACTGAAAACCGAACTGTGCGTCGCCGTCGAAGAGTTGTGCGCCCGCCCGTCGACCACCCGCAAGGAGTGGAACAAGGCGAGCGACCGGCTGCTGGAGATTCAGAAGACGTGGAAGACGATCGGTTTCGCTCCCAAGAAAGAGAACAACCGCATCTACGAGCGTTTCCGTGCCGCCTGCGACAAATTTTTCGAGGGCAAACGGGCGTTTTACGCCGAAGTCAAAGCCGAAATGGACCATAATCTCCAGTTGAAGAACGAGTTGTGCGAGGCGGCCGAATCGCTCTGCGAGAGCGAGGACTGGAAGACGACGACCGACGAACTGATTGCGTTGCAGGCTCGCTGGAAAGCGATCGGAGCCGTGTCGCACCGCCATTCGGATGCCGTGTGGAAGCGTTTTCGCGCCGCCTGCGACAAGTTTTTCGAGCGCAAGGCCGCCCATTTTTCGGGCGTGGACAGCGAGCAGGAGGAGAACCTGCGCAAGAAACTCGCCTTGTTGGACGAAATGGAGGCGGCCGATGTCGCATCGGGCGATTTCGAGGTCGTCCGCGACTTCCAGCGCCGTTGGAGCGAAATCGGGTTCGTGCCTATCAAGCAAAAGGAGGCCGTCCAGAAACGCTACAAGGCGGCGGCCGATGCGCTGTTCGCTACGCTGCGCGGGTCGGCGCGCGACCGGTCGATGAACCGTTTTCGCGACAAGGTTTCGGCGATGAAGGCGTCGGGCGACCGCCGGCTGCACTCGGAGCGCGAACGCCTTTATAATAAGGTGCGCCAAATGGAACAGGAAATCGCGCTGTTGGAGAACAACATCGGATTTTTCGCCAAATCGAAGAACGCCGACGCGCTGGTGGCCGACGTGCGGGCCAAAATCGACCGCATCCGCGCGGAGATGTCCGCCGCAATCGAGAAGGTGAAGCTCATCGACCGCGAAGCGCAACAGGAACCCGCTGAAAACAAGGAAAAATAGATAGAAACCGGACATGAAATTAGGAAAACCCAAATACATTTTCGTGACGGGGGGTGTCGCCTCGTCGCTCGGCAAGGGCATCATCTCGGCGTCGATTGCGCGGCTGTTGCAGGCGCGCGGTTACTCGGTGACCATTCAGAAGCTGGACCCTTACATCAACGTCGACCCCGGCACGCTCAATCCCTACGAGCACGGCGAGTGCTACGTGACGGAGGACGGCGCCGAGACCGACCTCGACTTGGGTCACTACGAACGCTTCACGAACCAGCCCACGTCGAAAGCCAACAACGTCACGACCGGCAAAATCTACAAGAGCGTCATCGAGAAGGAGCGCAAGGGCGAGTATCTGGGCAAGACCGTGCAGGTCATCCCGCACATCACGGACGAAATCAAACGGCGCATCCAGCTGCTGGCCCAGCGCAAGGAGTACGACATCATCATCACCGAAATCGGCGGCACGGTGGGCGACATCGAGTCGCTGCCGTTCATCGAGTCGGTGCGCCAGTTGCGTTACCAGCTCGGGTACCGCAATACGGCGCTGGTGCACCTGACGCTGATTCCCTACATGGCCGCTTCGGGCGAGTTGAAAACCAAACCGACCCAGCATTCCGTGAAGGCCCTGCTGGAAAACGGTTTGCAGCCCGACATCCTCGTGCTGCGCACGGAGCACCCGTTGACGATGAACCTGCGGCGCAAGGTGGCCTTGTTCTGCAACGTCGACGCCAACGCCGTAATGGAGTCTATCGACGTGCCGACCATTTATGAGGTGCCGCTCAAAATGCACGAACAGCATCTCGACGAGGTGGTGCTCGACAAACTGAACCTGCCCTCCGAGCAGGAGCCCGACATGGCCGCTTGGCGGGCGATCGTCGAGAAAATCAAGCACCCGTCGCGGAAAATCGAAATCGCGCTGGTCGGCAAATACACCGAACTGCCCGACGCCTATAAGTCTATCAGCGAATCGTTCATCCACGCCGGTGCGGTCAACGACTGCAAGGTCAAGCTGCGCTACGTCAACTCCGAGAAGCTGACACCCGAAAACGTCGCTGACCAGCTCGGGTCGATGGCGGGCATTCTGGTGGCTCCCGGATTCGGCAATCGCGGCATCGAGGGCAAAATCGTGGCCGTGCAGTACGCCCGCACGAACGACATCCCGTTCTTGGGCATCTGCCTCGGCATGCAGTGCGCCGTCATCGAGTTCGCGCGCAACGTGCTGGG
>CAZGYX010000069.1:0-4456 GCA_964530735.1 uncultured Alistipes sp. | reverse complement strand
GCACGAACTTCAAGGCGTCCTCCACCATCCAGCGCACGCCGTCCAAACCGCTCGATTCCATGTTCTCGCGCGCCCACGTAACGACCTGCCGCACCGAATCGACGTGCGTCACTTCGGCACCGGCCGCCCGTGCCGCCAACGTGGCCCCGCCCGTATAGGCAAAGAGGTTCAAGACCCGCACGCCGGATTTTCCGGCTTCCGCAAGTTCCGAACAGCGGTCGTAAATGAAATTCCAGTTGGCGGCCTGTTCGGGAAAGATGCCCACGTGCTTGAACGACGTAAGCCCCAAGCGCATCCGCAGGTGCATGTCGCGGTAACGGTAATCGACCGTCCAGCGGTCGGGCATCTGCGGCCGCAGGTGCCATTCGCCCCGCTCGTCGCTGCGGCCGTCGCGCACGAACGACGCATCGGCCCGCAGCCACTCCGACTCGGGAAGCGTCGGATGCCAAATGGCCTGCGGCTCGGGACGCCGCGTCACATAAGCGCCGAACCGTTCGAGTTTTTCAAAGTTCCCGGAATCGATCAGTTCGTAATCGTCGAAATCGGGCGTCAGTTGCTGCTGCATGGTGCGTGTGTAGGCTGTTTAGGAGTACAAAACTACGAATTATTTTCGGTTCGCGGGCTCCGCGCATTCCGGCTGCAATCGACCAGCGCCATTTCGCACCGGCCGCAATCGAAATCGAGCCGATAACGGAACGCGCCGTGCTCCAAATAAAGGTCGCCGCGAAGCGTCGGACGCTCTTTCAGGCATTGCCCCAGCTCGCGCCGCAGACAATAGGCCGACCGCATGACGCAACTGCCGACGGTCGACGGGGCGAACTCCAACGGCGCGGCGATTTCGCGCACCCCGTGGTCGCGATAGAAGGCTTCGGCCAACCGGTTGGTGACATTCTCGTCGGCGGCCATGCGCTCCGACGGATAGCGGGCCGCCGAATTTTCGGGCAGAATACGGTGCGGCAAAGGACGCGCAAGACGCGCCTGCAAGAGCCGGTCGAGCGTTTCGCGCCGCAGTTCGGCGACGGCCGATGCCGGTACGAACCACTCCGCCCCCGAGACCGCGACGTCGCGCACGGCGAAAACCGTATCGCCGCTCCGAGCGGCCTGCGTAAGGACGGTCGCAGCATTGGCTTCGATGTCGCGAGCCGGTTCGAGCGTCATCGTCCGCCCGGCGCTGGCGGCCACCCCCTCGCAGTCGGTGCAGGAGAAGCGCACGCCCTCGCGGGAAAGTTCCACCGTCGCCGCAGCCGGAATGACACGCCGCGTGCGGCTGTGTTCCAGCAACTTATTGAAGTGCAAATCGAAATTCCGATAGACCGCCGCCCCGACCGCGATGCCCTCCATGCGGTTGGGTCGGATGATGTCGCCCGCGACGGCATTGACGTTCGTGCCGAACGTGCCGGCCGGCGAAACGAAGCAGATTCCGTCGCCCGCAGCAAGCGAAACGCCAGAACGGTCGAGCCGGAACCCGTCGCGCAAAAGCTGCTTCACGCACCCCAACGGTTCGCCGACCGACTTGGGCGTATCGAACGACGCGACACCGGCCCGCCGGCCGTCGAAAAACCAAGCCGATTCGCCGCGCGTGAAACTCTTGGCGGGGTCGGGCGTGAAGTCGGGCATGCTTTCGCCCACCGATGCCCGCCGCAGATGCGGCCGCACGGCCAACGCCCCGTCGACGGCACGACGGTAATAAGCCACGACGTTTTTGATGTACCCCGTATCTTTGAGCCGCCCCTCGATTTTGAACGACGAGACCCCCGCGTCGAGCAAATCGCCGATGTGCCCCGAAAGATTCAGGTCGCGCACCGACAACAGGTGTTTGCCCGCGATGTAACGGTGCCCGCGCCCGTCGGTCAGGTCCCACGTCTGCCGGCAGGGCTGGCTGCATGCGCCGCGATTGCCGCTGCGCGCCGACATCGACCGCGACAGGAAACACCGGCCGCTGTATCCGACGCAAATCGCCCCGTGCACGAAGCACTCGACTTCGGCCGTCGTAGCGGCGCAGACGGCCCGTATCTCCTCCAACGAAAGGGCGCGTTCGAGAATGACCCGCGCGAAACCCGCCTCGGCCAAAAAGTGCGCCCCTTCGGGCGAACGGTTGAACATCTGGGTCGAAGCGTGCAACTCGACCGGCAGGTTCATCCGCCGCAGGGCCATGTCCTGCACGATGAGCGCGTCGACACCGGCCGAAATCAACTCGCGGGCCTGCCGTTCGGCATCGGCCAACTCGCTGTCCTGCAACAGCGTATTGAGCGTCGCATGCACCCGCACGCCATAGCGGTGGGCGTAGTCGGCGACGCGGGCGATCTCTTCGACCGGATTGCCCGCTGCCTGCCGTGCCCCGAACCGCGCCCCGCCGATGTAGACGGCGTCGGCCCCGTAATCGACGGCGGCGACGGCCGAAACGTAATCCCGGGCGGGAGCGAGCAATTCGACGGATTTTTTCATGGAAAGCCGAGACGCGGAACGGCCTGCGCGACGTGCGCCGCAAGACCGGCCCGAATTTTAATTCGGACAAAAATACACAATTTCGGGAATTGTTTTGTACTTTTGTCCCGCGTAATCCGAAAACTCAAATTCACGAAATAAACCATGCTGACCATCAAGCAAATCCGCGACGACAAGGCGGCCGCCGTCCGCAAACTGGCCAAGAAAGGAGTCGATGCGGCTCCCGTCATCGACAAAATCCTTGCGTTGGACGACCGCCGGAAAGCCATCCAGACCGAACTGGACAACACGCTGGCCGCCCAGAACAAGGCCGCCAAAGAGATCGGCGCCCTGATGGGTCAGGGCAAACGCGACGAAGCCGAAGAACGCAAACGCTTCGTCGCCGACCTCAAAGAACAGTCCGCCCGTCTGCAAACCGAATCGAACGCCGTGCAGGAGGAGTTGCAGGGCACGCTGGTGACGCTGCCCAACTTCCCGGCCGACATCGTGCCCGAAGGCAAAACCGCCGAGGACAACCTCGTGGTGAAACTGGTGGAAAACTACACGAAACTCGGCGACGGGGCGCTGCCCCACTGGGAGCTGGCCCGCAAGTACGACATCATCGACTTCGATTTGGGCGTGAAACTCACCGGCGCGGGATTCCCCGTCTACAAAGGCAAGGGCGCACGGCTGCAACGGGCCCTCATCAACTATTTCTTGGACTACAACACCAAAGCGGGCTATCAGGAGGTCGAACCGCCCGTGATGGTCAACGAAGCATCGGGCTTCGGCACGGGACAGCTCCCCGACAAGGAGGGGCAGATGTACCACGCGACGGTCGACAATTTTTATTTAGTGCCGACGGCGGAAGTGCCCGTGACGAACATTTTTCGCGATGTCATTCTCGACGAAAAGGATTTTCCGGTCAAGATGACCGCCTATACGCCCTGCTTCCGCCGCGAGGCGGGCTCCTACGGCAAGGACGTGCGCGGACTGAACCGGCTGCACCAGTTCGACAAGGTGGAAATCGTGCAGTTGAGCCTGCCCGACCGTTCCTACGAAGCGCTCGACGGCATGGTGGCCCACGTCGAGGGTTTGGTAAAATCGCTCGGACTGCCCTACCGCATCCTGCGGCTGTGCGGCGGCGACATGTCGTTCACGTCGGCGCTGACCTACGATTTCGAGGTCTACTCCGAAGCGCAGAAACGCTGGTTGGAGGTTTCGTCGGTATCGAACTTCGAGTCGTTCCAAGCCAACCGGCTGAAACTGCGCTACCGCGACGCGGAGAAGAAAACGCAGCTGGCCCACACGCTCAACGGTTCGTCGCTGGCCCTGCCGCGCATCGTGGCCGCGCTGCTCGAAAACTTCCAGACGCCCGACGGAATCCGCATTCCCGAAGTACTGATTCCCTACACGGGATTTGATATTATCGAATAATTGGCTATATTTGCAATACGAGAATACACAAACACACTAAAAATTCAAGAACATGGCTTACAAAATCACTGATTCGTGCGTCGCTTGCGGCACCTGCATCGGCGAATGCCCGGTAGAGGCAATCTCGGCTGGCGACATCTACGTCATCGACCCCGGCAAGTGCATCGACTGCGGCACGTGCGCAGGCGTCTGCCCGAGCGAAGCGATCGTCTCGGAATAATTCCGACGATTCGATACGAGCGAGCGGTTCGACCCAAAGGTCGAACCGCTCGCTCGCTTTTTCTGAAAATCAATCGGTTTTATATTTGACTAATCACACTCTACCCTTTCCGAAAAAACGCAACAACTGTCCGGTCATTTTTACTATTATAGATCGTCCAATCGTCAATATCCTTATTCCAATAAAAATAGACATCAACACTCCTTCGATTCTCCCCGTCACGAATATCTAACGAACCTTTGAACCAACCTGCTCCTTTTTCAGGATACGCAGAACCGTCAAAATATAATGTGATTGAATAGTCATCTTCAAAGTCCACTTTCATATCGAAACTACAATATCCGCCAGCATATAATTTCATCCATACGGAATAAT
>CAZGYX010000068.1:0-4680 GCA_964530735.1 uncultured Alistipes sp. | reverse complement strand
TGACAACTTATGCCGGAGCGACAGGAACCACTGCATATAATCTCGGAGACACCTCTCGAGAAATCAATTTGGCGACCTTACTGGGTGGGAATGACGTGACCGAAAAAGAACTTAATGGAGAGACTGTTCCGGTCGACACGTGGATGATCGAGTATGTTACGAAGAATCCGACCCACTTTATTACTACCAGCGGCGATTGGGTAAGCAAAACGAATGATAATCTTTGGGGAAATCCGTTCGGATATGAATATCCGCACAAGAGTAATATGCAGCAGTCTATTTTCGACCCATGTCCCAAAGGTTACCGTGTGGCACCCGCAGATTTATGGATAGCTTTCTCCAAATCAGGTATAGGTTTCACAGCGAAAGCCGACAAAGAGGAAAATTATGCTGAAAACAATTTCAACATCGCCAATCGTCAATCGGATGGTTCTTGGCCGTCCAACAAGGCTACCACAACGTTGACTACACAACGTGGCTATTTCTTCCATTACGAAACAAAAGAAGATGGATTTCCCAAGTGGCAAGAGGGTAAAACGGACTTTTATTCTTGCTCCGGCTATCGTAATTGCAGTACCGGAGCAGTATCAACTGTCGGAGCCAGAGGATTTTATTGGAGTAGCTCTCCGAGCAGCTCAGGTTCGGCGAGGGGTGGGAGTTTAGATTTCTATGATTCCGTCTTGTTCGTAGCAGCCGGCAACGCTCGTGCATACGCTTTTCCTGTCCGTTGCGTCAAGGAATAATAACAATAATGGAAAAACGAAAAAAGGGGGTGCCTGAAAATGGCATCCCTTTTTGCATTTTTGCATCGGTTTTGCAACGGAACGGCTGTCACCAAAAATCTACACACGATGAAAACAATTTTCTTGGGTCTTTGCTGTTTCGGGGCGCTCGCGCTGATGCAGCAATACGTCATGGCCTGTTCGCGGGCAGTCTATCTGGGCCCCGACGGAATGGTCGCTACGGGCCGCACGATGGACTGGGCCGAAGACCTGCACACGAATCT
This sequence comes from uncultured Alistipes sp., assembly GCA_964530735.1. Classification (GTDB taxonomy): domain Bacteria; phylum Bacteroidota; class Bacteroidia; order Bacteroidales; family Rikenellaceae; genus Alistipes. Next base: position 3,674 of record CAZGYX010000068.1, on the reverse strand, counting down.
TTATCTCTTTCCGCGCGGCATCGCACGCCGCGGCGCGAACACGGACAACACCGTATTCTGGACGTCGAAATACGGCTCGATTGCGGCGACGGGCTACGACATCGGCGTTTCGGAGGGCATGAACGAAGCCGGGCTGGTCGCCAATCTGCTCTTCCTGCCCGAATCGGTCTACGAACGCCCCGGAGGCGACAACCGGCCTGTCATGGGCATGAGCATCTGGACGCAATACGTGCTGGACAACTTCGCGACGGTCGACGAAGCCGTCGCCGAACTCGCGAAACAGACGTTCCGCATCGACGCTCCCGACCTGCCGGGCGGCAAGCATTCGCGTCTGCACATGGCGATTTCCGACCCTTCGGGCGACAGCGCGATTCTGGAATACATCGACGGCGAACTGAACATCCACCACGGCCGGCAGTACCAAGTGCTGACCAATTCGCCGTTCTATCCGCAGCAGCTGGCCGTCAACAACTACTGGAAGCAAATCGGCGGGCTCGTGATGCTGCCGGGAACGAACCGTTCGTCCGACCGTTTCGTGCGGGCGTCGTTCTACATCGACGCGGCGGATCAGAACGCCGACCCGAAAATCGCCGTGCCGACCGTTTTTTCGGTCATGCGCAACGTGGCCGTGCCCTACGGCATCACGACGCCCGACCAACCGCACATTTCGTCGACGCAGTGGATTTCGGTCAGCGACCAGAAAAACAAGGTTTATTATTTCCAGCCGACGCTGAACATGCAGGTCTTCTGGGTCGATCTGACGCGGGTCGATTTCTCGAGAGGGACGCCCGAACGGAAACTGCAAATGGCCGGCAGCGGCCGGACTTTCGTCGGCGACGTCACGGCACAATTCAAACCGGTCGCCAAACCGTTCAAATTCTTGTTGGAGGTGTGACGATTCGCGGCCTACACGCATCTATGAACGAAGCCACCCGCCTATAAAGGCCGGGTGGCTTCGTCGTTTCGGGCCGCACAGCGTGCGACGCCGTTATTCTTCCGGTTTGCGGAGTTCGAGATAGAGTTCGTCCAGCTGCGCGCGGTCGATGAACGACGGCGCATCGAGCATCACGTCGCGGCCCGCGTTGTTCTTCGGGAAGGCGATGTAGTCGCGAATCGACTCCGACCCGCCGAACAGCGAGCACAACCGGTCGAACCCGAACGCCAGCCCGCCGTGAGGGGGCGCGCCGAACTTGAACGCATTCATCAGGAAGCCGAACTGCTCCTGCGCGCGTTCGGGCGTGAAGCCCAAACAATCGAATATCTGCGCCTGCAACTTGGCATCGTGGATACGAATCGAACCGCCGCCGATTTCGGTGCCGTTGCACACGAAGTCGTAGGCATTCGCCCGCACGCGTCCCGGATCGCCCGTCAGATAGGGCACGTCTTCGGGTTTGGGCGAGGTGAACGGGTGGTGCATCGCATACCAGCGCTGCGTTTCGTCGTCCCACTCGAACATCGGGAAGTCCACGACCCACAGCGGGGCGAACTTTTGCGGGTCGCGCAGGCCCAGTTGCTGGGCCACCTCCAGACGGAGCGCGCACAACTGCGTCAGGGTTTTGAATTTCGGGCCACACAGCACGAAGACCATATCGCCCGTCTGCGCCCCGCACCGCTCGGCCAGCACACGCACCTCGTCGGGCGCGAAAAACTTGTCGACCGACGATTTGGCCGTTCCGTCGGCATCCAGACGAATCCAGATAAGCCCTTTGGCACCGACCTGCGGACGTTTGACGTATTCGGTGAGCGCGTCGATTTGCTTGCGCGTGTACGCCGCACAGCCCGTCGCGGCGAATCCAGCGACATACTCCGCATCGTCGAAGACGCTGAACCCGTGCCCTTTGGCCAACGCCGTCAGGTCGGCGAACTCCATGCCGAAACGCAGGTCGGGTTTGTCCGAGCCGTATTTTTCCATCGCTTCGATCCACGGCATCCGGCGGAACGGCTCGGCGAACTCGATGCCCAGCACCGTGCGGAACATGTGTTTGGCCCAGCGCTCGAACACGCCGATGATGTCCTCCTGCTCGACGAACGACATTTCGCAGTCGATTTGCGTGAATTCGGGTTGGCGGTCGGCGCGCAAATCCTCGTCGCGGAAGCAGCGCACGATTTGGAAATAGCGGTCGTAACCCGCCACCATCAATAACTGTTTCAGCGTCTGCGGCGATTGGGGCAGCGCATAGAACTGGTTGGGGTTCATGCGGCTGGGCACCACGAAATCGCGGGCGCCTTCGGGCGTGGAACCGACCAAGTAAGGCGTTTCGATCTCCAAAAATCCCTCGTCGCTCAAAAAGCGGCGGATTTCCTGCGCCATTTTGTGCCGCAGCATCATGTTGCGTTGCAGCGGCGGGCGGCGCAGGTCGAGGTAGCGGTACTTCATCCGCAGGTCGTCGCCGCCGTCGGAGTTTTCCTCGATCGTGAACGGCGGGGTTTGCGCCTCGTTGAGCACCTTAATGGCCGACGCCGTGACTTCGATGTCGCCCGTCGGCATCTTCGCGTTCTTCGATTCGCGTTCGATGACCGTGCCGGTCACCTGAATGACCCATTCGCGGCCCAGCCGGGCGGCCGTTTCGCGCACTTCGGCCGGCGAGTGCTCCTCGACGACGATTTGCGTGATGCCGTAGCGGTCGCGGAGGTCGACGAACGTCATCGCCCCGAGGTTGCGGACTTTCTGCACCCAGCCGGCGAGGGTGACCTGTTGTTGGACATGTTCGGCTCTCAAGCAGCCGCAAGTGTGGGTTCTATACATAGGTATGTTCGGTTTTGCATCGTGATGCGTACGATTTCGCGATTTGCAAAGTTAGAAAAAAGTTCGGGAAAAGCGTTTTTCCCGCATGAAAAAAGGGATGCCGTTTTCAAGCATCCCCTTTTTTCGTAGGACATCGAGCGGAGCGAACCGCATAACCGGCTACCGCTACTCGGTAGGATAAGGTTTTATTAATGCGATTTGACGCAACGAGTTACAAAACCGTATGATCGGCCATCGCTGTGAAGCGGGCTTACGCTCCCAGAGTCGAAGCGCAAGTATCCTGCGGATGTACCAGCCGGAGAACTGCTCCAACACCAACAACCAGTCCCTACACCTCCCAAAGTGCCGCCAACATTACTGCGAAGGCCGGATGTTGGATAAAAATCGGCAGGTTCCTGTCGCCATGTTTTCAGACCTTCATTATCGACACCGTAACAAAGAAAATATCCTCGTTGTGTGGCTAATGTTGTTTTATGCGTTGTTTTGTCTATGTTCAGAACGTTAAGGATATTTTCAGCCCAAGTAGTCTCTTCTAATGTATTGATAGTGCGACTACTACCGGTGTCAGTGAATGCAATCCACAAGTCTCTGGGTGCCACTCGATACCCGGCAGGGCACGGGTCGAAGATAGATTGTTGCAAAGTAGAATAACGCGGATATTCAGCCCCCTGCGGATTACCCCACAGATAGTCGCATTGTATATGACCATACCAGTCTACTTTATACTTACCACTTGGGACAGCAATAAAATAAGTCGGATTCTTCGTAACATAATCAATCATGTATTCACCTGTTTTCTGGCCATCCTTTTCCATTACATCTTCGCCGCCCAACAACGTCACTATATCCGTTACCTTGTCATTGAACGTATAGGCCGTCGTTCCCGTTGCTCCCGCATAAGTAGTTACAAAAGTCGCACTTGCCAGCG
>CAZGYX010000067.1:0-4905 GCA_964530735.1 uncultured Alistipes sp. | reverse complement strand
TCGTCGACCCGTCGCCTGCCGTCGCGCGCCGCGCCGTGCAGTTGCTCGATGCCGGCGGTCTGCGCGCCGAGGCCGGCCACAAACCCGAATACCGTTTCCTCACTTTCGCCGACGAGGCCTACCGCCGGCGGCTGGCCGCTAAAGCCAAGTGATTCCCGCGATTCCGCGACGCGACACCGCAAACGCAAGGCACACGTCCATACACGGACGAGCCTTGCGTTTTTTCGTGGGGCAGCCGACGGTTTGCGCCGTGCGGACTTTCAAAAGTCGTAAGTTTTTCGTATCTTCGCCCAACGAATCCCCTTACGGAAAATGGCCACAGCGAATCCCAGAACCCCTGCACCGGGCAGGAGCCGGAAACCCCAGCGCACCAACAGCGACAGCCTGCGGTGGGTCGGTGGCATCGTGTTGCTGTTCATCGCTGTTTTCGCTTTGTCGGCGGTCTTTTTCTCCTATTTTTGCTGGGCCGACGACCAAAGCGGACTGCAAATGTCGGCGGAGGATCGGAACACGCTGAACGTGACGTTCGACAATCCGTGCGGCGGGCTCGGTGCATGGATAGGCTATTGGCTGGTCGACCGCGCATTCGGGTTGTTCGGCATCTTGATTCCCGTCATGCTGATTGTCTTGGGCGTGCGCATCATCCGCCAGCGGCCGCTGCTGCTCAATCATTCGGTGTTGTCGCTCATCTTCGTGATGATTCTCGGGTCGCTGACGTTGGGATTCTCGTTTCCGAAGCTGGCCTTGATTTCGTCGACCGGCATGGGCGGCGATTTCGGCGTTTCGGTTTCCGAATCGTTGCATCTCCATATCGGCACCGTCGGGACGATTATTCTGCTGGTGGTCGGGTGGATTCTCACCGGCGTATTCATCAACCGCAATTTCATCAATACGGTCAATGCGGCGGGGAATGCCGTCGTGGACAAGGGCGAAAAGTTCGTCGGGAAAATGGTGCATACCCGCCCCGTCGACTACTCGGCCGATGCCGAGCCGGATGACACGGAGATTGTCGCCGTGCCACCTGTTCCCCGACCGGCACCGGTTTCCGTGCGGAATGCCGAGCCTGTCCTCGCGCAGCGTCCGGCCTCCGATTATTTTCCTGAAACCACTCGTCCGGCCGGAATCGTTCGGACAACGACGGTCCGCCGTCCGCCCGTGCCCGAACATCGTGTCGGGGAACAGCATTCGTTTTTCGACGAAGTGCCGGTCGGGGCGGAGCCCACGCTGGAGGTCGTGCCCGAAGAACCGCAGAACGAACCGTCGGACGAACTTTTTCCCGAAGTGGCCCGGACTGCCGAGGCTTCGGCCCGCGTGGTCATGGGACGCGGCGGTCTGGTCGAATTGGAGCGGCCGAAGCCGCGGCCGGTTCGGCCTGCTTCGACGGCTGCGAACAGCCCGTTCGTCGAGGTGGAGATTTCCGAAGACGGAACGCCGGTCGAACCGCCTGTCGAGGAGCCGGTCGCGGATGAACCTTCGGAACCGGACAGCCTGTTCGTTGAAGAGCCCGTTCCGCCGAAGCCTGCCGATGCCGTTCCTGCCGTGCAACCGGCCGCCTCGCCCGACGAACCCTCCGAAGGGGTGGTCGTCACGGTCGAAACGAACGAAATCCGGCTGGTCGATGAACGGCAGATTACGACCGAGAGCTACGACCCGCTGAAAGACCTGATGAACTACCGCAAACCGCCCGTCAGTCTGTTGGAGGATTACCGGTCGGATTCGGAGGTGACGGACGAGGAGATTTTCGAGAACAAAACCCGTATCGAGGAGACGCTCAAATACTTCGGCATCCCGATTCAGCGCATCCACGCGACGGTCGGCCCGACGGTGACGCTCTACGAAATCGTGCAGGCGCAGGGGGTGAAAATCTCGAAGATACAGGGCTTGCAGAACGACATCGCCCAAAGCCTGAAAGCCGAATCGGGCATCCGCATCATCGCGCCCATTCCGGGACGCGGCACGATCGGCATCGAGGTGCCCAACCGCCACAAGCAGGTCGTTTCGATGTACTCGGCGATTCGGGCACCGCGTTTCCAAGAGTCGAATGCGATGCTTCCGGTGGTGGTCGGCCGCACGATTCAGAACGAAAATTATGTTTTCGACCTCTCCAAAATGCCCCACCTGCTGGTCGCCGGTGCGACGGGTATGGGTAAGTCGGTCGGACTGAACGCCATTATCACGTCGCTGCTCTACAAGATGCACCCCGCGCAGCTGAAATTCGTGATGATCGACCCCAAAATGGTCGAGTTCTCGCTCTATGCCAAAATCGAGCGCCATTTCTTGGCCAAAATGGAGTCGGAGGAGGAGGCGATCGTGACCGACCCGCGCAAGGCGGTCTATACGCTCAATGCGCTTTGCACGGAGATGGGCAACCGGCTGGAACTCTGCAAACAGGCGGGTGTGCGCAACATCTCCGAGTACAACGAAAAATTCACGGCACGGCGGCTCAACCCGATGAACGGCCACCGTTACCTGCCTTATATCGTGGTCATCATCGACGAGTTCGCCGACCTGATTATGACGGCCAAAGAGGTCGAAATGCCCGTCACGCGTCTGGCCCAAAAGGCGCGTGCCGTCGGCATCCACCTGATTATCGCCACGCAGCGTCCTTCGGTCGATGTCATCACGGGTAAAATCAAGGCCAATTTCCCCGCCCGCATCGCGTTCCGCGTCATGCAGATGATCGACTCCCGCACGATTCTCGACCGCCCGGGTGCCGACCAGTTGATCGGCCGCGGCGACATGTTGATTTCCAAAGACGGCGAACTGACCCGCATCCAGTGTGCGTTGGTCGATACGCCGGAGGTGGAACGCATCGTCGAGTATATCTCCAAACAGCAGGGTTACGCTTCGGCCTATGCTTTGCCCGACTATACGCCCGATGCCGGTGAGGGTTCTGCCGGCATGGGCAGCGAGGAGGGGGCTTCCGCACCGTTGAAATACGACGTCCTGTTCGCCGAAATCGCGCGCGAGGCGGTTTCGTCGCAGTCGATTTCCACGTCGATGATTCAGCGCAACTACGAAGTCGGGTTCAACCGCGCCGGACGCATCATGATGCAGTTGGAGCGGGCCGGCATCGTCGGGCACCAGCAGGGTGCCAAGCCGCGCGAGATTCTGTTCCACGATTTGCTTTCGCTCGAAGCGCGGTTGCAGGAATTGGGGATTCTTTAACGAATGGGGGATAGCATGAGGCGTCTTTTTGTCTTCTTGTTTGCGTTGTCGGCCGTTTCGCTCCGTGCGGCCGATAGCGGTACTGCGTGGTTGGGACGGTTGCAGGCCGCTGTCGATGCCCTCGGCGCGTATGAAGTGCGGTTCGACCTCTCCACGACGGACGGTTATGCCGTGCAGGGTGCCTGTCGGGTCGCGGGCGACCGTTATTGCATCACGATGCCTGCCGTGCGCGTTTTCTGCGACGGCGAAGCCCGTTACGAGGTCGACGACAGCAAGCGCGAAGTGGTGGTCGATGCGGTCGATGTGCAGTCGCACAATCTGTTGGACAATCCCGCGCGGGCGTTCGATTTCGTGGGCGAGCAGTACGACGTGCAGGTCGTTTCGGAGCAGGCCGACCGAATCACGCTCCGGTTGACACCGCGCAGCGGGGAATCGCTCTCGGCCGTCGAATTGACGTTGGACAAGCGTTCGGCGCTTCCCGTGTCGGTCGTTTACGGAGCCGAAGATTTGCGGATTGCGATTACTATCCGGTCGTTCGAGAAGGCCGCTGCACCGTTCCCCGTTTTTCGCGCGGCGGATTATCCCGCTTACGAGTTGATAGATTTTCGTTGAATTTTTATTTATGTTCAGGATTTCCGTTCTTTGCGGCATCGCTGGCGGCATATTGGGCGAGTTGCTGGTACGCGCTTGGCGTCGCTGGAAAAAACGACGCGGTAACCAGAATGTTCCTGCCGAATAACTCGCATTTCTCCCGACAGTCGGTCGGGAGATTTTTTTCGCGCTGTGAAATCGCCCGAAAAAGGGCAAAAACGGCCGCTCGCCGAAAAATGTTGCGGCGCACGGTGCGTTTTTCCGATTGCGGAGTTGCTCAAATCGAAAATAAATCGTATTTTTGTTCATTAATAATGATGTAAACCCAAAGTAGTAAATGCTTACGGAAGAAGAAAAAAATGCCGGTTTGACGGGGCGTATCATCCCTATCAATATCGAAGAACAGATGAAGACGGCGTACATCGACTATTCGATGTCGGTCATCGTTTCGCGCGCCTTGCCCGACGTGCGCGACGGTCTGAAACCCGTACACCGCCGTATCCTCTACGATATGAGCGCCGAGCTCAACCTCTACTCCGATAAACCCACCCGTAAGTCGGCCCGTATCGTCGGCGACGTGCTCGGTAAGTTCCACCCCCACGGCGACTCGTCGGTTTACGACGCGATGGTGCGTTTGGCGCAGGATTGGGCCATGCGTTACCCGTTGGTCGACGGTCAGGGCAACTTCGGCTCGATGGACGGCGACTCTCCGGCGGCCATGCGTTATACCGAGGCCCGCATGAAGAAAATCACCGACGAGGTGATGGCCGACATCGACAAGGAGACGATCGACTGGACGCTGAACTTCGACGATACGATTCCCGAGCCGACCGTCCTGCCGACCAAAATTCCGTTGCTCATCGTCAACGGGGCCAGCGGTATCGCCGTCGGTATGGCGACCAACATGGCTCCGCACAATTTGAGCGAGGTGGTCGATGCCTGCTGCGCCTATGTGGACAATCCCGAAATCACGGGCGAGGAGTTGTTGCACTACGTCAAGGGCCCCGACTTCCCGACGGGCGGCCTTATCTACGGCTACGAAGGGGTCAAGGAGGCGATGTTGACCGGCCGTGGCCGCGTCGTCATGCGCGCCAAGACCGAAATCGAGCATACGCCGAGCGGCCGCGAGTGCATCGTCATCACCGA
>CAZGYX010000066.1:0-4914 GCA_964530735.1 uncultured Alistipes sp. | reverse complement strand
AACACGCACATCGCGGCGAATCCTTTCGTCGGGCCGAACGTATCCAGCCCGACAGCGACGGTGAACAGCACGGCGACGATCGGCTGCAAATAATTGTACATCGACACCAGCGTCGGCCGCAGATACCGCTGGGCAATGGGCACCGACAGATAGGCGAGGAAGGTCGAAAAGAGCACGACGAACCCGATACCGGCCCACGTGCCGCCCGACAGCGCGGCATAATCCACCTCGACCAGCGGCTCCCAGTAGACGACGAGCGACACGAGCGCGGCGAACAAGAACATCCACCGCATCGTCGTCACGGGCGAATACTTCACGATGACATCGCGGAACGCCGTGAGATAGACCGCATAGCTCATCGCGCTGACGATGCACAGCACATCGCCCTCCAAGCTCGACGCCCTGCCGCTGCCATGCTGGCTTTGCAGCACCAGCATCACGGCTCCGGCCGCCCCCAAGAAGACGCCGCCGGCTTTCAGCCACGTGATCGGTTCGCGCAGGAAGACCATCGCCAGCACCATCGTCAGCACCGGCACGACCGTCGCGATGATCGACGAGTCGATGGGCGAAGTCATCGACAATCCCCACAGGAAGAGCATCTGATTGAGCTGGATGCCGAACACCGACGCGAAAAACAGCCGCACGATGTCACGCCGCTCGACCCGCTCCCGCCGGACGAACAACGCACTCAAATGGAACAACAAGGCCGCACCGACCATGCGGTAGACGCTCAACGCGAAAGGATGCACCCCGTCGGGATGCTCGGCCGACTGCAACACGCCCTTGCAAATCGGGGCATTCAGCCCCCAGATGATATTGGCCGCCCACAGCGCGGCATGGCCTTTCAGTTTTCCGACATCCATTTTCATTGCATCGCCTCCCTCCACGCGTCCGGCACGCGGACGCTCTCCTGCGCCGCAAAATCGAACGCCACCATCACCGAACGGCTCTCGCTGCACACGCGGCCGCCGGCCAGCAGCTGCTGGTACAGCGTCAGGCTTTTGTCGCCCACCCGTTCGCAGACGGTCGTCACATGCACATCGTCGTACATCCGTATCTGCGCCATGTACGAAGTCGCGGTCGACACCGTCACGATGCGCAGCCCGCCGCCCGACAGCACGTCGCCGCCCAGCAACGCACGGAAATACTCCGTCTTGCCGACATCGAAATACATCTGCTGCGCGACGTTGTTCACGTGCACGAACGGGTCGATGTCCGTGAAACGCTGTTGTATCGGGGTATCTATCGTGCGGGCCATCGTCTAATCGCGTATTACCTTCACTTCGCCGCCCTCGCCGAACGCCACGATAGCCGACGCCTTGCGCGTGGGCCGCCCCTCGAAACGGGGATTGACCACGAAATCCGCCCCGTCGACGATTTCCTGCGCCACCTCCTGCAACCGTGCGGGGGTCGCTTCGCCCGTGACGTTGGCCGACGTCGAAACGATCGGCCGCCCCAGTCCGCGCAGCACCTGCTGGCAGAACCTGTGCCCGGGCACCCGCACGCCGAGCGTACCCTCGTCGGGAACCAGATTTTCGGCCACGCCCACCGCTCCGGGCAGAATCAGCGTCAGCGGCGACGACGCCATTTCCATGACCTCGAACGCAATCGCGGGCGCACGGTTCACATAGCGCACGACCATGTCGGACGACGCACACAGCACGAGCATCGACTTTTTGTTCCCGCTGCGTTTGAGGTCGTAGATGCGTTGCACGGCAGCGGCATTGGTCGCATCGCAGCCGAGCCCCCACACCGTATCGGTCGGATAGAGGATCACGCCGCCCTCGCGCAGGATGCGCACGGCTTCGGCCGCCTCGCGTTCGAGGGCGGCATCGACCGGAGGCGCCGGTTTCTTTCGGGCCTGCGCGGCCGCCGGTTCCGTTCCGGACGGAGCGGTCGTGCGACGACGTGTCGAGCTGTTTTTCGTTTTTTTCACGCGTTTTTCTTTAAGAAGCCTTTATTCGGCGCGACAAAATTAGGAAAAGATTCGGGAAATTCGGACGAAACGCACGCCCTTTATCGAAAGTCGCGGACAAAAAACAAAAACGACGGAACCGTCCCGTCGTTTCGCCTTGCGGACACAGCAAAAAACGCCGGTGCCGAAACGCCCCATATAATATAGGAGTGCTCCGGCACCGGACTTTCCACGAAGCGAGCCGGCCCTGCGCCGGCGGGGGATACACCCCTATTTCTTCGTGTACTGGTTGATACCCGTCGGATTGTTGCTGTGCGAACCCGAACGGCTCGAAGAAGCCGCGCGACCCGTCGAACAGCTGCTGCTCGTGCGCGAAGTTTTCGCAACGGTGCTCTTGTTGGAGACTTTCGACTGCGAGCGGCCGGTCGTTTTGTTGTTGGACTCTTTCATGGCATCAAAAAGTGTTAAGTGGAACATTTGCGCCGTCCGGCACCGTGCCATGTGTGTCCGAACGAGCGATTAGCGCACCTTCCCGCACGGGGAACGTACCGCTCCGAAACCTGCAAAACGCATACCACAAAAAGGCCGCGCCCGACCGTTTTCCCGAACTGCGACCCGCCACCGACAGCACGAATCGCCAACGGTGCGCAGCAAAAAATCGCTATTTTCGTAGCGATATTGCGAATAATGTCCTATCTTCGTTTGCCGTTCCCAAAGAAAAGAACAAAAACCTGAACCAATGAAAAAGATCATCGCTTTGGCTGCGTGCCTGTTAGCCGTATCGGCCGTGTGCGCACAAACTCAAGTCATCGCCCATCGCGGATTCCATGCCAAGCAGGGTTCTGCCAACAACACCATCTCAAGCCTCCGCAACGCACAGGATTTGGGCGTCTTCGGCTCGGAGTGCGATGTCAACGAAACCGAAGACGGCGTGCTGGTCGTCATTCACGGCCCCATGCACGGCTCGTACAATATCCAGCATACCGATTTCGCCACGCTGCGCGCACAGGCGCTCGGCAACGGCGAACTGCTTCCCACGTTCGAGGAGTACCTGACCCAAGCCGAAAAGAACACCTCGACCAAACTCATCATCGAGGTCAAGGACCACGACACGCCCGAGCGCGAGACCCGCGTGGTGAAGAAGGTGCTGGCCGCCGTCAAAAAGCACAAGTTGCAGCAGGATGTCGAGTATATCGCTTTCCGCCAATTCGTCTGCGACCAGCTCGTGAAACTCGGCCCCAAAGGCATCAAGGTGGCCTACCTCAACGGCACCCTCACGCCCGCCTACTGCAAGGGACTGGGCTATACCGGCATCGACTACCACATCGGCGTGATGAAGAAGCACCCCGAGTGGATCGGGCAGTCGCACGACAACGGCCTCACGGTGAACATCTGGACGGTGAACGACACCGATAACCTCCAATGGTGCATCGACCACGGCGCCGACTACATCACCACCGACAACCCGTTGGAGGCCAACCGCCTGCTGGGCAAATAACCCAACTACGCCCCGGATAAGCCGGCGAGCATGAAAAAAGAGGTTGCAAATCGTTGCAACCTCTTGATTTGTAGCGGGAGAGAGACTTGAACTCTCGACCTCATGATTATGAATCATGCGCTCTAACCAGCTGAGCTATCCCGCCATCGCTCGAAAGCAGGGGCAAAGGTAATCGTTTTTTTCAATCGAACAAAATCTTTTCCCGAAAAAACCGATTTTTTCGGAATCCTGCGATTCCGGCCCGCCGACCGCCACAAAAAACGGTTTTGTGAAATAAATGGACCTTCGATGCGGTGAAATCGAATTTGTTTCGTATTTTTGCGCCGAAAAACGAAAAACAAGAAACAAAATTCGACGAAATGAATAAAAAACTGAAAATCAGAGACCTTACGTTGCGCGACGGCCAGCAGTCGTCGTTCGCGACCCGCATGAGCCAAGCGCAAATCGACCGCTGCCTGCCCTATTACAAGGACGCGAAGTTCTACGCAATGGAAGTTTGGGGCGGCGCCGTGCCCGATTCGGTGATGCGCTACCTGAACGAAAACCCGTGGACGCGCCTCGAAACCATTCACAAGGCAGTGGGCGACGTCTCGAAGCTGACGGCCCTTTCGCGCGGCCGCAACCTCTTCGGCTATGCTCCCTACACGGACGAAATCATCGACGGGTTCTGCCGCAACGCGATCGAAAGCGGCTTGGGCATCATGCGTATTTTCGATGCGCTGAACGACGTGGACAACGTGAAGTCGACGATCAAATACGTGAAACAATACGGCGGCATCGCCGATTGCGCCGTTTGCTATACGGTCGACCCCAAATATCCCGAACCGAGTTTCTTTGCCAAACTGCTGGGCAAAAAGAAGCCGCAGCCGGTCTTCACGGACGCTTACTTCGTCGACAAGGCCAAGCAAATGGCCGCGCTCGGCGCCGATATGATTACGATTAAGGACATGTCGGGTCTGATTCCGCCGCGCCGCGTCGCCACGCTCGTCAAGCTGCTGAAGCAGAACATCTCGATTCCGGTCGATTTCCATACCCACTGCACGCCGGGTTACGGTCTGGCTTCGGTGTTGTCGGCCATTATGGCCGGTGCCGACGTCGTGGACACCAACTGCTGGTACTTCTCCGAGGGTACGGGCGCACCGGCATTGGAGCTCATCTACGTGTTCTGCAAGAAGCTGGGCATCGACTTGGGCGTGAACATGGAGGCCGTGGCGAAAATCAACGTCGAACTGCGTGAAATCCGCAAGGAACTGAACAAATCGGTCTTCAACACCGAGAAACCCGAGCCCAAACCGTTCAACCCGCTGACGGACAAACTGCCCGCCGACATCGACGCCCTGTTCGACGCCGCAATCGAGGCCGTGAAGAAAGACGACGAGGAGGGCGTTATCGCCGCCTGCCGCAAAATCGAAGCGCACTTCGGTTTCCCCGCGCCGAACGAACTGGTGCAGAAAGCCGAAATCCCGGGCGGCATGTACTCGAACATGGTGGCCCAGTTGCA
>CAZGYX010000065.1:0-4956 GCA_964530735.1 uncultured Alistipes sp. | reverse complement strand
AGACGGCCAAGACCCTTTCGTTCACCATCAACAACGACTGGAACAAGACCGACGCCGGCAAGGAGAAGCTCGTGGCCTGCAACCTCTATTCGTGGAGCGTCGATTCACCCTATGCCTTCACGAACAATGATATCAAAGTTTCGTACAAAGCCAACGGTTCAAAAGACAAGGCGAATTTCAAATTCCGTCAACTCGGCGTATGGTGCAACTTTGCATTCGACTTCACGGAAGAGAGCGAATTTACCAACGAATCGTTGAAATCCATCGAAATTACGACCACCGAAGGCAACGTGCAGATTTCCGGCACACAACAAGTCGATTTGACCTCCGATGTGAACTATCCGACCCTGATTGCTAAAAACAATACGTTGACCGATGCAGACAAATCGATAAAATGGGTATTCAATGCCCAATCCCAAATGTCCGGTCCGATTTCCAGACAATTGATGTTATTCCCCGGTTTGGAAAACAAACAGTTGAAGATCACGGCAGAAACCACATTCCACACCATTGTATTTTATGCCAAACCCACTGTGAAATTCGAGGCCGGTACGACGCTCAAATTTCCGCTTGATTACGGCCGAAACTTTTCCACGGAGATTCATCCCGAACTGGGCGACGATCCGTTGACGTTCGACATGGCTTACTCAAGTGAATATCATGAACCTAATCCATTCTACTATTATGGCAATGCGAACTGCGTATTAATCGCTCAGGGACGCACCTCTGCGACGTTCGATGTTTCCGCTCACGAATCTACGAGTTATTACGGACGCAAAGACAATGAGCGCGCAACGGCTGCTCCGACCGTAAAGGCCGCCAAAGTCATTTGGTACGAAACGGCTATGTCTTCCGATGGTACTGCCGCCGGAGCTGCCCCCACGGTTACTTACAACAATAACAACACCGTAACCGTAAACGTAAATTCGGGAAAATACGGCAATATGCTCGTAGGTGTGTACGGCACGGTCGATAGTGCCGAAAAACTGTTGTGGTCGTTCCATGTATGGTATCCGAAAGATAATCCTGAACAGACCAATCGTTATACGGTTACCCGTTCCGGTGCCTACGAAGTAATGCCGATGCATTTGGGTGCAACGGAGAAAGGCGTGTATTACGGTGCCGAGAAAAAGGCGACCAGCGTTGCAAGTTGCGGTTTACTGTACCAATGGGGACGTAAGGACCCGCTGGGAAGAATCGGAAATTGGAGTCCGGCTTTGTGCGGAGTTACCGTTGTAGGAAATACGGTCCCCGATATTGCGGCTTGTTCAAACAGCACATCTTTCTTTACTGGTAGTGCCGACGGAGCACAGAATATCCACAGGATAACTCAAACTTTCATTGATGATTACGACGAAGAAGCCGAAGGAAAATCGCTTGATCGCTATATGATCGAAGTCGCAAAAAATAATCCTACGAAATTCATGGCCAGTGAAAATAGTGTATGGACAGGAGCGCCGAATATTCATCTTTGGTCCAATCCCCAAGGTGCCAACTATCCTGTACTTTCGACATTGCCACGTTCGATTTTCGACCCATGTCCGGCAGGCTATCGGGTAGCCCCAGTCGATCTCTGGACGAATTTCAAATCCACTGTTCCATCAGGAGTTCCTGCTGATACGGGATATAATTTCTATTTCGCCGATTTTGACAAATGGACGGATGCGGTCAATACTTGCAAAGGCTTTAATTTCTATTATAGCGGCACACGCGACGCCGAAGGACATTTTCCGACTGGCGAGGCTGTCAAAACCGATTTTTATACGACTACGGGATATCGGGATATGAAAAGCGCTAATTTTAGCATGTGGAATAATTATATGGCAATATACTCTTCTGCACCAACGAATTCCGGCAATACGGGGTATCTGCTGCGAACTCATACCACCGCTTACGATGTTCCATCCTCAATAAGTACAGGTTATGCTATGGGAATACGTTGCGTACATGAGTGAGTGATATTTCCGTAAAGTGAATCCGCAGGCCTGCATCGCAAACCAAACCGGATTCAGAACACTTCCAAGAAAGGGCTGCCGATTATACGGCAGCCCCTTTTTCGGTGTTTTCGATGCAGAAATATAAAAAAGTCTTTCCGTATTTTGTGGAAAGACTTTTCGCAGTACCCAGAGCCGGGGTCGAACCGGCACGACATTGCTGTCATTGGTGTTTGAGACCAACGCGTCTACCGATTCCGCCATCTGGGCCTATTCCTCGAATCGGGACAGCAAAGATAAACCTTTCTTTCCGATTTACCAAACAGCCGTCCGTTATTTTTCAAAAAACAACTTGATTTTTTTCGCTTTCGCCGCGCCTACCAATGCCGTCAGTTCCTCGATATTGGCCGCAGCGACTTTGGATACCGTGCGGAAATGCTGCAACAAGGTCTGAATCGTCTTTTCGCCGATGCCCTCGATTTCTTCAAGCTCGCTGTGGATAAACGCCTTGCTCCGTTTCTGCCGGTGAAAGCCGATCGCGAAACGGTGCACCTCCTCCTGAATGTGCGACAGGAAGTGGAAAAGCGGCGAGGTCGGTCGCAGTCCGACCAACAGCGGCGGGTATCCGCAATACAATTCGGCCGTGCGGTGCCGGTCGTTCTTGGCCAGACCGGCAATGGGAATGTCCAATCCGAGATACTGCAAAACCTCGTGGATTACGCCCATTTGCCCCTTGCCGCCGTCGGCGATAATCAGGTCGGGCAGCTCGGCGTTCTCGGCCATCAACCGCGAATAACGCCGGTAAACGACCTCGCGCATCGACGCGTAGTCGTCGGCCCCCTCGACGGTCTTGATGTTGAAATGCCGGTACTCCTTGCGCGAAGGTTTGCCGTCGCGAAAGACGACGCACGACGCTACGGGATGCGCCCCCTGCAAATTGGAGTTGTCGAAGCACTCGATATGGCGCGGCTGCCTGTCGAGGTTCAGTTCTTTCTGAATAGCGTTCAGCAGCCGGTCGGTATAGCGTTCGGGGTTCTTGATTTCCAGATTTTTCAGCTGTTCGGCGCGGTAGATGCGCGCGCTTTTCTGCGAAAATTTGAGCAGTTCGAGTTTCTCGCCCCGCTTGGGCACGGTGAACGTCACCCCGTCGAACAGCAGCGTCGTCGAGGGCAGAAAAGGCACGATGACCTCGCGTGCCAGCCGGCCGCCGGCGATATGCTCGACGATGTGCTGAATGGCGAGCGTCAGCATGTCGCTCTCGCTGCCTTCGGCACCCGTCGCCAGTTTCACGGTCGAAACGCCGATAATGGAGCCATGGCGGATGCGCACGAAATTGCACCATGCCACATCGTCGTCCGGCAACAGCGAAAAGATGTCCACATCGACGATCCGGGAGCTGACGATGACCGACTTGCCGGCGTAATTGTCCAGCGCGTCGAGCCGTTGTTTGTAGCGCTGGGC
Source organism: uncultured Alistipes sp. (assembly GCA_964530735.1). Lineage (GTDB taxonomy): Bacteria > Bacteroidota > Bacteroidia > Bacteroidales > Rikenellaceae > Alistipes. The sequence continues at coordinate 1,561 of CAZGYX010000065.1, read as the reverse complement.
CAGCTCGAATTTCAGACCGGCGGCGGCCTGCTCCATTTCGTGTTCGAGGTACTGCCGCACGGGGCGCAGGTCGCCTTTGAGAATCGACATCACCATATCGACCTGCCGTGCGTACTCCTCCTCGCTTTGCGCCCCGATGCAGGGCCCCTTGCAGTTGCCGATGTGGTATTGCAGGCAGACCGTGTAGCGGCCTTTGGCAATCGCCTCGGGCGCGAGGTTGAGTTTGCAGGTGCGCAACGGCACCACCTCACGTACGAACTCCAACACGCTGTGCTGCATCATCACCGACCCGTAGGGGCCGAAATACTGCGACCCGTCGCGCTGAAGCTGGCGCGTGGACTGCACACGCGGGAAATGTTCGCGCCGCACGACGATCCACGGATAGGTTTTGTCGTCTTTCAGCAGGATGTTGTAGCGCGGCTGGAGCGTCTTTATCAACGAATTTTCCAGCAGCAGGGCGTCCGTTTCGCTGCCGACGACAATGTGGCGGATTTCGACGATGTGGCGCACCAGTGCCCGCACTTTGTGGCTGTGCTCCTTGCTCTGCACGAAATACGACGAGACCCGTTTGCGCAGGCTTTTGGCCTTGCCGACATAGATGATCGTGCCGGTTTTGTCCAGAAACTGGTAAACCCCGGGCGAAAGCGGCAGCAAGGCGACCTGTTCTTTGAGCGTCGGTTTTTCGGATTCGGCCATACACGTATAAATTCTTTGGAAAGCGAAGATACGAAAAAAGAGGATGCCGCCCAAGTGGGGGCATCCTCGTCCTGCGATATAAGATGAATTTTTATTAATTACTCGCGAACGCAACGAAGTGGGAAACAATACGACCGGTGAGTGCTATATACTGGACTCATATTTGCATTGGAAGGAATATTAAAGTTTCCTGCGTTGTCTCCTGTTGGAGCACTAGTCCAATAGTAGCCACTTGTACCGACATTTGTTAGTGAAGCATTGTTCCTAAAACGACGTCCGGAAGCCGGATAGAAATCAGCTGGTTCCTCTTGCCATACTCTCATGCCCTTTTCATCGACACCATAACAGAAAAAGAAACCGCGCTGGGAGCTTACCGTTATTTGATGGGTAGTAGGATCGATATTCAAGACATTGAAAAGATTTTCAGCCCATGTGCTTGAGTCCTCAATCGATACTTGTTGTGTGATTGCTCCACCAGATACGGTAAACGCAATCCACAAATCTTTTGGCCCTACACGGTATCCTTTCGGACACGGCTCGAAAATCGTACGGTGCAAGGTCGAATTGCGCGGATATTCAGCCCCCAGCGGATTACCCCACAAATCGTTGTTCCGAACAGGGCCATACCAATCATTACCATATTGACCATCTGTCATAATAAACTCGGTTGGGTGTTCTCGCAAGTATTCGAGCATGTAGACACCGGTCGGCACGGTTTCCGTTTTACCATTTTTCGTCAGTTCCTTTTCCGTAACGTCATCTCCGCCGAGCAAAGTGCCAATATTCACTTTCTTATCATTGAGTGTATATGCCGTCGTTCCCGTTGCTCCCGCATAAGTAGTTACAAAAGTCGCACTTGCCAGCG
>CAZGYX010000064.1:0-5228 GCA_964530735.1 uncultured Alistipes sp. | reverse complement strand
TTTTGATGCTTGCTGTTGCAGCAATGGCAAGTTGCTCGAAGAGCGACGTCGAAACGCGTCCCGTAGTAGCGGTGGGCGATGTCGAGATCGTGTCGGGCTCGAAGGTGTCGGCAATCACTCGTACTCCGTTCGAGGGTACGTTGAACGACAAGGCCAACAACCAATTGACGGCTTATGTATATGCTACGAAATTGGATGTTGCCAACAGCAACGCTTACGTGTCGTATGCTGCTGCCAATCTGGCCGCCGAAGGTTATATGACGTTCGTTTCGGCTGCGGATCCGACTTCCGGTAAATATCCTGTAGCTGCCGTAGGTTTCCAGAAAGAAGATACCACTCCGGGTACTTATGTAGCCGACCCGCAGTACTATCCGTCGAACGACAATCCGTTGTATATGGTCGGTCTGATTCCGGCTGTAAAGGCTGATTGGACGATGGATGCCGATTCGAAAGTGGCTACCCACGCAATCGACGGTAAGACGGACATCATGGCAGCTGCCGTTACGAAGATGAACAACGGCACCGATGCTATTCAGAAGAGCAAAGCATCGGCAACGGTTTATCCGACTTTCAGCTTCACGCACAAACTGACGTTGGTGAACATCAAGGCTTACACGCCGACGCAGAAAGAGCAGGCCGCTTGGGGTAAAATCACCAAAATCGAGTTGGTTGCCGTAAACGGTGTTACTGCCGGTGTCAACGATAAATGCGATGTAACGTTGGAAACCGGTGTCGCTGCTTGGTCGGGTGCTGATGCCGGTAAGGTCACTAAGTTCTATGCTTACAACACGACCGACAAATACACTGACAAACTGATTTCTACCGATGACGACAAAACGGCAGATGCCGATGCGAACTACGGTGCAGTCGAAATCGCTACCGCAGCTACTGCCGAAGGTACCGCTACGGCTGCCGACGCTCAGTATGTCGCTTATTCGATGATTGCTCCGTTTACGGCGACTACGAATTTGACTACTCGCAATAATCTGATGCTGAAAGTTTATACCGAGGAGAATGAGGACGGTATCGATGTGCCCATCAAAGGTCTGTATGATACGAACGATACGATTAGTGGTGATCTCTACGCAGGTTCGACCGAGGGTATGAAGTTCGACGTAACGTTGAAGTTCGCAGGTAAGGAAATCAAGGCTTCGGCAACGGTTACCGACTGGATCGAGAAGTTCGTCGGCGAAGTCGAGATTATCTAATCCGTCATTGCCTGCTTCGGAGCATGTTTCCGCCCGTCGGGGCGGGGACTTCCGACTCCATGTAAATTCGGATGGGCGGGGTTGAATCTCCCCGTCCATTCGCAGACGAAAAAATTTTTAGAAAAATTTTGCAATGATGAAAACACCAATGAAGACATGGGGACTGTTGTTCGCAGGTTGCGCTGCAATGCTGTGGACAGCGGGTTGTTCCGACTCGGAGCAGGTGAAACCCGAAGCTGACGGGCAAGTCGAAATCGTGTTGAACGCCGATTTTTCGGGCGTCGTGGCGGGCGAAGTCGTTTCGCAGAACGTGCGGCCCGGGAGTCGTGCCGTGTACAATCCGGTGCACGAAGAGTTGGACATAAACTTCGCGCGCATCGACATGGATGCGACCGGAGCTTATCCGACGGACGGCTATGCCACCTCGGCCCGGTTGCTCGAAGCCACGCTGGCCGAGTGTACGGCCAATCAGGGAACGGAGGCGGATCCCGATTATTTCACGCCTATCACGTTCGACCCGAAAGAGTACTATCTGGTCGGTATAGACAACACCAAGAACAAATCGCGCCTCATCGGCTGGTATCCGCGCGCTACGCCTGCGGCGGGTGTCGTGACGATTGCCGTCGACGGCGAGACCGACATCATGGTCTCCAACGAGGTCGAGGGCAACAAGGTCGACCCGTGCGGCAAAATTTCGTTCCAGCACGTGCTGACGCAGCTGAAAATCAATGCTTACGCACTCGATGATGCTGCCAAAACGAAATGGGGCGCTATCGAAAGCATCAGCCTGAAAACGGCCGACGACGGTTCGCAGGGCCAGTTCTACGAGAATTGCGTGATCACGCTGCCTACGGCCGTCACGGTCGGCACGCCGGTCGACGCGACCGTTACCAAAGACAGCGGAACGACCACCGGCCCGGTGCTCGCGATGAAGAACGTGACGGACGATACCGACTTGCATACGGCCGACGATACGGCTGCGGGCGGTCTGGTGTTGCCTGTGGCGACGCTCGATGACGACAAGAACATCGAGAAGACCAACGCGCGTCCTTGCGGTTACGCCATGTTCACGCCGTTCGCCGCCAACGAGCAGATTACGCTCGAAATCGTTACGACCGACGGCGGTACGCAGCGTGTGCTGGTCGATTGGAAGACCGGCTACGAAGCGGGCAAGGCCTACACGCTGACGCTGCGCTTCACGGTTTCGGACATCGACCTCAAAGGCGAAATCACCGCATGGTCGGAGTACGAATGGCCGGAAGAGGGCGATTTCAAAGGTGAAATCGAGATTTGACAAGACAAGCCAAAAGATAGAGTTTTTCCTATGAAAAAAATCTTGTTATTGACGTCGGCGATGCTCGTCCTGTTCGGATGCGGCGAGTCGGACGGGGTGCAAGGCAACGGGCCCGATGACGGCAAGGTGGCGGTTTCGTTCCGCTTGCCCGGCATTCGCGCCGAGGTCGCGCCCGCCGGGTCCGTCGCTTCGACTCGGGCCGCAGGCGATGTGGCGACCGAACCGTTCGACGAGGGCGTTACCGTGCGGGTGGCAGCTTTCCGCCGTGCGGGAACGACCGCTGCGCTCGCGAGCGACAAGTTCGTCGACGATGGAACCTACATGGCGGTCAAGGAGGACGATGAGATTGTGCTCAAGCCCTGTACGATCGGCGCGGACGGTACCGGAACCCCCGACGAGGCGGGACGGTTGCGTCTGGCGGCCGGCACCTATGATTTCTACGCCATTACGCCCGCGTTGCCGCTGCGCTCCGACAACCGGTCGGTCGAGGTCGGCCACGGGACCGATTACGCCTCTTCGCCGACTTTGGCCGTGGAGGTCGAACGCCAGCCTTCGGGGACGGCCCAGACGGTCGAGTTGGACGTTTTGCAGCGCCGGTGCAGCAAATTGAGCTTTACCATTTCGCGTCTGCATCCCAACGTGGACAAAGCGGTCTTCAACTCCGTGAAACTCGGCCGCATTGCGGCGGCTCCCGTTACTCCGTTGTTGGACGAAGCGCTCGCTTTGGGTGCGAACACGGGTGAATACGCTTTCCCGAGCGGCACGTTCGCCGAGTTGAACGAGAGTACGAAGTATCTCTCCGCCGGTTACGACGAGGTGCTGCCCAAAAATGCGGGGGTGTTCGACCTGTCGATGAATGTTACGTTCAACGACGGCGACCCGACGGATTTGACGGCCGAAGTGCCCGAACTCGCCTTTGCGCCGGGATACCAGTACAATTTCAATCTGAAGTTGATCGGCAACCTGATCGAGTTGGAACTTGTCGTCACGTCTTGGGTCGACGTGCCCGGGTGGGACACCGAGTTCGGCAATTCGTCGATTTCGCTCATCGTGACCGTCGGTTCGTGGGAAATCGCAGGGTGGGAGACGACGATCGGCGGCGGCTATTCGTTGATAGTCGGCCCCGGCAGTTGGACGCTCAACCCCTCGTGGTCGACCGTGTTCGGCAACGGGAAACCCTGATGCCCGACACGGACGGAACGGTCGGAAGACCGGCTTCGGTGGAATGAAAAAACACTAATCAACTCTTTAATAATATGTTTATGAAAATTTTAAGAAAAGCGATGCCGATGCTCTCTGCTGCCTTGCTGTTCGTCGCATGCAGCAAGGATGCGGAGCCGGGTACCGAACCCGGGGGCTCGACGATCGGCGGCGAAACGGTCGAAACGACATTCGACTTGGCCGTATCGCGTCTGTCGAGTGCCACGTCGCTTCCTGCTTCGACCGGCATGACCGCCGAACAGGAAGATGCGGTGAACAACGTGTGGGTGTTGCAGTTCATCGGCGGAGACATGGTGCTCCACGAGTACTACGACCAGTTCACGCCGGTTTCGTCGACCGCCAAGAAAGTGAGTGTCGCACTCAAACCGGGCAATTCGACGGTTTACTTCGTCGCCAACGTGGGCGCGGACTATTTCGCGTCGATGAAACCGGTTACGTTGTCCGCTTTCGAGGCCGACGTGTTCGACTTCTCCGATTGGAAGGGGACTGCCGCCACCGGCCTGCCGATGGTTGGCTCGTACACCGGTCCGACCGCAACGCCGCCTGCTGAGGCTGTGAAGCTCACGCGCATGGTGTCGCGCATCGAATTCACGTGCACGCTCGACCTGCCGACCAACAGCACACCGTTGCCTTCGGGCAGCGTGTTGCCGGCGCCCCAGCTCAAATTGAGCCGCGTGCAGATTACCAATGCGGCCAACAACGTGCGTTACAAGGCGCACACCTTGACCGGCAGCACCCTGAAAGTCTGCCCGGTTTTCCCCGCCAACGCCAACAATTCGGATTTGGCCGACAATTACATGCACTACGACGAGGATACGTCGGTAGCCGGTAAGACGACCTTCACGATTGTCTGGTACGTGCCCGAAAACCTGAAAGGCGCGATTGTCCCGACCGTCGATACGTCGTTGAGCGCCGAGGAGCAGGACAAACAGGCCCAGAAAGACAAGAGCTCGAAATATGCTCCTGCCGGCAGTACCTGCATCGAGTTGTCGGGCGACTACATCGAAACGACCTATACGAAAGACGAGGCTGACCAAGATGTGCTGTCCGAGACGATCAAGGACGTGACCTATTGCATCTACCCGGGCCAGAACGCCACGACCGACTTCAACCTGATTCGCAATTACTCGTACACGATCGAGACGACGATCAAGGGTATCGACGAGACCGACACGCGCGTGATTGTGGAGAAGGGCATTCCGGCCGGTTCGTACATCGACGGTGAGTGGGAATAGTTTATAATTCAGCAAATGACTATGAAAAAAGTATTAGCAATCGCACTTATCGGCTTGATAGCCGTAAGTTGCAGTAAGGAATCGTCCGAGCCCGGCTTTTTGCCGGAGGACGGGGCGATCTCCTTTACGGCCGATGCACCCGCCACGAGATCGTACTTTCCGGGTTCGACCGGTACGATGTATTGGTCTTCGTACGACAACTTGGGTGCTTACGCTTTCGATGCAAGCGGCAGGAACCTGGTGCGGTCGGACTTCTGTTCGATCGACCTC
>CAZGYX010000063.1:0-5424 GCA_964530735.1 uncultured Alistipes sp. | reverse complement strand
GCGCTACTGGTTCCGCAGCGTCGAACGGTTCGCGCCGTGGGTGCGGCGCATCCACTTCGTGACGTGGGGGCACCTCCCCGAATGGCTCGACACCTCCGCCCCGCGCCTGCACATCGTGCGCCATGCCGACTACCTGCCCGAAGCCTATCGGCCGACGTTCAATTCCAACGCGCTGGAACTCAACCTGCACCGCATCGAGGGGCTGGCCGAACAATTCGTGCTGTTCAACGACGACACCTTTCCGGGACGCCCCGCGCGGCCGACCGACTTTTTCCGCGACGGCCTGCCGCGCGACATGGCCTGCTTGAGCCTACCCGCGCTGGAACCCATCGCCCACATCATCCTCAACAACCTGACGCTCATCAACGCCCGCTACCGTCCGCACCGCGTGCTGGCACGGCATCCGGGCAAGTGGTTTTCGCCGCGCTACGGGGCGGGCAACCTGTTGAAAACCGCGCTGTTGTCCGTGTGGTCGAACTTCGCGGGCATCCGCGACCACCACATGCCGCAGGCATTCCTGCGCGGCAGTTTCGAGCGGGCTTGGGAACAATGGGGCGAGGAGCTCGACGCCACCTGCCGCCACCCGTTCCGCACGCTGGGCGACGTGTCGCAATGGCTCGTGCGCTACGATGCGCTGTGCCGGGGAGAGTTCCGGCCCATCGGATTCGGCGACTGCCGCCAGCAGACGCTGGCGGACGACTGCGACGACCTCTGCCGCGCTATCGAAACGGGCCGGTGGCGCATGTTCTGCTTGCACGACGACGAACGCATCGCCGATTTCGAGGCGGTCAGCCGCCGGCTGTGCGAGGCGTTCGAGCGGCTGCTGCCCGAAAAATCGACCTTTGAACTTTGACTTCCATGAACATCTCCGTCATCATCCCACTTTACAACAAGGAACGCGAAATCGGCGCCACGCTGCGTTCGGTGCTGGCGCAGACGCTCCGACCGGCCGAAATCGTCGTCGTGGACGACGGCTCGACCGACCGCAGTGCCGACATCGTGCGCGAAATCGCGGCCGCGAACCCGCTGGTGCGCCTCGTCCCGCAAGCCAACGCCGGGGAGTGCGCCGCCCGCAACCGCGCCATAGCCGAAACGACGGGCGAATACGTCGCCCTGCTGGATGCCGACGACGAATGGCGTCCCGGATTTTTACAAGAAATCGCTGCACTTATCGCAGAGTTTCCGCAATGCGGCCTCTACTGCACGGCCTTCGACATCGTGAGCCACGAGGGCGAGTTTCCGGCCGACTGCCCGCCGGAACGGGGTATCGTGGAAAATTTCTTCCGCGACTCGGCCCACCGCTACATCGCGATTCCGTCGGCCAGCTGCATCCCGCGCCGCGTATTCGACGACGTGGGCGGTTTTCCCGACGGCATGAAAATGGGCGGCGACCTCTACATGTGGGTGAAAATCGCGCGGCGGTACAAAGTGTGCTTTTCGCCCGCGCGGTTGTGCCGTTATTCGCGCGTGGCGTCGAACCGTTCGTCGGCAATCTATACGCCCGAACGGACGGCCTATTCGTTCGAGCAGCTCTACGACCCGGCGGCCCCCGACGAAGAACGCGAATTCATCGCCCGTGCGGCGCTCGGCAAGGCGCTGGTACTCTCGGCGAAAGGCGGTACCGAAGACGCCGCGCGCGCCATCCGCACGTTCGGCTACACGCGCGTCTACCGCCGCACGCTGCGAAAAGTGCGGATACTCAACGCGCTGCCGGTAAGCTGGCGCACCCCCCTGCTGAACGGCTACAACGCCGCAGCATGGCGCATCGCGAAAAAAGGGCTGTGAGCGGAACCCGGAACCTTCGCATTATCGGGGGGGGGTATTTTTTTACCGAAAAACAATAAAAATAAATTGTAGAATAAAAAACTTTTCCTATCTTTGCACCGACAGCGGCGACCGAACCGCCGGACAGACGGTCGAAAAAGCAAGCTAACCTGCTGTCGGTGCGTATGATAAGACTGGAAAACATCAACAAGACCTATCACGGGGGCTCCCCGCTCCATGTGCTGAAAGGAATCGACCTCCAAGTCGCCCAAGGCGAACTGGTTTCGATCATGGGAGCTTCGGGTTCGGGAAAATCCACCCTGCTGAACATCCTCGGCATACTGGACGACTACGACAGCGGCGACTACTATCTGGCCGGCCGGCTCATCAAGCATCTCAACGAAACGCAGGCCGCAGCGGCCCGCAACAACATGATCGGCTATATCTTCCAGTCGTTCAACCTGATAAGCTACAAGAACGCGATGGAGAACGTCGCCCTGCCGCTCTATTATCAGGGCATGCCGCGCCGCAAACGCAACGCGCTGGCGCTCGAATACCTCGACATGCTGGGGCTTCGGGAGTGGGCCGGCCACATGCCCAACGAGATGTCGGGCGGACAGAAGCAGCGGGTCGCCATTGCGCGGGCGCTCATCAACCGGCCGCAAATCATCTTGGCCGACGAACCGACGGGCGCATTGGACAGCGCGACGTCGCAGGAGGTGATGAACCTGCTGCGGCGCGTGAACGTCGAAATGGGCATGACGATCATCTGCGTGACCCACGAACAGGCCATCGCCGACCAGACGGACAAAATCATCCGGCTGAAAGACGGCCTCATCGGCAGCATCGAGGAAACCGGACTGGGAACGAAACGATGAGGGAACTTTTTCTGGAAATCTGGACCTCCGTCCGCCGCAACAAACTGCGCACGGCACTCACGGGCTTTTCGGTCGCGTGGGGCATCTTCATGCTGGTCATCCTGCTGGGTTCGGGCAACGGGCTCAAAAACGGGGTCAATTCCAATTTCGGCGATTACGCCACCAATTCGCTCGACCTTTACAGCAACTACACGTCGAAACCCTATGCCGGTTACGAGAAGAACCGCCGCATCAGACTATATGAAAACGACATCAAGATTCTTGAACGGGAATTTCCCGAAATCGACGAAGTAGCAGCACAAGCGTGGTACAGCAGCAAAAAAGCGACCTACGGCAATGAATTCACGGCCGTATGGGTCTGTGGCATCATGCCGGCCCTCGCCCAAATGGAAGGCATCAAACTTTCGGCCGGCCGATTCATCAACGACACCGACCTGCACGACTACCGCAAAGTCATCGTCATCGACGAAATGATGAACCGACTCTTCTTCAAGGGCAAATCACCGTTGGGCAAACAGGTCAAGGTCGGCACGTCGGTTTTCACGGTCATCGGCGTGCAAAAGGGCGACGCCGAACGCAACAATTCGTCGTGTTACATTCCGCTGACGACGGCCCAGCTGCTCTATAAGCAGAACAACCCCGAAGTAAACAACATCACGCTGACAGTCAAAGGACTGGACACCGACCAACAATTGGCGGATTTCGAGAAACGCCTGCGCCGCCGGCTGGCCGCCGAACACCGGTTCGACCCCGAAGACGAGAGCGCGATATGGATCGACAACACGATGGAGCGTTACAAATCGTTTCAGATGATTTTCTGGGGCATCAACCTCTTCGTGTGGATTATCGGACTGGGGACGCTGCTCGCAGGGGTCGTCGGCGTGAGCAACATCATGCTCGTGACGGTCACCGAGCGCACGGCCGAATTCGGCATCCGCAAGGCGTTGGGAGCAAAACCGGCGTCGATCATCCGGCTGATTCTGACCGAATCGGTCTGCATCACGGCCGCGTTCGGCTACATCGGCATGGTGCTGGGCATCGCCGTCATGGAGGGGGTGAACCTGCTCCTCACGCAAGGGGGCGAAGGCGACGGACCGTCGATTTTCCTCAACCCGACGCTCGACCTGCGGGTCGTCGTGAGCGCGACGGTCGTGCTGGTAATCGCGGGACTGATAGCAGGTTACATTCCGGCCTACCGCGCCGCGCAACTCAAAACGATAGATGCACTGCGATACAATAAATAAGATGACCCGTTTTTTCGACATAGACCGCTGGAACGAGATTTGGCAGACCATCGCGCGCAACCGCAAGCGCAGCATCATGACGGCGCTGGGCGTATTCTGGGGCATCTTCATGCTCACGGTGATGCTCGGCGCAGGCACGGGGCTCGGCCGCATGTTTCGCGGGCAGCTGGGCGACATGGCGACCAACACCATTCTAATGCAGCCCCAGCAGACCGGCATCCCCTACAAGGGCATGCCCAAGAACCGCTGGTGGCGCATGGACAACGACGACGTCGAGGCAGTAAAGAAACTGCCGGAAGTGCTCTACGCTTCGGCCGTGTTCTGGGGCAACGAGCAGCATTGCAGCTACGAACAGCGCAAGGGCGACTATTCCCTCATGGGTTATTCGCCCGACTACCAGCGCATCCAGCCGCAGAAAATCCCCTACGGCCGCTACATCAACGAGATGGACATGGCACGCAACCGCAAGGTGTGCGTCATCGGCACGCAGGTGCAGAAAGACCTCTTTCCGGGCGAACCGAATCCCGTCGGCAAAGTCATCAAGGTGAACAGCGCCTATTTCACGGTTGTCGGCGTCATCCGCAAACAGAGCACGGCCATGTCGTTCAGCGACTTGGAACGCACGATCATCGTACCCGTATCGCTGGTGCAGCAGCTCTACGGCGCAGGCAACCGCATCCACATGCTCGCGCTGGCGGGCCGCGAAGACACGCCCAGCAAGGTGGTCGAACAGGCCTGCCGCGAGACGGTTTTCGCCCGCCACATCATCGCGCCCGACGACGAAAAGGCCGTCTGGACGATGGCGGCCGCCGAGATGTTCAAGAAAGTGAACGGGCTCTTTCGGGGCATCGCCCTGCTGACGTGGGTCGTCGGACTGGGGACGCTGCTCGCGGGCATCGTCGGCGTGAGCAACATCATGCTGGTGCTCGTCAAGGAGCGCACGCAGGAAATCGGCATCCGACGCGCGTTGGGTGCCGCACCAAGCACCATTATCGGCCAGATTCTGTCCGAAAGTTTCGTGCTGACCTTCATCGCCGGAGTCATAGGGCTCACGGCGGGCGTGGGCGTGCTGTCGGTCATCGACTCGATTTACTACCAAACGGTCACCGTGGCGCAGGAAGGCATCGAGGTGTCGTGGCAGGTGTCGTTCGGCACGGCGATGCTGTCGCTCGTCATCTTGGTGGCGGGGAGCCTGCTGGCGGGCATCATTCCGGCTTTCAGGGCATTGAGCATCAAGGCCGTCGATGCCATACGCGAAGAATAAGAAATTATAAACAACGATAAAATTATGAAACGTATTCTGCTAATCCTGCTCGGCGTCGTTTTCGCCGCGCTGATGCTCTCGACGTTCTGGTTCCTGTGGAAGAAGACCCGGCCCGTGAAGGTCGTCTACACGCTCGAAACGCCCAAGCTCGACACGCTGCGGCAGTATGTCGTCGCCACGGGCAAGGTGCAGCCGCGCGACGAAGTGGAAATCAAACCGCAGATTTCGGGCATCATCGCCGAACTGCACAAGGAGGCCGGGCAGACCGTCCGCA
>CAZGYX010000062.1:0-5717 GCA_964530735.1 uncultured Alistipes sp. | reverse complement strand
GGGTTGTTGAATATGGAAAAATAGCGATATGGCACGTGTGGTAGTGGGACTTTCGGGCGGGGTCGATTCGTCGGTGGCCGCCTATCTGCTCAAAGAGCAGGGGCACGAGGTAATCGGCCTCTTCATGGTGAACTGGCACGATACGACCGGCACGTTGGAGGGCGACTGCCCGTGGCACGACGACCGGGTGTTCGCCGAATTGGTCGCCAAAAAGCTGGATATTCCGCTGCACGTGGTCGACCTTTCGGCCGACTACCGCACGCGGGTGGTCGACTACATGTTCGCCGAGTACGAACGGGGCCGCACGCCCAATCCCGATGTGCTGTGCAACCGCGAAATCAAGTTCGACGTCTTTCTGCGCGAGGCCCTGAAGCTGGGCGCCGAGTTCGTCGCGACGGGCCATTATTGCCGCAAGACCGTGACGGCCGGTGCCGCCGGAAAGCCGGTCTGTCATCTGCTGGCAGGCTCCGACCCCAACAAAGACCAAAGCTATTTTCTGTGCCAGCTTTCGCAGGAGCAGCTTCGCTATGCGCTGTTCCCTATCGGCCATTTGATAAAACCCGAAGTGCGCCGTATTGCTGAGGAACAAGGCCTTGCGACGGCCAAACGCAAAGATTCGCAGGGCATCTGCTTCGTCGGCAAGGTCGATTTGCCGGTGTTCCTGCAACAGAAACTGGCCTCCAAAAAGGGCAACATCCACGAAATCCTGCCGACATGGCCCAAATATGCGCGGCGCGAAGTCTGCGACCTGTCGGCCGTCGAGCCGACCGATGCGCAGCTGGCCGCATGGGCGGCCCCGTGCCGCTATACCGTGCGCGACGGCAAGAAAATCGGCGAGCACAACGGGGCGCATTTTTATACCATCGGCCAGCGCAAGGGGCTGGGCATCGGCGGGCGCAAGGAGTCGTTGTTCATTTTGGCGACCGACGTCGCGGAGAACGTCGTCTACGTCGGCGAGGGGGACAGCCACCCCGGGTTGTGGCGTCCGGCCCTGCGCATCGAACCCGACGAATTGCATTGGGTCGTTCCGGCGCAGGCGTTGCAGGCCGGCGGGAGCCGCCGTTTCGCCGTGCGGATTCGTTATCGCCAGCCGTTGCAGGGGGCGACGCTCCACGTGCGCGATTCGGGGGTCTATCTCGTGTTCGACGAGCCGCAGCGCGGCATCACGGCAGGTCAGTTCGCGGCATGGTACGACGGCGACGAGCTGGTCGGTTCGGGCGTGATTGCGGAATAAAAAACGCCGCGTGGTGGCACCCATGAATCCGACCGGGTCGTCGGGAATGTATGGGGGTGATTTCAATCGGTTTGCCAAGAGAGGCCAACACGATGAATTCTATGAAAAAAGGGCTGTCTAACACTCGTTAGACAGCCCCCCTCTCTTTCGACCGGACGAACGGAACGAACCGGCCGAGCTCAATCGGACGATGTTACTTGGTCAACCAACGCGGGTCGCCGATCGGTTCGCCCGCCTCGGTGTAGAACTTCGATTTGTGCTCCGATTTGACGTAGAACCCGTCGGGAATGTAGTGCGTGACGTAATTACTCGACTGGCTTACATCGTGGCGTTTGTAGTTCCAATACATATCCAAAGCACCATTGGACGATTTCGGGCTGGGATCTTCAAAGAGCTCGTTAGGCTCGTAGCAGGTCTTACCGTCGTCTTTCATGAACCACTTCAGTTTGGTCTCGGCAACGGGATCGCCTCCATTGGTCGGAACGTTGACACCCTTGCCGCCCACACCACGCGTAGAATGAGAGAAGCTATACGTAGTAAAACCATCCGTCAGAGCTTGCCCCCAATCGGTTGTCGCATTGGGGGTACCACCCACATCACAGCGGGCAGTATAATTGTCCTGAAATTCTGCCGTTTTACCCGTATTGTTTTCGGCACGCATGCCAGCCAAATAAATCTTGCGTTTATCCGCATTCTTATCGCCGTTGCGAACCGCAAGGAACACGTTGTTTTTGCAAATGAAATGAACTTTGTTAGGATTGTAGCGCGTTTCGAACAGCAGACGGTCTTTTGAACGGGACCCGAAGTTGATGAACGTATTGTTCGATACCTCGATATTCCACGTAGCGATCTCCGCCCAAGCTCCCTGCTTATTTTCCGATATCAACGAATGAATGGGGCAGTCCACAAATGTACTGTTCGTCAACGAAAAATCTTTCAAAATATTGTGCAGCGGAAGCATTTGTTCGCTATGAACAAACCAATATCCGCGACCGTTGTTATCGAAACATCCGCAGTCGTACCACATGCAATTGTCGATGTGATAATGTTCGATTTGTTTGCGCGCCGGACCTTGAACACGGAGGAATCCGCGCACCATTCGGCGGAAGTTGCAATTACGCAGATTGAACTCCGCCAGCGTAAACGCCATAGCCTGCGAAGATTGGTTGATGAAATAATTGCCCAATCCTTCTTTCTTCTCTTTTTGAGCCGGTACTTCAAGGTAATTGTAGGCACCGTCGCAGTCGAAGTTGATATTTTCGAACGCGATGGCCTGCACATTGATACCGCCCATCTCGCCAAGGTTGCCATTACGGCTGAACGAAAAATTACAACTGTTAGGGTCTGGGTACCCTGCATCCATATCCGCCTCTGCTTTCGGCACGCCGACCGTAAGTTTGGGTGTAGTCAAAGCCGCCACCGGATCGGGATTGTCGATTACTTTCTTCCAACCGATACCGAGGTAAACCAACGGACGGTCTTCGGGAGCGACGTTCGGGTCGGAACAACGCAGCGTGAGGCCTTTCGAGATATCCACCGTATTCTGGCAATAGTAGACCTTGCGGGGTTCCAACTCGAAAATGGTACCTTCGGGATATTGGGAATTGGACATGTAATTCGTCAACACCGTGTCGATGCGCGCAGCCTGCAATTCATGAGCGCGAGTATTGAGATCGTTGGCATCGTACCAATCTTCCCATTTCAGCAGAACGGGGTCGACGGGGTCGCCTTTCATGCGCACCATAGTCGTATTGTAGAGACGATCCCAATACCGTACAACGTTGTTATTCAACCCATTAATAATATAAACACAGTTGGTTGTCAGTCCCGTAACGTCGATATAACCCTGATCCTTGTAGTCGGCGAAATTGAACGAGAATCTGCCGGCGTCGGGATTGTCGTACGAAGGTTCGATCGTAATCTGGTCGACAATATATTCGCTGTTCTCCACCTCGAACTTGTCGCGCGAGGCGAGACTCGTATCTTCTTTCAGATTCCAGCGAATGCGGAAACTCTCTTTCGTTACATCCTCCACATAGAACACTTCGGGCACAGCGTACCGTTCGGCAGTTTGCAACTGGAGATAATCGCCCGGGTGGGCACCGTCGCCATAGCCGAACCACTTGGAGTTATAGGCTTCGCCCCGCGTCGAAAGCGTCTGGATAGCGAAACGGAATCCGGTGTTGTACTGCAAATCCTCGATACGCAGGCTTAAAACATTGGGCGGCAGAATCGTATCGACCAAGCAATCGGAAGCCTTTTCGAAATCGCGTCCCTGTATGATACATTTCACGCGGTAACCGGCGCAACCTTTGACACCGTACCATTCGAGCTGGATGTCGTTGGCTGTTCCCTGAACGACGCCGCAATAGTGGTCGCCCGTACCGCCTGCATTGTCTTCGGTGTTGCCGCTGCCCTGCGAGCCATAGCCGTTCTTGCCGGAACGGAAGACGGTCATCGGCTCGCGCAACGGATTGTTTTCGGGGTCGATTGTCGGGTCGTCGTTGGTGCAGGCCACATAGCCTACTGCAACGAAAGCCAACAAAAACGCTAAAAATTTATTTCTTTTCATAAGTCATTGCATTTTTTAGTGATTAACGGTAGCCGTAGGCGTTGGAGTAGGCACCCTGACTGCGGCTGATGACCGACTGCGGAATGGGCAGGATGTAGCGCACTACCGGCAACTGTTCGGCCGGAGTTTCGGCCAAATCGGGAACGGGCGTATTGCCGTATTCATCGCCTTGGATATAACCGCGCAACGAATAGCAGGTTTTCGTATCGGGCGTAGCATCACCTGTGGCGAGTTTCAGCATGAAATCAACCGGATTTTCCCAATTTTCTGCACCTTCGGGACGCACCCATGTACCGTTCTCCTTGATAGCCGGTTTCGGTTGTCCCGCCCCAATCTGAGTCAGCGGGTTACCGATGTCGAGCCACGGCAGCGAAGTGTTGGGTATCCAACCGAAATCTTTGTAGGTGTAGTCGTTCGATGTGATTTTGCGGTACAGCAATGTCTGCGGATAAACGGAGGAGAACTCGTGACCGAACATTTCCTCGAATATCGCATCGTCGCCCGCAGCGGCCAAAGCGCCGTAATAGTACTTGTAGAAGACGTCGCGGATTACTTCGGCGTATTTGTTCCAACGCACGAGGTCGCGCCAACGCAGGCCCTCGCCGCCGAACTCGAACTTGCGCTCGTCCATAATCAACTGGAAGAATGCGTCCTTGTCGCCCGCAGCATCCACATAAGCGTCGACTTTCGTGGACTGATCCTCTGCGAATGCGCGACGGCGAACCGTTTTCAGCGCCTCTTTGGCAGCGGCGTTGGGAGCACCGTCGTACTCGTTCTGCGCCTCGGCATACATCAACAGCACATCGGCGTAACGCATGTAGGGGAAAGCGATACCGGTATTGGCGGCACTCAACGCACCCATAGCGGTGCTTTCGTCCTGCCACAGTTTCGACCATTTGCCGCAGAAAGAGGTGAACGCGTCGGCGCGAAGCACCGCCTCGCCGGAGTTGTTGTAGCTCCACAACGGAATCATGTAGTTCAAACGCAAATCCTGCTTGTCGAAGTCCCAACGATAGAAGATGTTGAGCGTAACGCCTCCGTTGGATTTACCCCATGCGTGAGGCGTCTCACCGTCCTTGTCCTCGACTTTCGGACCCCATTCGTAACCTACGTTGCCGCTGAGCGTCTTCGTGAAAGGAATCTCGAAAATCGGGTCGTCGTTGTCGTTACGCCGGTAGTTGCACTCGTCGATGAAAACTTCGTGGTACTTCTTGTTCAAGGCGTGGGTACCCGACTGAATCACGGAGTCGGCATAATCCATCGCGATTTTGTAGTAGTCCATGTAGTCTTCGGGGCGTTGCATCGTACCCTTGTCGCTGGCCGAAGCCCCGGGACGCAACGAATAACCGGCGTAAGTCAGAGACATGCGCGCAATCATCGCCCAGCAGAACTCTTTCGAAACGCGCCGTACGCCGCCGTTCAAATCGCGTGCGAACTGCATGTCGGGAGCGGCCTTGCGCAAATCGGCGATCAACGTTTTGAGAATTTCGTCGCGGCCGACAATCGGAGTGATCAGTTCGTGCGGTTTGTCGTACGAACGTTCCATTTTGAACGGCACGTCGCCGAACAACACGACCATGTCGTGGTAATTCATGGCGCGAATCACTTTGGCCTCGCCGATTTTCTGCAAAACGTCCTCGTCGCCCGACTGGAACAGTTCGCTGGCCGAAGCACCCGTGATGAAGTTGTTGGCGTACTCGATGTTGTTGTAAGCCGCCGTCCAAGTGCTGTTCAGCGCGCCGGCCGAAGGCGTGCAGTCGAACGCCTTGAACTCATTGCCCGAAGCCGAACGCAACGGGTTGGAGTTGGTGGCGAATTCGACGTCGCTATTCAAGCAAAAAGTCGTATAGTAGGCTTTGCCGTAGGTGTTGTCGCTCAACAGATAGTTGTAAACACCGTTCAAGGCGCGGT
>CAZGYX010000061.1:0-6010 GCA_964530735.1 uncultured Alistipes sp. | reverse complement strand
GACGGACGGCCGAGCACGAGGATATCCACTTCCTCTTTAAGGAAATAGTCGGCCAGCCACTTTTCGAGTTCCCGGGTCGGCACCGTCTCGAGCCCTCCGGCGATGATGCGCAGCGGGTCGCTCACGGCGATTCCCGTGCGCTTCGTGCCGTAGTCTATCGCAAGGATGCGTCCCACGCGCCGCCGGATTTTACAGGTGCAGTTTTTTGAACAGCTTGCGGTAGGAGCACTCCTCGTCGACCATTGCGCGCAGGGCGCCGATCGCCACGCGCTCCTGCTGCATCGTGTCGCGGTGGCGCACCGTCACCGTACCGTCTTCGAGCGTCTGCCCGTCGACCGTCACGCAGAACGGCGTGCCGACGGCATCCTGACGGCGGTAGCGTTTGCCGACCGAGTCCTTCTCGTCGTAGACGATGTTGTAGTCGTATTTCAACAGGTCGACGATCTCCTGCGCCTTTTCGGGCATGCCGTCCTTCTTGACCAGCGGCAGCACGGCCACCTTGACCGGAGCCAGCGCGGCGGGCAGCCGCAGGACGACACGCGTATCGCCGCCGTCGAGCTGCTCTTCGGTGTAGGCCGCCGACATCACTTGCAGGAACATGCGGTCGACGCCGATCGAAGTCTCGACCACGTAGGGCACGTAGCTTTCGCCCGTTTCGGGGTCGAAGTACTGGATTTTCTTGCCCGAGAACTTCTGGTGGTTGCCCAAGTCGAAGTCCGTGCGCGAGTGGATGCCTTCCACCTCTTTGAACCCGAACGGGAAGTTGTATTCGACGTCGGTCGCGGCATTGGCGTAGTGGGCCAGTTTGTCGTGGTCGTGGAAACGGTAGTTGTCGTCGCCGAAGCCCAGCGCGCGGTGCCATGCCATGCGGGTCTCCTTCCAACGGTTCCACCACTCCATTTCGGTGCCGGGGCGCACGAAGAACTGCATCTCCATCTGCTCGAACTCGCGCATGCGGAAGATGAACTGCCGCGCGACGATTTCGTTGCGGAACGCCTTGCCGATTTGAGCGATGCCGAACGGGATTTTCATGCGGCCCGTCTTCTGCACGTTGAGGAAGTTGACGAAGATGCCCTGCGCCGTTTCGGGACGCAGGTAAATCGTATTGGCCCCTTCGGCCGTCGAGCCCATTTGCGTGGAGAACATCAGGTTGAACTGGCGCACCTCCGTCCAGTTGCGCGTGCCCGAAATGGGGCAGACGATTTCGCAGTCGAGGATAATCTGGCGCAAGGCGTCGAGGTCGTTGGCGTTCAGCGCATCGGCGAAGCGCCGGTGCACTTCGTCGCGCTTGGCCAGCGTTTCGGCCACGCGGGGCGAGGTCTCGCGGTATTTGGCTTCGTCGAACTGCTCGCCGAAGCGTTTGCGGGCTTTCTCGACCTCCTTTTCGACTTTCTCGTCCTGTTTGGCGAGCCAGTCCTCGATGAGCACGTCGGCACGGTAGCGTTTTTTCGAGTCGCGGTTGTCGATGAGCGGGTCGTTGAACGCGCCGACATGGCCCGATGCCTCCCACGTGCGCGGGTGCATGAAAATGGCCGCGTCGAGTCCCACGATGTTCTCGTGCAGCTTGACCATCGAATCCCACCAGTAGCGTTTGATATTGTTTTTCAGCTCCACGCCGTTCTGGCCGTAATCGTACACGGCACCCAAACCGTCGTAGATTTCGCTCGACGGGAATACGAATCCGTACTCCTTGCAGTGGGCGACCAGTTTCTTGAAAAGTTCTTCCTGCGTCATATCTGTGTTTCCGTTATTGTTCGAGCCGCAAAAATAACGATTTTTTCGCAAATATCCTATCTTCCGGCGCACGCCGTCGGCCGCTTTGAAAGCCGCTGACGTGCGTCCGAAAGCCGGTCGTTACCGGTTTTTCAGCGTGTAGGTCTCGCCCGCGCGGGTAGTCAGGTCGTAGAGGTATCCTGCGGCCGGTGCGACGGGGTTCGGAGAGGTCTCGGCATGAACCAGCGGACGGTCGGCGTCGGGCACGGCATAGAGCGGATTGGGGTTCGCCCCTTTGGCCCGTTTCAGACCGGCCCCGACGAGCGGCGTCCGCGAACGCAGGCGGCAGTTGCCGCCGTGGTGCGAGGTGATGCGCACTTCGGTGATGCGCCCCTCCCGCCATGCGATGGAAAGCTCGAACCCGCCGCGAGCGCGGATGCCGTCGATGCGGCCCTCCCGCGCCCATACGGCCGGCAGTGCTGGAAGCAAATGGATGAATCCGTCGTGGCTCTGCATCAGCATCTCGACGATGCCCGCCGTGCAGCCGAAGTTACCGTCGATCTGGAAAGGCGGGTGGGCGTCGAACAGATTGGGGTAGGTGCCGCCCCGTTTTCCCCCGCGCACGATGGAGAGTTGGTCGGTGATGAGTTTGTAGGCGTGGTCGCCGTCGAGCAGACGGGCCCACAGGCAGACTTTCCACCCCATAGACCACCCCGTCGAGGGGTCGCCGCGTGCGATGAGCGACGTGCGGGCGGCGTCGAACAGCTCGGGCGTGCGGAAAGCCGAAATCCGGTTGCCCGGGAACAGCCCGTAGAGGTGCGACACGTGGCGGTGTTTGTCTTCGGGGTTGTCCCAGTCGTGCATCCACTCCTGCAACTGGCCCCAGCGGCCGATTTGCAGCGGCGGCAGTTCCGCGATCCGGGTTTCGAGGCGTGCGGCGTAGTCGCGGTCGGTGTCGAGCAGGCGGGCAGCCCGGATGACGATGCGCCAAAGGTCGCCGATGAGCAGGTTGTCCATCGTGCAACCGCCGTACAGGGTCGAACGTTTGCCGGACGGAGTGTTTTCGGGCGAAGAACTCGGGCAGGCCACGAGCCAGCCGTGTTCGGGTTCGTGCACCATCGTGCAGTCGAAGAAGCGGGCCGCTTCGCGCATCGTGGGATAGACCCTGCGCAGGAATTCGAGGTCGCCCGTGTAGAGGTAGTGCTCCCACAGGTGGCGGCACAGCCATGCGCCGCCCGAAGCCCAAAGTCCGGCGGACGCCCGGTCGACGGGGGTGGTGATGCGCCAGAGGTCGGTGTTGTGGTGCAGCACCCAGCCGTCGGCATCGTAGAGTTTGCGGGCCGTGACGGTGCCGGTGCGGCTCACTTCGTCGATGAGCCGGAACAACGGTTCGTTCAGTTCGGAGAGGTTGCAGCTCTCCGACGGCCAGTAATTCATTTCGAGGTTGATGTTGCAGGTGTATTTGCTGTCCCACGACGGAAAGAGCTTGTCGTTCCACAGCCCTTGCAGCGTGGCGGCCTGCGTTCCGGGCTGCGACGAGCTGATCAGCAGGTAGCGGCCGAACTGGAAATAGGTGGCGACGAGCTGCGCGTCGTCGGTTTCGGCGAAGCGTTCGATGCGCCGGTCGGTGCTTTCGCGGCTCGCAGGCTCGCCCAAGTAGAGGTGCACGCGGTCCATTTGCTCCTTGAAGCGCCGGGTATGCTCCTCGACCGCCTGCCGGTAGGGTTTTCCTGATGCTTGGGTCAGGTGCGCCTGCGTCCGTTGCGCGGGGTCGCCCGAGATGTCGGTGTAGTCGTTGAATCCGGTCGCAATGGCGATGTAGAGCGTCGCGGCATCGGCATCCAGCACGGTCAGGGTGCCGTCTTTGGCAACGATGCGGCCGCCCTCGGCGACGATGCGGGTGCGCCCCTCGAACGGCACGCCGCCGCGCACGCCCTCGTGCGAACCGGTCGTACCGCTCAAAACGAGTTCGCTGCCGGCCGCCGAGACGGTCACGTCGGGCTGCGGCGTGGCGTAGCTCGCCGTGAAGCGGATGCGCCCCTTGTCGGATGCGGTGAGTCGCACGACGATGACCGGATCGGTGAACGAAGCGAACACCTCGCGGCGGAAAACGGTGCCGCCGACCGTGTAGGTCGTGGTCGTGCGCGCCGAATCGAGCGACAGTTCGCGGTGATAACCGGAGTAGTCGGCGTGTTCGGGGAACGACAGGTAGAGGTCGCCGAAAGTCTGGTAAGGCATGCCCGAATTGTAGCCGTCGCGGTGGGTCGGCATGATTTTGCGGTCGGCCAGCTGCTGCGCTTCGGCGTATTTGCCCTCGAAAATCAGGCGGCGCACTTCGGGTATCGTGCGGGCCGTTTCGGGCATGTGGGCGGCGTTGGGTTTGCCGGCCCAGATGGTCTCTTCGTTGAGCTGGAGCCGCTCGACAGCGGGCCCTCCGAAGACCATCGCGCCGAGCCGCCCGTTGCCGACGGGCAGGGCCTCGTTCCAGTTGGCTGCGGGAGCGTCGTACTCCAATTTGCCGTGTGTCGCGGGGTTTGCGGCCGACGCGGAGCGTGCGAACAGCATCGCACCGGCAAGAAGCAGAAAAAGGTTCATTTTCATGGAACGGATAGTTTGGTCTACAAAGATAGGATTTTTTTCCGTTTCCCGTATGAATCGCACCGCCGCTCCCATATTGCACGCCCCTTTAATAAAAAGCCGCCGGATGTCCGGCGGCTTTGCAATCGGGTGATTCCGTCGGGATTCGAACCCGAGACCCACAGCTTAGAAGGCTGTTGCTCTATCCAACTGAGCTACGGAACCTATTTATTAAGTTCGGTTTCTGTTCTATTGGCGGTCGTGTGTACCTGCCGTGTGTGCCCGCCTGTGCGTAACAGGCCGATTTGTCTGCGGCAACGACGCCCGCAAAGGTAGAAAAAATTTCCGGTTTATTTTGCCGGCCCGAAAAAATTGCCTACATTTGCAGGCTCGAAATCCCCGATGACGGGGGTAAGCGCATTTGTTTAACTTATATAAAAATCCATTTAATCAATGGCTGTTAAAATTCGTTTGGCACGTCACGGCAAGAAAGGCTACGCTTTCTACCACATCGTTGCCGCAGATAGCAGAGCGCCACGTGATGGTAAATTCATCGAGAAGTTGGGCACCTACAACCCCAACACGAATCCTGCTACGATCGACCTGAACTTCGAGAAGGCTCTGGGTTGGTTACTCAAAGGCGCACAACCCACGGACACTTGTCGGGCGATTCTCTCGTACAAGGGCGTGCTCTACAAGAAACACCTGCTCGGCGGTGTCGCCAAAGGTGCTTTTACGGAGACCGAAGCCGAAGCCCGCTTCAACAAGTGGCTCGAAGCCAAGAGCGGCAAAATCGAGGCGAAGACCAACAAAGTCGCTTCGGATGCGAAATCGGCGCAGAAAGCCCGTCTGACGGCGGAAGCCAAAGTGAACGAGGAGCGCGCGAAGGCCATCGCCGAGAAGAAAGCAGCCGCCGAAGCCGCTGCGAAAGAGGCCGAAGCGACCGAAGAGGCTGCCGAGGAAGCCGCAGCAGAAACGGCCGAGGAGGCTCCCGAAGCTCCGGTTGCCGAAACTGCGGAAACCGCTGCGGAATAAGCCTATTCGCAGACCGATAAAAACGGCGAGTCCCCGCAAGGGAATTCGCCGTTTTTCATACCTTTAATCCGTTTCGATATGAGTTCCGCAACCAACACACCCGTTTCAGAGATGCCGGCCGGCCCGAAGGCACCCGCAGGGCGCATCAACCGGCTGTTCGGCACCGGCGGCGGTGTGATGCTGTCGTTGTACGGCGCGTTTCCCGACGATTTCACGACCGACATGCCGCTGTTCGTCACCGTCGACGGGTTGGAGGTGCCGCTCTATTGCGAACACTTCGAGCGGCGCGGGGCATCGGGCGCCGTGGCGACGTTCGCCGACTTGGACACCGAGCGGCGGGTGCAGGAGATACTCGGTTCGGAGTTCCGCATTGCGGTTTCGGAGCCTGCGACAGACGACGACGAATTCTATTTGGAGGATTTGGTCGGGTTCGCCGTGTCGGGCATCGAAACACGCGTCGAGGGCGAACCGCACCCCTTTGCCGGACGGGTGACGGAGTATTACGACAGCGAAACCAATCCGCTGTTCGAGCTGGAAATCGACGGACGGCGCGTGCTGGTGCCGGCCGCCGACGAATTTTTCGCGCACATCGACTTCGAGGGGCGTTCGCTCCGGCTAGTGCTGCCCGAAGGGTTGTTGAATATGGAAAAATAGCGATATGGCACGTGTGGTAGTGGGACTTTCG
>CAZGYX010000060.1:0-6126 GCA_964530735.1 uncultured Alistipes sp. | reverse complement strand
AGCGATAGCTTGATTATGCCGAGACGGAGTATCTAAAACGAAGTTAAAGATACGAAAACCGAGTGCAAAAGCAAAACTCGTGTCGATTTTGCCGAGCGGGAGTATCTAAAAATACTGCGCCTCCCTGCGCCAACGAAATTCCTGAATCCGCATCCCGATTGCCGCAACGAAAAACGGACTGCCGCACGAATGCGGCAATCCGTCGAATGAATGTTTTTCGGTCGCAGGAGGAAAAATCCCCTTGCAGACCTATTTCGCGTCGGTTTTGGTCCGTTTGGTCATCAAATCGTAAGCAATCGGCGTAGCGATGAAAATCGTCGCGACGGTACCGACCACGACGCCGATAATCAACGCGAAGATGAACGCACGAATCGACTCGCCGCCGAAGAAGAAGATAGCCAACAGCGTGACGAGCGTCGTACCCGACGTATTGACGGTACGCGACAACGTGGAGTTGATTGCGTTGTTGACGTTCTCTCGGAGGTTGCGTTTCGGGTAGAGGCCCAAGTACTCGCGGATACGGTCGAACACGACGACGGTATCGTTGATTGCGTAACCGATAATCGTCAGAATGGCGGCGATGAAAGCCTGATTGACCTCCAAGTTGAACGGCATGATCTTGTAAAACAGCGAGAAGATACCGATGATAAAGAGCGCATTGACCGCCAAAGCCGCCGTAGCACCCGACGCCCACTGCCAACGCTTGAAGCGGAACGTGATGTAGAGGCCGATGGCAATCAACGAGAAGATGACCGAGTAGATAGCGTTCCACGTCATGTCGCTCGCAATCGAAGGACCGATTTTGTCGGCCGTGACGATACCGTTTTCATCGACCTGCGTGTTGCTGAAATTCTCGAACGTGATGTCGTAGGAGTACAACGGTTTCAAAGCCTTGTAGATGATCTGTTCGACTTCGGCCGTCGCATTGTCCGACGTATCGTCGTACTTGTACTGCGTCACGATACGCATCTGACGTTCGTTGCCGTACTGTTTCACTTCGTAACTGGTCTTCGAGGCGTCGGCTTCGGTATCGCTGAACGCACCCTGCAACTGCGCGCGCACGTCCTCGGCCAAAACCGGTTTGTCGAAGCGGATGACATAGGCGCGGCCGCCGGTGAACTCGGCGCCGAGGTTCAATCCCTGTGCGACGAACGAGATGCACGACACGACGATGACGGCAGAAGCGATGATATAGGAAACCTTGCGCTTGCTCAGGAAATCGACATGGGTGTTATTGAGGAATCCCTCCGACCACTTGCGCGAGAAGGAAATCGCCCCCCACTTCGCGGCAATCCAGTCGATCAACAGACGGGTGATGAACACGGCGCTGAAGAACGAGGTGATGATACCGATAATCAGGGTCGTAGCGAAACCGCGCACGGGGCCGTTGCCGAAGATGAGCAGGACGATACCGGTGATAATGGTCGTCAGGTTACCGTCGATAATGGCCGAATAAGCCTTCGAGAAACCGTCCTTGATAGCCAGCGAAAGGCCCTTGCCGCCGCGCAGCTCCTCCTTGATGCGTTCGTAGATAATCACGTTGGCGTCGACGGCCATACCCATCGTCAAGACGATACCGGCGATACCCGGCAGGGTCAGCACGGCGCCGAACGAGACGAGGATACCCATCAGCAGGAAGACGTTGGTCAACAAGGCGATATCGGACATCCAACCGGCCGTCTTGTAGAAGACGCCCATGTACAACAGCACGAGGATGAACGCGATGACGAACGACAACAGACCGGCGTCGATAGACTCCTGACCCAGCGACGGGCCGACGACGGTGTCCTGAATGATTTTGGCGGGAGCCGGCACCTTACCGGATTCGAGCACGTTGGCCAAGTCCTTGGCCTCCTGAATGGTGAAATCGCCCGTGATCTGCGAAACGCCCTTGTCGATTTTCGTGCGCACGACGGGAGCCGAATAGACGGCGCCGTCCAACACGATAGCGACGCATTTGCCGATGTTCTCGCCCGTCAGACGAGCCCAACGCTGCGCGCCTTCGGAGTTCATGGCCATCGAGACCTCGGCCGTAGCACCGTGCTGCTGGTACTGCTCCGACGCCTCGGTCACGACCGAACCGTCGAGCGGAGCCTTGCCGCCCTGCGCCTTGATAGCGTAGAGATAGTAGCGGCCGTCGATTTTGTCGTCGCCCTTGACGCTCCACATGAAGCGGACGTCGGCGGGGAACAACTGCCGGATAGCGGGACGCGCGAGGTATTCGGTCACAGCCGCCATATCGGACTTGTAAGCGGCACCCATGACAGCACCGCCGGCATACGACGGGTCGAGCAGTGCGAACAACGGATTGCGTTCGCGGTCGAAGCGGCCCGTATGAACCTCGTCGGGCTCGGCCGTTTCGGTAAGTTCGGAGAAGAGACCTTCAGCCGCAGGCGTTTCGACTGCAGCAGGGGCATCCTCGACCGTTTCGGTGTTCGAGGCGGCCAGTTCCTTGCCCAACTGCACGTCGGCCTCCTGCAACGAACGCCACATCTCGTTGGCATCGTACGTCAGCCAGAACTCCAACTGGGCCGTGCGCTGCAACAGGTCGCGGACGCGCTGGGGCTCCTTGACACCCGGCAACTCGACCAGAATGCGGTGCGAATTGGGCAGGCGCATGATGTTGGGCTGCACAACGCCGAAGTTGTCAATACGGCTGCGCAGGACGTTGAACGAAGCGCCGATCGCTTTCTCGACGTCGGATTTCAGCACTTTGGCAACGTCGCTATCGCTGCTTTCGAGCGTGATGTCGCTGCGGTCGGGGCTGACGAAGATAGCCGCCAACGGACGACCCTCCGACACGCGGCGATAGGTATCGACGAATACGTCGACGTAATCCTTCGAACTGCCCTCCTTGATCGCGTTGTTCGCCTCCTCGATAGCGGCGATGAACGCGGGATCGTTCTGGCTGTCACCGGCCAATGCCTTGATAACGCCGTCGACCTGCACCTCCATCATGACGTTCATGCCGCCTTTGAGGTCGAGGCCCAAGTTCAGTTCGTTGGCCTTGCACTCCTTGTAGGTGAACTTGCGGAACCCGAGGTTGAAAACCGGCAGGTTCTGCACCGAATCGAGATAGTGCTGTTCGGCAGCGCCCTGCTGTTCGACCGGATACTGCGCGGCATAGAGCGCCGCCTGCTTCTCGACGCTCCGAGTCTTGAACGTAAACGAGAATTGATAAACGCATCCGATAGCCAAAAGCACCGCGATGAGTTTAATAAAACCTTTGCTCTGCATTTTTATTAATTTTTTATTGACTTATGTTGCTGTTCTGTCCGAGGCATTGCCGAGATACCGCCGAAGTTCGGCGACATGCCACCCCAATAGCGCACAAAGATAGAAAAAAAGAATGAATAATTAAAGGAGACGCCCCCAAAAACATCGAATCGACAGAGACAAAGCAGCGTACAGCGATGAAGTTCCCCGATTTGCAACGCCTAATGCGCAAAGAAACAAGGCCGAAGAATGCCTTCGGCCTTGTCCTCTCTGACTTGTCCTCTCTGACGGATATTGCCGTCCCTACTCCGAACGGTCGGACAATAGCTTTTTCAACGAAAATTCGTCGTACTCGCGCTTGAGCGTATCGATCAACTCCTTCACGCTCACGATTCGGTCGGAACGCCACGCATTCGCCCCGCAAAAGGCATATCCCTTTTGCAACCGCCCCTTGAACGCATTGTACAAAGCCAACATGATGCAATAGGGGCTGCGCGACACGTCGCAGGTCTTGATACAATCGAACGGGCATCGTTTCGGGCGGGTCAAACCCGCCTTCACGCGGTCCAAAAAAGAGCTGCGGATAGCGCGTCCGGGCATTCCGACCGGGCTTTCGATGATTTCGATGTCGGGTTCCCGCGCATCGAGATAACTCTGTTTGAATGCCGGTGCGGCATCGCACTCCTCGGTCGTGACGAAACGCGTGCCCATCTGCACGCCGTCGGCACCGAGCGAAAGGATTTTGTAAATATCCTCGCCCGTGTAGATTCCGCCGCCCGCGATAACGGGTATGCGGCAATCATGCGCAACGGCAAAATCCCCCACCGTCTCGACCACCTGCGGGACGACGGTTTCGAGCGCGAAATCCGCATCGTCGAGCTGCCCGGCCTTATACCCCAGATGACCGCCGGCTTTCGGCCCCTCGACCACGATCGCGTCGGGGGCATGCCGGTATTCGGAAAACCACTTCGCACACAACAGCTTGGCCGCCCGCGCCGACGAAACGATCGGCGCCAGTTTCGTTTTGGCGCCTTCGGGAAGGAACGACGGCAGATTGAGCGGCAGGCCCGCCCCCGAAAAGATAATATCGGCCTTTTCGGCAATGGCGGTCTTCACCATATCGGCGAAATTGGACATGGCGACCATCACATTGACCCCGATAATTCCCCGCGTCTTCGCGCGGGCCTTGCGCAACTCCTGCCGCAGGCCCTCGATACTGGCCGAACGGTAGTCGCTGGAAAAACTGCGGTAAATCACCCCCAGCCCGGCCGACGAAATCACACCGATTCCGCCCTGTTCAGCTACGGTCGATGCCAGCCCCGACAACGATATTCCGACGCCCATGCCACCCTGCACGATCGGAGTTTCGGCGAACAAATCGCCGATTTGAAGTTTCTTCATCCTATTTTGCATGTTATCGACCTCCCAAACGAGGTGTTTGTCGCAAAGGTAATCATTTATCGGGAAAATCCACCCGAAAATACCAAAAATTCGGAAATAAAGAACAAAATAGAGAAGAAGAGGAAAGGGGTAATTAATAAAAATCCCCGTCACGGAGTTCCGTGACGGGGGTTCATTCGCTCCGGCTCGAAAGCCGGTCGCGGCAGCGGGGCTATTTCACCTCCTCGAACTCGACGTCTTCGGGCTGCGACTTGCCGTCGCCCGCCGAACCGCCGGCGTTCTGCGACTGCTGGCCGCCAGCCTGCTGCTGCGCACCCTGCTGGGCCTGCTGCTGGGCGTAAATGTCCTGCGAAGCGGCCTGCCAAGCGGCGTTCAACTCGTTGATAGCGGTGTCGATAGCAGCGATATCGGCATTCTTGTGAGCCTCTTTCAATTTGGCGAGCGCGCCCTCGATAACCGATTTTTTGTCGGCGGGCAGTTTGTCGCCGTACTCTTTCAACTGCTTCTCGGTAGCAAAGATATTCGAGTCGGCCGCATTGATTTTGTCGATACGCTCCTTCTCGGCCTTGTCCTTCTCCTCGTTGGCCTTGGCCTCGTCGCGCATGCGCTGAATCTCCTGCTCGGTCAGACCCGACGAAGCCTCGATGCGGATCTTCTGCTCCTTGCCCGTGCCCTTGTCCTTGGCCGAGACGTTGAGGATGCCGTTGGCGTCGATGTCGAACGTCACCTCGATCTGCGGCACGCCGCGCGGAGCGGCCGGAATGCCGTCGAGGTGGAAGCGGCCGATAGACTTGTTGTCGCGGGCCATCGGACGTTCGCCCTGACAAACGTTGATTTCGACCGACGGCTGGTTGTCGGCGGCCGTCGAGAATACCTCCGACTTGCGGGTCGGAATGGTCGTATTGGCGTCGATGAGCTTGGTCATCACGCCGCCGAGCGTCTCGATACCCAACGACAGCGGCGTGACGTCGAGCAACAACACGTCTTTCACCTCGCCGGTGAGGACGCCGCCCTGAATGGCCGCACCGATAGCGACCACCTCGTCGGGGTTGACGCTCTTGTTGGGAGCCTTGCCGAAGAACTCCTCGACGATTTTCTGAATGGCCGGAATACGCGTCGAACCGCCCACGAGAATCACCTCGTCGATTTGCGAAGCCTGCAAACCGGCATCGCTCAACGCCTTTTTGCACGGCTCGACGGTCTTGTGCACCAAGTGGTCGCACAACTGCTCGAACTTGGCGCGGGTCAGCGACATCACCAAGTGCTGCGGGATGCCGTTGACGGGCATGATGTAGGGCAGGTTGATTTCGGTGGTCGTGGAGCTCGAAAGCTCGATTTTGGCCTTCTCGGCCGCCTCTTTCAGCCGCTGCAAGGCCATCGGGTCCTGACGCAGGTCGATCTGGTGCTCGGCCTTGAACGCCTCGGCCATGTAGTCGATGAGCACGTGGTCGAAATCGTCGCCGCCGAGGTGCGTATCGCCGTTGGTCGATTTCACCTCGAACACGCCGT
>CAZGYX010000059.1:0-6226 GCA_964530735.1 uncultured Alistipes sp. | reverse complement strand
ACAACGGAAACAAGTTCATTCCGGTTTATGTCACGGAGAACATGGTAGGTCACAAGCTCGGTGAGTTCGCCCCGACCCGCAACTTCCGCGGCCACGCAGGTAACAAGAAAAAATAGGTAGACAATGGGTGCAAGAAAAGCAAATAGAGCCGAAAAAATAAAGGCTGAAAAGAAGCAGAAGGCCATCGCCGTTCTGCGCGATTGCCCGACCTCTCCCCGCAAGATGCGTCTGGTGGCCGACATCATTCGCGGCGTGGAAATCAACAAGGCGCTGGGCATCCTCCGTTTCTCGAAGAAGGAGGCATCGATTCGCATGGAGAAGCTCCTCAAGTCGGCCATCGCCAACTGGGAAGCCAAGAACGAGGGCGTGAGCCTCGACAGCACCGCGCTTTGCGTGAAAGAGGTGTTCGTCGACGGAGGCCGCATGCTGAAACGCATTCAGGCCGCTCCGCAGGGTCGCGCGCACCGCATCCGCAAACGCTCGAACCACGTGACGATCGTAGTGGACAAAATGGTAACCGTAGAAAATAAGTAAGCAGATGGGACAGAAAGTTAATCCGATAGCAAATCGACTCGGTATCACGCGCGGTTGGGATTCCAACTGGTTCGGCGGCAAGAACTTTTCGGACAAACTGGTGGAAGACGCCAAAATCCGGAAATACCTGAACGTCCGTCTGCAAAAGGCGAGCATCTCGAAAATCATCATCGAGCGCACGCTGAAACTCGTTACGGTCACGATTTCGACCGCCCGTCCGGGTATCATCATCGGCAAGGGCGGCCAAGAGGTCGACAAGCTGAAAGAGGAATTGAAGAAGCTGACCGGCAAGGAGATCCAAATCAACATCTTCGAGGTAAAGCGTCCCGAAGTGGATGCCGTCATCGTGGGTCAGAACATCGCCCGCCAGCTGGAAGGCCGCGTGTCGTTCCGCCGTGCGGTGAAGACCGCCGTCGCTTCGACGATGCGCATGGGTGCCGAAGGTATCAAAATCCAGGTGGCCGGCCGTGTCGGCGGCGCCGAAATGGCCCGTACCGAAACGGTCAAGGAGGGTCGTATTCCGCTGCATACGTTCCGTGCGGACATTGATTACAGCCTCACCGAAGCCCTCACGAAAGTGGGTATTCTGGGCGTGAAGGTGTGGATCTGCGTCGGCACGGTCTATGGCAAACGCGACCTGTTTGAAATCGCAGGCTCGGCCGCACAAGCGGGCGCAGGCGATCGGAGCGACCGCGGCGAACGTCGCGGGGGACGCGGCGATCGCGGGGACCGTCGGGGCCGCCGCCGCAACAATCGGTAAGTCGTACTTCTTAAAGCAAAACGAACATGTTACAGCCGAAAAAGACAAAATTCAGAAGAATGCAGAAGGGCCGTATGAAGGGTTTGGCTCAAAGAGGTAATCAACTTGCATTCGGATCGTTCGCCATCAAGGCGCTCGAATCGACGTGGATCACGGGTCGTCAGATCGAGGCCGCACGTCAGGCCATCACCCGCTACATGAAGCGTGAAGGCCAGCTGTGGATCCGCATATTTCCCGATAAACCCATCACGAAGAAACCCGCCGAAGTCCGAATGGGTAAAGGTAAGGGTAATCCCGAAGGGTTCGTGGCTCCCGTTACGCCGGGCCGCATCCTCTTCGAGGCCGAGGGCGTGCCTTTGGCAGTAGCGCAGGAAGCGCTGCGTCTGGGTGCTCAGAAACTGCCCATTACCACCAAGTTTATCGTACGACGCGACTACGTCGAGAACACCATTTAACGACACCGCAAGATGAAAAGTGCAGAAATCAAGGACATGGCGACCAAAGACCTCGAAGAACGCATCGCTGCCGAAAAAGACCAGCTCAACAAGCTGAAAGTGCAGCACGCGGTTTCGCCGGTCGAAAATCCGTCTGTCATCAAGAAAAACCGCAGAGACATCGCTCGCATGCTGACCATTCTGCGTCAAAGAAACGCCAAATAATTCACAACGACTATGGAAAGAAATCTGAGAAAGGAGCGTATCGGAGTGGTTGTCAGCAACAAAATGGAGAAAACCATCGTCGTTGCAGTGGCCCGCAAGGTGAAGCACCCGATCTACGGCAAGTTCGTCAACAAGACGACCAAGTTCGTAGCCGAATCTTTGGACGAAACGTGCAAGGAGGGCGACACCGTACGCATTATGGAAACGCGCCCGTTGAGCAAGACGAAACGCTGGCGGTTAGTACAAATCATTGAAAGAGCTAAATAATCATGATACAACAGGAAAGCAGACTCGTAGTAGCTGACAACAGCGGTGCGAAGGAGGTGCTTTGCATCCGGGTGCTGGGCGGCACGAAACGCCGCTATGCCTCCATCGGCGACAAAATCGTCGTTTCGGTCAAGAGTGCCACGCCGTCGGGCGATGTCAAGAAAGGCTCGGTATCGAAGGCGGTCGTCGTGCGCACGACGAAGGAAATCCGCCGCGCCAACGGCTCGTACATCCGTTTCGACGACAACGCGGTGGTATTGCTGAACAATCAGGGTGAAATGCGCGGTACCCGTATCTTCGGCCCCGTGGCGCGCGAACTGCGCGACCAGTACATGAAGATCATCTCCCTCGCACCCGAAGTATTGTAAGGATAAAAAAACTATCGTCTATGAAATTGCATATCAAGAAAGGGGATATGGTGCAGATCATCGCCGGCGACAACAAAGGCAAACAGGGCAAAGTCCTGAAAGTTGAAGTCGCCAAGCAGCGCGCCATCGTCGAGGGGGTCAATCTCGTGAAGAAGGCCACCAAGCCCAACGCCCAGAACCCGCAGGGCGGCATCGTCGAGAAGGAAGCTCCGATTCATGTCTCGAACATGCTCGTCCTCGACCCGAAGAGCGGCAAACCCACCAAAGTGGGCCGCAAAGCCGGTGAAAAGGGAAAATTAGTCCGTTACGCTAAAAAATCAGGGGAGGAAATCAAATAATGGCATACGTTCCTACACTCAAAACACAGTATAAGGAGCAGATCGTTCCTGCCCTTATGAAGGAGTTCGGGTACACGAGCATCATGCAGTGCCCCAAACTTCAGAAAATCGTCATCAACCAGGGTATGGGCCAGGCCGTCGCCGACAAGAAACTCATCGACGTCGCCGAAGCCGAACTGACGCAGATTGCCGGCCAGAAAGCCGTGCAGACCCGTTCGCGCAAGGACATCTCGAACTTCAAACTGCGCAAGGGCATGCCGATCGGCGTGCGCGTGACGTTGCGCGATGCCAAGATGTACGAGTTCTTGGAGCGTCTGATTGCCGTGGCGCTGCCGCGTATCCGCGATTTCAAAGGAATCAATGAAAAATTCGACGGTCAGGGCAACTACACGCTCGGCATCACCGAACAAATCATCTTCCCGGAAATCGACATCGACAAGATTACCAAGATTTTCGGCATGGAGGTTACGTTCGTGACTTCGGCCAAGACCGACGAGGAGGCGCACGCGCTGCTTCGCGAATTCGGCCTTCCTTTCAAAAACGCTAAAAAGAATTAGGCTATGGCAAAAGAATCAATGAAGGCGCGCGAAGTGAAGCGTCTGAAACTCGCCAACCGCTATGCCCATAAACGCGAAGAGATTGCGGCCAAAGTGAAGAGCGGCGAAATGGACCGCGAGGAGGCTTGGATCGCCTTGTCGAAGTTGCCCCGCAACTCCAATCCCATCCGCCAGCACAACCGCTGCAAAATTACGGGCCGTCCGAAGGGGTATATCCGCCAGTTCGGCATCAGCCGTATCCAGTTCCGCGAAATGGCCTCGAAAGGGCTGATTCCGGGCGTGAAGAAGGCAAGCTGGTAAAAAGTCCGACAGCGCACGGGAGCGGCGACGGCCGCTTCCGGGGCGTGTGATGATGATACGGGTGTCGAGCCCGCGGTAGATACGTCGCAGTATCGGGGAAAGTGCCGCCGCAAGCGGTAACTTCCCGATATGTGGGACGGCTCGAAAAGTTCGACATCTTTTTTTGGGGAAATTCGATATTTTTTCCGGGAAACGAAGCGAAAAACGACGAAAGAGGTCGTTTCGCTTTGGTTTGTTGGGAAATAATATGTATATTTGCCCGCTTTCCGTCGGGACGGAACCGGTTTCGCGAGGTGCGTGAGGGGCCGCATGGGTCTTATGCGTGGTGCGCGGGCGGTGCCGAAACGAGCGGAGGGCGAACGTGCAGAGCGGACAGGGAGGCCAAGCACGGGCCTTTGAAACGAAACAGAAAGATGTTGGGAAACAAACTTTTTCGATAAGCCGGGCGCAGAACCGAACTTGTCGGGGCTATGCCGAGGCGAGAAAGGAAAAAAGTGAGTTCCCGCTTCCCGATAACTAATTATTTAATAAAAATTTTTTAATTCTTAACAGTTATGACTGATCCTATTGCGGACTTTCTGACCAGAATTAGAAACGCGGTGAAAGCCAACCACAAGGTGGTTGAAGCTCCCGGTTCCAAAATCAAACAGGAGATCACGAAGATTCTCTACGAGCAGGGTTACATCCTCGCTTACAAGTTCGATGCCGATGAAAAGGGCCACCCCGTCATCAAAATCGCCTTGAAGTGGGATGCCGCCACGAAGTGCAACGCCATCAAGAACTTGAAGCGCATCAGCCGTCCGGGTCTGCGCCGGTATGCGTCGGTTTCCGACATGCCCCGCGTGCTCAACGGACTGGGTATCGCCATTATTTCGACGTCGAAAGGCATCATGACCGACGCCAACGCCCGCAAGGAGAACGTCGGCGGCGAAGTATTGTGCTACGTTTATTAGAAAACGGTGCCGGCGGTGCACCTGCAAGGTTCCGGTACGGCGCGAAATGGATTTCGGTACTCCGGTGCCGGCGCAACCGCGACGAATGCAGCGAATGCAACTGCCGCAACAACCAAGATTAGCAACTAAACAAATTTAATAAACATGTCAAGAATTGGTAAATTACCTGTAAACTTGCCTGCCGGCGTTACCGTCACGGTATCGGCCGACAACGTGGTAAGCGTGAAAGGGCCACTCGGGACGCTGAATCAGAAGGTAGATTCGGATATCAAGGTAGAGGTCGGCACGCACAAGGACGCCCACACGGACAAGGAGATTCCCGCCGTCATCGTGACGCGCCCCACCAACCAGCCGCGTCATCGCTCGATGCACGGACTCTACCGCGCCTTGATCAACAACATGGTCATCGGCGTGTCGAAAGGATACGAAATCCAGCAGGAGCTGGTCGGCGTCGGCTTCAAGGCCGAAGTCAAAGGCAATATCCTCGAAATGAGCCTCGGCTATTCGCACGATACGCATGTGATGCTTCCGCCCGAAGTAACCGCTACGGCCGTTACCGAGAAGAAGGGCAACCCCGTCGTGACGCTCAAATCGTGCGACAAACAGCTGGTCGGCCAAGTCGCCGCCAAGTTGCGTTCGTTGCGCAAGCCGGAGCCGTACAAGGGTAAGGGTATCAAGTTCGTCGGCGAACAACTGCGTCGCAAGGCGGGCAAATCAGCAGGTGCTAAATAGTAAATAGTCCGATAGTTATGTCACTGAGCAAGATAGAAAGAAGAGAACGCATCAAGATGCGTATCCGCAAAATCGTGAACGGTACGCCCGAACAGCCCCGTATGACGGTTTTCCGCAGCAACAAGCAGATTTACGTGCAGTTCATCGACGACTTGGCAGGCGCGACGCTGGCTACGGCTTCGTCGCTCGACAAGGAGGTGGCCGAAGCCGCCGCCGGCAAAACCAAGTGCGAAGTCGCTGCGCTGGTCGGCAAACTGGCCGCCGAACGTGCTACGGCCAAAGGTATCCAAAGCGTGGCGTTCGACCGCAACGGTTACCTGTATCACGGAAGAGTAAAACAGCTGGCCGAAGCAGCACGCGAAGGCGGACTTAAATTCTAACGAAAATGGCAACGAATACCAATATCAAGAAAGTACGCACCAGCGACCTTGAGCTGAAAGACCGGCTCGTGAGCATTCAGCGTGTTACGAAGGTAACGAAGGGCGGTCGCACGTTCAGTTTCTCGGCCATCGTCGTCGTCGGCAACGAGGACGGCGTGGTGGGCTACGGTCTGGGCAAGGCCTCGGAAGTACAGGCCGCCATCGCCAAAGGCGTCGAAGATGCCAAGAAAAATCTTATTAAGATTCCGGTTATTAACGGGACTATCCCGCATAAACAGGAACTCCGTTACGGCGGTTCGGTCGTGATGATTCGTCCGGCCGCCCCCGGTACGGGTATCATCGCCGGCGGTGCCATGCGTGCCGTGCTGGAGTCGGTGG
>CAZGYX010000058.1:0-6265 GCA_964530735.1 uncultured Alistipes sp. | reverse complement strand
CCAAGACCGAAATCGAGCATACGCCGAGCGGCCGCGAGTGCATCGTCATCACCGAAATTCCCTACATGATCAATAAGGCGGAGATGATCAAGAAGATCGCCGAAATGATCAACGAGAAGAAAATCGAGGGTATTTCGTACATCAACGACGAATCGGACCGCAACGGCCTGCGTATCGTCGTGATTCTGAAACACGATGCCGTCGCGAGCGTCGTCCTGAACAATCTGTTCAAGAATACGCAGTTGCAGTCGTCGTTCGCCGTCAACAACATCGCGCTGGTCAACGGTCGTCCGTATTTGTTGTCGATGCGCGAATTAATAAAACACTTCATCGACCACCGTCACGACGTAATCGTGCGGCGCGCCCGTTTCGACAAGCGCAAGGCCGAAGAACGCCTGCACATCGTGCAGGGTCTGTTGATTGCGCAGGACAACATCGACGAAATCGTGCATATCATCCGGTCGTCGCAGACGCCCGACGTCGCGAAACAAAC
Source organism: uncultured Alistipes sp. (assembly GCA_964530735.1). Taxonomy (GTDB): domain Bacteria; phylum Bacteroidota; class Bacteroidia; order Bacteroidales; family Rikenellaceae; genus Alistipes. The sequence continues at coordinate 5,772 of CAZGYX010000058.1, read as the reverse complement.
CATGATGGAGCGTTTCTCGTTGAGCGATATTCAAGCTTCGGCCATCATCGAGATGCGTCTGCGCGCCTTGACGGGACTGGAACACGGCAAACTGGTCGCCGAACGCGACGAGTTGATGAAACTGATCGCCCATTTGCAGGAGATTCTGGAAAACGAATCGCTCCAGATGCAGATCGTCAAGGACGAACTGCTCGAAATCAAGGCGAAATACGGCGACGAACGGCGCACCGAAATCGTTTACGCTTCGGAAGAGTTCAATCCCGAAGATTTCTACGCCGACGAAGATGTCGTCATCACCATTTCGCACATGGGCTACATCAAGCGTACGCCGTTGACCGAGTACCGCACGCAAAATCGCGGCGGTGTCGGGGTCAAGGGCAGCGCCACGCGCGACGAGGACTTCATCGAGCATATCTACGTCGCGTCGATGCACAATACGATGTTGTTCTTCACCGAGAAGGGGCGTTGTTATTGGCTCAAAGTCTACGAGATTCCCGAAGGCACCCGTTCGTCGAAGGGGCGTGCCATTCAGAATGTCATCCAAATCGAGCCCGACGACAAGGTGCGTGCCTATATCAACGTCAAACGTCTCAATGACGAGGAGTACGTGAACAGCAACTACATCATCATGTGCACCAAAGACGGTACGATTAAGAAAACCAAGCTCGAAGCCTATTCGCGTCCGCGTCAGAACGGTGTGAATGCGATCGTCATTCGCGAGGGCGACCAGTTGATCGAGGCCAAACTCACCAGCGGACAGGCCGAAGTGCTGATTGCGGCCAAAGCGGGCAAGGCCATTCGCTTCAACGAATCGACCGTGCGGCCTATCGGCCGCGTCGGTGCCGGCGTGCGCGGTATCTCTATCGAGGACGACGACGAGGTGGTAGGCATGATTTGTGTCGAACCCGACTCGAAGCAGGACGTGCTGGTATTGAGCGAAAACGGCTACGGCAAGCGCACCGATTTGGACGAATACCGTATCACGAACCGTGGCGGCAAGGGTGTCAAGACCATCAACGTGACCGAAAAGACCGGCAAGCTGATTTCGATTCAGGCCGTTACGGACGACAACGATTTGATGATTATCAACCGTTCGGGGCTGACCATTCGCACCGCCGTGTCGCAGATTCGCGTGGCCGGTCGTGCGACGCAGGGCGTGCGCATCATCAACTTGCGCGAGGGCGACGCTATCGCTTCCGTCATGGCCGTGCCGCACGTGGAGGAGGATGATACTGCCGCCGACGGTGCCGAAAACGCATCGGCGGAGGGCCAAGTTTCCCTGCCGGATAGCGATGCGACGCAAACCGCCGCAACCATTGACAACACAGAAAACAACTAACATAAAACCGGATTATGAAAAAGATGATTTTGTCGGCCTTTGCGGCGCTGCTGCTCGCGGTACCTGCCGTTCAGGCCCAGAAAGTGAACAAAGCCGCGATTCTCGCCAAAATCGAGAAGAGCGATGCCGACATCGCCGATGCGAAAAAGGGAGCCAAAGCGGCTACGTGGATTAATCGCGGCAAGACGTTCTACGAAGCGACCGTCGAGCCGACCAAAAACCTGTTCGGCAACATGGAGTCGGCCATGCTGACGCTTACGCCCAATATGGGCAATCCGAAGTCGAAAGGCACGGAGACGATCGGGAACGCAACCTATGAAACGTGGGTTTATCCCTATTTTACGGCCTATTTCCAGAACGACAAGTTGTTCGCATGGAAAGAGACCTCGCAGGTTTATAAGAACAGCGTCGAAAAGGCATTCGAGGCTTACTCGAAGGCCTACGAGCTCGACCCGAAATCGGCTCCGAAAGTGAAAGAGGGCTTGACGCAGCTGATTAACTACTGCAAACAGCTCGGCGACGTCAATTATGCGACCCACAATTTCGCCGAAGCAGGCAAGGCTTTCGCGCAGGCTTACGAAATGGAGTTGCATCCCGCCTACAACAATCCCGAACCGATTTTGCTTTACAGCGCAGGCGTTTCGATGACTATCGACGGTTCCGAGCATCCGGAGTCTTTTAAGAAAGGGGCCGATTATCTGGAACGTGCGATTGACGCCGGTTACAGCGACGAGGAGGGCCGCATCTATTACTACCTTTTCCACTGCTACTACGGTCAGCGCGCGGAGAATCCCGACATGCTGATCAAGGGTAAGGATGCCTTGTTGGCCGGTATCGCGAAATATCCGAAAAACGATTTGATTCTGCAAGGCCTGATGCAGCTCTACACGAGCGAAAAGAACGTGGGCGATCCCGCCGACTTGGTATCGTTGATCGACAACGCTATCGCCGACGACCCGACGAACATCGACCTGTGGTTCGGCCGCGGCCGTATCTTCTACGCTTTGAAAAACTTTGACGAGAGCATCGCTTCGTTCCAGAAGGTAACCGAAATCAAGCCCGACTATTTCGAGGGCCAGTTCTATTTGGGCTTGTTCTACATCTTCAAGGGCGATGATGCGAACCAGAAATTCAACGATATGATGTCGACCACCAGTACGGCTGAATTCGACGAAGCGTTGAAAGCCGTCAATGCCATTTACATGGAGGCAATCGTTCCGCTCGAAAAGGCGCTCGAATTGAAGCCCAACGATCCCGATACGGTCGAGAACCTGAAAAAACTTACGTTCCGTCTGCGCGACGAAGAGGGCATGATGGAGAAGCACACCAAGTACAACGAGCTCTTCAAACAGTTGCAGAACAACCAATAATCGTTGTGCTCGAAACGCAGAAAGGCAATCCTGTCGGGATTGCCTTTCTGCGTTTTATCCGATGCGTCAGCGGCCGCTTTCCTTTTTGATTTTCTGCAATTCGTACATCCGGTCGCGATAGCGCGCTGCCGCCAAGAAATCCAGCGATTTCGCAGCCCGTTCCATTTCCTCGCGGGCCCGTCGGATGAGTTCGTCCAGATTTTCGCTCGCTTCGTAGGTCTTTGCTACGTCGGCTGCCAGCGGATAGTGTTGCTCCTGTCCAAGCGGATAGACGACCGATGCAGCGGATTCGCTCGTCGTGCGGTTCGCCAGCAGCGTGCTCTGCCCCGTGCCGCTTTTTTGCGCCCGGCGCGGCAGCATTTCGTGTTCCATGTTGTATTGCACCTGCTTTTCGCGGCGGCGGTTGCTCTGTTCGATAGCATAGCGCATCGACTCGGTGCAGCTGTCGGCATAGAGGATGACGTTGCCCTGCGAATGGCGCGCCGCACGGCCCGCTATCTGCGTGATAGAGCGGACGTTTCGTAAAAATCCCTCCTTGTCCGCATCGAGAATGGCCACCAGCGCCACTTCCGGCAGGTCGAGCCCCTCGCGCAACAGGTTCACGCCGACCAGCACGTCGAACATTCCGGCCCGCAGGTCTTCCAGTATCTGGATGCGTTCCAGCGTGTCCACGTCCGAGTGGATGTAGCGGTTGCGCACGCCCACGCGGTCGAAGTATTTTGACAGCTCTTCGGCCATGCGTTTGGTGATGGTCGTCACCAGTATCTTGTCGTCGTGCTTTATCCGCTTGTCGATTTCTTCGATGAGGTCGTCGATTTGGTTCAGCGTCACGCGCACTTCCAGCGGCGGGTCGACCAGCCCCGTAGGGCGGATGAGTTGTTCGACGACCACGCCTTCGCTCTTCATCAGCTCCCAGTCGGCCGGCGTCGCGCTCACATAAATCGAGGGGCCCTGCAACTGCTCGAATTCCGCGAAAGTCAGCGGCCGGTTGTCCTTTGCCGCCGGCAGCCGGAAGCCGTATTCGACCAGATTTTCTTTGCGGGCACGGTCGCCGCCGTACATGGCGTGCACTTGGGGCAGCGTCACGTGGCTTTCGTCGACGACCAGCATGTAGTCTTTCGGGAAATAGTCTATCAGACAGAACGGGCGGGTTCCCGCCGCACGTCCGTCGAAATAGCGCGAATAGTTCTCGATGCCGGGGCAATAGCCCAGCTCCTTGATCATTTCGAGGTCGTATTCGACCCGTTGCTTGATGCGCTGCGCTTCCGTCATGCGGCCTTCGCGTTCGAAAAATTCGATTTGCTTGCCGAGGTCGAGGTAGATTTGTTGTACGGCGCAGTCGATGCGGGCCTTCGTCGTCACGAATAGGCTCGTGGGGTAGAGCGTCAGTTCGTCCAGCGTGTGGATGCGTTGGCCCGTCACGGGGTCTATGGTCTGGATAGCTTCGACTTCGTTGTCGAAAAACATCACCCGGAAGCATTGGTTCCCGAATTCGCCGAACGCCGCCATGATGTCGACCGTATCGCCGTTCACGCGGAACGTTGCCGGTTCCAGTTCGCGTTCCGTGCGCGTGTAGAGCGCTTCGACGAGCTGGTAGAGAAAGTGTTTGTAGCTGACGACTTGCCCGACCTTGATACGGATGGCCGTAGCATGGAAATCCGCCGGATTGCCCGCACCGTAAAGGCACGAGACGCTCGATACGACAATCACATCGCGCCGTCCCGACAGCAGGGTCGCTACGGCGCTCAGTCGCATGCGTTCGATTTCGTCGTTGATCGAGAGGTCTTTTTCGATGTAGGTGTCGGTGGACGGGAGATAGGCTTCGGGCTGGTAGTAGTCGTAGTAGGAAACGAAGTATTCAATGGCGTTTTCGGGAAAAAAGTTTTTGAATTCGCCATAAAGTTGCGCCGCAAGCGTCTTGTTGTGGCTCAACACGAGGGTCGGACGGTCCAGTTGCGCGATGACGTTCGCCACCGTGAATGTCTTGCCCGAACCGGTTACGCCCAGCAGCGTGTTGTGCTTCGAGCCGTGGCGGATGGCCCCGACCAGCTGCCCGATCGCTTCCGGTTGGTCGCCCATCGGGGCATAGTCCGATACGAGTTTGAAATCCATGTCACAAAGATAATAACGTTTTCGATAAGCCGCGGCCGAAGCCGAACTTGTTTCGGGTTATGGCGGGGCGGGAAAAAGTGCATGAAAATGAATGAATTTCGACCGCAACAATTCTCGTGCAACTCTCCGGCGGGAGTTGCCTTTTTCAACGTTGCGATTTTCGGACGCGCGGCAGTCGGCCGAATCAGTCGTTCCGTTCGATCAGCGACCGGATGTTCTGAATCAGCATTTCGACTGCCACCGAATTGAATCCGCCTTCGGGGATGATGACATCCGCATACTTTTTCGACGGTTCGACGAACTCTTCGTGCATCGGTTTCACGGTCGTGGTGTATTGCTCGATGACCGATTGCATCGTGCGCCCGCGGTCGCAAACGTCGCGCAGGATGCGGCGCGCCAGACGCAGGTCGGCATCCGTATCGACATAGACCTTGATGTCCATCATGTCGCGCAGCTCCTTGTTCTCGAAAATCAGAATTCCGTCGACGATGATGACTTTCGAGGGCTTCACACACACGGTTTCGGGCATGCGCGTGTGCTCGACGAACGAATAGACCGGGTGTTCGATCGGCACGTTGTCTTTCAAAGCCTTGATGTGCTCGACCATCATCTGCGTGTCGAATGCCTGCGGATGGTCGTAATTCAGCTTCGTGCGTTCTTCGTAGGTCAGTTCGGGATGGGCCTTGTAGTAGTAGTCGTGGCACAGCGTTACGACGTCTTCCTGCTTGAATGCCTCCTGCAAACGCTTGACGAGGGTCGATTTTCCGGAGCCTGTACCGCCGGCCACTCCGATGACGGTTACTTTCATGCTGTTTCGTTTGGTAAAGAAAGAAGAATTGCCCCCAGCGGGCAATTCTTCTTTCGGTTTTATGCGTCGATATTGGCGTAATGCGCGTTTTGTTCGATGAATTCGCGGCGGGGCGGTACGTCATCGCCCATCAGCATCGAGAA
>CAZGYX010000057.1:0-6788 GCA_964530735.1 uncultured Alistipes sp. | reverse complement strand
CAAAACTCGAAGTAATGGCTAATTTCTTTTCAGATAACAAGGATTTGCAGTTCCAGTTGCAGCATCCGCTGATGCGCAAAATCGTGGAGCTGAAAGAGCGTAATTTCGCCGAGAAAGACCTTTACGACCATGCGCCGCAGGATTTCGAGGATGCGATGGATTCGTACCGCCGCGTGTTGGAGATTACCGGCGAGGTGTGCGGCGATGTCATCGCGCCGAATGCCGAGGGGGTCGACCACGAGGGGCCGCGTGTCGTGAATGACCACGTGGAATATGCTTCGGGAACGGTGCGCAACCTGAAAGCGATCGTCGATGCCGGATTGGGCGGTCTGACCCTTCCACGCAAATACGACGGTCTGAACTTCCCGTTGATTTGCTTCGTCATGGCCAACGAAATGGTGGCCCGCGCAGATGCCAGCTTCGAGAACATCTGGGGTTTGCAGGACTGCGCCGAGACGCTGAACGAGTTTGCCTCGGATGAGCTGAAACAGAAGTATCTGCCGCTGGTTTCGGCCGGTGCGACCTGCGCAATGGACTTGACGGAACCCGATGCTGGTTCGGATTTGGGTGCCGTGATGCTCAAAGCCACGTGGTCGGAGGAGAAACAGACGTGGTTGCTCAACGGCGTGAAACGCTTCATTACGAACGGCGACGGCGATGTTTCGCTGGTGCTGGCCCGTACGGAAGAGGGTACGACCGACGCACGCGGTCTGTCAATGCTGGTCTACGACAAGCGCGACGGCGGTGTCAAGGTGCGCCGTATTGAGAACAAACTCGGTATCAAGGGCTCGCCGACGTGCGAACTGGTCTTCACGAACGCTCCGGCACAACTGGTCGGCGACCGCAAAATGGGTCTTATCAAGTACGTGATGTCGTTGATGAACGCCGCCCGTCTGGGTATCGGCGCACAGTCGGTCGGCACGTGCGAGGCGGCCTATCGCGAAGCGCTGAAATATGCCCACGAACGCGAGCAGTTCGGCAAGCCCATTATCCAGTTCGCCGCCGTGTCGGAGATGCTCTCGAACATGAAGGCCAAGTTGCAGGGCGTCCGTGCGCTGCTCTATGAAACGGCCCGTTTCGTGGAAGTCTACAAGCAGTACACGCACATTTCGCACGAACGTTCGCTCGAAGCCGAAGAACGGCAGGAGATGAAGTTCTACAACCGTCTGGCCGACGGCTTCACGCCGCTGGTAAAACTTTTCTCGTCGGAGTACGCCAACCAACTGGCCTACGATGCGATTCAGATTCACGGCGGTTCGGGCTTCATGAAAGACTATCCCTGCGAACGGCTCTACCGCGACGCCCGTATCATGAACATCTATGAAGGTACGTCGCAGCTTCAAGTCGTTGCGGCTATCAACGCCGTGACGAAAGGCACGTTCATGGAGCAAATCGAAAGCTACGCGGCCGGCGAATACGTGCCTGCCATGCAGCCGATCGTTGCGAAACTGAAAGAGCTGACGGCCAAATTCACCGAAATGGTGGCCCATGTCGAGGCTGGCGACAAGGAAGTCGGCGGATTCAAGGATTTCCATGCCCGTCGCTTGGTCGAAACGGCCGGACACATCATCATCACCTACCTGTTGGCTCGCGAAGCCGGCGAATGCGAGGATTATGCCGCATCGGCACGCATCTTCTGCAAGCTGGCCGAAGGCAAAATCGGCGAAGCCTACACCTACGTGATGAACTCTACGGTCGAAGACGTCGCTTTGTTCAAGGGCGTCGAACAGGAGTGTTAAAAAACTCCGGAAAGCGGCCGATGCGACAATCGGTCTGCCTGCTGAACGAAAAGCGGATTGCCTTGCACAGGGCAGTCCGCTTTTGTCGTTGCGAAATGCACGATTGTTGCCGAAAAAAACTAACTTTGTCCCGACAAACGATTGATTTGCTATGCGTTATTTCCTGATTCCCGTCGTGGCGTTCTTTTTCGCAGCCTGTACCGGCCGCCAGCAACAAACGACTGCCGACGCCGATTCTTCGCAATCCGCCCCGCGACGAATGACCGTCAAGGAGCAGATCGAACATTCTCGGTGGCATTATTGGGATAATTTCGATTTTTCGGATACGTTGTTTCTCAAACAGGCGGATACCATGCAGATGCTCAACGCCTATGCCAAGTACATCGAACATCTGCTGGTCATCGACCCGATGGACACGGCACCGCTGGATTCGCTGATGCGCAAAGCCTCCGTTTCGCGGCCGATGCTGGATTATTTCGCTTGGCTCGGCTCGAAAGTCGTGCATGGAGACCCCGATTCGCCGTTTCGGAACGATGAATTTTACATTGCTATCTTGCAGTCCGTGTTGGCCAGCCCCTATTATGACAAATACGAACGAATCGGGCCGGAGTACGAACTGAAACTTGCCTCGCAAAACCGCATCGGGCATCGGGCGAACGATTTTCGCTATACGCTGGCGTCGGGCGAAATGGGAACGCTTTACGGCCTCGAAGCGGAATACGTCTTGCTTTTCATCAACAATCCCGGATGTCCCGGATGCCGTCAGATTCGCGAAACCATTCTCGCATCGCCCATGCTCACGGAGATGATCGAGCGGGGCCGGATGAAAGTGCTGGCGCTCTATCCCGACGAAGACTTGGCCGAATGGAAAAAATACCGTGCGGAAATCCCGCAGTCATGGATCAACGCCTACGATGCGAAGTGCCGAATCCGCCAAAACGATATTTATGACCTTTCGTCCATTCCGTCGCTCTACCTGCTCGACCGCGACAAACGGGTGCTGGTGAAAAACTTGAACAACGTGCCCTATATCGAGGAGGTTATCGACCGTGCCGAATGACCGATAGGATTCGCTTATGGTTCCATAAGAAAATACAATCGTCCGGCCGTGCGGACTTCGGCGGAAATTGTTACTTTTGCATTGGAAAATATACACAAACAAATCACTAAACCCAAAACAACTATGGCAAAAAAATGGCGTTGTACCGTATGCGGGTACATCCACGAAGGACCCGAGGCACCCGACCAGTGCCCGATGTGCAAGGTAGGCAAAGATAAATTCGTCGAGGTCGACGAGCAGGACGGCAATCTGGATTTCGTCACCGTGCACAAAATCGGCGACGGCAAGGGTGCCAGCCCCGAATTGTGGGAAGGTTTGCAAAATCACTTCATGGGCGAATGCACCGAAGTCGGCATGTACTTGGCCATGAGCCGTCAGGCCGACCGCGAGGGTTATCCCGAAATCGCCGAGGCCTACAAGCGTTACGCTTGGGAAGAGGCCGAACATGCGTCGAAATTCGCCGAACTGATCGGTGAGGTCGTATGGGATACTAAGACCAACCTCTACAAACGTATGAACGCCGAGTGCGGTGCGTGCGAAGACAAGATGCGTTTGGCCCGTCTGGCCAAAGAGCAGAACCTCGACGCCGTGCACGATACGGTTCACGAGATGGCCAAAGACGAGGCCCGTCACGGCAAAGGCTTCGAGGGACTTTACAAACGTTACTTCGGCAAATAAGCCGACGGTATCCAATGAAAACGGGAAAGACATGAACAGTCTTTCCCGTTTTTTATCCCCTGAATCGCGATTACTTGAATATCCGAATGCGGCCGTCTACCGGTTGAAAGGTCTTTTCATCGGGGTCTGCGGTCGGCAGGCCGAAGGGCATCTGGGCAATCAACCGCCACGAATCGGGCAGGCTCCATTGTTCCTGCACCTCCTTGTCGATCAACGGATTGTAATGCTGCAACGAGACGCCGAACCCCATGTCTTCCAACTTCGTCCAAATCGCCAACTGGTGCATCGCCGACGTATGTTCCGACCACGTGGGAAAATTTCCGGCGTAAAGCGGCGCACGTTTCTGAAATTCGCGGATAACAGCCGTATCTTCGTAAAAAAGCACGGTTCCGTATCCGGCGGCGAAGCTGTTTTCGATTTTCGACTTCGTACGCGGGAAATCTTCGACCGGCACCCGCGCCAGCAACGAACGTTCGACAATCCGCCACAAGGTCGTGTGATGTTCGTGCAGCAACAACACCAAACGGGTCGATTGCGAATTGAATGCCGACGGAATGTGTTTCACCGCAAACCGCAGGCATTCTTCGATTTGTGCGTCGCTTACGGGCGATTCCGCTCGCAGGGCGTAATAGCTGCGTCGTCGGAGCAGGGCATCGTTGAAATTTCGTTCCATTGGACCGAACGGGATAAATTCGCTTTTTTCCGGCGAAAGTCGTGCCATAAAAAACGCTATCTTTGCGGTAATGGAACGCATGATCGAAATTTTCAGTGCTTTGGGCAACCGATTGCTCCGTTTCGGCGACGACCCGACGACCCGCGAAGTGGCTCTGGCCGCTTGCCGGGCGAACGACTGGTTTACGCCCGACGAAGTTTGCAGAGCTTTGCGGGCTCTTGCTACGGAATTATTGCAACCGGAACCGTTGCGGCAGTGGCTGGCAGGCTATCCGCGTCGAGTGGGGGAGCCGCATCGGATTTTGGTCGTCATGGCCGGAAACATTCCGGCCGTCGGATTTTTCGACTTGCTTTGCGTCGTTTGCAGCGGCCACCGCTGCCTCTACAAGCCTTCGGGAAAAGACTCGGTATTAATGGATTATATCGTCGGGGAGCTGCTCGCGCTGGCACCCGATATTCCGGTAGAGCGTTACGACGGAACCGCATCCGTAGATGCTGTGATTGCCACCGGCAACGACAATACGGAGCGCTATTTCAAGGCCCGCTATGCCGGTCGGCCGATGTTGCTGCGCGGAAGCCGCCAATCCGTCGCCGTACTTTCCGGTCGGGAAACGGTCGAACAACGGGCAGGATTGTCCGACGACATTTGGGCCTATTCGGGATTGGGATGCCGCAACGTATCGCTGCTTTTCGTGCCGGAAGATTATGACCTGCAACTTGAAATGCCGCAGGTAAACGACAAATACAAAAATAATTATCGTCAGACAAAAGCCCTGCTCCGAATGAACGGCACATCCTATCGCGACTTCGGCGCTGCGGTAGCCGTCGAGCAATGGAATTTTCCGAAATCGTTGTGCGAACTGGCCATAGCCCGATACCGCACGCTGGATGAGGTGGCGGCATGGATTGCCGCGCACGACCGCGAAATCCAATGCGTCGTGACGGATTGCCTGCCGCACGAACGCCGCGCGGACTTCGGCCGTGCACAGTCGCCCGGTCTGACCGACTGGCCCGACGGGCGGAATGTGCTGGCGTGGCTGGCGACTTTGGCATAAAAAGTGGCCGAACGGAGGATGAAAGTCACGAAAAAAGCGTATCTTTCGGAAACTTAAACCATACACACCGTACTGCCATGTCGATGATTTTCCGTTTCCGCATGTTGAGCGACGAAAACGATAATTTCGTTCGCGATTACGAGGTATCCTACGATACGACGCTGCTCGATTTCCACAATTTCCTGTTGGAAACACTGGAATACGAGCCTTGCATGGCCTCGTTCTTTACGGCCGACGCCATGTGGGAAAAAGAGCGGGAATTCACGCTGATGGAAATGGGGGACAGCGAAACGGGCGAAGCACCCCAGTTGATGGAGGAGGTAACGCTCGGACAGATTCTCCACCACATCCGCGACCGGCTGATTTACCTCTTCGACGTGTTCGGTGACCGGGCCTATTACCTTGAACTGACGGGCGTTTACAAAGCTGACCCCGAAAGTGTCTATCCGCGCGAGATTTTCGCCCGCGACGAGGTGCCCGACCAGTACGACCCCTCGAAAACCCGCTCGGAGGAGAGCTCCGACGGTTCGATATTCGACCAGATGATGGACGAATTCAACGATTTCGAGGGCGACGAAACCTATGACGACGAGTACTAAACAGCTGCTGGTCATCGTCGGGCCGACCGGTTGCGGCAAGACGGATTTAAGCATCCGGCTCGCGCGGCACTACGGAGCGCCGATTCTTTCGACCGATTCGCGGCAGGTCTATCGCGGCATGCCTATCGGCACGGCACAGCCCGACGACGAACAACTACAAGCCGCAGAACATCATTTTATTGCATCGCACGATTTGCACGACGAGTTGAGCTGCAGGGCTTACGAGGTGCAGGCGCTGGAATGCCTGCGGAAACTCTTTGCGCAACACGATTGGGTGATTGCAGTCGGCGGTTCGGGACTCTATGTAAAGGCTCTCTGCGAAGGAATGGACGACCTGCCGCAAGCAGATGCGGCCCTGCGCAACGACCTGAACGAACGCTTGCAAAAAGAAGGCCTTGCGGTACTGGCCGAACAACTCCGAACGCTCGACCCCGTTTACTATGAATCGGTCGACCGCAGCAATCCGGCGCGGGTATTGCGCGGGCTGGAAGTGTGTCTGCAAACCGGCCGCCCGTTTTCGGAGCAACGCACGGGCGGGCGCCGCAAACGCGATTTTCGGATTATCAAAATCGGCGTGACACTTCCCCGCGAGGAACTCTATGCGCGTATCGACCGCCGAGTCGATGCGATGATGAATGCGGGGCTGGAAGCCGAAGCGCGGGCACTCTATCCTTATCGGGCACTCAATTCGTTACAAACCGTAGGCTACCGCGAGTTGTTCGACTATTTCGACGGCCGGATTACCCGCGAAGAAGCAATCGAACTAATCAAACGCAACACGCGCCGCTATGCGAAACGGCAGCTGACTTGGTTTCGCCGCGATGCCGAAATCCGCTGGTTCGCCCCCGACGAGGACGAAGCAATCATCGCCTGCGCGGATTTGGTCGGTTGACGATTTTTTGCTACTTTTGCACGCCTTTCGGCCGAAAGGCGGATGCTCGGATGGTGGAATAGGTAGACACGCCGGACTTAAAATCCTGTGACC
>CAZGYX010000056.1:0-6936 GCA_964530735.1 uncultured Alistipes sp. | reverse complement strand
TGTCGGACGGGCTGGCATCGGACATCCGCCACATCCTCGAACGTTCGCACTGCGGGGCCGTTCTCGACACGGAGCGCATCCCCTGCGCCGCCGGTGCCGACCTGCGGCTGGCCGTCTGCGGCGGCGAAGACTACAAACTGCTGTTGACAGCGGACAGCGCGCACGCGGAACGGTTGGCAGCGGATTTTCGGGAACGGTTCGGGACACCGCTCCATGCGGTCGGGCGCATCACCGAGGGTTCGGAACTCGTGTGGCAGGAAAACGGCCGGACGATTGCCCCCACATGGCAGGGATTCAGCCATTTCGACTGACCGGCGGCACCTGTCTATCGCTCTTTAATCGGAATTCTTAACGTTGCCGCACTTTTTGTACCGGCAAAAAGTGCCAAAAACCTCCCCCGCAGACAAAAAAGGCTAAAACCTGCGCCGTAAAAGCTAAAACGGGCGACTTCGCGGGTTTGCAAGCAAACCGTCCCCGTTTTTTAACGCTTTTACGCCTTGTTTTCTTCACGCCTTTTTTGCCGAGCGGGGATTTATTAGCGCTATGGACGGTCGTGGGGTTCTGACGGTCGGAAGCGCTATCACCGAATAATGCTTTACGTCGCCGATAATTTTGAATCGTAAATTATTTTTCGTATCTTTGCCCCAAGACATATTGAAAGCGCATCGGCTTTTCTTCTATAATCAAAACTTAGACACTTTTGACAGAATGGAGAATTTAAGTTGATGCTCGCGCTGTTTTACGGCGTGGGCATTTCTTCGACCTCCTTCTGTGGGCAGTCTAAGGCCTTGATTATGGGTTGAGTGATTTGCCCGCTTTTTTTATGTCCGAGCACGAACGGCCGGAGCGTTCCCTCCGTCGGAAACCGACTGGCCGCCCGTAGCGCGTAACGGCGCAGAAACCGTCCGAAACACAGCGACGGTCTATCGCGCTAATGAAAAAGCGGGGCGAACCGGCAGGTGAATGGATGTGGCATTCGGTCATTCTGTTTTAGTACCTTAATGCTTCGAACTTCGCCTGAATGACCGTTTAGATTCCCTGCCGGATTCGCCCCGCTTTATTTGACCAGCCCCTGTTCGGCCGCCAGCTCCTCCATAAGCGCGAACGCCGCATCGTAATCGTTGGGAATCCGCCCGTCGAGAATCGCATCCTTGATGACCTCCTTGATGTCGCCGATGACCTTGCACGGCCCGATGCCGTAGGTCCGCATGATGATTTCGCCCGTAATGGGCGGCTGGAAGTTGCGGATACGGTCGCGCTCCTCCAAATCTTTCATCTTGCGGCGCACCAGCTCGAAATTGGCCATGTAGCGCTTCACTTTCGCATCGATGCCCGACGTGATGTCCGCTTCGCACAGGGTCATGAGCGCCTCCACGTCGTCGCCCGCCTCGAAAAGCAGCCGCCGAACGGCCGAATCGGTCACCATGTCTTCGGAGAGGATGATAGGCCGCAAATGGAGAAATACCAGCTTCTGCACGAACTTCATGTGTTCGTTCAACGGCAGTTTCATCCGCCGGAAAACCGGCGGAACCATTTTCGAGCCGAGCACCTCGTGGCCGTGGAACGTCCAGCCCGTGCGCGGGTCGTAGGCTTTGGTCAGCGGTTTTCCGATGTCGTGCAGAATGGCCGCCCACCGCAGCCAGAGGTCGCCGGAACGGCGCGCCACATTGTCCAGCACTTTGAGCGTATGAATAAAATTGTCCTTGTGGGCGTGTTGGCCGCGCCGCTCGACCCCTTTCAGCGCGTGCATCTCGGGGAAAATCCGTTCGAGCAGGCCGGTGAGTTCGAGCAGCTCGAACCCCATCGACGGCACGGGCGACAGCACGATTTTGTTCAGTTCGGCGATGATGCGTTCGCGCGAGACGATGCGGATGCGTTCGGCATTGCGCGCAATGGCGTCGAAGGTCTCCTCCTCGAGCTGGAAACCCAGCTGGGCGGCGAACCGGATGCCGCGCATCATGCGCAGGGGGTCGTCGGAAAAGGTGATGTCGGGGTCGCAGGGGGTGCGGATGATGCCGTGTTCGAGGTCGTACATGCCGTCGAACGGGTCGACCAGTTCGCCGAAATCGCGTTCGTTGAGCGACCACGCCAGCGCGTTGATCGTGAAGTCGCGCCGCAGCTGGTCGTCCTCCAACGTGCCGGCCTCGACCTGCGGCTTGCGCGAATCGTGCGAGTAGGATTCGCGGCGCGCGCCGACGAACTCCAACTCGACGCCGTGCACGCGCAGCATGGCCGTCCCGAAGGTCTTGAAAACCGAAAGTTTGGTATGCAGCTCGTCGGCCAGCGCCTGTGCGACGTCGATGCCGCTCCCGACAACCACGATGTCGATGTCGGTCGAGGGGCGGTGCAGGTAATGGTCGCGCACGTAACCGCCCACGACGTAGGCGTCGACGCCCATTTCGCGGGCGATGCGCGAAATGCGCCGGAATATGGGATCGGTGAGCTGCACGACGGCCGAATAGGACTATGAATTGGGAATCCGGTCGGGAATCTCCCGCCGGTAGAGCTGCACGGTGTTTTCCAACCCGTAGTAGAGCGCGTCGCACACGAGCGCATGGCCGATCGAAACCTCGTCCGTCCACGCGATGCGGTCGAGATAGTAGCGGAGGTTTTCCAGATTGAGGTCGTGTCCGGCATTGAGTCCCAGTCCCTGCCGGCGGGCCTCCTCGGCGGCGGCCACGTAAGGCGCGACGGCCGCATCGGGATTGTCGGGGAAGCGGCGCGCGAAAGCCTCCGTGTAAAGTTCCACGCGGTCGGCGCCGCAGGCTTTGGCACCGGCGACCATTTCGGGCACGGGGTCGACGAAAATCGACACGCGGATGCCCTCGCGGTGGAAACGCGCGGCGATGCCGGTCAGAAAATCGCGGTTGGCCACGGTGTTCCAACCGGCGCAGGAAGTGAGCGCGTCGGGCGCATCGGGCACGAGCGTCACCTGTGCGGGCCGAACCTCGCAAACGAGGTCGACGAACGCACCGGCAGGATTGCCCTCGATATTTAATTCAGTGGTCAAGATGCTTTTTAAGGTTCGTACATCGTCGTGCCGGATGTGCCGGCCGTCGGGGCGCGGGTGGACGGTGATGCCGTCGGCCCCGAACCGCTCGATGTCCGACGCCGCCCGCACCACGTCGGGGCGGCCGCCCCCGCGTGCATTGCGCACCAATGCGATCTTGTTGATATTGACGCTCAATTTCGTCATAAATATAAAATATCGTATCTTCGCTCCGTAAAAGTACTCACTTTTTTTGAATTTCCGCCGATGAAAATCATCCTTTTTTCCCGCAGGCAGGTCGCCCACACCCCCGAGGAGCTGTCGCAGCTCTTCCGCACCATCGACCGTTTCGGATTCGATTACGCGGTCAACAGCGAGTTCGCCGACCGCGTGCACGAACTGACCGGCTACACCATTCCTGCGGAGAAACGCTACAACGATTCCGTGGGGCCGCAACCCGACGGCAGCATCATGATTTGCTACGGCGGCGACGGCACGCTGCTCGAAGGCGTGCACCGGCTGGGCGGCGCACCCGTACCGGTCATGGGCATCAACGCCGGGCACTTGGGTTTCCTGACGACCGCGCCGAACGAGGGAATCGACCTGCTGTTCAAGGAGATTGCCGAAGGGAACATCCTGACCGAACCGCGCGCGATGCTGCACGTCGAGGGCGATTTCCCGAAGCAGACGGGGCCGCAACTGGCCCTCAACGAGTTCGCCGTGCAGCGTCACGGTGCCGGGATGATTTCGGTCGAAACCTATGTCGACGGGCAAATGGTCGCCACCTACCACGGCGACGGCGTCATCGTGTCGACCCCCACCGGCTCGACCGCCTATTCGCTGAGCGCCGGAGGGCCCGTCGTGGCCCCGTCGTGCGCCTGCCTCATCATCTCGCCCCTCGCGCCGCACAACCTGACCATGCGGCCGGTGGTGATTCCCGACACGGCGGTCATCACGCTGCATGTCCATGCCCGCCGGGCCGATGCTTTCGCCACGCTCGACAACCGCACCCACGCCATCCCCTCGGGCGCGACGTTCCGCGTGAAACGGGCCGAACAACGCATCTTTTTGGCCGTGCCGCACAATATCTCGTTCTACGACACGTTACGTAACAAGATGATGTGGGGAATCGACATACGGAGCTGACCGAATCAAAATTCGCCACCGGCAATTCACGATTACCGGAAATTTATCTATATTTGTACCCTATTATGAGCGAACGGAAACGCATACCCCGGCACGTGGCCATCATCATGGACGGCAACGGCCGCTGGGCGCAGCAGCACGGCAAGGAACGTTTCGAGGGCCATATCGCCGGTGTGGAATCGGTGCGGGCTTCGGTGCGGGCCGCCCTGCGGCACGGGATACGCTATCTGACGCTCTATGTTTTTTCGACCGAGAACTGGGGCCGCCCCGAGCAGGAGGTCAACGCGCTGATGGAACTTTTCTGCCGCAGCGTGATGAACGAAACGCCCGGCCTCGCCCGCGAGGGCGTGCGCATCCGCATGATCGGCGACCGCAGCCGCTTTTCGGACGAAGTGCGGCATTCGCTGGCCGAAGCCGAAAAAAGCACCGCATCGAGCGACAGGCTGACGCTGATTCTGGCCCTGAACTACTCGTCGCGGAGCGAAATCGTACGCGGCGTGCAGGAGCTCGCCCGACGGGTGCAAGCGGGGGCGCTGACGCCCGAAGCGATCGACGAAACGGCCGTCGGCGCGGTGCTCGACACGGCGGATTACCCCGACCCCGACCTGATTGTCCGCACGAGCGGCGAGTGCCGGCTGAGCAACTTCCTGCTGTGGCAGTCGTCCTACGCCGAGCTGTGGTTTCCCGACGTGCTGTGGCCCGATTTCACCGAGACGTGGTTCGACCGCGCCGTCGAGGAGTACGGCCGGCGCGACCGTCGTTACGGGCGGGTTTGATTTTTGACTGACGATGATGAACTATACCGATAACCATAACGCCGGGCACGGCGGCGAATCCCGACGGAACGGACGGCGGTTTTCCGGTCTGTTCGCGGCACTGGCCGTGCTGGCCCTCTGCTGGGCGTGCCCCGACCTGCGAGCGCAGACACCCGCGCCGGCAGCGGACGCGACCGATACGGCAGCGGCAGCCCCCGCATTTCCCGAAAACGCGGCCATGATGCAGTACGGCAACCGGCCGAAACGCTACCGCCTGCGCACGATCGACATCCACGGGGTGAAATACCTCGACCCCAACACGCTCAAATCCTCCGCCGGGCTCATCGAGGGCGACTCGATCTACCTGCCGAGCGACTTCATCCCCAACGCCATCCAGCGGCTGTGGAGCCAGAGCGTCTTTTCCGACGTCAAAATCGGGGCGGACGTCGAGGGCGACGACCTCGACCTGCACGTCTTCCTCCAAGAGCGTCCCCGCATCTACAACTGGGATTTCGAGGGCATCTCGAAAGGCAAGAAGAAAGACCTGCTCGAAAAACTGAAACTCAAACCGGGCCGCAACACGCTGTCGGACTACATCATCGACAAGAACAAGAAACTCATCAAGGCCTACTGGGTCGAAAAGGGATTCCGCAATGCCGAAGTGGACGTCCGCATCGACAACGACTCGCTGCGGCCGGACCAAATCGTCCACGTCACGTTCCTCATCGACAAGAAAGACAAGGTCAAAATCGGCAAAATCAACTTCACGGGCAACGAGCAGTTCAACGACCGCCGCCTGCGCAAGACTTTCAAGAAGACGCACCAGAAGAGCATCAACTTTTTCCGCAGCACGAAGCTCAACGAAAACGACTACGCCGACGACAAAGAGCTGTTATTGGACTTTTACAACTCCAAAGGCTATCGGAACGCGACGATCGTGCGCGATTCGATTTACCCGATCGACGACAAGCGCATCGGCATCGACATCGACCTTTCGGAGGGGAACAAATACTACATCCGCAACGTTTCGTGGGTGGGCAACTCGGTGCACGAGACCGAAGAGTTGCAACGCATGTTCGCCGTGAAACGGGGCGACACCTACGACAAGAAGTCGATGCACAAGCGGCTGGGCATCGGCAAGGAGACCGACCCCGAAGCCATTTCGGTATCGTCGCTCTACCAGAACGACGGCTATCTGATGTCGCAAATCGAACCGGCCGAGACCATTATCGGCCCCGACTCGATCGACATCGAGGTCAAGGTGTTCGAGGGCAAGCAGTTCACGATCAACGAAGTGGGCATCACGGGCAACCAGCGGGTCGACGACGAGGTGATCCGCCGCGAGCTGTACACCCGTCCGGGCGAACTCTACAACCGTGCGCTGCTGATGCAGACCATCCGCACGCTCAACGCCATGGGACATTTCAACGCCGAAGCCATCATGCCCGACATCCGGCCCGTGTCGAACGAGCTGGTCAATGTCAACTGGGCGCTCGAAGAGTCCGCCTCCGACCAGTTCAACATCGCGGGCGGCTGGGGTTCCGGCACTTTCGTGGGGTCGGTGGGCATCACGCTGAACAACCTGTCGGTCAAAAACTTCTTCAAGAAAGGGGCATGGCGTCCCTATCCCATGGGGCAGAACCAGCGGCTCTCCATATCGGCCCAAACCAACGGCACGTACTACAAGGCGTTCGCATTCAGCTTCACCGACCCGTGGCTCGGAGGACGCAAACCCAACTCGTTCACCGTTTCGGCCCACTACTCGGAGCAGAACAACGCCTACTACGTCTGGCAGAAAGCCACGCAATACTTCCGCACCTACGGCCTCGCGCTGGGACTGGGCAAGCGGCTCGAATGGCCCGACCCCTACTTCCAACTCTACGCCGAAGCCAACTACGAACGCTATTCGCTGAAAAACTGGAACCTGTTCGACATGACCAACGGGTCGTCGAACCTGCTGTCGTTCCGCATCGTGTTCTCGCGCAGCTCGGTCGACCAGCCCATTTATCCGCGGCGCGGCTCGGAGTTCAGCGCATCGGTGCAGGC
>CAZGYX010000055.1:0-7690 GCA_964530735.1 uncultured Alistipes sp. | reverse complement strand
TCCGTCACCGTCTGGGCCTTCCGGTTCGCGGTCAGTCGACCAAGAACAACGCCCGTACCCGCAAGGGACGCAAGAAAACGGTCGCTAACAAGAAAAAGGCAACGAAGTAATCTTTTAGAATTATGGCAAAGAAAACTGGTACAGTCAAGAAAAAGGTCGTCAAGGTCGGTGCGCTGGGCAATGCCTATGTACACTCCACCTTCAACAACGTCATCGTCACCATCACCAACGAGGTGGGCGACGTCATCAGTTGGTCGTCGGCCGGCAAGATGGGCTTCCGTGGTTCCAAAAAGAATACTCCGTATGCCGCCCAGACCGCTTCGGCGGATTGCGCGAAGGTCGCTTACGACATGGGCCTGCGCAAGGTGAAAGTCTATGTCAAGGGCCCGGGCGCAGGCCGCGAATCGGCCGTGCGCACGATTCACGGCGCCGGTATCGAGGTGATGGAGATTATCGACGTCACGCCGCTGCCGCACAACGGCTGCCGCGCTCCCAATCGCCGTCGCGTCTAAACCTTCGGCGGCCGGACGGCCTCGTCCCCTCGATGCGGGAGGGTTTCTCCCGCGCGGATGCGAAGCCGGCCGTCCCCAGCGTATTGTGAAATTTTAATAAAAATTCAAGAAGAAAATGGGAAAATACATAGGACCTAAATCGAAAATCGCCCGCAGATTCGGCGAAGCTATTTACGGCGCGGATAAGGTGCTTGAAAAACGCAACGTTCCCCCCGGACAGCACGGTCTGGCCCGCAAACGCAAGAAAGTGTCGGAGTACGGTACGCAGCTGAGCGAAAAACAGAAGGCCAAATATACCTACGGCCTGCTCGAACGCCAGTTCTCGCGCACCTACGAACAGGCTGCCCGCATGGGCGGCATCACGGGCGAAAACCTGCTGAAATTGCTGGAATGCCGTCTGGACAACGTGGTGTACCGTCTGGGCATCGCCCCGACGCGCGCCGCTGCCCGCCAGCTGGTGTCGCACCGCCACATCTGCGTGAACGGTTCGGTCGTGAACATTCCGTCGTACTCGCTGCGTGCGGGCGACGTGGTGTCGGTTCGCGAAAAATCGAAGAGTCTGGAAGTGATTGCCGAATCGCTGGCCAGCGGCCGCAGCCGGTACGCTTGGCTGGAGTGGGACAACGCCACGATGAGCGGCAAATTCCTCCAAAAACCCGAACGCGAGGAGATTCCCGAAAACATCAAGGAACAGCTTATCGTCGAGTTGTACTCGAAGTAGTAATCAATAATCCTTTCACGCATTATGGCAATTTTAGCATTCCAGAAACCTGAAAAGGTGATTATGCTCGAGTCCACGTCGTCGTTCGGCAAATTCGAGTTCCGCCCGTTGGAACCCGGCTTCGCCATGACGGTCGGCAACGCTTTGCGCCGTGTGCTGCTCTCGTCGCTCGAGGGCTACGCCATCACGACGGTCAAGGTCGCCGGCGCGGATCACGAGTTCGCAGCCGTTCCCGGCGTGATGGAGGATATGCTGCACATCATCCTCAATCTCAAGCAGGTTCGTCTGATCCGCACGGTCGAAAATCAGGATTACGAAAAGGTTTCCGTCAATGTGGCCGGTGTCACGGAACTGACGGCCGGTTACATCTCGAACTACCTGTCGGCGTTCAAGGTGCTGAATCCCGATCTGGTGATCTGCCACTTGGCTCCCAACACCAAAATGCAGCTGGTGCTGACGATCGGCAAGGGCCGCGGCTACGTGCCCGCCGAAGAGAACAAACCGGCCGATTGCGATTTCGGGACGTTGCCCATCGACTCGATTTTCACGCCTATCAAGAACGTGAAATATACGCGCGAGGATTACCGTGTCGAACAGCGTACGGACTACGAAAAGCTGAACTTGGAGATTACGACCGACGGCTCGATCCATCCGAAAGATGCGCTGAAAGAGGCTGCGAAGATTCTGATCCAGCACTTCATGCTCTTCTCCGACGAGAAAATCACCGTCAACATGGAGGATACGACCGGCGCCGAAGAGTTCGACGAGGATGTACTGCACATGCGCCAGCTGTTGAAGACGAAACTTTCGGATCAGGATTTGAGCGTCCGCGCGCTGAACTGTCTGAAAGCGGCCGATGTCGATACGGTGGGCGACCTCGTGAAGCTGAACCGCAGCGACCTGCTCAAATTCCGCAACTTCGGCAAGAAGTCGCTGACGGAACTCGACGAGCTGCTGACCTCGCTGAATCTGAAATTCGGCATGGATGTATCGATCTACAAACTTGACAAAGATTAAACCTTATGAGACACAATAAGAATTTCAACCATCTCGGCCGTCAGGCGGGCCACCGCAAGGCGATGTTGTCGAACATGGCGTCGTCGCTGATTCTGCACAAACGCATCGAGACGACGGTGGCGAAAGCCAAAGCGGTACGGCAGTTCATCGAGCCTCTGGTAACCAAATCGAAAGAGGACACGACCCACTCGCGCCGTGTAGTTTTCTCCTATCTCAAACAGAAAGAGGCCGTTGCGGAGTTGTTCCGCACGATCGCTCCGAAGATCGCCGAGCGTCCGGGCGGTTACACCCGCATCCTGAAAACGGGTTTCCGTCTCGGTGACGGTGCCGACATGTGCATCATTGAGTTCGTCGACTTCAACGAGGCTTATACGCTGGGCGTTGCGCCGGCAGCTGCAGCCGAAGCGAAACCCAAGACGCGCCGTTCGCGCAGCAAGAAAGCCGCGACGGATGCCGTGGAAGACGCTACGGTAGTGGAGACCGAAACGAAGGCTCCGAAAGCCGCTCCGGCTCCCAAGAAGGCCGCCGCTCCCAAAGCGAAGGCTGCGGCTCCGAAAGCCGCCGCCCCGAAAGCTCCGAAGGCAGCTGCGGCGAAGACCGCTGCTCCGAAAGCGGCCAAAAAGACGAACGTCGGCAAGAAAATGTAATCGTCCTTGCGGCGTTTGCATAGGTTTGATGAAATCCGGACGGGGAAAGCCGTCCGGATTTTTGTTCGGGAGAGCCTGTTACCCTCGAAAGCGCCGCGCTGGCTCGTGACGACGAAAAAGATATTGATTTTCGATATATATTTTTTGATTTTCAAAATTTATTGTTATCTTTGTTCTGTGAAATAAAAACGTACGGTTATGAACTTTATCAAAACTTTTTTGGCCGGATTGCTCGCGTTCGTCGTGGGTTCCGTGCTTTCGTTTTTCCTGTGGTTCATCATTCTGATCGGCATTGCGGCCGCTATGGGCGGCAGCGAACCGGTCGTCGTTTCGTCCGGGTCCATTCTGAAAATCGACCTCGCCGAAACCTTGACCGATGCACCGGCGACCGACCCGATGGCCGGCTTGGATTTTCTGTCGATGAACATGCAGAAGCAGCTGCCGCTTTTCAAGGCGTTGCGGGCTATCGACGCGGCCGCGTCGGATGACCGCATCAAAGGCATCTACCTGCGCATGAACGGCGGGGGCGGCATCGAGAGCCTTGCCGTGCTCGAAGAGCTGCGCGGTGCGCTTGCCGAATTCAAGGAGAGCGGCAAATTCATCGTCGCCTACAACGAAATCTACGGGCAGGGCGGGTATTACCTCGCGTCGGTCGCCGACAAAATCTATCTCCAGCCGCAGGGCGGCATGGATTGGGCCGGTTTGGCCAGCAACCTGATGTTCTACAAGGGTTTCTTGGACAAGCTGGGCGTCAAGGCCGAAGTATTCCGGCCCACGGTCTGCAAATACAAAAGCGCCGTCGAACCCTATATCCTCGACAAGATGTCGCCTGCCAACCGCGAGCAGATGCAGCAGCTGATCAATTCGATGTGGAAGACGCTTTCCGGCACGGTGGCCGAGGCGCGCGGCATCGACTACGCCGCGTTGCAGAAGATGACGGACAACTTGGAGGTCGTTCTGCCGGAGGATGCGCTTGCGAAGAAATTTGTCGACGGATTGCTCTACGAGGACCAGATGGACGACGTATTCGCCGAACTGGGCGTCGAGACCGACAAGAACGATGAATACCGTTTCGTGACGTTGGCGCAGTACGCTTCGCAGGTGCCGGCCGACTTCAAGAAACTTTCGGCTCCGCAGGTGGCGATCGTCTATGCCGACGGCGAAATCGTCGACGGCGAAGGTTCGGGCGACAAAATTTTCGGCAACTCGCTGGCCCGCACGCTGGCCGATGTGCGCGAGGACGAAGATGTCGCGGCGGTCGTGCTGCGGGTCAATTCGCCGGGCGGCAGTGCGCTGGCTTCGGACATCGTTTGGCGCGAAATGGAGCTGCTGAAAGCCGAAAAACCGGTCATCGTGTCGATGGGCGGCTATGCGGCGAGCGGCGGTTACTACATTTCGTGTCCGGCCGATGTCATCGTCGCCGACAAAATGACCCTGACCGGTTCGATCGGCGTTTTCGGGCTGATGTTCAACGCCCACGACGCATTGGTCGACAAGCTGGGCATCACGATGGACGGCGTGAAGAGCAACGCTTCGGCGAGCATGACGATCGTGACGCCGCTGACGCCGGTTCAGCGTGCCGCGATGATGCGCGGCGTGGACAAGGTCTACGAAACGTTCACGACCAACGTCGCCAACGGGCGCAACCTGACCATTGCGCATGTGCTGGACATTGCGGGCGGCCGCGTGTGGTCGGGCGAGGATGCCAAAGGCATCGGGCTTATCGACACCTACGGCGGCCTGAAAACGGCCATTGCGGCGGCGGTCGACAAGGCCGAACTGGGCGATGACTATCGGGTAACCGAAGTGCTGGACGAACCCGAAGGCTGGGCGGCGATTCTCGCGTCGTTGAATGCGCAGGTGCGGTCGGCGGTCAAACGCACGCAGCTGGGCATCGCCGCAAGCGATTACGAACGCATCCGCGAGGCACTCTCGCAGGAGGGCGTCCGCATGTACTGTCCCTACAAACTTAATATCCAGTAGGGGGGGGCAAAAGTTATCGGAAAAAGGAACCGGCCTGCTGAAAAGCAGGCCGGTTCCTTTTCGGCGGGTGATAGCGACCGCCACCAGCGGAAACATCGAAACAAATGTTCGCGCTTAAAACCCCGTTCTTAACGGGGGCTATCGCACCTTGAATCCTTCGTCGGCGCGGGCCGGAATGGGCATCGAAGCATAATAGCCGCTTTCGAGCTTGTCGCGCACCGATTTGAACGCTTCGATGGTCACGGCCACGTCTTCGAGCGTGTGGGCCGCCGTCGGGATGACGCGCAGGATGATTTCGCCCTTCGGAATGACGGGGTAGATGACGATCGAGCAGAAAATGCCATGGTTCTCGCGCAGGTCGACGACGAGGTTCGTGGCCTCCGTCACGCCGCCTTTCATGAATACGGGCGTCACGGGCGAGTTCGTCACGCCGATGTCGAAGCCGTTTTCTTTGAGGCCGCCTTGCAGCGCACGGACGATTTCCCACAGTTTCTGTTGGAATTCGGGGTGGTTGCGAATCAGGTCGAGACGTTTGAGGGCACCGATGACCATCGGCATCGGCAGCGATTTGGCGTAGAGCTGCGAACGCATGTTGTAACGCAGCAGGTTGATGAGCCAGCGCGGGCCGCTCACGAAAGCACCGATACCGGCCATCGACTTGGCGAAGGTGTTGAACAGCACGTCCACGCCGTCGACCACGCCGAAGTGCGAGGCCGTACCGCGGCCGCCTTCGCCCATCGTGCCGAAGCCGTGCGCATCGTCGACCAGCAGCCGGAACGAGAAATCCTGTTTCAGCGCGACGATTTCGTCCAGTTTGCCCAAGTCGCCTTTCATGCCGAAGACGCCTTCGGTGATGACCAGCACGCCGCCGTTCTGTTCGTCGGCCAGCTCGGTGGCATGTTTCAGTTGCAGGCGCAGCGACTCCATGTCGTTGTGGCCGAACACGAAGCGTTTGCCCTTGTGCAGGCGCAGGCCGTCGATGATGCAGGCGTGCGCTTCGGCATCGTAGACCACCACGTCGCGCGGCGTCAGCAGGCAGTCGATGATCGACAGCATGCCCTGATACCCGAAGTTGAGCAGGAACGCATCCTCCTTGCCGACGAATGCGGCCAGTTCGCGTTCGAGTTGTTCGTGCCAGACCGTCTGGCCGCTCATCATGCGGGCGCCCATCGGGGCGGCCATGCCGAATTGCGCGGCGCCTTCGGCGTCGGCTTTGCGGACTTCGGGATGATTGGCCAGTCCCAGATAGTTGTTCAGGCTCCAGTTGAGCATCTCCTTGCCCCGGAAACGCATGTGGGGGCCGATTTCGCCTTCCAGCTTCGGGAATGCGTAATAACCGTGCGCGTAGGCCATGTACTGGCCGATCGGGCCGCCCGCATTTTTTTCGAGGCGGGCAAAAATATCAACCATAATTATTTGATTTTTATTAAATTACTCTATTCCAAGCCGACGGTCGTCGTGGAACGGCACGGGCACTGTTCGGAACGTTCAAAATTAGCCGTTTTTTGTTCTGTTCGGGTAAGTATTTATACTTATTTTCCCCGTTTAAGAAACGGCGGTTTTTAAGAAAACCGATTTAGGCGCGACCGCTTGTTTCTGTCTTTCCGCCGGTCGTGGTCGCTATCACCGAATCAAAATGACAGCAATGCTATGCGTCCCGTAAAGTCTTTGCTTCTTTCATCGGCAGTTTTCGGTGGCCTCATCGAGGGATGCAAGGTATTGTTCGTAGACCGGTTCCGGGTCGGGCGGCGGGGTTCCCCGACGGTAGCATTCTACGCACCAGTACGGGTGCTCTTTCTTCCCGAACTCGTGTTTCAGCCATAGTTCGTCGCGGGTCAGCCGCACGATTTTGCGCGAAAAATCGAAACCGGAATAGTCGACGGTGATTCGGCGGCATCCGGTTCGGTGCCAGCGGAGATTTTGCGTTTCGCCCCGTTCGTCCCAGTAGCCGCCGTTTCCGGCTTCGAGAATCATCCAGCAGTCGTACAGCGTACAATCCCGGTCGAACGAACCTCCGGCATTCCTGCCGTATTCGCGGTAGAGACCCCACGTTCCCAAAAGCGCTTCGGTGGGACAGACGTATCGTCGCCACAACCGGCCAACCCATTTCTTCATGCGGTTCACGAATTTCGGATATTCCGGCTCCGTGAATAAGTAATTAGGGATTTTTATAAAAACGGAAAGTGTGGAGCCGATTCGTTTATTTGGCTGGAGGTTCTGGAATACCTACGCATAAATAAACAATACCCCACACCTGTAACGGGTATGGAAGTGTGCGGAATATACTTGCACAACCGTTACAAGGTGATGAGTGTGATTGCTCTCCTTATGCGAATGAAATTTTCCAGATTCCCAGCCAAGGATAAAAGCGAAAAACACTTTCATCAATATGTTTGTCCGCTTGCGGACACGACAAAGATAATAATAAAAACTATAAAAGCGACGCTTTGCGTCGCGCGGGACGAAGCCTCCGCCCCGCTTCGGTCGGAGTGCTTCCCAACTTTCCGAAACCGTAAGACCGACCGTAGCCCTTAAATCGGCATTCTTAACACCGTGTACCTTTTGGTGTCAAAAGGTACCGAAAACCATCCGCACGGCGAAAATTGCGGGAGTTCTCGGGGTCGTTCACTGAACGAACACGAAAGACTGCGCTTTTCGCACGTTCGTTCCGGGCGTTCCGACCCCTCGACCTCTTTTTCCGCAATTTTCACAGTGCGGAGTTTATGGTGCGGCTTCGCCGCCCGTTTAAGAAACGGGTTTTAAGCGCGACCGAATGTTTGTACGGTTCCGACGGCTGTGGTCGCTACCAC
>CAZGYX010000054.1:0-7831 GCA_964530735.1 uncultured Alistipes sp. | reverse complement strand
TGATTGCCCATACAAATGCTCACAGGCCTTCGGCAGAATGATCGTCTCGGTTCCCGGCCGCGTTCGGCCCTCTTTTTTTTCGGCTCGGACAACAACCGTTTTCTCCCGGCCCAATTTTGGATTGCGAATTATGAATTTTTACTACCTTTGTTCCTAATTCGGAAAACCATGCCCGCCCCGTTAGCAGAACGACTGCGTCCCGAGAGCATCGACGGATACATCGGACAGACCCATCTGGTCGGCCCGCAAGGGGTGTTTTCCAAGTTTTTGGAGACGGGCAACGTGCCGTCGTTCATCCTGTGGGGCCCGCCCGGGGTGGGCAAGACCACGCTGGCCAAAATCGTCGCCAAACAACTCGAACGCCCGCTCTACACGCTGTCGGCCGTGACGTCGGGCGTCAAGGAGGTGCGCGAGGTCATCGAAACGGCCAAAAAACAACGCTTTTTCGACGCACGGCCGCCCTTTCTGTTCATCGACGAAATCCACCGGTTCAACAAGTCGCAGCAGGATTCGCTGCTGGGCGCCGTCGAACAGGGCATCGTGACGCTCATCGGCGCCACGACCGAAAACCCCTCGTTCGAGGTCATTTCGCCGCTGTTGAGCCGCTGTCAGGTCTACATCCTGCGGCCGATGGACGATGCCGAGCTGCAAACCCTGCTCGACCGCGCCCTTGCGACGGACACCGCCCTGAAAGCGCGCGAAATCGAGGTGCGGGAAACCGCCGCGCTGTTCCGGCTGTCGGGCGGCGATGCGCGCAAGCTGCTCAATATCTTGGACATCGTGGTCGGCGCGACGGACGGCAAAGTCGTCATCACCGACCAGTACGTGACCGACTGCCTGCAAGAAAACATCGCCCTCTACGACAAGAACGGCGAACAACACTACGACGTCATCTCGGCGTTCATCAAATCGGTGCGCGGGAGCGACCCCAATGCGGCGATTTACTACTTGGCCCGCATGCTGGCGGGCGGCGAGGAGCCCCGTTTCATCGCCCGGCGGCTGGTCATTCTGGCGTCGGAGGACATCGGGCTGGCCAATCCCAACGCCCTGCTGCTGGCCAACGCCTGCTTCGACACGGTGCACAAGATCGGCATGCCCGAAGCGCGCATCACGCTGGCCGAGACGACCATTTATCTGGCGACCTCGGCCAAGAGCAACTCGGCCTACATGGCCATCGACAAGGCCCTTGCGCAGGTCGAACACGACACGACGAACCGTCCCGTGCCGCTGCACCTGCGCAACGCCCCGACCAAACTGATGAAGAACACGGGCTACGGCAAGGGCTACAAATACGCCCACGATTACGAGGGCCATTTCGCCGATTTGGAGTTCCTGCCGGAGAGCCTCGCGGGCACGAAGTTCTACGAACCCGACGAACAGAACCCCACCGAAGCGAAAATCGCCGAACGCATCCGCACGCTGTGGAAAGAGAAATACCGATAACGGACGGACTACACCCGAACACACCCCGATCATGAAAAAACGACTCCTATTTTTGCTCGCCGCGGCGCTGCTCGCCGCAAACAGCGTCTCCGCACAACGAAAAAACGACGCCGACGCACAGGAACGAGGCTGGTGGCTCGGCGGACAAGTCGGCTACTGGTACGACGGGGACCATTCGTTCGCCATAATGCCCGAATTCGGCTTCGACTTCAACCGGCGCTGGACCTTCGGGACTTCCGTAGGTTATCTCCGCATCGCGGATGCTTCGGCATTCGAGTTCGCCCCCTATGCGCGCCGGAACTTTTACCTTACGGACAATTTCTCGTTGTTCGTCGACGGCGGATTCGGACTGGTGTGCGGGGACGCGGAGGGGCTCAAAATAGGATTCCAACCGGGATTCGCCGTGAAAATCAACCGCCATATCCGGTTCCTGACCCACATCGGGTTTCTGGGGCTCCGCAGCGACCTGTACAACGACGGGCTGGGAGGCGGCGCCGGATTCTCCCTGTCGGCCTCCGACCTGAAATTCGGCTTCTACTACACGTTCTGACCGCCCCGTCCATGAAACGCATCGGCATCATTTCGGATACGCACGGCACGTTCGAC
Organism: uncultured Alistipes sp.; assembly: GCA_964530735.1. GTDB lineage: Bacteria > Bacteroidota > Bacteroidia > Bacteroidales > Rikenellaceae > Alistipes. The sequence continues at coordinate 5,782 of CAZGYX010000054.1, read as the reverse complement.
GAGACGCTGCGGCTCTTTCTGCGCGACGTGGACGAAATCTGGCATGCGGGCGACATCGGTTCGATGGAGCTGGCCGACGAAATCGCGGCCTACAAGCCCCTGCGGGCCGTCGCGGGCAACATCGACGGCGGCCTGACGCGGCGGGTCTATCCGCAGTTCCAGTGCTTCGAGTGCGAGGGCGTACGGGTGCTGATGACCCACATCGGCGGCTATCCGCGCCGCTACGACCCGCGCGCCGTGGAGCGCATCCAGTCGCTGCGGCCGCGCCTGTTCGTATCGGGACACTCGCACATCCTGCGCGTGATGAACGACCCCGTCTACCGGCTGCTGCACGTCAATCCGGGCGCGGCCGGCGAGTACGGTTTTCACAAAGTACGGACGGCCATTCGGTTCGTCGTCGACGGCACCGACATGCGCGACATGGAGGTCGGCGAATGGCCGCGAAAAGGGTGACCGGCACAACGGTTCCCGCTACTGCCGGCCGAGCATGCCGCACCGGAAGCGGACATCGCACTACGGCGATTACGCCTGCTTGCCTTCCAGCCAGTTCATGAATTCGGCGGTGCGGGAGCGGCTGACGAAAACGTCGAATTCGGCGCGAGGTTCGAGATTCACCTTCAAGCGATTGCTCAAATGCTTGGATATGCCGCCGATAGCCCCGATCGAGGCGGTGCAGCTGCGCGACAACCGGAAGAAAAGACGCGGGTCGAGCTGCTCGGCCACCGCGTCGAGCGAACTGTCGAGAATCAACCGGCGGTTATCGGTCGTCACCAAGTAGGTATATTTGTCTTCGGCATAGAAATAGGCGATCTGTTCCGTATTCACCACCGTGATTTTATCGCCCACACGCACGACGAACCGTTTTTTGTATTCACGGCCGCCGGCCGCGAGCAACGTGCGCAGCAGCTCGGCGTCGGGCGTCCGCACGGGGTATTCCGATTCGAGTGCCTTGCGGCATCGCTCGACGGCAGTCCGCAACTCCTCCGCCGCAATGGGCTTGAGCAAATAGTCGATACTGCCGACGCGGAAAGCGCGGACGGCGTAATCGTCATAGGCCGTAGTGATGATCACCTTGCCGGGCACTTCGGTCTGGGCGAAGATGTCGAAGCACATGCCGTCGGAGAGCTGCACGTCCATGAAAACGATGTCGGGACGGTTGGCCGGGTCGCGGAGCCACGCCACCGTGTCCACGACCGAACTCTGCATGCCCACGACGCGCAGGTCGGCGAAATGTTTTTCGATGAGGCGCCGGAGGTTGGTCTGCGCCGGAATTTCGTCTTCGACGATCAATACGTTATAAGAGGTTTTCATAGCAGCGGCAATCGGACACGGAATTCCGTGTCGGTTCGTTCGACGGCGATCGGGCGGCCCGAAAGGTCGAGGTATTGTTGACGGATGTTGCGCAGCCCCACGCCCGTCGAAGCCGGAGCGTTGGTGCGGGGCTGGAGGTTGTTGCTCACGGCGAGGCAATCGCCTTCGGTCCCGATGCGTACGCAGAGCGGCCGTTCGGGGCTCACGACATTGTGCTTGGTGGCGTTCTCGATGAGCAGTTGCAGCGAACAAGGCACCACATGGCATTGCAGGGCCTCCGGCGAAAGGTCGATTTCGACATGGAACCCGCTGGTGAAACGCTCCTGCAACAAGTCGATGTATTTGCGGGCGAACTCCACCTCTTCGGCCAGCGCCACGACCTGCTCCTCCTCCTTTTTGAGCATGTAGCGGTAGGTGTCGGCGAGCTTGTGGATGAAAGCGCTGGCACGCTCGGTCTCGTGTTCCTGCACCAGATAGTCGAGGATGTTGAGCGAATTGAACAGGAAATGGGGGTTGATCTGCTGTTTGAGCCGGTCGTAGTGGAACTGCGCGCGGTGCTTCCGCCCCCGCTCGACCCGCAGTTCCAGTTCCGAGTCGATGACGTAGACCACCAACTGAAGCACGGCGTAGACCACGATGTCGGCCAGCAGGACAATGGTATAGAGGCGGAAGAACGGCCGGGCCGCGAACGTCGCGCCGTTGCCTTGCGGCAGCCCGAAATAGACCGCGGCGGTAAGCAGCAACACGAAGCCGAGCGCGAAAAGCGCCGACCCTATCAAGCGAAGCGTGCGCTGCCGGAGCATGCGGACCCGAACGTTGACGAAGATGACATTGCCGCAGAACATGGCGAACAGCACGAGCGTGTTGCTCAACAGGCGGAGGAATTCGTGGTGCACGCCCTCCTGCTCGAAGTAGGGCGAATTGAAAATCGTGGTATAGAAGATGCGGAAGACGAGGATGGCGGCCACGACGGCCACGATCTGCCGCGTCGACGGCGACCAGTGCATGCGGCGGCTGTCCTGCGTGCCGCGCAGGCGGGCGAAAAGGTAAGTGAGCCATCCGATGCACTCGGTAACGGCCATCGTGGAGATGACGGGGGCGAGCGTGCCGTCGCCGATCAGCCGGCGGACGATCTGCGCCCCCGAAATACCGAAAAGATAGGCGACGAAAATGCAGATAAGCGACAGCGCGGCGACGAGTTCGGCCCGCAGACCGCGCCGGACGGAGATGATGACGATCATCGAGAGCGTCAACACCGTCAACGGCACATCGTCGACATAGCCGAACACGCGGCTCACCGCCACCACGACGGCGTGGGCCGCCGCGAAGAGGTGGATCAAGGCAGGAGTGCCGATCGAAAGGCGTTTCATGGCATGCAAGGTCGACGGAATCATTACTTAAAGGTAAGTTTTTTTGGCGTCGCATCCAAATTTCGGGAACAAAAGTTTCGGGGAATCGCATCCTGCGGGCCCCGCCGCAGGCCGGCGGCGGCCGGAACCGGAAGCGCGTGCATCGTTTCATTCCCCGAAATCGACGGTTCGTCGTCTTTTTCGTGCCGTTCGTCGGAAAAAAGTCCGGGATTTCCGATCTTTATTCCTAATTTTACTAAACCAACCTACGAACTCCGACTTTTTATGAAAAAACCGAAATTGTCATTCTGGCAGATATGGAACCTGAGCTTCGGCTTTCTCGGGGTACAGATCGGCTACTCGTTGCAGAACTCCAATACTTCCACCATTTTCGAGTCGCTGGGCGCCGACCTCTCGCATTTGAGCTACTTCTGGCTGGCCGCACCGGTCGCCGGACTGGTCATCCAGCCCATCGTCGGGCTCTTTTCCGACGGCACATGGACGCGCTGGGGGCGCCGCGTGCCGTTCATTCTCGGAGGCGCCGTCATCTCGGTGCTCGCGCTGGCGCTGATGCCCAATGCGCCGCTGCTGCTCGCTTTCGCACCGTTGGCAATGGGGGCTTTCATCCTGTTGTTCATGGATTTGTCGTTCAACGTCACGATGCAGCCTTTCCGCGCGCTGGTCGCCGACATGCTCGACGATTCGCAGAAGACCAAGGGCTACGTCGTCCAGACGTTCCTCATCAACCTCGGCGCCGTCGTGGGCGCCGTGCTGCCGCTCGTGCTCACCCGCTGCGGCGTCTCCGACGAGGTCGTGCCCGGTCAGGTTGCGGCCCATATCGCGTGGTCTTATTATATAGGTGGCGCCATTCTCCTCGCCACGGTGCTCGTCACGGCGTTCAAAACCAAGGAGTATCCGCCCGAAGAGTTCGCCCGCTACAACGGCGAGAGCGTCGGAGAGGAGCCGGCGAAACCGTCGTTCATGGAGCTGATGCGCCATATCCCCAAGGTGATGCTGCAGCTGGGCGTCGTGCAGTTCTTCTCGTGGGCCGCGCTGTTCCTGATGTGGACCTACCTCAAACCCGCCATTACCGGCGTGGCGACCGTCGGCGGCACACCCCTCTCCGAAGGCGAAGCCCAAACATGGGTCGGTGTCCTGAACGGCATCTATCCCGTTCCGGCCTGCATCGCATCGCTTTTCATCGCCGGCATCGCCGCCCGCTGGGGCAACAAGCTCGTCTATGCCCTCTGCCTGCTGTTCGGAGCCGCCGGATTCGCCGGGCTCTGTTTCCTGAGCGACAAATACGCCCTGATGCTTCCCATGGTGGGCATCGGCATCGCCTGGGCCGGCATCCTGGCCATGCCCTATGCCATCCTCTCGCGGGCCGTCGAAGCGCGCCGCATGGGGGTCTACATGGGCATCTTCAACTTCACGATCACCGTTCCGCAAATCGTCGTCGGACTCACCGGCGGCGTGATCGTCACGCACTTGTTCCACGGAAATCCGATGGCGATGATCGCCCTGGCCGGCGGCTTCATGCTGTGCGCCGCCGCATCGGTCTTCTTCGTCTCAGAAAAATAGTATGATTACCTGCTGCATCTTCGATTTGGACGGTGTCCTGGTCGACACGGCCAAATACCACTACTTGGCGTGGGCCGAACTGGCCCGCACGCTAGGTTTCGAATTCACGCCCGAACAGGGCGAGGCCACCAAGGGCGTGAGCCGCATGGCGTCGCTCGACATCGTGCTGCGCGCCGGGGGCATGGAGAACCGCTTTTCGGCCGAGGAGAAGGAGCGCATGGCCGCCGAGAAAAACGCACGCTACCTGGAATACATCACCCGCATGACCGCCGACGAGGTGCTGCCGGGCGTCTTGCCTTTTCTGCAAGGGTTGAAGGCCGCAGGCATCAAGGTGGTGCTGGGCTCGGCGTCGAAGAACGCCGGAGTCATCCTCGACCGCTGCGGACTGCGCGGGCTCTTCGACCATATCGTCGACGGTACGCTGGTCTCCAAGGCCAAACCCGACCCCGAAGTCTTCGCCAAGGGGGCCGAGCTGGCCGGCGAGGCTCCCGCCGCGTGCGTCGTCTTCGAGGATGCCGCGGCCGGCATCGAGGCCGCAACGCGCGCCGGCATGCGTTCGGTGGGCGTCGGGGGCTCCCCGCTTCTCGGCAAGGCTACCATGCAGCTGTCCGCATTCGAGGGCTTCACGTTCGAGCAACTTCGCAACCAAATCGACTGAACCGATATGAATCAGTTTATCAAGACCGACCCCTGGAAAATCGTCGAGGAGCGTTTCGACCCCGCGCGGGTCAAATCTTCCGAATCGCTCTTCGCCCTGGGCAACGGCGTCATGGGGGGCCGTGCCAACTTCGAGGAGCGCTATACGGGCCCTTCGCTCCAAGGCAACTACATAGGCGCCATCTACTATCCCGACAAGACGCGCGTGGGGTGGTGGAAGAACGGCTATCCGGAGTATTTCGCCAAGGTGCTCAACTCGGCGTTCTGGATCGGCATCGACGTTCAGGTCGACGGTGAGGTTCTCGACCTGGCCGCCGTCGGGGTCGAAGCGTTCTACCGCGAGATGGATATGCGCCGCTCGGTGCTCACGCGCCGCATGACCGTGCGCATGAAGAGCGGCGCGCGCGTCGAGGTCGAGGCCGTGCGCTTCCTCTCGTTGGAGCGCCGCGAACTGGGCGTCATCAGGTATGCCGTGCGGCCGCTCGACCGGGCTGCCGAGATAACGTTCTCGCCTTATATCGACGCCGATGTCCGCAACACCGACGCCAATTATGACGAAAAATTCTGGGAACCCGTCGCCACCGAGACCGACGCCGTGCAGAGCCGCACCAAGAAGAGCGGTTTCGATGTGGCTTGGGCGCAGTGCGTGACGCTCGACGGCGCTGAATTCCGCTGCGAGACGACTCCCGAAAAGGTGCGTTCCACGGCCACCGTCCGCCGCGAAGCGGGGGAGTGGGCCGTGCTCCATAAATATGCCGGCATCTGTTCCTCGTTGAACCATAAGCCCGAAGAGCTTCTGTGCGCCGCACGTGCCGTGGCGGCCGACGGTGCCGCCGCCGGATTCGACCTCCTGCTGCAAGAGCAGGAGGTCGCCTGGGCCGCCC
>CAZGYX010000053.1:0-7977 GCA_964530735.1 uncultured Alistipes sp. | reverse complement strand
CCGATGTAGGCCAAAATACCGCCGTCGACGTAGAGCACGTGGCCGTTGACGAAATTCGAGGCATCCGAAGCCAAGAACACGGCGGGACCCATCAAATCTTCGGGCGTACCCCAACGGGCCGCAGGCGTTTTGGTAACGATGAACGCATCGAACGGATGACGCGAACCGTCGGGCTGTTTCTCGCGCAGCGGGGCGGTCTGCGGCGTTGCGATGTAACCCGGGCCGATACCGTTGCACTGGATGTTGTATTCGCCGTACTCCGAAGCGATGTTGCGGGTCAGCATTTTCAGACCGCCTTTCGCTGCGGCATAAGCCGAAACGGTTTCGCGGCCCAGCTCGGACATCATCGAACAGATGTTGATGATTTTGCCGTGCCCTTTCTTGATCATCGACGGGATGACCGCCTTTGCGACGATGAACGGGGCGTTCAGGTCGACGTCGATTACCTGACGGAATTCGGCCGCCGTCATTTCGGTCATCGGAATACGTTTGATGATACCGGCATTGTTGACCAAGATGTCGATGACGCCCACCTCTTTTTCGATTCGGGCCACCATTGCGTTCACCTGTTCCTCACTCGTCACGTCGCATACGTATCCTTTGGCCTCGATGCCTTCGGCCTTGTAAGCGGCCAAACCTTTGTCCACCAGCTCCTGCTTGATGTCGTTGAAGACGATTTTCGCGCCTTGCTTGGCGAATGCCGTAGCCAATGCGAAACCGATGCCGTAAGATGCACCCGTCACGAGAGCGACCTTACCTTCCAATGAAAAGTTTACCATGTTTCTATCTGTTTTGGTTGAATTTTCTTTCGCCGTTGTTATTTCAGATCCGTGATTTTGGAAAAATCCTGATCGCCGTAGTCGAGATTTTCACCGCCCATGCCCCAGATGAAGGTATAATTGTGCGTGGCGGCCGCACTGTGGATCGACCATTCGGGCGACAGCACTGCCTGCTCGTTTTTCATCCAAATGTGGCGGGTCTCCTCGACTTCGCCCATCAGGTGGCAAACGGCGTCTTCGGCGGGCACCTCGAAATAGAAGTAAGCCTCCATGCGGCGCGAATGCACGTGCGCGGGCATCGTGTTCCAGACACTGCCCGTGAGCAGTTCGGTCATACCCATTTGCAGCTGGCAGGTCGGCAACACCTGATTGACGATCATCTTGTTGATATTTCGGTCGTTCGACCCTTCGAGCGAACCCATGTGCGCGACAACGGCCTCGTTTTTGGTCACTTTCTTGTCGGGATAGTTGCAGTGCGCCGTCGTCGAATTGAAGTAGAACTTGGCAGGATTTTTCGCGTCCTTGCTCTCGAACGTCACTTCGCGGTCGCCGGAGCCGAGATAGAGCGCTTCCTTAAAGCCGAGCTCGAACGTCGCATCACCGGCCTTCACGACACCGGCACCGCCTACGTTGAAAATACCCAGCTCGCGGCGGGTCAGGAAATGGGGCGCTTTCAGCGGGTCGATAGCTTCCAGCCGGAGCGTTTCGTTGACGGGCATGGCACCGCCGACGACCATACGATCGTACATCGAGTAGACCATATTCACTTCGTCGGCAGCGAATACCTTTTCGATCAGGAAGTCGCGGCGCAAGCGGGCCGTGTCGTAATGTTTGGCATCTTCGGGATGCGCGGCATAGCGGATTTCGTAATTGGTTTTCATATCGGTTTTTGGATAGATTTCACATCGTATGCAAAGATAAAGAAAAATAAGTCAAAAGGCAAAAGCATCGAATCAAAAGTGATAAGCACCTGCATCCTTTCTTCGTTCCGTTCCGGCATGTCGCGCCGTGCGGCCGAAAAATGAACGGCAGTCCATACGCAGAACGGACCCGATGATGATGCGTTCGGAAAAAACCGGACCCTGCAGGCGAATTAGGGCATGCAAAATGAAGGATTTCGGAAAATTGAATTACCTTTGCCAATCTAAAATCCGAATAGTACATGAAAGATCCCAAAAACGACTCGACGCCCGCATTGGCACGGTTCGGACGCGACAAACGTACCCGCACCGTCACGGCTACGACGGAACGTGTCGAGCGTCGTCCGCGCCAGCCGCGTGAGGCAGCCGACGCGGAGCATCCCCGCGAATACAAACGCACTTCGTTCAATCCCAATTTCACGCGCGAGAATCGTCCGATGTTCGACGAAAAAACGCACCGGTCGTACGGCGACCGGCCGCAGCGCAATTACGGGGAGCGTCCGGCGTACGATGAACAGCGGCCGCGCAGCTATGGCGAGCGGTCGTTCCATAAGGAAAAACCGTACGGATACCGCACCGAAAAAACGGGGCAGGAAGAGCGTCGGCCTTACGGCAACCGCTCCGAATACGGCGACAAACCCTATCGTTCGTTCGGGTCGAAATCCCGTTACGGCGAAAACCGGCCGCAGAATCATTACGGCCACGATTCGGAAAATACGTTCGACAACGAGCGTCCGCGCCGTCCGTATGGCAGCAAACCGGCACGGACGACCTTCAACGGCAGAACCGACGAAGAACGCAATTTCAACAGCGACCGTCGTTTCGAGAAACGGACGGACAATCGCGGCCCTAAAAAATTCGGCAACAAATTCGGGAAACCGACGAAGCCGGGATTCAAAAAACGCGACGAACGGCCGGTAGCCTATCCGAAGTACAATCCGGAAAAGCAGACGGGGGCGATTCGACTGAACCGGTTCATCGCCCAGTCGGGCATCTGCTCGCGGCGCGAAGCGGACGATTTCATCGTGGCGGGCGTCGTGACGGTCAACGGGAAAGTCGTTACCGAACTGGGCACCAAAGTGATGCCTACGGACGAAGTCCGGTTCAACGATTCGCGGGTACAGGGCGAAAAAAACGTTTATCTGGTGCTGAACAAGCCCAAAGGATACGTCACGTCGCTCGATGATCCGCATGCAACGAAAACCGTGATGGATTTGGTCAAGGGTGCTTGCGAAGAACGCATCTATCCGGTCGGACGATTGGACAAGAACAGTCTCGGCCTGCTGTTGTTTACCAACGACGGCGACATGACCAAGCAGCTGACCCATCCGGCTTATCAAAAGAAGAAAATCTATCAGGTGTCGCTGGACAAACCGCTGACGAAGGCTGACATGGAGCGTATTGCGGAGGGCATCATGCTGGAAGACGGCGAAATCCATGCCGATGAGATTGCCTACGTCAAGGACAAAAAGCAGGAAATCGGCATCGAAATCCACTCCGGCCGCAATCGCATCGTGCGACGGATTTTCGAGCATCTCGGTTACGAGGTAAAGAAACTCGACCGTGTTTATTACGCGGGGCTGACGAAAAAGAAACTGAAGCGCGGTGCATGGCGGTTCCTTACGGACGAAGAAGTCCAACGCCTGAAATCCGGCCAATACGAGTAAACAAAAGAGGCTCCCGCAAGAGAGCCTCTTTTAGTTTATTCCAGCCCGTGCGTGCGACGGTACCACGATGTTTCCTTATGCTGGTCGGTGAATTGTTGCGACGGCTCGCTGGTCGTTACACCCGAATAAGATTTTATGGTCGTCATTCGAGTATCGTACACCGAATAGAACGAGGGTGTATGGAGACGGCTCGTTTCAGGGAATGCCCGATTCAGTTGTTCCTTGAAGCGGTCATACAGATTTTCATCCGCACAAACGGCTCGCACATAATCGTCCAAATCATAAAAAACATGTTTGGTCAATCCCTCGTAGTATTGCAATGTATTCCTGTCGTACTCGCGTGTGGTGCCTGCTTGGATTTCGGTTACGACAGCGGCCAACGCATCCAATTCGTTCATGACCGCCAACGAAATACAGCCGGAGCGGACATTGCCGGAAATAGTATTCCAATCCTGATCGTAAAAATACCAGAACGCATGACAAACCCTTGCAAGATCGGGATTGTTTCCTGTGAACAGGTGCGGCGTTGTCCGTTCGTACGGGAATCCTGCGCCCATGATTTCGCAAGGCGATGCTACGACGTAATCGAACGCATGGCGCAGGTCATAAAGCGTTTCGATGTTGGCCATGAAACACCCGTCGAAAATCAGATAATCGAATCGGTAGGGTAGGCCGGCAACCGCCTCGGCCAACTGCGAGATATTCAACTGATGCCCCGTATCTCCGAAGTAGCGGGTAGTACGGGTGACCAAAGCATCGGGATGCGATTGCCCCAACCGGTAGGATAATTGAGGTTGCGAACCGGCCGGCACCCATCCGAATCCATGACAACCGATTGTCAATCCATAGCTTTCGGCCGGTGCAAACAGCTGTACGTCTGCGAAAAGTTCCTGTATCGAGGCTGTGTTTTCCGCTTGGAAAGTTTCATAAATTTTCAACTCTTTTCGGATGGCTTTCCGCTGTTTTGTATCGTAGCGGATTTCGAGCAAGGTCGCACGGTCGTATGAATCGGGCTGATAGCAGACCAGTATGCGGCCGTTGCGTGTCGCTCCGGCTTCGACAGCTTTTTCTATTCCCTCGATATTTCGTTCGTAGAACGGATACAGCAATGACCGTCCGGGCATATAGAGCAACATGGTATGTTTTGCCGGTCCCGACGGTTTAGGAATTTCATCTTTGTCGCAAGATGTAAAAAGGAACGTCAAGACCAATAAAATGCCCCAAAATCGACGTGCCATTATTTGTATTCGCGAGGTTTCAGATTGTTGAATTGCCATGTGCGGTCTCGTTTATAAGTGTACCCTTCGGGTTTGTTCCAATAGATGCGGCTGAAATCGAAATAAAATCCTTTGCGTTTCTTGCCGTCGACGACATACGGCGCGGACAGCGGTACGAACTCGACCGTGCGACTGACGACGCGGCTTTTGCCGTAGGCGAGCCCTTCGGCGGCGAGCACGTCGAGCGCATGGTCGAACATCAGAATATGGCGCGGCGATGTCTGCGACAATCCGCTGCCGGAGGCGAGAATGGCGCGAATCACCCCGTTCATCCGGTCGGAATAGGCCTTTTCCTGCTCTTTGTCGCCCGATGCCCCGTACGCAAATGCCATTAGATTGAGGAGCTTGGGGCTGAACGGGTCTTTCGACAGCGCATCGCGGCCTGCCAGCAGCAACTCTTCGAGCGTCTCACGGTCGGGCGCGTCGGGGTCGACCGCCGCGGCCAGCATCAGCACCCGATCCATATACGGATTGACTTCCAGCGGCTTGTAGGCCTCCTGATACGCATAACCGTAATACAGATAGTGGTAATCTTCGTCGGTCAGCGTCGCATCGCCCGTGTTGTAGCGCAACAACAACGAGGTATAATAATAAGGAGACGACGTGTCCAACGTCCGTCTCAAAATATCCTCTTCGTCGGGCGCTTTGGCCGTCGCCAGCATCGGCAACACGAAAAACAGCGCGAGCAGTCGTTTTTTCATCGTCGTTTTTTCTACGAACGGACAAATCAATGCAAATCGTATTCGGCGATCAGTTTTTTGAATTTTTCGCGCAGCGCGTCCGACCCCGATACGAGCGGCAGCCGCATCCGGTCGCCGATGATGCCCAATACCGACAATGCACATTTCACGCCGACCGGATTTCCTTCGGCAAACAGGGCTTTGACCGCTTCGACGAGCGGAGCGAAAGCTTCTTCCGCCTGCTCGAAATCACCGGCTTTGGCAAGGTCGAGCGCCTGCATGAACCGGCGGGGAAAGGCATCGGCCGCTACGGAAATCACCCCGTCGCCGCCGCGCCGCATCAATTCGATGGCGATGCCGTCGTCGCCCGACAATACCAAAAAATCATTCGGACGGCCGTCGATGATGCGCTGCATCTGCTCGATGTCGCCCGAAGCCTCCTTGATGCCGATGACATTGTCGAAATCACGGGCGATGCGCAACGTCGTTTCGGCGGTCATGTTCACGCCTGACCGCCCCGGTATGTTGTACAGAATAATCGGCAGCGGAGAGTGCTCCGACACGGTGCGGAAATGTTGGTAAAGTCCCTCCTGCGACGGCTTGTTATAGTAGGGCGTAACGCTCAAAATGGCATCGGCCCCGCGCAGGTCGAACTCGCGCAGTTGGTCGAGCACTTCGGAAGTGGAATTGCCGCCCACGCCCATGACCAAAGGCACGCGCCGCGCGATGTGGTTGGTGATGAACATGGCGATGACGGCCCGTTCGGGCATGTAGAGCGTCGGGGTTTCGGCTGTCGTGCCGAGTGCGACGATGTAATCCACACCGCCGTCGATCACGTAGTCGATCATGCGGGCGAGCGCATCGTAATCGACCCGTCCGTCGGGCGTGAAAGGGGTAATCATGGCGGCCCCTACACCGGAAAGTTTGTGTCGTTGCATATTTATTCGGGGTTCGTTTTCAAAATAAGGTTCCTTGTTCGGGCGCGGACAGGATTTCCGGCTGCGGCACCTCCGGCCGTTCGGCCGGAAGCGGGTTCGCCGTCTCGCCGAGCATCGCCTCGAAATCCGATTCCGAAATGATGCGGATGCCCAGTTTTTCCGCTTTTTTCAGCTTCGCGGGCCCCATGTTCTCGCCTGCGACCAGATAATCCACCGCACCCGACACGGCGGCCAGATTGCGGCCCCCGTGCAGTTCGATGAGCTCTTTCAACTCGTCGCGGCTGTGATTGAGGAAGCGGCCGGAGATGACGAAACTTTTGCCCTCCAACGCATCCGACGCCCGTTCGCGTGCTTCGGCCTCGAATTTCAGCCCCGCCTGACGAAGCCGCTCGATGATGCGCAGATTTTCAGCATCGGCGAAGTATTCACGAATGGCATCGGCAATTTTTTCGCCTACCTCGTCTGCTTCGACCAGTTCTTCGCGCGAAGCGTGCATCACGGCGTCCATCGTGCGAAAATGATCGGCGAGATATTTGGCCGTGGCTTCGCCCACGAACCGGATGCCCAGCCCGAACAGCACCCGGCCGAAAGGCACTTCGGTCGAACTGCGAATCGAACGGATGATGTTTTCGGCCGATTTTTCGCCCAAACGGGGCAGGCAGGCCAGTTGCGACGCCTGCAAATCGTACAAATCGGAAATATCGTGCAGCAGGCCGTTTTCGTAGAGCAGTTCTACGGTCTCCTCGCCCAGCCCTTCGATATTCATCGCCTTGCGGCGGATGAAGTGGATCATGCGGCCGAGTATCTGCGGACGGCAGCCGCTCTGGTTGGGGCAGTAGTGCTTCGCCTCGTCTTCGTAACGCACCAGCGGCGTGCCGCATTCGGGGCAAACGGAGATATAATCGAACGGCTCGCTGTCGGCCGGACGCCGGGACAACTCCACGCCCGTGATTTTCGGGATGATTTCACCGCCTTTCTCGACATAGACCATATCGCCCGGACGAACATCCAGCAGGGCCATTTGTTCGGCGTTGTGCAACGTCGCCCGTTTGACCGTCGTTCCGGCCAGCAGCACCGGTTCGAGATTGGCGACGGGCGTAATGGCCCCCGTGCGGCCCACTTGGAAATCGACGCTCGTCAAACGGGTCAAAGCCTGCTCCGCCTTGAACTTGTAGGCGACGGCCCATTTCGGGGCTTTGGACGTGAAGCCCAAACGGCGCCGCACGGCGAAATCGTTGACTTTGATGACGATTCCGTCGGTCGGGAACGGTAGTTCGCGCCGGGCCGTATCCCAGTGGGCGATAAATTCGTCGATTTCCTGCGTATTGCGGCAGATGCGCAGATGTTCCGAAATTTTGAATCCCCATTGCCGCGCCTTTTCGAGACTTTCCCGGTGCGAGGCGAACGGCAGATTTTCACCCGCGACCTGATAGAGCGTGCAATCCAGTCCGCGACGGGCGACTACGGCCGACGATTGCTGTTTGAGCGTTCCGGCTGCCGCATTGCGCGGATTGGCGAACAGCGCATCCCCGGCGGCTTCGCGTTCAGCATTGAGCCGGTCGAACGAGGCATAGGGCATCAGGATTTCGCCGCGAATCTCGAAGTAGTCGGGCCAGTCGTCGCCCTGCAACCGGAGCGGCACCGACCGCACCGTGCGGACATTGGCCGTTACGTCGTCGCCCTGTGTGCCGTCGCCGCGCGTCACGGCCTGCAACA
>CAZGYX010000052.1:0-8046 GCA_964530735.1 uncultured Alistipes sp. | reverse complement strand
GAGAAGTCGCCCGTATGGCGCGGCCACATCCAGTTGTCGGTGTCGCCGCCGAACTTGCCGATGGACGAAGGGGGCGTTCCGACGAGCCGGATGTCGGTGAATACCTCGTAGACGAAGGCGAAGTACTGGTTGCCCTCGAAGAAAGGCAGCACGATGACATCCATGCCGGGGTACTCCTCGCGGATCCGTTCGGTCAGCACCTTGCTGTTGGCGGCGACCGTCTTTTCGTACTCCTCCTGTCCGGCGACGGACGGGACATTGCCCAGAATGTCGGCTGTAACGTCGGCGATTTTGCGCACGAAGCGCACTTTGAGGCCGGGCACGGGCAGCTCCTCGGCGTTGGACATGGCCCAGAAGCCGTTTTTCAGGTAGTCGTGCTCGACCGACGACAACTGCTGGATCGAGCCGTACCCGCAATGGTGGTTGGTGAAGAGCAACCCCTCGGGCGAAACGATTTCGCCGGTGCACCCGCCGCCGAAGATGACGACGGCATCTTTGAGCGACGACCGGTCGAGGCTGTAAATCTCCTCGGCCGAGAGTTTGCATCCGCGCTGTTTCATCTGCCGGATGTTCATTTTTTGGAGATAGGGCAGCAGCCACATTCCCTCGTCGGCGCGGGCGGACAACACAGCCGCCGCCGCGACCAAACACAACACGATTTTTTTCATTTTTTTTATTAAGTTGTTTTACGGAATCCTAAGGTAGTTATCCTACGGTCGCTGCGTTCCCGACGGAGTGCTGTTCTTGTACTGCGTCGGCGAAAGGCCCGTGATGCGCTTGAAATAACTCCCGAAAAACGACTGGTTGGCGAAATTGAGCGAATAGGCGATTTCCTGAATGCTCATGTGCGAATGTTTCAACAGCGTTTTGGCTTCGAGAATCACGTAACGGTCGATCCAGTCCGACACCGACGACCCGCTCACCCGCTTGATGACGGTCGTCAGGTATTTGGGCGTGATGCAAAGCCGCTGCGCGTAAAACGCCACGCAGCGCTCCTTGCGGTAGTTTTCGCCCAACAGCTCGGTGAAACGCCGGAAGTAGGCTTCGCCGCGGTTGCGGGGTTTCGATTCGTCGGGGCGGGCCGACGAAACGGACTGCACGAGGTCGCATATCTTGTAAATCATCGAGGTCAGCAACCCGCGCACCACCTCGCGCGAGTAAAGCTGTTCGGGGGCGTGCACCTCCTGCTCGATGAGCGAAATGAACGACTGCATCGCGCGGCCTTGCGCCTCGTCGAGTTGCAGGGTGGGGTTCCCGCCCCGTTCCAGCAGCACGGGCAGCATGTCGTGCAGGTCGAACGGGGTGTTGCGCACGAAATCGGTCGAAACGACCGCGACGTGGGCACGGAATCCGGTGCCCGCACCGATTTGCAGAATCGTGTTCGGCGCGAAGCAGAACAGCGTGTTCTTGCGCAGGCGGCACTCCTGCAAGTTGCACGAAACCGTCGCCGTGCCTTCGGTGCCGATGCCGATGGTGAGGGCGTCGATGCGGCACGGGAAATGCAAGGCTTGCAAGTCGGCATCGGTTTCGGCCACCATGCACTCGCTTTGCAGGCCGTGCAGTTCGTCGCCTTTGGTCACGAGGGCCAGTTCGTTGAGCGTGAACTGGCTGATAGGCGCTTTCCGTTCATTTTTATGCACCTTTTCTCGCCTCGGCATAGCCCGAACAAGTTCGGCTCTGCACTCGGCTTGTCGAAAACGTTCCTTTTTCTTCATGTTTCGGGACGATTGATTCGGACAAATATAGCAATTTTAGCCGGAAACGCACGGAAAAACCGCCGAAACAAGCAAAACAGAACAACGAAGGGGCAACCAGTGCGAACGGATCCGGTATCGTTTTTGGACGTTCGGACGCTTTTGCTTATCTTTATTGCACCAATGGAACGACACTTTGCAAACAGAACGGATAACGGCCGGCTGCACGCCATTTACCGCATCACGTGGGTGGGTTTCGCGGTCAACCTCGCGCTGGCGGCGGGGAAACTCGCGGCCGGCGTCGCAGGACGCAGCGGCGCGATGATCGCCGACAGCGTGCATTCGTTTTCCGACCTGATTACGGATGTCGTCGTGCTCGTGTTCGCCAAAATATCGGCCAAACCCAAAGACACGACCCACGATTTCGGGCACGGCAAATACGAAACCCTCGCGACGGTCATCATCAGCCTGTTTCTGGCGTTCGTGGGGGTGGGCATCCTGCGCGACAGCGTGCGGGCGATCGTATGGGCCATACGGGGAGACCTGCTGCCGCAGCCGGGCATGATCGCCCTCGTCGCCGCTGTCGTTTCCATCGTCATCAAGGAGCTGCTCTACCAATACACCATACGGGCCGGACGCCGCTGGAACAGCCCGAGCGTCATCGCCAACGCATGGCACCACCGGAGCGACGCGCTTTCGTCGATCGGAACGCTCGTCGGAATCGCCTGCGCGCTCTTTCTGGGCGAAAAATGGCGCGTGGCCGACCCGATTGCCGCGCTGGTGGTTTCGGTCTTCATTCTCAAAATCGCCTGCGGACTGATTCGTGCGGGGTTGAGCGAACTGCTCGAACGGTCACTCCCCGAAGAGGTCGAACGCGAAATCCTCGCAATCGCGCAGTGTTCGCCCGAAGTGCACGACCCCCACAACCTGCGCACGCGGCGCATTGGGGCCGCAATCGCAGTGGACCTGCACATCCGCATCAACGGAACAACGGACGTGCAGCACTCGCACGCCCTGACCGAAGAAATCGAACGGCGGCTGCGCGAACGGTTCGGCGCGGACACGATCATCTCTATCCACGTGGAGCCGCTGAAATAAACGGGCTGGAGCTTGATGCGCCGCCCCAGCCGGCGGCGCCCCTGCCCGGTGACGGGCGCGAAAGAAAAACGGGCCGTGCATTATCAAGTGCACGACCCGTTCGGTTTGTTCCGGTCGGGGGTTCGGCCGGTTTTCGGAAACTCTCTTCCTGCGGTCAAATCTGCGTTTCGGGGACGTCTTCGCCTTCCCAAGGCTCGATTTCCGCCTTGAACTCGATTTCCTGTATCTCCGTCTCCTCGCCGGGTTTCAGCGTGATTTTGACTTTATAACGGTAGCCGCTTTTCAGCTCGACGTTTTTGGCGCGTTTCTGATAAAGCAAGTTGCTGCCGTCGGCTTTGGCATACACTTCGATCATCATCGCTTCGTCCGTCTGCGGCACCAGAATGGCTTCGTGTTTGAGGTTTTCGACTTTGTGTCCCGAAATGTTCGCCGGCATCGCTGCTGCATTCACCGCCGCCTCGCATTGCGCATAGTCGATAAGCGCGACATGTTTGAATCCCTTGATAGCGACCCGGTCGATGACGAGATTCTTTCCGGTCTCGTCGGCCAAGTTGAAGATGACTTTCGACAACACGTGGCGGAACTGCAACTTGACGGGCTCGGCGAACTCCTCGACCGTGACCGAACGCGATGCGGCCAAAAAGTCGGCACTGGCGAATGCGGCGTCGGTCCGCTGGTCTTTGGGCACGGTGAAAACCGCCGGAATATCGTCGCCCTCCACATAGGGATAGTAAGCCGACAGCACGGCGTCGCCGGCCGTTTCGTCCCACATCAGGCGGCTTCCCCTAAAGACATTGCCGTTATGGGTCAGCTGTGCGTTGCGGTGTTCGCCCCCCGAAGCATACTCGACGCGCAACCCGATTTTATCGCCGTTCTCGAAAGCGGTCTCGCTGGCACGTGTCAGGCACTGCGCTTTGGGTTGGGATTCGGTTTTCCCGATTTCCGCCGCGATGCGGATTTCGGAATGCGCACCGGTCGGGGCAACGGGCTCCTCTTTCGAGCAGGCGGCGGCCGACCACAGCGCGATTGCGATTATGGTGAATTTTCTCATGACGGTATAACTATTCAAAGTGCAAAGGTAATAAAAAACGGAAAATCCCGAAAAAAATCGGGATTTTCTGTCGAAAAACAGTCGCACTTCCGGCTACATCATGCCGCCCATGCCGCCTGCGGGCATGGCGGGAACCGCCGGCTGCTCCGATTTTTTCTCGGCCAGCACGCACTCGGTGGTCAGGAACATCGACGCGATCGAAGCGGCGTTTTCCAGTGCGACGCGCGACACTTTGGTCGGGTCGATGATGCCCGCTTTGAGCATGTCCTCGTATTTGTCGTCGCGGGCGTTGTACCCGAACGCGCCCTTGCCCTCGCGCACCTTGTTGACCACGACCGAACCTTCGCCGCCGGCGTTGGCGACAATCTGGCGCAGAGGCTCCTCGATAGCGCGTTTCACGATCTGGATACCCGTCGTCTGGTCGTCGTTGTCGCCCTTCATGCCTTCGAGCGACTCGGTCGCGCGGATGTAAGCCACACCGCCGCCCGGGACGATGCCCTCCTCGACGGCAGCGCGCGTAGCGGCCAAAGCGTCGTCCACGCGGTCTTTCTTCTCTTTCATCTCCACTTCGGTAGCGGCACCCACGTAGAGCACGGCGACGCCGCCGGCCAACTTGGCCAGACGCTCCTGCAACTTCTCCTTGTCGTAGTCCGAAGTCGATTTCTCGATCGACGCGCGGATTTGTTTCACACGGTCGGCAATGGCCTCCTTGCGGCCCGCACCGTCGACGATCGTGGTGTTCTCCTTGTTGAGCGTCACCTTCTCGGCCGTGCCGAGCATGTCGAGCGTGGCGTCCTCGATTTTCATCCCCTTGTCGGCCGAAATCACCGTCGCGCCCGTCAGCACGGCGATGTCTTCGAGCATCTCCTTGCGGCGGTCGCCGAATCCCGGAGCCTTGCAGGCGGCGATTTTCAACGTGCCGCGCAGGCGGTTGACCACCAACGCCGACAACGCTTCGCCGTCGACGTCCTCGGCGATGATGAGCATCGAACGGCCGCTCTGCGCAACCGGTTCCAGCACGCCCATCAACTCCTTCATGGTCGAAACCTTCTTGTCCGTGATAAGGATATAGGGTTTTTCGAGCTGCGCCTCCATTTTTTCGGGGTCGGTGATGAAGTAGGCCGAAATGTACCCGCGGTCGAACTGCATGCCCTCGACCACCTCGACGTGCGTCTCGGTGCCTTTGGCCTCCTCGACGGTGATGACGCCCTCTTTCTTGACCTTGCCCATCGCCTCGGCAATCAGCTTGCCGATGTTGCTGTCGTTATTGGCCGAAATGGTCGCCACCTGCTCGATTTTCGCATAGTCCGAACCCACCTCTTGGCTCTGTTTGCGCAACGACTCGACCACCGTAGCGACGGCCTTGTCGATGCCGCGTTTCAAGTCCATCGGGTTGGCGCCTGCGGTGACATTCTTCAACCCGACGCCGATAATCGACTGGGCGAGCACCGTCGCAGTCGTCGTACCGTCGCCGGCGTCGTCGTTGGTCTTCGAGGCGACCTCCTTGACCATCTGCGCGCCCATGTTGGCGAACGCATCCTCGAGCTCGACCTCTTTGGCGACGCTCACGCCGTCCTTCGTAATCTGCGGCGCACCGAACTTCTTGTCGATGATGACGTTGCGGCCTTTGGGGCCCAGCGTGACCTTCACCGCGTTCGACAATGCGTCGACGCCCTCCTTCAACAGCTCGCGGGCCTCGACATTGTATTTGATCTCCTTTGCCATGATAATTTCTAAAATTTGGTTGTTACGGTTTGGAATGTCATTGAAATTCGCAGATTCGCGGAATCGAACCCGACGGGATTAGATAATCGCGAAAATATCCGACTGCTTCATGATGAGGTAGGTTTCGCCGTCGACCGTGATTTCCTGACCGGCATATTTGCCGTAGAGCACCTGATCGCCCACCTTGACCTCCATTTTGATTTCCGACGTGCCGGGGCCTGCGGCCACGACTTTGCCGGCGAGCGGTTTCTCTTTGGCGGTGTCGGGAATGATCAATCCGCCTGCGGTCTTCTCCTCCGCCGGGTTCGGGAGGATCAACACGCGATCCGATAATGGTTTTACGTTCATCTTTTTGCTGTTTTATTAAGTGATTTATCAATAGCACATTTTCGCCGACGCCTCGTCTCTGCGCGCGGCTATCGGGCTTATTTTCTGCGTCGGGGAGTGCAACAATCGGTGTGCCAACCCCGTTTTGGCAGGTCGCGGGGGACGGTTTGTCACGCCGGGTCTGTCAAATTGGCAGGTCGGACACTCCGAAACCGGGACGGCGATTTCCGGCCCGATGAAAAAAATCTTCGTTACTTTTTCATTTTTCAGGGGATTGTGTTATCTTTGCAATCCGATACGGCGAACGTATCACATGGTGGATGTAGCTCAGTCGGTTAGAGCACTGGATTGTGGTTCCAGGTGTCGTGGGTTCGAGTCCCATCTTCCACCCGCTCGAAAAAGGTTTTCGGTTCTTGCCGAAAGCCTTTTTTCATTCGGGCGGAAAGCCCCGACGGTCAAGCCGCGCACGGATTCCGTGCGCGGCTTTTCTCGTTTACTCTTGGTCTTTGACACAACGAATCGACGCCGCGATGCTCTCGATCGGGACCGCCCGCGTGCTGGGCTGCTCCGTCTCGGAACGCGGAATCAGCAGGTAGTACGCCCGCGAATCGTCCGGCATCGTCGAACTGATGATGCAGCTGCGGATGGTGTTGTATCCATTATCGTTGAGCGCGTGGAAAAATCCCGACTGCGTGAAAAATCCCTTGCCCGTCGCGCGTATCAACGTTTCCAGCTCGCCAATGGTCGGCAGCCGCCACCCGTCGGGACAGATTCCCTGCACTTTCTCTGCATCGTCCGGCGCGGGCAACTCGCCGCCCGTCGCGACGATGTAGCTGTACAAAAGCCCCAGCGTCTCGGCTTTGGCCTTGCTGTCGTCCGGGTACCAGTAATGGGTGTGTGCGCTCCAACCGTCCGACGGCAGATAACGGAGGTTTTCCGCCATCCACTCCCGGCCTGCCACGACGGCCGTCGCATAGGTCACGCCGCCGAGCGTCACGCCCGCACCCGACTCGCCCGTATCGGGCTTTTCCGGTTCTTCGATAACCGTTTGGTCGCCGTCCGTGCCCTGTTCGATCGAGCCGCCGTTGCCCCAGTCTTCGATTCGGCCGCTCAATGTCAAATCGCCGATTTGCCCCTCCGTCGTGACGCTCAAAGTCAACGTATAACGTTTACCCGCCAACAGCGTCACGTTGGGAATCGCTTTCGTGAAACTTCCGGTCGCCGTCTGCACGGTCACCTGCATATCGGTCTTCTGCGGCGGCAGGATGACGGTATAGGCCGCATTCGCCGTGACTTCGCGCGCAATCACATCCGCAGCAGCCGCATCCGGCACGAGGGCGACGCTCTTGTTCTCGATATCCGCCTGCACCGTCGACACGAAGCCACCGATAGCGACCGTGTTGAGCGTGATATTTTCGGCCACCTGCGTCGTAATGTCTATTTTCGACAGCAGATGATAGAACAACATATCGACGGCCGGAGCCCCGGGTTTGACGCCCGTCTTGACGGCCGACAACAAATCGGACTGCGTGTACCCCTTGTCCCGTTGGTCGGTCTGAATGGTGAATTGTCCGGGTTGGCCCGTTTGGCAATAGGGATAATACGCGATAATGGTCGACAATACATCCGTATCGGCATACCATTTCACGGCCCACCGCGAAAACGCAACGCCGTCATAGGTAAAACAACTGTTTTCCAAATAGAGTTCGCCGTCCGTTTCTTTGCGAACCGTCACGCCGATGTCATCGTACTTTTCAAAACTGGTATCGGTGGCACGGCTCTGTATTTCGGGAAAGATTCGGAGCGAAGGAGAAACGGAAATCGTATCGGCCTCCGAACAAGCGGCAACGGTCACGAAAGCCGCACTCCATATTACAGAAGAGAATTTCATGACGAAAAAAATTTACGGATGATTACCGGAACACAAAGTTCCTCATATTTCTCGGAGATTGCAAATTTTTCCACGCCTTTTTATCGCCAAAGAGAGAGGACAACATGCTTCCCGACCGGCACAAACACGCCCCCCCCAACG
Source organism: uncultured Alistipes sp. (assembly GCA_964530735.1). Classification (GTDB taxonomy): domain Bacteria; phylum Bacteroidota; class Bacteroidia; order Bacteroidales; family Rikenellaceae; genus Alistipes. Next base: position 119 of record CAZGYX010000052.1, on the reverse strand, counting down.
AACCTCCCGCCGGTCGGCATCGTCCAAACGCCCCAATCCATTCGGGGCAAACACGAAAAAAGGTCAGACCTTGAGATCTGACCTTGAAGAGGCGGCTACCTACTCTCCCACGAGCGAAT
>CAZGYX010000051.1:0-8103 GCA_964530735.1 uncultured Alistipes sp. | reverse complement strand
GCGCCGAAGCAAGCCGAGAAGGTCGGCGTCGGTTCGGTGATGCCGCGTTCCGTGCCGGCCAATTTGGCCGTGAAGCCCGACAGGAAGTAGTATTTCGTCTGCTCGGGCGTCAGAATCGACACCGGAGGCAGCACGCCGAATGCGTCGGCCGAAAGGAAGATGACTTTCTTGGCGGCCGGAGCCTTCGATACGGGTTTCACGATGTTCTCGATGTGGTAAATCGGGTAGGAAACACGCGTATTCTCCGTAACGGACTTGTCCGCATAGTCGATTTTGCCTTTCTTGTCGACCGTCACGTTCTCCAGCAGCGCGTTGCGGCGGATTGCGTTCCAGATGTCGGGTTCGTTCTCTTTCGAGAGGTTGATGACCTTGGCATAGCAGCCGCCCTCGAAGTTGAATACGCCGTCGTCGTCCCAGCCGTGCTCGTCGTCGCCGATCAGCTGACGTTTCGGGTCGGTCGAAAGGGTCGTTTTGCCCGTGCCCGACAGACCGAAGAAAATAGCCGTTTCGCCTTTCTCGTTGGTGTTGGCCGAGCAGTGCATCGAGGCCATGCCTTTCAGCGGCAGCAGGTAGTTCATGTAGGAGAACATGCCCTTCTTCATCTCGCCGCCGTACCACGTGTTGATGATGACCTGCATCTTCTCGGTGAGGTTGAATACGACCGCCGTTTCCGAGTTCAGTCCCAGTTTCTTGTAGTTCTTGACTTTGGCTTTCGAGGCGTTGAGCACCACGAAATCGGGTTCGCCGTAGTTTTCGAGTTCGGCGTCGGTCGGACGGATGAACATGTTCTTCACGAAGTGCGCCTGCCATGCCACCTCCATGATGAAGCGGATTTTCAGACGCGAGTTCTCGTTGGCACCGCAGAACGTATCGACGACGTAGAGTTTCTTGTTCGACAACTCCTGTGCGGCCAGTTTGCGCAGCTCTTTCCAAGCGGCTTTGGTCACCGGTTTGTTGTCGTTCTTGTACTCGTCCGACGTCCACCAGATGGTGTTGCGGGTGGTCTCGTCCATCACGAAGAACTTGTCTTTGGGCGAACGGCCGGTGTAGACGCCGGTCATGACGTTCACCGCGCCGGTTTCGGTCAGCTGGCCTTTGTCATAGCCGCGCAGGCCCTTTTTCGTCTCCTCGCGGAAAAGTTCGTCGTACGACGGATTGTACACGATTTCGGTCACGCCCGTAATCCCGTACTTTTTCAAATCCTGTTTGTCCATAGTGTTATTAAATTGCTTGAATCGAATCCCGATGTTAAACTAATGAGCCGCCGTCCGATGCGAGCAAAAATCGCGCACGAACGAACACCGCAAAGGTAGAAAAAGTTTCGGGTTTGTGAAATAAATAACAATGAAATTTTTTACAAAAAAAACGGGTCGGACATTTCGTCCGACCCGTGCAGGGTGTGAATCGCTTGCGATTAGTTGAACTTGTAACGCAGCGAGAACATTACGCGGTAGGTCGACCACAAACTTTCGTAGTTCTTGTAAGTTCCTTCCAGTTTGTTTTTGTTGTACTGGTTGAACTGGAATGCGTCGTCGGCTGCGATGTATTTCAACAGCGTGGAACTCTTGACTTGTTTGTAGTGTCCCCAGTCTTTGTTCAGCAGGTTGGGCAGGTTCTGGATGTCGACACCGAATTCCAGTACGTTGCGTTTGCCGCTCTTCGTGGTGATGAAGAACTCCTGCGTGAACTTGAAGTCCACCTGATGATGCCACGGCATGATGGCACCGCCGCGTTCGGTGAACTTGCCCTTGCGGGTTTTCAGATAGTCGTCCTGCTCGATGTATGCCCAAAAATCGTCTTTCTGCTGCTCGGCCGTGTAGCCGCTGTATTCTTTGAACTTCCAGCCGTCCAAAGCCTCACGCGATTCGGGGATATAGAGCAGGTTGTTGGCACCGCCGTCGCCCGTGATGCACGAGTCGAACGTATAGGAGTAACGCGAGTAGGAATAACTGCCCACGAAGCCCAGCTGCGAACCTTCGTAGAGCAGCGCGAAGTTCGATGCGAAGTTCTTGCCGTAGGCGATACGGTAATCCAAGTTGATCAGAATACGGTCGGGAGCTACATAAGTACCGTAACCGAGTTCGTGGCTGTTAATCATGCCGGCCGAGTAGGTATTGGTTTTGTAGGCTGACGTTACTTGGTCGCCGATGCCGTCGCCGTAGCTGCGCGCGTACGAGTGCGTATAGGCAACCGAAGCGTTCAGTCCGAATTTGAAGCGTTTGCGCAACTGGGCCGTAACCGACCAATAGTAAGCACCGTTATCGCCGTTGGTGATGTAGAAAGCGTCTTTGGCGTTCTTCAATTGGCCGTTGACCATTTCGCCGGTCCATGTTCCGTTGGCTATCTGACGATTGTCGCCGGAGTTACCGAAATTCTTCGTCTCGGTCGACGGTTTGTAATTCATGTTCGAGATGACGGCCGGATTGTAGTCCTTGTTGTAAATACCCTCCACCGTGAAGTCGTAGTTGCGCGGCAACTTGATATCCAATGCCAGCGAACTTTTCCATACGGCGGGCATCTTCAACTCGGTATCCAGAATCGTAGGCTGCGAAGGAGCAGTCGGGGTCTTCGGGTCGAAACCATCAGGATAGAGGTCGTTCAGAATTTCGGGAACCGAAGTGTAGAAACCGGGAATAAGGGCCCCTTTGGAAGCGTAATTTATCACCGAGGTCTGACCGACGTTGGAGTTGCCGACGGCTGAAACGAGCCATACGAACGGTAGACGGCCTACGAAGTAACCCGTACCGCCGCGCAGGATGAGTTTACGGTTGCCCGTGATGTCCCAGTTGAAACCGAGACGGGGCGAAACGGTGAGACGGGTGTTAGGCAGCTGATCGGTCGAATAGTGTACCGGCGCATCTTCCGGACCGAAGTTCAAGGCATGATAAGCCTCATTGTAGTTGTTCTTCAACGAAGGATAGTTCGGAACCTCGAAACGCAGACCTGCCGTGAGTTTGAAATTCTTGTGCAGGTTCAGTTCGTCTTGGAGGTAGAATGCGAACTGCTGATAGTCCATTGCCGATTGGAATTGTTTCAGGTCGGCAGCATTGGAGTGCATCATACCGAACGCCGAGGCTTTTTGGCCGGTCATGAAGTCTTCCATCGAATCGAAGACGTAATAGCCGTTACCGCCCTGCATGAAGCCGTTGACTGCATGTTGGTGTTCGTATTGGAGACCGATGATGAAGTTGTTGATGCCGGTGTTCCAGTTCAGCTCGTCGGTTACGACGTGCGTGCCGACCTGACGGAGGTTACCTGCCGTGAAGGGGTCGGGACCGAACGACATGTAGCAGGCCCCGTCTTTCAGAATGTCGACCGTGGGGAAGAAACCGCCTTCGTATTCGCGCGGCTCGTCTTGGAACGAATAGGTGTAACGCAACGTATTGGCCAAACGACCGTCCAACCAACGGGAACTCAACTCAGCGGCTACCGAAGTGAAGTCGCGACGCGTGTAGTAACGCTGGCTCTCGAAATACATGGCGTAGTTCGATGTACGGCTTTGCCCCTTGCTGATACCGTCGCTACCCGGATAGATGTCCGAGGCTGTGAGCGGCGATACGGACGACGAAGGTGACGACGAATCTTTCGAATGGGTCTTCGAGAAACGTACGTTCAACCGGTGATTGTCGTTGATGTTCCAGTCCACACGAGCCAGAATTTTGTAGCCCGGCGTTTTGAGCGAATAATTCATGTAACGACCCGGATTGTAACCGTACGTCGTTTGCAGGTAATTCTTCATGGTCTCCATGTCGGCTTGGGTCGGGCGTTTCACGCCGTTGGAGCCGAAGTCGATGCCGTTTTCACTGCAACGGCTGTTGGGGCCTGCGGTCATTTCGTCCTCGTATTCACCGTTCACGAAGAAGAACAGTTTGTTCTTGACAATCGCACCGCCGAAGCTGGCACCGTAAGTATAGGTGTGAGCTTCTTCGATGGGCACGGTGTAGTCACCGACCCGGTCGCCGCGCAGCGAGCTGTTTTTCAGATAGGTGTAGGCCGTTCCGCGGAACTCGTTGTCGCCCGAACGGGTTACGGCATTGATTGCACCGCCCGTGAAGCCGCTCTGACGAACGTCGAACGGAGTGACGGCCACCGAAATCTGCTCCAATGCGTCGAGCGAGATGGGCGAACCGTTTGCGGGCAGGTTCTGGCCGATACCGAATGCGTTGTTGAAAGCGGCACCGTCGACCGTGACGTACGACTGACGGTAGTTGCCGCCGCCGACTGCGTAGCCGTTGGTCGTGGAGGACGACTGCGGCGACAGACGCATGATGTCGTTCATGCTGCGGCTGACGGTCGGGGTAACGCCGATAGCTTCGCGCGAGATGCTGGTGACGCTACCTGCACGGTCGCTGTTCATCGAGCTGTTTTTGCCGTCGGCCGAAACGACTACGGCTTCCAGACCGATGGTGTCTTCGTTGAGGTAGGCATCGGTCACGTTGTTCTCGGCCAATGCGAGCTGGATGCCGGTTTTCTCGACGGGCTGGTAACCCACCATCGAGAACGAAATGGTGTACGGGCCGCCCGGACGAACGTTGTAGAGGCGGTAGTTACCCTTCACGTCGGCGACTGCGCCGTACTGGGTACCCGACGGTACGTGGGTGGCGATGACGGTGGCGCCTACGAGCGGGGCCCCCTTGCCGTCGGTCACGTTACCGCTGATGCTCGACGTCGTTACCTGCGCCTGTGCGACGCAAAAAGCAACCGTCGAGAACACGAGAAGCAATAATTTCTTCATACGCATTTTTGATTTGGTTTTCTATTAAGTTAAAGTATTACGGAATTCATATGTCTTGCATGTGCTTGCATGTGTCGCGCGAATGTCTCGGTGGCCGGACGGGCGGCGCGCCGGTCTTGCGAGGACGCCTTAAATAAAATGCGCGAGGGACAATTCAGGTGTGAATCATCCCTCGCGTCAGGCTGCCGAACTTCGTGCGCAATACGACATTGCGTTATACTGCTGCGCTACCCCCCCCCGTCGGCGCTTGCCGAAAGTCTGGTGCTGTGTATGTCGCATCTGTCGTTTCACGGTGCAAAGATAGTTCAAACAATCCGCCGGCGCAATACATTTCGGTTTATTTTCGGATGAAGTTTTCGACAACTTTTCAACAACTCCGCGAAAGCGGTGCGGCATGCTCCTTGCTTTCGGGGAAATGCTATGTTTTCGGTGCGTGAAAAATACTGGCGGTACTCGCTTTTCGTGCTGATTCTGGCGATGGGCGTCACGATTTTCTGCAAACTGATACCGCTGCTCGGCGGCCTGCTCGGAGCCATGACCATCTACATCCTGCTGCGCAAGCAGATGACCTACCTCACCGACCGCTGCCAATGGCGGCGCAGTGCGGCGGCGACGCTGCTCGTGGTCGAGACGATTTTCTGCTTCCTGATCCCGATGTCGTTGATTATCTGGATGCTGGTCGCGCGGATTCAGGATTTGACGCTCAATCCGCAGACACTGCTCCTCCGGCTGCAGCATTTGAACGCCGTCGTGCACCACCACGTCGGCATCGAGCTGGAGCAGGAGGCGATTGCGACGTCGCTCATCGCTTCGCTTTCGCGGCTGGGGCAGTGGGTGGTGCGCAGTCTGGTGGGGCTGTCGCTCAATGTCGTCGCGCTGCTTTTCGTGCTCTATTTCATGCTGATAGGGGGCCCGCGCATGGAGGCGTATTGCCGCGAAATCCTGCCGTTCAACCGCTCCGTCTCGCGCGATGTCCTGCGCGAAATCCATGTCATCGTGCGGTCGAACGCCATTGTCATTCCGCTGCTGGCTTTGGCGCAGGGGGCGTTGGCCTATGTCGGTTATCTGGTTTTCCGGGTGCCGCTGGCGTGGTTCTGGGGGCTGGTGACCTGTTTCGCGACGGTCATTCCGGTGCTCGGAACGGCCCTCGTGTGGCTCCCGCTGGCCGGTTATCTGGTGCTGGACGGTCATTGGGGGCTGGGGCTTGGGCTGGCGCTTTACGGCATATTGATCGTGACGCATGTCGATAACGTGATGCGGCTACTGCTTCAAAAACGCATGGCCGACGCGCATCCGCTCGTCACCGTGTTCGGCGTGATCGTCGGGATTCCGCTGTTCGGTTTCATGGGCGTGGTCTTCGGGCCGCTGCTGGTCGCACTGTTCATTTTCTGCGTCGACATGTTCAAACGCACCTACCTCGACCCGCAGAGCATGACGATTCCGTCGCGCCTCGACGCCTCCGATTCGTAGGGCTGGCATCGCATTTGCAGGAGCACGGCCGTAAAACATTTTCCGAATCATGTCGACGAACCTATCTTCCGAACCGGCGCGCAACGGGCTGGCGAAAACGTTGGAAATCCTGAAAGTCATTGCCGGAATCGTCCTGCTGTTTGCCATTTCGTGGGAAATCATCGCGGGCGACCACATCCGTTTCTCGCAGGCCTATATGGTCACGCAGTTCTTGGTCTGCCTCGTCTTTCTGTGCGATTTTTTCGTGCGCTGGGGCGTCGCCCCGCGTCGCGGCCGCTTCTTTTGGGTGCATTTGCCCTATCTGTTGATTTCGATTCCGTACCTCAATATCCTCGATTGGAGCGGCGTCGTGCTGACCCGCGACTGGGCGCTGCTGGTGGGGTTGATTCCGATGCTGCGGGCTTTCTTGGCAATGGTCATCGTCGTGCAGTGGCTGGTCAGCAAGCGAAACCGCATGGGGCGCATCTTCTGGGCCTATATCTTTACGGTCGTCGTTTTCACTTACCTTTCCGCGCTGGTCTTTTTCGACTACGAGGCCGGTGTCAATACCAAACTGGTCGGCTTCGGCAATGCGCTGTGGTGGGCGTGGATGAACGTCACGACCGTCGGCGCCGAGATTTTCGCCGTGACCGCTATCGGCAAAATCGTCACGATTCTGCTGCCGTCGCTGGGCATGATGTTCTTCCCGATATTCACGACCTACATCCTCGACCGCTACACGGGCAAAAAGGAGCAAGCGTAATCCGTGCCTGATTTTAATACAAAGGACGGACACCGGGTATCCCGGTGTCCGTCCTCCTATTCAACAAGCGTTTCAGTTCTTCCGAAAAGTTCCGTAAACGCTTCCGTCCGCCTCATACAGGACCAGATTCTTTCCTTCCACCTTTCCGGTGTATACGTCTGCTCCGTACTTATCGTCCAAGGCGATTCGGATCGTAACTACGGACGCCTCATAAGTATAGGAACCGACATCGGAATATCTTTCCGTTCCGTATCCGGATTCCGTATACTCTCCCGACCAAATCACTACGCCTCCGCTCTGAAATTGCAGGGTCTCGGTCAACGATGATGAGGGATACGATTCGGAATAAGTCCAAGATGTCCCGACCAAACCGGTGGATTGGTTGTTGTCGTCGTCTTTTGAACAGCCGACGAAAGCGGTTGCAGCTACTGCCGCCAACGCCAAAAAAAATTTTTTCATGTTGTTTTTTAGATTTTAGTTAAACGTTTATTTGTGCATTGCGCAATGCCATTGTCGTCATCGAATGACAACCGTTCAACCAAATCGAAACGTGGGTTGGTGCTTCAAACTGAAGGTACGACCAAGCACCTGTACACATAAGCACAACCCACGCCATACAGCGGGGGCATTCATCGTGCCTATTGCGTGTGTACTTGAAGAATTGGTCGTTTTTCAGTTCTGCAATAGCCTAAATGCCATCCGAACATTGCCTATTCGGCAATGCAAGGCAAAGATAGCGACATTTTCAAATACCGCCAAATTTTTCATGCGGCGGCCGACAAAAAAATCCTTGCTGCCATGCAGCAAGGATTTTTCGTAGCGTCGCGTTCCCCGGTTATTTCTTCTGCTGTTCTTTCAGCAGGTCGCGGATTTCGGCGAGCAGCTGCTCCTCTTTCGAGGGAGCGGGCGCAGGCGCGGGAGCGGCCTCCTTCTTCTTGATGAGCTTGTTCATCATCTTGACCATCATGAAGATGCAGAATGCCAGAATCGTGAAGTCCACGCACTGCTGGATGAAATTGCCGTAATTCCACGTCAGGGGCTCGCCGCCCTCGGCCGCCTTTTTCAAGACGATTTTCAACTGCGTGAAATCGGTGTTCCCGATCAACGCCCCGATGGGCGGCATCAGAATGTCGTTCACCATCGACGAAACGATTTT
>CAZGYX010000050.1:0-8118 GCA_964530735.1 uncultured Alistipes sp. | reverse complement strand
GTACGGCGAGGGCCGGCGCATCCTGCTGATGTCGCCCGTGCATCACCACTACCAGAAAAAGGGGATGTTCGAGACCAAAATCGTGACCCGGTTCTGGATCATCTCGCTGCTGCTGGCGTCGATTACGCTCGTAACGCTCAAAATCCGCTGACGGTGGCTCGGACGCTCACGGGAACGGTCGTGCGGGCGACCGGCAGCTGGTACGAGGTGCGGCAGGCCGACGGCACGGCCGTGCGGTGCCGCATTCGCGGACGGCTGCGGCTGCGCGGCGTGCGTTCGACCAATCCGGTCGTCGTGGGCGACCGCGTGGCGTGCGAGGCCGACGACGCGGGCGACTGGGCCATTACCGAAATCGCTCCGCGCACGAACTACGTCATCCGCCGTGCGTCGAACCTCTCCAAAGAGTCGCACATCATCGCCGCCAACGTCGACCGCGCGCTGCTGCTGGTCACGTTGCGGGCACCGGCGACGCCTACGGAGTTCGTCGACCGCTTTTTGGTGACGTGCGAGGCCTACAAGGTGCCGGCGGTCATCGTCCTCGCGAAACGCGACTTGCAGGACGACGCGGCCGTCGCCGAATTCCGCGCCGCCTACGAAGGGGCCGGTTACGAGGTGGTCGAACTTTCGACCCCGACGGGGCTGGGGCTCGGCCGCGTGCGCCGGTTGCTGGCCGAGGGGACGACCCTGCTGTCGGGCAATTCGGGCGTGGGCAAGTCGACGCTGGTGCAGGCCGTCGACCCGCAGCTGGACATCCGCACGGGCGAAATCTCGGAAAGCCACGGCAAGGGCCGCCACACGACCACCTTTTCGACCATGTATCCGCTGGCGGGCGGCGGGGCGGTCATCGACACGCCGGGCATCAAGGGGTTCGGCCTCATCGACATCGACGATGCCGAGTTGGGCCGCTATTTTCCAGAGATGATGCGAGTTGCGCCGGGTTGCCGGTTCTATAACTGCACCCATACCCACGAGCCGGGCTGCGCGGTCGTCGAGGCGGTGCGGCGCGGCGAAATATCGGCGGCCCGCTACGAAAGCTACCTGAAAATGCTGGACGAGGATGAAAAATACCGCAAATAACGACCCGACGGCGCAATATCGCGTGGGCATCGGCGCGCTGGAAGGGTTCATGCTGCCCGAACGCTATGCGACGCTGTGCCGTGCGGCCGATTCGCGGACGCATTACATGACGGTGCTGGCCGAAAACATCTTCCACGACCAAAACGCCGCCGCGCTGATGCGCCATTGCGAGGCGTTCGGCGTGCAGCGGCTGCACACGGTCGAGACGGTCTGCCCGTTCGAGCCCAATCCGACCATTACGCGCGGCACGGAGCAGTGGGTCGATCTGGTGCGGCACGCTTCGACAACCGAAGCGATCCGTTCGCTCAAAGCGGCGGGCTACCGCATCGTGGCGACGACGCCCCACCGCGAAGATGCGACGCCCGAAACGTTCGACGTCGCGCGCGGGCCTTTCGCGCTGGTCTTCGGCACGGAGCACGCCGGCATCTCGGACGAGGCGGTCGCCCAAGCGGACGAATTCCTGCGCATTCCGATGTGCGGCATGGTCGAGAGTCTGAACGTGTCGGCTTCGGCCGCGATTCTGATTTACCAGCTGGCGGCGCGGATGCGCGACACGGTGCCGGCGTGGCGGCTCGACGAAGCGGCGCGCACGGAACTGCTCTACCGCTGGATGTGCCGCAGCGTCAAGGACGCCGAAGCGATTTTAGCGAAAACGTTGGGAATGATTGTATAAAGGGCGGCGGCCGTTGCCGTCTGAAACGAAAATAGAAAAAAGAAATATGAACTATCCCATTCTTGAAAAACGATTGCTCGCCGAGAACATCTGGTCGATGACGGTCGGGGCTCCGCGCGTGGCGCGGTCGGCGCGGCCCGGCCAGTTCGTCATCGTGCGGGCCGGAGAGACGGGCGAACGCATCCCGCTGACGGTCGCCGATTACGACGCCGAACGCGGTCGGGTGACGATCGTCATCCAGACTATCGGCGTGTCGACCCGCAAAATCTGCGCGTTGGAGGTCGGCGATGCGTTGACCGACTTCGCCGGGCCACTGGGGCACCCGTCGGAGTTCGTGCTGCATCCCGATGCGGTGCAGGGGCGGCGTTACCTCTTTATCGCGGGCGGCGTGGGCACCGCTCCGGTCTATCCGCAGGTCAAGTGGCTGCACGAACACGGCATCCGGGCCGATGTCATCATCGGGGCCAAGACGCGCGACATGCTGATTTATACCGACGAAATGCGCGCCGTCGCCGACAACCTCCACATTGCGACGGACGACGGTTCCGAAGGGTTCCACGGGCTGGTCACGCAGCTGCTCGAACAGCTGGTGGAGCGGGGCGAAAAGTACGACGAAGTGGTCGCTATCGGACCGATGATTATGATGAAGTTCGTGGCGGCGGCGACGCGGAAATACGGCCTGAAAACGACCGTCTCGCTCAATGCGCTGATGGTCGACGGCACGGGCATGTGCGGCGCCTGCCGCGTGACGGTGGGCGGGCGGATGCGCTTCACGTGTGTCGACGGTCCCGAATTCGATGCCCACGAGGTCGATTTCGACGAGGCGATGCGCCGTCAGTCGATGTATCGCAGCGAAGAACAGCGGCGGGCCGCTATCGAGGCCGAACGCGCCGCGGGACATGTTTGTAAAATCGGTTTGGACAAATAGAGTTATGGCAAATAATTTTTCGCGCGTGCCTGTACGCGAACAAGACCCCGTGCGGCGGGCCGCCAATTTCGAGGAGGTGTGCTGCGGGTACGACGCCGCGGAGGCGCTGGCCGAAGCGTCGCGCTGCCTGCATTGCAAGAATCCGCGCTGCGTCGCGGCCTGCCCCGTGAACATCCGCATTCCCGACTTCATCGCCGCGCTGCACGACGGCGATACGGCCCGTGCGGCCGCCATTATCGGCGAGGACAGTTCGCTGCCGTCGGTCTGCGGGCGCGTGTGCCCGCAGGAGACGCAGTGCGAGGGTTCGTGCGTGCTCGGCATCAAGGGCGAACCGGTCGCGATCGGCAAGCTGGAACGCTATGTCGGCGACTGGCAGCTGGAACACGGCGCCGAACCGGTCGGCACGGCCCCGCGCAACGGGCGTCGGGTGGCGGTCGTCGGCAGCGGCCCGGCGGGGCTGGCCTGTGCGAGCGATTTGGCCAAAATGGGCTACGGCGTGAAGGTCTTCGAGGCGCTGCACAAGGTGGGCGGCGTATTAGTGTACGGCATTCCCGAATTCCGCCTGCCGAAAGAGCGCATCGTGGCGCGTGAAATCGACGCGGTGCGGGCGCTGGGCGTGGAGTTCGAGACCGATGTCGTCGTGGGCCGCACCGTGACGGTCGATTCGCTGCTGGACGAGGAGGGTTTCGATGCCGTTTTCATCGGTTCGGGAGCCGGCCTGCCGCGTTTCATGGGCATTGCGGGCGAGAACCTCAACGGCGTGGTTTCGGCCAACGAATTTCTGACCCGCACGAACCTGATGCACGCCTACGACCCGGCCTACGACACGCCGATTTACGTGGGACGGCGGGTCGTGGTGGTCGGCGGCGGCAACGTGGCGATGGATGCCGTGCGCACGGCGAAACGGCTCGGTGCCGAAGCGGCGATCGTCTACCGCCGGAGCGAAAAGGAACTGCCGGCGCGTGCCGAAGAGGTGCACCATGCCCGTGCGGAGGGCATCGAATTCCGCATGCTGACCAATCCCGTCGAGGTGCTGGGCGACGACAAGGGCTGGGTGCGCGGCATCCGGTGCGTCGAAATGGAGCTGGGCGAACCCGATGCTTCGGGACGCCGGTCGCCGGTGGCGAAAGCCGGTTCGGAGTTCGACATGGCGTGCGACGTGGTGGTCATGGCGTTGGGCACGTCGCCCAATCCGCTGCTGGCGGCCACGACCGCCGGTTTGGAGACCGACCGGCGCGGGTGCATCTCGGCCGATGCCGAAGGCGCGACGACCCGCGAGGGCGTTTTCGCGGGCGGCGATGCCGTGACGGGCGCCGCGACGGTCATTCTGGCGATGGGTGCGGGCCGCAAGGCCGCGAAAGCCATCGACGCCTATCTGAAAAGCAAAAATTAGGCGCAGCGGTCGCGGAGCCGGTGCGAACCGCGCGCCCTGCGGCCGAAGCCCTGCCTGTAAGCTAACAGCATGAATCGTCGGACCATTTTGCCGCTGGCCTATCTTCCGTCTGTATCGTGGTTCGCCGCGCTGCGGGCGGGCGATTGTCTCGTGGACACCTCCGAACATTTTATTAAGCGGTCGGAACGCAATCGGGCGGTCGTGTTGAGCTGCACCGGCCCGATGCCGCTGACCGTGCAGGTGCGCCATGCCGACCGGCCCTGCACGCCGATGCGCGACGTGCGCATCGACTACTCCAAACGCTGGCAGCACCAGCACTGGGGCGCGCTGGTGGCTTCGTACAAGGGCTCGCCCTATTTCGACCACTATGCCGACCTGTTCGCGCCGTTCTACCGGCGGGAGTGGGAATTTCTGGCGGATTACAACTTCGCGCTGCTCGAAGTGCTCTGCCGCGAAGCCGGGCTGCCCGTGCCGCCCGTGAGCGACCGCTACGTCGAAGCCGCGCCCGACGACCTCGACCTGCGCCCCAAACAACGAAAAGACCCGGCTTTCCGGGCCGAGCCTTATGTGCAGGTATTTTCCGACCGGTTGCCTTTCGCGCCCGATCTGTCGTTCATCGACCTCCTGTTCGCCGAGGGGCCTGCTTCGGACGGGGTGCTGGCGCGCTGCCGATGCGCAGAATGACGCTGTCGCGCAATTTGCCCGCCGAAGCCCGCACGACCACCCGTCCCAACGGCAGCGTGACCGTATCCGACTGATATTGCCGCTCGGCATACTCGTGCAACACCACCGTGTCGGCTCCGACCCGCAGCAGCGGGGCGCCTGCCGAAGAGTAGATGCGGAACACCTGCTGTTCGCCCGCGCGCTGGGTCGTGTGCTTGCCCGTGAGGTGGAGCGTCGGCGACCGGCGGTTCCACAGCGCACGATAGAGGTAGTAGGCATCCTTGCGCGTGCGCCGGTCGAAAGTCACGAGCCCCTTGCCGTCGACGCCGTAGGGATAGCGCGTCGAACCGTAATCGAACAGGTTGTTGATCCACACGCCCCACAACAGCGAATCGCCTTGCAGGTTGCGCATGTAGCCCTCGTGGAAACGGGTCTGGCGTTCTTCGGGCATGCAGTTGGGGTCGGGAACCGTGCGGTAGGGCTGTGCGCGGTGGCCCGGGATGCCCGGCCCGCCGTAAGCGATGGCCGAATGCAGGTGCGACCACTTGCTGCGCAACAGGTCGCACCAGACGGTTACGTCGTCGGGCGTGCCTTTACTCCAACCGACATCCTGCCGCCATACGATGAGGTCGGTCACGAAGTTGATTTCGCCGTCTTGGTCGCTGCACGCCACCGTCGGACGCGACGGGTCGAGCCGGTGCGCTTCGGCGTGCAGCTCGCGGATATACCGCACGGGATTGTCGCCGCGCATCCACAGCTGCGCGAAGATGCCCCACATGGTCACCGACGGGTGGTTGAGGTGCTGCGCGACGATTTCGCGCAGCTGTTGCAGGCCGTTCTGCTCGAACTGGGGCGTAGGGTAATAGGCCACGTCGCTCAAAAAAGCGCGGTGGAACGGAATGTCTATCCAAACTAAAAAACCCTTTTCGTCGCAACGGTCGTAGAAGTACTGCGCATGCGGCATCACGACCGAACGCAGCGCATTGGCACCCAAATCCTCGGCCTGCCGCAGGTCGTCGTCCATGTCCTGCGGGGTCGGCGTCCCGCCCGACAGCGCGCTGTCGTGGTAGAGCGACACGCCCCGCACGGCCACCGGTTTGTCGTTTATCAAGAGCTGGTTAGCATTCCAACCTCTTAATAAAAATCCTGTGCGGACGGTCGTGCTGTCGAGCACTTTGCCGCTGGTCGTGGCCAGCGTCACCTTGACGGTGTGGAGCGCCGGACGCGACGGGCTCCACAGGCGGGGCTGCTCGATTGTGAAGGGCACGGCGACCGGATTGCCGTCGGCCCGCACGCGCTGGCGGTGCGAGAATACGCAGCGGCCGCTCGCATCGGCGATGCTGAGCGTCAGCTGGCAGTTCTCGTCGGTGCGCGAAGTCAGGTGGATTTCGACTTCGCCCGCGACCTTTTCGGCCGAAACCGTCTGCGGGTGCACGAGCACGCCGTCGGTGCCGAGATAAAGGGGCGACACGGCGGTCGGCGACGTGAGGATCAGTTCGGCCGGACGGTACAGTCCGCCGTAGCGGTTGATGTCGGTCGAAGTGGGCAGCACGTCGTTGCGGGTGCTGTTGTTGACCGTGACCAGCAGGTCGTTGTCGGCGCCGTAGCGCACGCGGCCGGTGATCTCGAAGACGAAAGCCGTCGCGCCGCCGCAATGCGAGCCGACCAGTTTGCCGTTGACGAACAGGTCGGCGACGCTCTGTGCGCCGTAGAACTTCACGAAGAGCCGCTGTCCGGCCCACGAAGCGGGCACGTGCAGCGTATTGAGGTAACATCCCGTCGTTTCGATAAAGAGCTGACCTGCCGAAGGGTCGGTATTCCAGCTGTGGGGCAGGGTCACCGAACGGGCGTTGTCGGAACTTTTTTCCGATTGGAAGTAGAATCGCCATCCCTCGTTGAACGGAATCACCTCACGGCCGGCGGCCGCGAGTCCGCATCCGAGCGCGAACAAAAGAAGCAGGTATCGTTTCATGATACAAAGATACGAATTTTTTATTAGCGCAATAGACCGCTGTTCGGTCTCGGACGGTTTCTGCGCCGTTACCGTTTTAAGATTGGCGACGTTGTACATCGCGCGGGCTGCACGTCCGCCTCGTAAACAACGGCGGTAGCGACCACTACCGGCGGAAACACTCCGACATACGGTCGCGCCTAAATCCCCGTTCTTAACGGGGTATGGTTTTTGCGGGGTTCGGGTACGGTTATTCGGAAACCGGACGGCCCCGATTCCGGACACGGAGTTTGGAGTTTCGGAAAAAAGTGCGTACCTTGCTACCGTAAAGCAGGCCCGGCACCGACAGCGAAACGCTCCGGCACCGGCGCCCGCAAGGATAAACTCACCACGAAAAACGAACTGCCTATCGGGAAAAATTCTACTCTGAACAACCAGTAAGGAAGAAAGAGTATGAACGTACAAGCATCGAGCGATTCGGCATTGCTCCGTCGGTACCTTTCGGGCGAGCGGGGCGCGATTTCCCAACTCATCGAGCGTCACAGCCGCCGTGTACGGAACTACATCCGCATGATGGTGAAAGACCGCGATTTGGCAGAAGATATTTTCCAAGAAACATTCATTAAGGCGGTGCGCGTCATCGACGAGGGGAAGTATTGCGACAACGGCAAATTCCTGTCGTGGGTCTTGCGCATTGCGCACAATCAGGTCATCGACCACTTCCGCAACCAGCGGCAGAACAAGTCGGTAACCGAGTCGGACAAGGGTTACGACGTGCTGGGGACGTTGAAATTCGCCGACCAGACCATCGAGGACGCGCTCGTGAGCGAACAAATCGAGCGCGACATTCGCGGACTGGTCGAACTGCTGCCCGCCGAACAGCGCGAAGTGGTGCGGTTGCGCTATTTCTCGGGGTTGAGTTTCAAGGAGATAGCCGAACAGACGGGCGTGAGCATCAACACCGCGCTGGGCCGCATGCGCTATGCGCTCATCAACCTGCGGCGGATGGTCAAGGAAAAAAATATGGTTTTGTGTTGAGCGGCGCACAATAAATCGCCCGATGTTCCGTTATACCGATACATTGATAATTGGATTTGCCTATGGAGGAATTCGACAAACGTGATTTTGCGAACAACGTCGTCTCCGACGAGGAAGACCTGCTGATGAACGAGGTGGTTCAGGACGAAGCCGATTTGTACTACCTGCACCACTATCTGACAGAGGTGTTCCGAAAAGGGGAAGTTTGATTAATTTTTTTTCTTGAAAGAAAAGGGACGGTCGGGTTTTCGGCCGTCTCTTTTTTTTGCAATACGGCCGGAACATTCGGACGAAAACGAAAAACCTTTGCTCTTTCGAGCAAAGGTTTTCTTTCGCCGTATTCGGCTTGTCGGGGTGACTGGATTCGAACCAGCGACCACACGCCCCCCAGACGT
>CAZGYX010000049.1:0-8307 GCA_964530735.1 uncultured Alistipes sp. | reverse complement strand
TCGCGCAGAAAGCCGACGGCGGCATGCGCGACGCGCTGTCGATGTTCGACAAGGCGGTGTCGTTCTGCGGCACGACGCTCGACTACCGCAACGTGGCCCGCACGCTCAACGTGCTGGATTACGATACCTATTTCCACGTGACCGGACAGTTGCTTGCGGGCGACTATTCGGGCGTGCTCGTGGAGTTCGACGAGGTGTTGTCGAAAGGTTTTTCGGGACAGACTTTCATGGCGGGGCTCAATCGCCACATGCGCGACCTGCTGATGGCCAAGCGGCCCGAAACGCTGCGCCTCATCGAGATGACCGGCACGCTGCTCGAACGATACCGGACGCAGGCGGACGCCTGCGAAGTCGACTTCCTGTTCGGGGCTATCTCCGTGCTGACGGAGCTCGACGGGAAAATCCGGCAATCGTCCAACCAGCGGTTGTTGGTGGAACTGGGCCTGATGAAAATCGCTGGGCTCGGTCAAAAAAAAAATGAATCGGTAGCTGGTTCGGAAGCCTATCCGCTTCCGGCGCTTTCTCCCCGTGCGGAATCGGCCGTGCCGGACAGCAGTCCGGCGGTGACCGTTGTAGCGGCGGCTCCGGTGGCGGAACCGGCGCCCGTTGCGGCTCCTGCCGAGCCGACCCCCGCAACCGTCGAGCCGGCTTCTGCCGCGCCGGTGCCTGCACCGGCTTCGGACGAACCTGCCCCGTCGGCTGAATCCGTATCGCCGGTCGAACCGGCTGCCCCTGCCCCCGTCGCACCGGTCGAACCGGCTCCTGCGGCGGCTTCGCGGCCCCGTTCGCTGATTTCGGGAACCTCGCTGTCGGAATTGCTTGCGACGGCGGAAACCCCGCATGCGGAGGGCACGCCGACGGCCGAAGCGGCGGCCGAAAACCCGGCGGAGCCGGAAACCGACCCGGCCTGCGCTGCGAAACTGGAACAGGCGCGCCCGCAGCTGATGCAGCTGGTGCGCGAACGGCGTCCGCGTTTCGTGCAGGTGTTCGAGGAGATGCGGCTGCACGACAACGCGATAGCCATCAGCGTGCCGACGACCGAGCTGCGCGACGAAATCCTGCGCATGCGGACGTCGATGCTGTCGCAATTCGCGAAGATAGCGGGCGTGCACGGGAAAATCGAACTCGAAATCACGGTCGACGAGCAGATTCGGGCGGTGCGCCCTATCAAGCTCGAAGACCGCGTGAAACACATCACGGAGAAGAATCCGCTGGTGAACGAGCTGCGCAAGGCGCTCGATTTGGATGTGGAATAAAAAACGGAAAATAATGACTGCCAAGAATTTTATCGAAGAACTCGAATGGCGCGGGATGATCCACACGATCATGCCGGGTGCCGACGAACAGCTGAAAAAGGGCATGACGACGGCTTATCTGGGCATCGACCCGACGGCCGATTCGCTGCATATCGGCCACTTGGTCGGCGTGATGATTCTCAAGCATTTCCAGTTGTGCGGGCACCGTCCGCTGGCGCTGGTCGGCGGCGCGACGGGCATGATCGGCGACCCGTCGGGCAAGTCGCAGGAACGCAACCTGCTCGACGAAGCGACCCTGCGCCACAACCAAGAGGCAATCAAACGCCAATTAGGAAAACTGCTCGATTTCGACTCGGATGCGCCCAACGCCGCCGTCATGGTGAACAACTACGACTGGATGAAGGATTTCCGGTTCCTCGATTTCATCCGCGACATCGGCAAACTCATCACCGTCAACTACATGATGGCCAAGGATTCGGTCAAAAAGCGGTTCAACGGCGAGGGCGACGGCATGTCGTTCACCGAGTTCACCTACCAGCTCGTGCAGGGCTACGACTTCCTGCACCTCTACGAGACGATGGATTGCAAAATCCAGCTCGGCGGTGCCGACCAGTGGGGCAACATCACCACCGGTACGGAGTTGATACGCCGCAAGTTGGGCGGCGAGGCCTACGCCATTACCTGTCCGCTCATCACCAAAGCCGACGGCACCAAGTTCGGCAAGACCGAGAGCGGCAACGTATGGCTCGACCCGCGTTACACGTCGCCCTACAAGTTCTACCAGTTCTGGCTGAACGTCAGCGACGAGGATGCCGAGCGGTACATCAAGATTTTCACCCTGCTCGACCGCGAAACGATCGAGGGGCTGATTGCCGGGCATCGCGCCGCGCCGCACCTGCGCGTGTTGCAGAAGCGGCTGGCGGAGGAGATCACGACCATGATCCATTCGCGCGAGGAGTACGAAAAGGCGGCGGGCGCTTCGGCGATTCTGTTCGGCGGCGCGGCGCCCGAGACGTTGCGCGGCATCGACGAGGAGACTTTGTTGCAGGTGTTCGAGGGCGTGCCGCAGTTCCGCGTCGCGCGGGCGGAGTTGGACGCACTGCCGTTCATCGAGTTGTGCGCCGGGAAGACGCAGATTTTCCCGTCGAAAGGCGATTGCCGCAAAATGGTGCAGGGCGGCGGCGTGTCGCTCAACAAGGAGAAAGTCGCCGACCCGATGCGTGCGGTGACGGATGCCGACCTGCTGGCCGGAAAGTACCTGCTCGTGCAGAAAGGCAAGAAGAACTACTATCTGGTGATTGCGGAGTAGCGCGATGGAGTACACGATCGAGCTCGACCGCATGGAGTTCCGCGCCTTGCACGGGTGTTACGAGTTGGAGCGCAAGGTGGGCAACCGCTTTACGGTCGACTTGTCGGTGACGGCGGAACTGGGCCGCGTGGCCGAAGAGGACAGCGTGGAGCTGGCGGTCAACTATCTGACGGTCTACGAAATCGTCCGCAAACAGATGCAGGTGACGCAGCGCACCATAGAGCGCGTGGCGACGAACATCATCGACGCGCTCTATGCGGCTTTCCCGCAGGTCCGGCATGTCCGGTGCAGGGTCTCGAAGCTGGCCCCGCCGCTCGGCGGGAAGGTCGCCAAAGTGAGCGTCGTGGTGGAAAAATAGCGGGGCGGGTATCCGGAATGCTGCGGATGCCCACCCCGTGGTCATGAATTTAAGAGGTTAGGTTGGTTTTATGGTACATCGTTCGCAGGGCCGCGCCACGTTGGGCGGCAAGTTGAGTGCGGTGCTCGTCGCGGCCGGAAGTTCGGTCGGGTTGGGCAACATCTGGCGGTTCCCCTATGTCGTCGGCGAAAACGGCGGCGGCGCGTTTCTGGTCATCTACATGCTGTGCGTGTTGCTGTTCGGTTTGCCCATTATGCTGTCGGAATTCTCGGTGGGGCGCGCTTCGCACCGCAATGCCGTCGGGGCCTACCGCAAACTCGACCGCCGGTGGCGGTTTTTGGGTTACAACGGGGTGCTGACCGCTTTTCTGATTCTCGGATTCTATTTCGTCGTGTCGGGTTGGACGGCCGAGTACATGGTGCAGTCCGTGACGGGCGGGCTGGCGCAGTGTACTGCGCCCGAACATTACGCCGCTTTCTTCGAGGGATTCATCTCGCACCCGTGGCGGCCGTTGATTTATACCGGTCTCTTTATCTTGGCGACCCACGTCATCATCGCAATGGGGGTGCAGAAGGGTATCGAACGCTCGTCCAAACTGTTGATGCCCTTGTTGTTGGTCGTTCTGGTCGCTTTGGCCGTCCACTCGCTGCTGATGCCGGGCGGCGGCGAGGGGCTGCGCTTCCTGTTCCGGCCCGATTTCTCGAAAGTAACCCCCGCCACCGTGCTGGTGGCAATGGGGCAGGCTTTCTTCTCGCTCTCCGTCGGGTTGGGCACGATGGTGACGTATGCCTCTTACTTCAAGCCCGAAACCGACCTCGGGAAAACGGCGCTCAACGTGACGCTGCTCGATACGCTGGTCGCCGTGCTGGCGGGCGTGGTCATCTTTCCGGCGGTGTTCAGCGTCGGCATCGCGCCGTCGTCGGGCCCCTCGCTGGTGTTCATCACGCTGCCGGGGATTTTCAACGGCATGCCGTTGAGCATGGTGTGGTCGGCGGTCTTTTTCCTGTTGCTGGTCATCGCCGCCCTGACGTCGACCCTCTCGCTGCACGAGGTGCTCACGGCCTACATGCAGGAGGAGTGGGGCCTGAACCGCCGCCGCGCCGCTTGGGCCACCACCGCTGCGACGGCCGTGCTGGGTGCGCTGGCATCGCTCTCGCTGGGCGTGCTCGGAGGCTGGAAAATCTGCGGGCTCAACATCTTCGATTCGCTCGATTACCTGACGGCCAACATCCTGCTGCCGGCGGGCGGATTCGTGACCTGCATCTTCGTGGGCTGGTTCATGGACCGGCGGAAGTTCAAGGCGCAGGTCTGCAACAACGGCACCGGCCGTATGTGGTTTTTCGTGACGCTGCGGTGGCTGCTGCGCTATTTCTGCCCTGCCGTGCTGCTGTTGATGTTCCTCGACAACCTCAAAGTTTTCCGTTAGGTTCCCGCGCTGCGGCGTGAGGCGCGGATTTTGCACCGCGTCGGCGCATGCAGGCGCTTCTGAAACATTGGACGGATGCCCTTCTCGAAGCATTCGGATTGAGCTCGGCCTCCGAAAAGGGGTGGGACCTCTGGGTCTCGCTGCTGTTGGTGCTGTTGATCGTCGTGCTGTTCGATTTCGTCTGCCGGCTGACCCTCGCGCGCGGGATGCGGCGGTTAGTGGAGCGCACGCACGCGAAATGGGACGACGATTTGTTCAGCATCTCCGTGCTCAACCATTCGTGCCATGTGTTGAGTGCCATTCTGCTCTCCATTACCCTGCCCGTCGTATTCGGGGACAACGTGCATATCCGCACGCTGTTGAGCCGCCTGATGCAGAGCTACATCATCGTCACGGTGTGCCGGTTGCTCTGCGCCGTGATTCGGGCGGGTTTCCAGATAGCGGTGCGTCGCCCGGCTTGGCAGAACAAGCCTATCAAGGGCCTTCGGCAAACGGCGCAGGGCATCGTCATGCTGATCGGGACCATTCTGATTATCTCGATTCTGATCGGCAAGTCCCCGACCTATCTGTTGACCGGGCTGGGGGCTTCGGCGGCGGTGCTGATGCTGGTTTTCAAGGACAGCATTTTGGGGTTCGTGTCGGGCATCCAGTTGTCGGTCAACGACATGTTGCAGGTGGGCGACTGGATCGAAATGCCCAAATACGGCGTCGACGGCGTGGTCATCGAGGTGACGCTCACGACCGTGAAGGTGCGCAATTACGACAATACCGTCGTCACGGTGCCGCCCTATCTGTTGGTGAGCGACTCGTTCCAGAACTGGCAGGCGATGAAACGTTCGGGCGGGCGGCGCGTGATGCGGTCGGTCTTCATCGACCTGTCGACCGTGCGGTTCTGCACGCCCGGGATGCTGGCGCGCTTCCGCCGCATCGCGCTCGTGCGCGACTACATCGACGACACCGAAAAGCGCTATGCCGACTACAACGCGTCGCACGGCATTCCGCCCGCCGACCCGTCGTGCAACGGCCTGCACGTGACCAATCTGGAAATTTTCCGCGCCTACCTGATCCGTTATTTGCAGACGGCCGTGCCGATCCGCCGCGACATGCAGCTGCTCGTGCGCCAGCTGCAGCCCTCCGATACGGGCGTGCCGTTGCAACTCTATTTTTTCACCGACACGGTCGTATGGGCGGAGTACGAGGCGATTCAGTCCGATGTTTTCGCGCACGTTTTCGCTTCGGTCGGGTGGTTCGACCTGCGGGTGTTCCAGCGTCCGGCCGGGAGCAATGTCGAGGAGCTGGCGCGGTCGATGCCCTCAGAGGAGGAGCATCAGGACGACCTGCACGAGGATGACCCGCAGGAACATGCAGACGGGGTAGACCGTGGCGTATGATACCGAGGGGTTGTCGCCTTCGATGGTGTCGTTGGCGTAGTTGAGGGCCATCGGGTTGGCCATGCTGCCGCAGAGGAGGCCCGACACCGAACCGAAATCGAGGTGCAGCGTCCGCAGGGCGAATATACCGACCAGCAGCACCGGCACGACCGTCAGCAGGAATCCCAGCACGAGCCACAGCATGCCTTCGGGCCGCATGACGGTCTCGAAGAAGTGCGCGCCGGCGTCCAGCCCCAAGCAGGCGAGGTAGAGCGACAGCCCCAGCGCACGGAGCATCAGGTTGGCGCTTTGCGTCGTGTAGGTAATCATGTGCAGGCGCGGGCCGAACGTGCCGATGAGGATGCCCACGATAATGGGGCCGCCCGCCAGTCCGAGCTTCACGGGAACCGAGATGCCCGGCAGCGCCACCGGAATGCTGCCCAAGACCAGTCCCAGAATCAGTCCGATGAATACGGCCGCCAGATTGGGTTCGTTGAGACTTTTCACGGCATTGCCGAGTATTTTCTCGACGCGGCGGATGTCTTCGGTCTCGCCGACGACGGTCAGCCGGTCGCCTAATTGCAGCCGCAGGTCGGGGGTCGCCAGCAGCTGCACGCCCGAACGGTACACGCGGCTGATGTTGATGCCGTAGTGGTTGCGCAGCCGCAGCGAGGCCAGTTTGCGGCCGTTGATTTCGGGTCGCGTCACCAAGATGCGCTGCGAAATCAGCTGGCTGTCGATCGCGTTCCAGTCGATGTTTTCCGTGTTCCAGTCTTTCTGTTCCTGTTCGCCGAAGATGAGCCGCAGGGCATCCGCTTCGGCCGGCGTGGTGATGACCAAGATGATGTCGTCCTGTTGCAGGGTCTTGTCCGACGTCGGAATCGAGACCCGTCCGTCGCGCCACAGCCGCGAGATGACGAAGTGGTGGTGGCTCTGCGCGGCGATTTCGTGTACCGACTGGCCGAAAACGGCCGGATTGGTCAGCCGGTAGCTGGCGATATAGACGTTCTTGCGGTGTTCGGCGTCGGGACCCGGCAGGTCGGCGGGGCGGACGAAGAACTTGCGCAGGAGCACGATGGCGAGTATCACGCCGATGACGCCCAGCGGATAGGTCAAGGCGCAACTCAATGCCGGGCCGTTGGTGTCGCGGCCCAGTTGCATCAGCATCTGTTGTGCGGCACCCAATGCGGGGGTGTTGGTAGTCGCGCCGCAGAGGATGCCCGACATGTCGGCGATGGGTACGCGGCAGACGCAGCTCAACCCGACGGCGGCCGCCGTGCCGGTGAACAGCACGAGCAGGGCGGGCGTCACCAGCCGCATGCCGCCGGAGCGCAGCGAACTGAAAAATCCGGGCCCGACCTGCAACCCCAGCGCATAGACGAAGAGAATCAGTCCGAAACTTTCGGCATAGGAGAGCATCGCCGGATCGAGCGAGAGTCCGAAATGCCCGGCCACGATGCCCACGAAGAAGATGAACGCCGTGCCGAGCGAGACGCCGCAGATGCGGATTTTGCCTAATCCGATGCCGGCGGTCGCGATGAGCGACAGCACGACAACGGCCTGCACGGCCGAGTGCTCGAACAGCAGTGAGCGGAGCCAGTCCATGGAATCTACCTTGTCAAACCTTTTTTTTCGGAACCGGGTGCAAAGATAGCGAGTTTTTCGGATAAACCATACCTATTATATAATGCGACTTTTCGGGCCGCATTGTTTGCCGGAAAGATTTTTTTCTTTAT
The DNA here is from genome assembly GCA_964530735.1 of uncultured Alistipes sp. Lineage (GTDB taxonomy): Bacteria > Bacteroidota > Bacteroidia > Bacteroidales > Rikenellaceae > Alistipes. Next base: position 852 of record CAZGYX010000049.1, on the reverse strand, counting down.
CTTTGTGCACCCGAACGGGTCGGAACCTGCATGCGGCGTTGTTGCCTGCCGTGCAGTGAAAACATAACGATGATGAAAAACATCTTCTTAACGCTTGTTTCGGTAGCGTTCTGCTGCCCGGGTGTCGCTTCCGCCCCCCCCCTCAGGAGGAGCGGATTGATTACGCCTATCCGCAAGATTTTCAGCCTGTTAAGGTAGACAACTACCTCTTTTCCAGCTATTATTCCAGCGGGTCTTCCGTCTACAATCTGCGCAGTGTCCCGCTGTGCAAACTGCCGGGCGATATTCGTTCCCTGAAAATCAATCCTTCGGGCTCGAGCGTTGCGGTATGGTCGCAGCGGAACGGCAAGAAATCGACGGTCGGGATCTACGACCTTTGGAAAGCCGATGCGTTGCTCCATAACCTGAAAGTGGATTATGCACCGATGGCGATCTGCTATGCGCCGAACGCTCGGAGCTTTTCGGTCGCCTCGGAAGACGGTCGTCTGCATGTCTACGAAACGCGCGGTTATACGGAGATTCGGACGTTCGACTTGCCGTTCAAGGCAGCGCTTCTGGCCGTCAGCTCCAACGAGTTCTTTTTTGCGGCGGCCAACGGAAACCTGCTGAATGTCTACAATTTCGAGACGGGGAAACTGCGCAAGACGATTCCCGTCGCGGGGGAAGTCAACCATATCGCTTTCTCTCCGGATAACGCCCTGTTCGCCGTGCTGACGGACGACGGCATGCTGACGCTGTACGATACGCGTACGTTCCTGCCGGTCCACGAATTCGATTCGATGGGGTTGGCCCGCAGCTGCGATTTGCATGCCGACGGCAAGTACATCGCGGTCGTTACGGGCGAGAACAGCA
>CAZGYX010000048.1:0-8308 GCA_964530735.1 uncultured Alistipes sp. | reverse complement strand
CGTTTTTGCAGCAAAGGTTGCGGTCGCCGTAGCCGTTGTCGATTTTCGCCACATAGGGGAACACCTTCGCCTCGCGAATCCAAGCCAGCGGGAAAGCGGCTTCGTCGCGCGCGTAGGGGTGCGGCCACTCGCCGCAGAGTTCCTGCGCCGTGTGGGGCGCATTGGCGACCACGTTGTCCGGCTGGCCGACGGCCGCTTCGCATTCGCGTTTGATAGCCGTCAGCGCCTCGATGAAGCGGTCCATTTCGGCTTTCGGCTCCGATTCGGTCGGCTCGACCATGAGCGTCTCGTGCACGGGGAACGAAAGGGTCGGCGCATGGAACCCGTAGTCCATCAGCCGGTGTGCGATGTCGCCGCAGTCGATGTCGTAATCCTTCTTGAAGTGCGTAAGGTCGAGAATCATCTCGTGGGCCACGCGGCCCGTCTCGCCCGTGTAGTAGGTGCGGAACTCGCCGCGCAGGGCCGAAGCCATGTAGTTGGCGTTGACGATCGCCATTTCGGTCACGCGGCGCAGCCCCTCCTCGCCCAGCAACTTGATGTAGCCGTAGGTGATAGGCAGCAGCATCGCCGAACCCCACGGGGCCGACGCGACGGCCGTGATGCCCTCCTCGCCGCCCGTCGCGGCCAGCGGATGCGACGGCAGGAACTGCCGCAGGTGCTCGGCCACGCAAATCGGGCCCACGCCCGGGCCGCCGCCGCCGTGCGGCATGGCGAATGTCTTGTGCAGGTTGAGGTGGCAGACGTCCGCCCCGATGTATCCCGGGTTGGTCAGTCCGACCTGTGCGTTCATGTTGGCACCGTCCATGTAGACTTGTCCGCCAGCATCGTGCACGATGTCGACGATTTCGCGGATGCGGCTCTCGAACACACCGTGCGTCGAGGGGTAGGTAATCATCACACCGCACAGCTCCGAAGCGTACTCTTTGGCTTTGGCTTCGAGGTCGGCGACGTCGATGTTGCCCTGCCCGTCGCAGGCCACCGTCACGATTTTCATGCCCGCCATGGCGGCCGATGCGGGGTTGGTGCCGTGTGCCGACGCCGGAATCAGCACCACGTTGCGGTAACCCTGCCCGCGGCTCTGGTGATAGGCGCGGATGACCATCAGCCCCGAATACTCGCCCGCAGCACCCGAATTGGGCTGCAACGAACAACCGGCCATGCCGGTAATCGTGGCGAGGTCGTGTTCCAACTCGGCGATAAGCTCCGCGTAACCGGCCGCTTGGTCGGCCGGGGCGAAGGGGTGCATGTTCTGGAAACCGGCCAGCGACAGCGGCTGCATCAGCACGGCGGCGTTGAGTTTCATGGTGCACGAACCGAGCGAAATCATCGAATTGGCCAGCGAGATGTCGCGCAGTTCGAGTTTCTTGATGTAGCGCATCAGGGCGCTCTCCGACCGGTAGCTGTTGAAGACCGGTTCGGTCAGGTAGGCCGACCGGCGGCGCAACCCGTCGGGGATGACCTCTTTCGACGGCTTGACCGTCTTGGGTTTGCGTCCTTTGGCGGCGGCGAAGATGCCGATGACCGTCTCGATTTCGTCGGGCGTGGTCACCTCGTCGAACGACAGCCGCACGCGCTCCTCCGACGGGTAAAAGAAGTTGATGCCTTCCTCCAACGCCAGCGACTGCACGACCGATGCTTCGGCCGCCACTTCGAGCGTGTCGAAGAACGCCGGAGCGGTCAGTTTGTAGTCCATCGCTTCGAGCGCCGCCGCGACCTTCTCGGCCGCCTCGTGCGCCGTATTCGCCGCCCTCAACAACCCTTCGGGGCCGTTGTAGACGCAGTAGAAGCCCACCATCGAGGCCATGAGGGCCGAAGCGGTGCAGATGTTCGACGTGGCTTTTTCGCGTTTGATGTGCTGCTCGCGCATCTGCAACGACATGCGCAGCGCGCGGTTGCCCAGCCGGTCGACCGACACGCCGATGATGCGGCCGGGCAGGTTGCGTTTGAACGTCTCGCGGGCGGTCATGTAACCGGCGCTCGGCCCGCCGAAGCCCATCGGCGTACCGAGCCGCTGGGTCGACCCGACGGCGATGTCGGCGCCCCACTCTCCCGGGGCGGTTATTAAGGCGAGGGCAAGCAAGTCGGCGACGGCCGTTACCATAGCCCCTTTGGCGTGGGCCGCCTCCGCAAAGGCGGCATAGTCGCGCACGGCACCGTCGGCCGCGGGATACTGCACCAGCGCACCGAACTCCTTGCCCGTGAACTCGTACTGATCGTACTCGTCGATGATAAGCTCGATGCCGTAAGGTTCGCTGCGGGTGAGCAGCACGTCGAGCGTCTGGGGGAAGATGTTGCGGTCGACGAAGAGCTGGTTGCGACCCTCCTTGACGGCCTCGCGCGACCGGCAGTTGAACATCATCAGCATGGCCTCGGCGGCGGCCGTACCCTCGTCCAACAGCGAGCAGTTGCCGATTTCCATGCCGGTCAGCGAGATGACGGCGGTCTGGAAATCGAGCAGCGCCTCCAAGCGACCCTGCGAAATTTCGGCCTGATAGGGCGTATAGGAGGTGTACCATGCCGGATTTTCGAGCACGTTGCGTGCGACGACGGCCGGCACGGCGCACGGATAATACCCCATGCCGATGAACGACCGCAGCGTGCGGTTCTTGTCGGCCAGTGTGCGGATATGGGCGGCGAACTCGTATTCGCTCATGCCCTCGGCGGGCAATGCCAACGGTTTTCTCAAACGGATGGACTGCGGGATGACCTGCGCGATGAGCTCGTCGACCGAGCCGACGCCGATCGTGGCGAGCATCTCCCGCAACTCGGCCGGATCGCTGACACCGATGTGTCGTTGGGTAAAGTTATCGAACATATTTTCTTAGTTTTTTACAAATTTTCTTATTTCTTCTGCTTTCTGCCACAGTCGTACATGCACCGGCTATACTTTGTTAATTGCACTTTTTGTTCCGTCAAAAAGTGCCAAAAACCTCTCCGACGATGTCTTCGCCTACTGCGTGCGGCCTAACGCTGGCTGCGGGCGCCTGACGCGGGTTTGCTTGCAAAAGCGCAAAACAGATCTAATAATCTAATAAATAGAGATATAGGAAATCGCAGGTAACGATTTAGAAACTGTATGCAATCGTATTATTGCATCAATTCTCTTGTCAAACAACTCTGAAACAAAAATACGAAAATATCGGTTATCAACCAAATAAATTTGTACGGACGGACAGAGGCGGACTAATACGGACGTGTAAAGCCGATTGTGGATATTCGTGTTAAATTGCACACGACAAAATCAAATTTCCATGAACTGTGTCCTAATCGAAACGTGTGTCTGCAACTATTTGCAGGCACATATCCAAAGGCTTCTCGAACGGATAGCCGCATTACGAACCTTATCGGATAAATCGGCCGCGCCACGTTGGCTTTCAGCCGAAGAAGTCTGCAAGGCATTGAGCATTACCAAGTGTGCTTTGCAGTATTATCGTACAGCCGGAATTATCCCCCATACTTTCATAGGAAACAAAGTCTTTTTCAAGGAAAACGATATTCGGTCTCTTCTTGAAAAGAACCTGATAAAAGCTCGATAAGATGGCCGAGCAGATTATCACTCGTGATAGCAGGGAGTTCAAAGACCTGCGTCGCAATATTATCCAGGCGATCCGATTCGTCGAGATTCTGATAGACGCCCATCGTCCGGCAATCGGGAACGAAACTTATCTAACGACCGAAGAGATTTGCTCGATTTTCAATATCAGCAAGCGTTCGATTCAGAACTATCGGGATAACCGACAGATACCTTATACGATGATCGGCGGAAAGATACTTTATCCGCATGGCTATTTTGGAATTATTGCAAGCTCATTATGTCAAGGCATTGAGATAATCGAAGAAGCGGAAAAGATTTTCCGCTTCTTCGATACTGCTTTAATGCACATAATTCCGCACGAGTTTCCCCGAACTGTAAATATCGCGTTCGATAGTCAACCCGAACGGCAACCGGAGAGATTCAAGCTCAGACAGCATTAAAAAGCCCCACTCCCATTCGAAGAGATAGCAATAGCCGAATAACCGCCAGTCATCACCTACATATTCGGCTTCTGTAATGAGCCATGTTCCGGTGCCGCACGGATTAAAGTACTTTACCAAAACTTCGGCATTCATTCCTTTCCCCTCTTGTGAACCGAAAGGATGTTTCTCGAATTTCGAGATGATCTCTTTTGTCAGCAGTTTCATAACCATCATATTTTATACTGCCGGAACGCCCGGACAGCAAAGGCGCAATAGGCATAGCGAACGACGTAAGGCAAGGTAGTGCACCTTGACGTCTCGTTCGCTATGCCTATCTTGCTGGCCGGGAGGGTGTATACAGATATTGGAAAAGTTCTTTGAAACAAATCATTATCTTTGTAAGAAATTATCTGGAAGAGCAAGATTATGCCGTTACGAGCTTATATTGACGGGGAAGAGACGATTTCCATAGACCTGACGGACGAGCAGTGGAATGTTTTGAAAAAACGTCTCAAAGGGAAAGAAGCGGTTCTGAAACTTGCTTGTTGTGGGCAGGAAGGTTTTTTTAAGAACAAGCAGCAAAGGACTGAAGCATTTCGTGCATGCAAAGGCCGCTACTCCATGCGATTGGAAACCGGAATCGGCAGAGCACCTGAAAGCAAAAATCGCTATCATCGAGGCGTGTCGGGCGAATGGGTGGCATGCAACGCCTGAGTTCGCCGAAGCTGATTGGCGAGCGGATGTTCTCGCCTCTCAAAATGGAAAAAGAATTGCATTCGAGGTGCAGTGGAGCAGGCAGTCATACGAAGAGACCAAAATCCGGCAAAACCGGTATAAAGAATCGAATGTAAGAGGTTGTTGGTTTTTTCGCACAGTGCCCAAAGAAATGGCGGATCAGGACAAAAATCCGATCGCGAATAAAGCTATTCCGGCGTTCAAGATTTTCAAAGACGAAGATTCCAATATCACAGCTCAGCTCGGGCAAGAACGAATACCGTTGAAAACATTGGTCGATAGTCTGTTGAATCGTAAATTGAAATTCTGCGAGCATGCACGATTGAAATCCAAACAGAACGTAACGATTGTTTTCTTCGAGTATACTTGTTGGAAATGCCATAAATCACAGCATTGTTATACCGTAATCCCCAATCTAAAATCCGTATGCGATAGAAAAATTGACAGGATGGATTCCATGTGGGATGGCGATAGCCTTGATAAACATCCGCAAGTATACGAGACTGTACAAAAATTTCTAAAAACGGATAAAGGAAAAAATCTTAAAATAGGGCAATTAAAAACAAGGTATAGCAATACGGTCCAGTCTTATTATCCATCTTTCGGCTGTTATGATTGCGATGCGATTTTCGGCGATTTTTACCTCCAAACAAATAAAATGGATGCTTGCGAGAATCCGGACAATATAAAAATCAATGCGGTGGTTGAGTTCGATACGACAACGGAAGAGGATCCGCATTGGTGTTTTTCCGAAAGCAGAGATTTTTGCGAGTAATGAATTTTATGATCTTGTCTGGAAATTGAACAAGAGCTGTCAGTTTATACTGACAGCTCTTTGTTTTCGATAGCCGATAAATTTACTTTTTCGCTTCTTCTACCGATACCTTGCGGAACTCTTTCAGCAGTTTTTCGACCTGCAACGATGCTTTGCGAGCGCGGGTGCCGGCAGCTTTGTTTCCTTTTTCGACTTGTGCGATGGCATCAGCATGGAATGCAGCGTATGCCTCTTGGATTTTTGCGACTAACTCTTTCATATCTTCACTTGTTTGTTGATTAGTGGTACAAAGATAATGAAAGATTCAGTCATCTTTTACTCCCCTAATGATTTAGTGTCCTACATCTTCTGCCGCTCCTCCTTGTCCACTTTCCCATTCCGGCATAGTTATCGTGTCCGTTTCAATGCGCGGACAGCGGACAACTTGTACCTCTTCTTTTTCATATAGGTTGCAGCCCATAAACAGGGAAGCGACCAACAGCCCCCATACCGTCGCAGCGACGATGTAGAGGAGTGCTTGTTTCCATTTAAGCATTTTCATAATAGTAAAATCGTTTTTCAGTTTTTCATCAGTTCAGCGATTTCGGGGTCGAGGTTTCCGCGGTACTCCATGCGTTCGTCGAGCCGACAGGCTTCGAGGAAGTGTCGCCGTCCCTCGTCCTTACGCCCCAGCCGCGAGCAGGCGATTGCTTTCAGATACTCGGTTACCGCATCTTTCGGCATCGTCGCCAGCAATTCCAGTGCTTGTTCGTCGTATCCGAGCGAGAGTAAAGCCACTACCGTGTTACGGTCGGCATACGGACGCAGAATGTGCAGTGCATCGTGGTACTTGCGGTCGTTCAGCAACTTCACGCCCCGTGCATAGGTTGTGTCGAGTTCCGTCGTGTGAATCGTGTCCTTGACCATGCCTTTGCGGCGCAGGTCGTACCGGAAGTTTACCGAGCGCAACTGCGGATAGAGTTTTTCGCGGATGTAGCGGTACTGCTTGGGGAAACGTCGTCGCAACTTGGCTTCACGTCGGTCGGGATTATCTTCCGAACACAGCAGATTGAGAATCGCCTTCCGCTCGGTTATCGTCTCATCTGCGGCAATAAGGCGTGTTAATTCCTCCCAATCCTCCGCTATCCACCGAACCGTCAGCAACGTATCGACATGCCGACCATAACGCTTTGCAAGATACCGTTTCAATGCCTCTGCACGGTGTCTCGCCAATCGTTCATTCATCGCATAACTGCCTTCGGGCGATGAAGCGGCAGTCAGCGTAATGGTATCGACGTAGAACTCCTCTTGCTCGATAATCCGCTGCATCAAATCCGAAATCTTCTTTAGTTGATTTTTGTTATCTCCTAACGTGTCGATGATTCGCACATCCCCCGACCGAAACCGAATGTAGTTGCGGTCGGTCACGGTAACGTACTTGTCGATAATCTTGATACGGTATCGCGGCAAGGTATCTACGAACGAGAGCATCGACGAGACAAGATATGCCAGCGTATCCGACGGCGGCATTCGGTAAGTGCTTCCGTCGATGCCCTCGACAGTACCTTGCAGCGTCACGAGCAACTTTTTCGAGTTCTCGTCGGTCGGCACCTCCTGCGAATAGTAGTAGGTCATCGCCCCGCGTCGCTCGACGACGGAATCCAGCCGCGTATCTTCGGGATAGGGAAATTTCACGAAGCGGTTGAATGCGATCTCGCAGCCTGCGGAGTCAGGCCGGAATCGATCGACATAGGTTTCGTATTGCCAATAGTCCCGTTCTTGCAAGAGTGAGAATCGTCCGCCCCGAATCGCCAAGTCTTCAAGTGCTTCGGTTCCGTCGGGTTTGTGGAGCAGAGGCGTAATGACGACATTGCGGCTCTTGCCCAAAAGTTGCTTCGGCAGCGTCACGACGAAATCGAGCGTCACCCGTCCGTTACGTTCGGGAATGGAACGCATCCGCGAAGTAACCGTTACCTCCTCGATAGCTAACGACATCACCCGTTCGCCGTCGGCCAGCGTATCCGCCGGCACCAAATAGAACGTGTCGCTGTCGCGTTCGATTTTCATCGCCTGCGGCCGATAGTCCTGCTGCCTCTCTTGTCGTTCGGTACGCGACAGCTGCGCGAGCGAAGCCGCTGCCTGCTGCCGATGCAGATTACCCGTTACCGAGCAGCCGAACAACAGCCATAGGCAACAACCTGATACCGTACCGTAAAGATGTGTTTTTCTTTTCGGAGCCATAGCATCAGAACAAATAGGAAAATGAGACTTCCAGCCGCGACGGCGTTAACGTCCAGCGACGGTTGCGATAGACGTATTTGTCGTCCCAATCCCCGACAGTTAGGTCGCGGCGCGTATCGTTGGTGTGAAACAATCCGAAACCGGCTTCCACTGAAACATTCCAGCGTTTGGAGAGCATCCACGCATAGCCATAAGACAAACCGATGCCGTACGCTCGGCCATCGTAGCGTTGCGTACGGCTGCCGAGGTCGTAATCGACATAGGAGAGTTGCCCGCCGAAGAAATGACCGACGAAGGCTTCATAGAGCCAGTAACGCCCGCCGACCTGCACGGCTGCGAAGTTCAGCGACCGCTTCGGCGTGTCGATGGGATTCCAATAACCGGAAACTTCAACCGACCACCGGTCGGATACGGCGACTTCGACACCTGCATTGAGCGTTCCCGTTGCCCAGCCAAGCGCATTGACGCGCACGGCGAAAATCTGTGCCGCAGCACCATTTCGGGCCAGTCGTAGAGGGCAGCCTCATGCACCGAACCGTAGACGCCGCCCGCCGTGCGGAACGTGAACGGCGTATTGGCGTCGGCGACTTCCGAAACGGGCAGCTCGCGGTATTGCAGCTC
>CAZGYX010000047.1:0-9030 GCA_964530735.1 uncultured Alistipes sp. | reverse complement strand
CTGCCCGAAGGCGACCTGACCCACAAACCCGTCGGCAAGACGCCGTTCGAGCTGCACCGTCCAATTCCCGACCACACGACCGGTATCGAACTGGTGATGAAAGCCCTGACCGACCCCGGGCACGGGGTCATCCGTTCGCTCGACGAGGTGAAAGCCGTCGGCCACCGCGTGGCGCACGGCGGCGAATTTTTCCCGAAAAGCTGCCTCGTCGATGCCGATGCGAAGGAGAAAATCCGCTCGCTCTGCCAAATCGCCCCGCTCCACAATCCGGCCAGCTTGGAGGGCATCGACGCCATTGAGAAAGTACTTCCGGGCGTGCCGCAGGTCACGGTGTTCGACACGTCGTTCCACCAGACCATTCCGGCCAAGAACTATATGTTCGCCCTGCCCTACGAATACTATGAAAAATACCGCGTGCGCAAGTACGGATTCCACGGCACGAGCCACAAGTTCGTGGCGAAGGTCGGCGCCGAACTGGCCGGTCTCGACCCCGCGCACTCGAAAATCATCACCTGCCACATCGGCAACGGCGGTTCGATCACGGCCGTGCTGAACGGAGAGTCCTACGACACGTCGATGGGTTTCTCGCCGCTCGACGGACTGGTCATGGGCACGCGCTGCGGCTCGGTGGATGCCAGTGCCATTACGTTCATCGGAGAGAAAGAGAAGATGACCTTCGCGGAACTCGACACCATGATGAACAAGAAATCGGGCGTCATGGGCCTCACGGGACTGTCGAGCGACATGCGCGACATCGACCGCGCCTACGACGAGGGCAACGGACGCGCCATACTGGCCCGCGACATGTACTACGGACGCATCAAGAAATTCATCGGTTCGTATGCGGCCGAAATGGGCGGCGTCGACCTGATCGTCTTCACGGGCGGCGTGGGCGAAAATTCGGTCGAAATGCGCGAATCGGTCTGCTCGGGCATGGAGTTCTTGGGCCTGAAATTCGACGCGGCGGCCAACAAGGGCGTACACGGCGAAGACAAAATCCTGTCGGCCCCCGACTCGAAAGTCAAGGTGGCGGTCGTCTCGACCAACGAAGAACTGGTCATCGCCACGGATACCTACAACCTCGTGAAATAAATTCAGTATTACGCATTATGATACAACATCTTACGGAAATCGTCGAGGAGGCGAGAAAAAAGGGTAAAAAACGGCTGGCCGTAGCCTACGGTCAGGATTCGCACACGCTGGCGGCCGTCTACGAGGCCTACAAGGAGGGACTGGTGGAACCGACGCTCTACGGCGACAAGGCGACTATCGAACAGGTCTGCAAGGAGAACGGGCTCGACATCAAGGCGTTCAACATCGTCGACGAACCCAACGATACGAAGTGCGTGCAGCAGGCCGTGGCATCGGTCGTCGCAGGCAATGCCGACGTGCTGATGAAAGGTCTGGTCTCGACCGACAAGTACATGCGCGGTATCCTGAACAAGGAGGCCGGGCTTTTCCCGCCGAAGGGCGTGTTGAGCCACGTCTCGATCATCGAGATGCCCTGCTACCACAAGCTGCTCGTCATTTCGGACGTGGCCGTGATTCCGCAGCCCGACTTCAAGCAGAAGATGAAGCAAATCGGCTACTTGGCACAGACGGCCAACCTGCTGGGCATCAAGACGCCCAAAATCGCCTGCATCGCGCCGTCGGAACAGCTGCTGCCCAACGTCGTCTCGTCGACCGAAGGGGCGCTGCTGGCCAAAATGGGCGACCGCGGCCAGTTGGGCAACGTCGTGGTGGACGGCCCGCTGTCGCTGGACGTCGCGCTGTTCAAGGAGGTGGCCGAACACAAGAAAGTCAAGGGCTCGGCCGTTGCCGGCGACCCCGACTGCCTGCTGTTCCCCAATCTGGAATCGGCGAACGTCTTTTTCAAATCGTCGACCCACCTCTGCAAAGGCGAGTTGGCAGCGATGGTCATGGGCACCAAAGTCCCCTGCGTGCTCACCTCGCGCGGCGACTCGAGCCTGACGAAGCTCTACTCCATCGCACTGGCCTGCTTGGCCGCGAAATAGGCGACCTGCACAGACCATTCCCGGCCGCCGGCGGCCGGGAATACCGATCATCCGAACCGAGCATTTTATGGCTTACAGAATTTTAGCGATAAATCCCGGCTCCACATCGACGAAGGTCGCCCTCTACGAAGAGGAGCGGCCTTTGTTCGATTTCACCCTGCGCCACACGACGGAGGAGCTGGCCCCCTTTACCGATGTCATCCAGCAACTGGACTGGCGGCGGGAGCTGATACTCGACGCCCTGCGCGAACGCGGGCTGTCGCTCGACGAACTTTCGGCCGTCATCGGACGCGGCGGACTGATACGGCCCATACCGGCAGGCGTTTACGAAGTCAACGAGCGCATGCGCTACGACCTGCGCCACGCGCCAATGAAGCATGCCTGCAATCTGGGCGGGCTGCTGGCGGCGCAAATCGCCCGCATGGCGCGGGTGAAAGCCTACATCGCCGACCCGCCGGTGGTCGACGAAATGGACGACGTGGCCCGCATCACGGGCATGCCGATGTGCACGCGCACGGCGATTTCGCACGCCCTGAACCAGAAAGCGACGGCGCGGCTGCACTGCGAGCGCACGGGGTTGGCCTACGAACGGTCGAACCTCATCGTCGCGCACATGGGCGGCGGCATTTCGGTGGCGGCGCACCGGCAAGGGCGCATCGTGGACGTGAACAACGCGCTGGACGGCGACGGGCCTTTCGCGCCCGACCGCGCGGGCGGCATTCCGTCGAGCGAACTGATAAAAACTTGTTTTTCGGGAAAATATACCCAAGAGGAGCTGCTGCGGTTCGTGTCGAGCCGCGGCGGGCTGGTCGCCCACTTGGGCACGAACTCGGTGGCCGAGACGATGCAACGCATCGCGCAGGGCGACGAACGGGCCCGCAAGGTGATGGATGCCATGTGCTACAACATCGCCAAACAGATTTGCGCCATGGCGGCACCGCTCGCGGGACGGGTGGACGGCATCCTGCTGACGGGCGGCATCGCCTTCAACGAACCGGTCGTCGCATACCTTCGCGACCGTTGTTCGTTCCTTGCGCCCGTGACGGTATATCCGGGCGAAAACGAGCTGGAAGCACTGGCAATCAACGCGCTGGTAGTCCTGCGCGGCACGGTGGAACCGAAAACATACCGATAGGCTATTTTTCGCGGACGATATAGACCCGTTCGTCGGGACGCTGCATGCGGAAGTGTTCGCGGGCGTATTCTTCGAGATAATCGTCGTACCGCAGGCGCTCGACCAGCATGCTGTCCTGCTCGATTTTTTCCAGATAGGTGCGTCTTTCCCGCTCCAGCGCACCGATGTCCCGCATCGTGCGGACAGCGTGCAGCAGGTTGCGGCCTACGATCAGCGTCGTGAACAACAGAATGACCGCCGTCACCGCCATCCAGAATTTTTTGCCGACGAGGATGTCCATATCAGGGAATACGCATGTATTTGTGCGTCTGGATCGAGATGTTCCACTGCGGATGCGCCTTGACATACCCGACGATCGCGGGCATCACGGCCTCCGACACGCTCCATTCGGGTTGCAAGTAGAGCCGGCACTCCGGCCCGACCTGCCCGGCATTGCGTTCGGCCCAAGCGAAATCCTCCTCCGACTCGACGATGACCTTCAATTCGTGGGCCTGCCGGAATGCTTCGGGCAACGGAGCCTGCCGGCGTTTCGGCGACAAGCACACCCAATCGAAGCACCCGCTGAACGGATGCGACCCGGAGGTCTCCAAAAATATCTGCAAACCGCGCCGATGCAGCGTTTCGGTCAACACGCCGAGCGGATAGAGCAGCGGCTCGCCGCCCGTGATGACGATAGCCTGCGCCGGGCAGGCCGTCGCACGGTCGATAATCGTCCCCACGTCGACCGGCGGATAGAGTTTCGGATTCCACGTGTACTTGGCGTCGCACCAGCTGCACCCCACGTCGCACCCGCCCAAGCGGATGAAGTAGGCCGGTTTGCCGGCATGGAACCCCTCGCCCTGAATCGTATAGAAATCCTCGACGAGCGGCAGGCGCCGCCCGCCGTCGAAAAGCGTATCGTCGATTGCGAGGGCCATTATTCCGTCACGACGTAGATGTCTTTCAGGCTGCGGCCCAACTGGTTGTAGTCCAAGCCGTAACCCACGATGAACTCGTTGCCGATTTCCATTGCGCGGTACTTGATCGGATATTTCCCGCAGTAGCAGGCCGGTTTGTAGAACAGCGTGCACACCTCGACGCTGGCCGGTTCGTACTGCGCCAGATCGCGCACCATGTGGGCGATGCTGGTGCCCGTTTCGACGATGTCCTCGACGATGATGATGTGGCGGCCGCGCAGGCTGTTGTTCAGCCCGATGAGCGTCTTGACCTCGCCCGTCGTGCGGTCGCCTTCGTACGACGACAGTTTCACGAACGACAGTTCGTTGTTGAACTCGATTTTCTTGATGAGGTCGCTCATGAACATGAACGATCCGTTGAGAATGCCGAGGAAAATCGGGGTATCCTTGTCGCCGTAGTCCGTGTTGATGCGGTCGGCCACGTTCGTCACGGCCTCGTCGATTTTTTCGGCGGGTATCATGACGCGGAATTTCTTGTCGTGCAACTGGATAATCTCTTTCATGTTCGGGTCGGGAATAAAAGGCGAAGGCAAAGATACGAATAAGCGAGGGCAAAAGCAAGTTTACTTGCATTTTGCCGAGCGGGAGTATCTAAGACGAAGTCAAAGATACGAAAAGTCGAGCGCAGAAGCAAGCGATAGCTTGATTATGCCGAGACGGAGTATTTAAGCCGAAGGCAAAGATAGGAATTTTTTTATTAGCGCGACCGTTTCGCGGAAAGCCTCCAACCGGAACAGGGCCGAAAGCAACAGGTAAACAGCCGCACCGATGCCGATTTCGGCCAGCAAACGCGCCAAGCCGTCGAACGGCAACGCCCGCAGGCTCCACCGCACGGCCGCGTACATGACAGCCGTCACACAAGCTATCGGCAGCAAGGTGCGGAACAGCTGCCGCAGCCGCAACACCGTGAAACGCATCGAAGCGACGACATTCACGGACATTTCGCAAAACGCGATGACGACCAGCCCCCACACGACAGCCTGCACACCGGCCGGAATCGTCGCAAGGAAGACGAGGGTCATCATCCCCTTTTTCAGCAGTTCGGTGCGGACGATGATTCCGCCGTCGCTCTTGACTTTCAGCACCGTAAAGGCAATCATCGCCACGGGGTAGCACAATCCGGCCAGACAAACCACCTCGAAATAGGGCACCGTTTGCATCCACTCCGCGCCCAGCAGCACGGCGAACAGGTCGGGCGCAATGGCCGACAGCCCCATCATGACCGGAAAGAGCACGTAGGCCACAATCATCACGATTTGGCGGTAACTCTCGGCGAAACGGCACGCGTCGTCGCCGATTTTCGACAACGCCGGAAACGCCACGTTCTGCACCGACTGCACCGCCGACACGACGGGCTGGTCTTTGAGTTTCACCGCTTGGTCGAATGCGCCCAAGACATCGGCCGGATAGAGACGGCCGAGAAAAAACTGCGGAACCTTATTATAGAATGCCGAAAAGAGGTCGGTCGCCATGAGGCTGAAACTGTACGGGGCCATTCGGCGCAGCGCCACTCCGTCCCATGCGCCGCGCGGCCGCCAGTCGCTGGCCCACCACAACAGCACGGCGCGCACGGCCATTTGCAGCACGCGCTGGGCGACGATGCTCCACACGCCGCATCCGGCCAGCGCCAGCCCGATAGCCGTCAGCCCGCTGACGAGCCACGACACAAAAGTCACTTTGGAGAGCAGCGCGAACCGGAACTGCCGCGTGAAAATCGCGTTCTGCACGGCGCACAGCGCGTTGACCGGCAGCAACAGGAAGAAAACCGGCGCCAACTGCACCAGCTCGGGCATGTCGTAGTAACGCGATGCGGCCGGAGCCACCGCCACGAACAGGGCGTAAAGCAACAGCGAAACGCCGATGTTGAACAGAAAGACCGTCGTGAATTCGTTGCGCTGCGGGTCCCGCTTGCGGATGAGGGTTTGCGAGAAGCCGCTGTCGACGATGACCAGCGCGACGGCCGACGCCGCCGTCAGAATGGCCATCAAGCCCAAATCGGCACGGGTCAACAGGCGCAGGATAATCAGGCTGACGGCCATTTGCATCAGGGCCGTGCCGATTTTTTCGGCCATGTTCCACGCCACGCCGCGCGCCACCTTGTCGCGCAACTCGCCGCGCCGTTCGCACTCCGTCGGGTTCATCGGGTCGGAATCAACAGGTTTTTCTCAATAATGGACGTCCCGCGCGGCTTCGGCATTGCGGCGGCGAATCGCCTCCACCGAAGCGATTTCGACATACGACGCACCGCCGTCCTCGCCGAAGCTGCCGCCGACGACGGCCAGCAGGGCATTTTCGGCCGGACGCCCGTACTGGTCGAGAAAATCGAGCGCATCGTCCACGAAGTGGTAACGGTTGTTCTCGCGCTGCCGGAGAATCGGCACCACGCCGTAGGAGAGCGCCAGAATGCGCTGGGCATGCAACGTATAACAAACGGCCACGACGGTTTTATGCCCGCGGAAAGCGGCCAAGTAACGCCCCGTGCGGCCGGTCTTGGTATCGAGCACCACGTAGCCGATCGGCAGGTTGGTCGAAGCCCGCACGGCCGAACGCGCCAGCTGCGCCGTGATTTCGTGGTTGACCGACACCATGTTCATGTCGATCATCGGGCGGAAATGGTTTTCGTCGCGTTCGATTTCGCGCGCCACGCGCGACATCGTCTGCACCGCCTCGGCCGGATAATCGCCCATCGCCGTTTCGTCGCTCAACATCACGGCGTCGACCCGTTCGTAAATGGCGCTGGCCACGTCGCTCACCTCGGCGCGCGTCGGACGGGGCGAATGCACCATCGAATAGAGCATCTGCGTGGCGATGATGACCGGACGTTTGGCCGCGATGCACTTTTCGACAATGCGCCGCTGGGCGTTGGGAATCGCCTCGGCGGGAAGCTCGACGCCCAAGTCGCCGCGTGCGACCATGATGCCGTAGGAGGCTTCGATGATTTCGTCGATGTTGTCCAACCCCTCCTGATTCTCGATTTTCGAGACGATTTTTATTAAGCTGCCTTGCGAATCAAGAATGTCCTGCACCGCCTGCACGTCGCGGGCGCTGCGCACGAACGAATGGGCGATGAAATCGACGTCGTGCCGCATGGCCCACTCGATGAAGCGGCGGTCCTTGTCGGTTACCGACGGCAGGTCGATGCCGACGCCCGGCACGTTGACGCTCTTGCGCGAACGCATCGTGCCGCCCGTGACGAATTCGCACTGCAACTCGTCGTCGGTCTTCGAGACGACGCGGATTTCCAGCTCGCCGTCGGCGATGAGCATCCGCGCGCCGACCGGAATGTCGCGCACGATCGAGGGCACGTTCATATAGACGACCTCGCGGGTGGTGTCGTCCGACCCATCCGACCCGCGCACGGCGATGCGGTCGCCCGCACGGAACTCGATGCCCGCGCCGAACCCGGCAGCAATGGCCGTGACGCGGATTTCGGGCCCTTTGGTGTCGAGCATCACCGGAATCGCGGGATTCACCCGATGCACGATGTCGACGATGCGCGTGGCACCCTCCTCGGTCACGTGGGCCGAATTGATGCGCACGACGTCCATGCCGGCATCGTAAAGCATGCGCACGAACTCCTCCGTACACCGGAAATCCGACATCGTGGCGACGATTTTCGTCTTTTTGTTGCGGTAACTATTTTCCATACATTTTATTAATTTTTCTATACAAGAGCCGGAGAGGTGGTGATTCTTATCCCGTTTTTTCATCATTCGGTTCGGGCGCGGCCGGCGACAATCATCGCCGCCTCGATGCCCAACCGATAGGAATCGAGGCCGAACCCCATGACCGACCCCGCGGCCACCGGAGCCAACAACGACACGTGGCGGAACTCCTCGCGGGCGAGAATCGACGAAATATGCACCTCGACGACCGGCACCTCGACCGCCGCCACCGCATCGCGCAGGGCGACCGACGTGTGGGTATAACCGCCGGCGTTGAGCACCACGCCGTCGTACACGCCTTCGGCCTGCTGCACGGCGTCGATCAACTCCCCTTCGAGATTGGATTGGAGATAGTCCAGCGCGACCTGCGGATAACGCGCCCGCAGTTCGTCGAGGTAATCCCCGAACATCCGCGTGCCGTAGACCTGCGTTTCGCGCCGCCCCTGCAAATTGAGATTGGGGCCGTTGAGTATCAGTATCCTCATCATGCCGATTTTTTCTGCGCCCCAAAGGTAACGATAAATCGCGAATAATCCTTACCTTTGACCGCATTACTCCCCCACGATCCGTACCATGACCGAATTCGATTTCATCCGCCGGATTGCGACCCGTTTCGCCGCCCTGCCCGCCAACGGGTTCGAGGGCATCGGCGACGACTGCGCCGTGCTGCCCGTCGGCGACGGCGAAGCGCTGCTCTTCACGGCCGACCTGCTGACCGAAGGGGTGCACTTCCTGCGGGCGGCGACCTCGGCCCGCGAGCTGGGCCGCAAATCGCTGGCCGTCAACCTGAGCGACGTGGCGGCAATGGGCGCATGCCCCGTCGCGACGCTGCTGTCGCTCTCGCTGCCGGCCGATGCGGCCGGCGACTGGGCGGAGGAGTTCATGCAGGGATACCACGAATCGAGCGAACGGTTCGGCGTGGCGCTGGTCGGCGGCGACACGACACGTTCGGAGAGCGGCATCGTCATCAACGTGACGGCTATCGGACGCGCCGGCACCGCCCGCATCAAACGCCGCAGCGATGCCCGCGCAGGCGACACGGTTTTCGTCGCCGGTGAGCTGGGGGCTTCGGGCGCGGGGCTGCGGGACATTCTCGCAGGCCGCTGCGATACGCCTTTGGCGGCCGTTCACCGCAACCCGCAGCCGCAGGTCGCCGAAGGCCTCTGGCTCGGAGCGCGGCCGGAGGTGCATGCCATGATGGATTTGTCGGACGGGCTGGCATCGGACATCCGCCACATCCTCGAACGTTCGCACTGCGG
>CAZGYX010000046.1:0-9138 GCA_964530735.1 uncultured Alistipes sp. | reverse complement strand
TCGTCGCCGCCGAGGTGCGTATCGCCGTTGGTCGATTTCACCTCGAACACGCCGTCGCCCAATTCGAGAATCGAAATATCGAACGTACCGCCGCCCAAGTCGTAGACGGCGATTTTCATGTCGTTGTTCTTCTTGTCGAGGCCGTAAGCCAACGCAGCGGCCGTAGGCTCGTTGATGATACGGCGCACTTTCAGACCGGCGATTTCGCCCGCCTCTTTGGTGGCCTGACGCTGCGAGTCGGAGAAGTAGGCCGGCACGGTGATGACGGCTTCGGAAACCTCCTGACCGAGGTAATCCTCGGCCGTTTTCTTCATCTTCTGGAGAATGATGGCCGAAATCTCCTGCGGCGTGTACTGGCGGCTGTCGATGTCGACGCGCGGCGTGTTGTTGTCGCCCCGCACGATAGCATAAGGCGCACGCTCGATGTCGGCCGTGACCTTGTCGTAGGTTTCGCCCATGAAACGCTTGATCGAGAAGACCGTGCGCTTGGGGTTGGTAATGGCCTGACGCTTGGCCGGATCGCCGACCTTACGCTCGCCCTCGCCCGTGAAAGCGACGACCGACGGAGTTGTACGGTGGCCTTCGCTGTTGGGGATCACTACGGGCTCGTTGCCCTCCATGACTGCGACGCAGGAATTGGTAGTTCCCAAGTCGATACCGATGATTTTCGACATAGTTCTATTAAGTTTTGTTAAAATTTCGTTTGCGCTTTTCGGCCGGACGTCGGACGTGTGTTTCGTCGGCCCGGCGGGCGGCGGACTTCGCCCGAACCGCATTCGGCGTCAGCAGCCCGTACGTTCGATGTCCACGCCCGAAACGAACAAAGGTCGTACCAATCGGCGGGGACTGCCATTTTGGCAGTGGATTGGCAGAAAGGCGTATCCCGCGCCAAACGCAGCCTGCAATTTTGTCAGATATTTATTAGCGGCACCGGAATGTTATCCGGCATCCGAAGGTCTTACTGCCCCGGAAGCGGCCCCGTAATGACATCGGGTATCAAGAGGTCTTGCGGCCTTGCGAGCGGCACGGCGAGGTTATCGGGCATCCGACGGTTTTGCTGCCCCGCAACAAAAAAACGTGCCGGCCGAAGCCGACACGTTTTCGTGTCCGTCGAACGAACAGGAAAGGAACCCTACTGCTGCTCGCCCAAAATACGCATGGCAACATCCAGAATCTTCGGGTCGTCGAGCGTCACGACGCCGCCGTCCGGCCCCGGTTCGTAGTGGACCCCCACGCACTCTTTCGACTGGTGGTTGCCGCCGAAATAGTTGCGCACCGTCTCCACGTCGATTCCCAATTCGTCTGCGATGCGCTGCGAGCTGCCGCTGGGCAAGCGATCCTTGATGCGGCGCAATTCGTTGAAAGTAATAATCATATCTTCCGATTTTTAAGAATTATTCCTTGTAATTATCGACAACTAATTTAGGGCAAATTTCCGAAACCGCAAAATTTCCGCACGAAAAAATGCAAAAAAAGCGGCAACGGCACGAAAAAGCCCGTCGAACCATGCGGCCCGACGGGCGGAACGACCCGAAAACGCTATTTCGGTTCGACGTAAAACTGGAATATCAACGGCGTGAACGACGGGATTTCGGTCGTCACGGTCGTGGTCGTAGTGGTCGGCGTCGTGGTGCCCGACGAATAGTAATCGCCGTAGTATCCCCCGTAATAACCGCCGTAATAGCCACCGTAATAATTGTTGTAATAACCGCCGTAATAGCTATTGTAGTAGCTGTTCATGTAGTTCATGTAATTCAGGTAGTCGTAATAACTCGACGTATTGCCGCCCGAAGTGGTGGTCGTGGACGAACCGGTCTGCCCCGACGAACCGTAGGCATTGGTCGAGGTGGTAATCAACGCCGCCCACTGTCCGTATTTCAGACGCGGCACGGTGTAATAGAACGCCTGAATCAATCCGCCGTCGCTCGGCGTATAAGACAACGCCGAACCGGACTCGTAACCCGCGTCGTAAATCAGCGCTTTCACCTCGTCGATATTGGTATCGAAGATGAACCCGTCGAGGAAACGGCCGATGTACCAGATTTTGGCCGTGCCGTCCAGCCCGACCGAATCGGCCTCCAGATTTTCGACCCCAACGTAGGACGTCTCCTTACCCGTATCCGTATCGGGGTGGAAACGTTTTTTCAGGGCATCGGCGATGTCGCGGTTCAGTTGTTCGGGATTGTCGTAGGGGGCGTATCGGTTCCGATACATTTCGGGATACTGCCAAGTCTGGTTCTCCTCCGGCTTGTAACGGTAATTGACATAAAGCTGCGCCACAGAATCGCACGCCGAAACCCAGCGCGGCGTGGTCAAGAGATAGGGGTGATTGGCGTCGCCTACCTTTTCGGGCATCGTCACGGCACCGGACGAAATCTCGGAAGAACCCGGCTTGACATAGCGCAACAAATCGCCGTTGGCCGCGCAGAACGCATCGACCTCCTGCCCCTCGCGGCTGAGCGGGTTGGCCACCGTATCGACGATTTCCATGTGCAGAATCACCGGACGGTCGCCGCTCAACGTCGTTTCGCCCTCGTAACCGCCGGAACCCGACACGCTGCCGACCAGAATCGACGGCAGGTAAAGGTCCGCTTCGGCGCCGATGCGCAACCGCACCGTACGCTCGGAATCCGTGCCCTTGTTCAGCGTCAGCGGATTGTGCATCGCCAGCCACACGCCCTCCGTCAGGCCGGCGTTTTCCGCGCCGCAGTAACGGTAGAAAGGCACGTAACGGGTATATTTGGTGAACGTGTTGAGCAGTTTGGCGTGGTCGGCGTTGCGGGTCAGCACGATGTTGCCGTCGAGGTCGCGGACCGTAGCATTGAAACGCACCCAAACGGAGGTGTCGCCGATAGGCCGTGCGTCCTCCGCACCCTCCACACTTTCGCGGATGACATCCACGTAATAACCCGAATCGCCCACCGGCTGGAAATTGTCCAACAACTCCGGGCGGTACTGACACATCCAAGCCCGCAGGGATTTCGTTTCGTACTGCACGGTATCCGTCGCCGGATCTTCGGCGCACGAGCCCAATGCCAGCGCACCGGCGAGCACCGCGCACAATCCGGTGCCGGTCGATTTCATGAAGCGTCGTATCATAGCATCTTTTTTCATTCCACACGGTCGATCGTAAAGGTCACGGCTACGGGGCTGTTCTTGGGTACGACCGAGAAGTTTTCGTCACCGTAAGCCCGGTCGGAGGTCAGGTAGATTTCCACGTCGTCCCCGCCGCGACAACCTATTAACGCGGCGCGCCAGCCGTTTAGTATGCGGTCGGCGGCCAAATCGAACGTCGCGGGCTCGAACGACCACACGCCCGGCGTCAGGCCGAGTTCGTTGTAAAAACGGGCTTCGAGCATCGGGTCGTTGGTGAAAAACGGCACGGTGTTGTCGGTAATGGCCGAATAACGGAACTCGTACATGCGGAACGTGACCGACACCGTCGAGGCCGGCGTCACTTCGGGCCACGTCGCGCGTTCGGGGTTGTAATAGCTGGAAATATAGCGGTAAACGCCTCGTTCGGGCTGGGTATAGAACGGCAGCTGGCTGTCCTCCTCCAACTCCGCCTCCGAGACCAAGCGGGGCGTGTGCGTCGAAGTGAGAAACGACACGATGCGCTGCTGTTGCTGGGAGAGGATGTCCTCGTCCTCGCCGCAGGCAGCGAACAGCAACGACAACGCCGCGAACAATGCGTATGTTTTTTTCATCGGCATGGAATCGTGCAAATGTACGTTTTTTTATTCAATTAAAAAATCGGGAAGGTCGCGGAACCGGCGATTTTCCAAAGATTGCCGTGCCCGCTGCCGCAGCCCGACCTATAATATAAAGGAGCGTACCCGGATCAGAGCCGTTTCAAGGCCATGCGCACCAGCTCCTCGACCGAAGCCGACGGGGTTTCGTGCACGACGGCGCGCACGGCCTTTTCGGCCGCGCTGCGGGCGAACCCGAGCATCGCCAAAGCCTCTATCGCCTCGTCGGCATCGCCGCCGACCGCCGCCGCCCCGACGGCACCGGCATCGAGCGCGGTCAGTTTGCCGGTCAGCTCGACGATGATTTTTTGCGCCGTTTTCAAGCCAAGCCCCTTGACGTTCTTCAACAATCCGGCATTTCCGGTCGAGATGATGCTCTGCAACTCGGCAGGCGAATAGGTCGAAAGAATCATGCGGGCCGTGTTGCCGCCGACGCCCGAAACCCCGATCAACAACCGGAACAACTCGCGCTCGACCTTCGTGGCGAACCCGAAAAGCAGCTGCGCGTCCTCGCGGACGACGTAATGGACATAAAGTTTCGCCTCGTCGGCATGCTCGACGGCTTTGAAGGTTTCCAGCGAAATTTGCAGGTAGTACCCCACCCCGTGCGCATCGACTACCGCATGGGTCGGCGCGATTTCGGCCACCCGGCCGCTGATATATTCGTACATACGTTTTCCTTATTTTGTTCGGAGCGACACAAAAATAAAGATTTTTTTCTACCTTTGTGTTTCACAATCACGGAAAATAAACTTATCAACAAACACGAACCATGAAAAAAACGCTTTTCACGCTCGCAACGGCACTCTGCATGATGGCCTGCGGCACGAAATCCGCAGAAACGACCGCCACCGCCGACGAAACGGCTGCCGCACAGCAGTGCCCGGGCGAAATCGTCTACGTGCAGGTCGAAGCCGTACTGGCCCAGTGCGACCTCTACAAGAACGAGGGCACCGCACTCCAAGAGAAGACGGAAAAGGCACAGAAAAGCTGGGCCCAGCGCGAACGGAACCTGCAAGCCGAAGCCGCCCAGTTGCAGGAAAAATACCAGAAAGGGCTGATTACGACTGCCGATGCCCAAGCCCAGCAGCAGAGCATCGAAAAGCGGGTCGCCGCATACCAAAGCTCGGCCCAGAAAGAGGCCCAGACGCTCGATGAGGAGAACTACGTATTCACCAACCGCGCCCAAGACCTGCTGCAACGCGCCGTGCAGGAAATCAATGCGGACAAAAAGTACAAGCTGATCGTCAACGCTTCGGCGCTGATCGACGCCGACACGACGCTCAACATCACGCCGGCCGTCCTCGCGAAAGTCAACGAACTCTACGCCGCCGACCGCAAAGCGGCGAAAAAATAACCGGTTCGGAACCGCTCGGGCATGGGATTCGTACCGTTCACGTTCGTCGATTTTCTGGACATCATTCTGGTGGCCTTCCTCATGCACTGGATTTACCGCATGACGAAGGGCACCAATGCCCCGTACATCCTGTCGGGCATCATCGCCGTCTATCTGGTATGGGTCATCGTGCGGGCGCTCAACATGGAACTGCTGTCGAGCATGCTCGGACAGTTGATTTCGGTCGGCGCCATTGCGCTGCTCATCGTGTTCCAGCCCGAATTGCGCCGCTTCCTGCAAATGATCGGCATGCGGCAAAAGTTTTTCAACTTCTTCACGCAATTCTTCCTGACGAGCGAAGCACGGACGAAAACCGACATCGAACCCATCGTCGCGGCCTGCTGCGAAATGGCCGAAGAACGCACCGGAGCCCTGATTATCATCGGACGGCAGAGCGACCTGCGGCTGATTGCCGAAAGCGGCATCGCCGTCGACGCCAAAGTTTCGGCCCCGCTGCTGAAAAACATCTTTTTCAAGAATGCGCCGCTGCATGACGGGGCCGTCATCATCGAAGGCAACCGAGTCGTGGCCGCGAAGTGCATCCTGCCGGTGACGCAGAGCGAAGTGCCGAAGTCCTACGGCACCCGCCACCGTGCGGCTATCGGCATGAGCGAAATTTCGGACGCCGTTATCATCGTCGTTTCGGAGGAGACGGGGCGCATCTCGGTAGCGCAGGACGGCGAACTGCACCGTCACATCGACGCCGCGCGGCTGCAACAGCTGCTGCAACCCTGCACGGCGACCGAGACGCGCAGACGCTCGAAAAAGGAGGTGGCGCAATAACCCGAAACGAGGCGGCACCGCCCCTAACGCCAAAGAATGCTCAAAGCCGGACATACCCGCAAACTCACGGTCAGCCGCCTGTCGGACTACGGCGTCTATCTCACGGACGGCGAGGAGAACGAAGTGCTGCTGCCCAACCGCTATACGTCGCTGTCGGACAAAGTCGGCGACGAAAAGGAGGTTTTCGTCTACCACGATTCGGAAGACCGGCTGGTCGCGACGACCGAAACGCCGCTGCTCCGCGTCGGAGAAGTTGGCTGGCTGGAAGTGGTCGACAAAACGGCACACGGGGCGTTCCTCGACTGGGGGCTGCACGGCAAAGACCTCTTTCTGCCCAACCGCAACCAACAGGGCGGCGTGCTGGCGGGGCACCGCTACATCGTCTATCTTTACGAGGACAGCATCACGGGCCGCTGCGTCGCGACGCAGAAACTCAAATCGTTCATCCACAACGACCTCGTGACGGTCGCGCCGCGCCAACAGGTGCAGCTGCTCGTGGCGTCGGAAAGCCCGCTGGGGTATCGCGTAATCGTCGAAAACCGGCACTGGGGCATGCTCTACCGCAACCAGCTGTTCCGTCCGGTGGCGGTCGGCGACCGGCTGACGGGCTACGTGCGCCGCATCACGGAGGACAACCGCATCGACGTGAGCCTGCAACAAGAGGGATTCGCGCAGGTGAAGGATTCGGCCGACACGCTGCGCCGCCTCCTGACCGAAAACGGCGGAGCACTGGCGCTCAACGACGACAGCACGCCCGAAGAAATCGCCCGCCGCACGGGAATGAGCAAAAAAGTGTTCAAACGCGCGCTGGGCATGCTGCTGAAAAGCGGGGCCGTCGCGGCCGACGGACACGGAATCAAACTCGTGAAATAGGTATGGCCGATCTCCGCACGGCCGAACGCGTTTCGGCGGAAGCATCCGACAATTTCGTATTCCAGCGCTCGCTGCTGGCCTACCACGCGGCAGCGGAACGGCTGTCGGGCACGGTGCTGGAAATCGGCACGGGAACGGGCTACGGCATCCGGGTCGTGGCACCGCATGCCGACCGGTTCGTCACCCTCGACAAACACCGTCCGGCCGATTTGTCCGAACTGCAACGAGAAGCGGCGAACGTCGAATTCCGCGCAGCGACGGTGCCGCCGCTGCCCTTTGCGGACGAAAGTTTCGACTGCGTGATTTCGTTTCAGGTCATCGAACACATCGAACAGGATGCCGCGTTCGTGCGCGAAGTGCATCGCGTGCTGCGGCCGGGCGGGAAATTCATCGTCACGACGCCCAACGCCCCGATGTCGCTGACGCGCAATCCGTGGCACGTGCGGGAATATCGGGCCGAAGGACTCCGCGCACTGCTGCAAGGGCCTTTCGCACAGGTCGAAATGCTGGGCGTGTCGGGCAACGAGCGGGTAATGGAGTATTACGAGCGCAACCGCGAGGGCGTGCGGCGCATCACGCGATTCGATATTTTCGACCTCCAACACCGCCTGCCGCGCCGGCTGCTGCAAATCCCCTACGACCTGCTGAACCGGCTGAACCGCCGCAGGCTGCTGAACCGAAACCGCACGCTGACGACCTCCATTCGCATGGACGACTACCGCATCGGGCCGGTCGACGACCGCTGTTTCGACCTGTTTTTCGTAGCGGAGAAAGCGCGATGAAGCCTTTTCCCTGCGGCGGCAAGCCGCAAGGCGAACCGAATTTCCGAAAAAATTTGCGCGAACGATAAAAATTCCCTACTTTTGTCGCCCGGGTGAGTCTTATACGACCAGCTCCCGCAGAATCCCCCAGGCGAGGAATCGAGCAAGGGTATGCGGTCGTAGCGGTGCGATATAAGGAGCTCACCCTTTTTTCATGCCCCTGTCCAGCAGGGGTTTTGCATTTTCGGCGAAAAATCACTATTTTTGTAGGATTCCTGTCGGGAATCCGAAACCACGAATCGAAACAAAACGCAACGAACATGGACATACTCGCCAGTTTGATCAAGGCCGTGTTCGGCTCCAAAGCCGACAAAGACCGCAAGGAAATCGAACCTTACATCCAGAAAATCAAGGCCGTCTACCCCACGGTCGAGGCGCTCTCGAACGACGGACTGCGCGCCCGCAGCGAGGGGCTCAAAAAGCAAATCGCCGATTTCATCGCCCCCGACGAAACGCACATCGCGGAGCTGAAAGCCGTGCTGGAAAAGGCCGAGACGACGCTCGCCGAAAAGGAGCGCATCTCGAAGGAGATCGACGAAACGACGAAGCGCATCGACGAAAAAATCGAGGAGAAACTCGATGAAATCCTGCCCGAAGCCTTCGCCATCATGAAGGACACGGCACGCCGTTTCGCCCAGAACGACGAGGTGGTCGTCACGGCAAACGACTTCGACCGCGATTTGGCGGCCGTCAAGGATTTCGTCCGCATCGAGGGCGACAAGGCCGTCTACTCGAACCACTGGACGGCCGGCGGCAACGACATCAAGTGGGACATGGTCCACTACGACGTGCAGCTGTTCGGCGGCGTGGTGCTCCACAAGGGCAAAATCGCCGAAATGGCGACCGGCGAAGGCAAAACCCTCGTGGCGACGCTTCCGGTCTTCCTGAACGCGCTGGCCAAGAAAGGCGTGCACTTGGTGACGGTCAACAACTATCTGGCCAAGCGCGACTCGGAGTGGATGGGCCCGATGTACCAGTTCCACGGACTGTCGGTCGCCTGCATCGACGACACGCAGCCCAACTCCGAAGCCCGCCGCCAAGCCTACATGGCCGACATCACGTTCGGTACGAACAACGAATACGGCTTCGACTACCTGCGCGACAACATGGCCTCGTCGCCCAAAGACCTCGTGCAGCGCAAACACCATTTCGCGATCGTCGACGAGGTGGACTCGGTGCTGATCGACGACGCCCGTACGCCGCTCATCATTTCGGGCCCCGTGCCCAAAGGCGACGACCAGCTGTTCGAGCAGTACCGGCCGGCGATCGACCACCTCTACAACCTGCAAAAGAACCTCGTGACGTCGCTGCTGGCCGAAGCGCGCCAACTCATCACGGCCGACAATACCGACGAAGGCGGCGTGAAGCTCTACCGCACCCACAAGGGCCTGCCGAAGTACAAGCCCTTGATCAAATATCTGTCGGAAACGGGTGTCAAGGCGTTGATGCAGAAGACCGAAAACATCTACATGCAGGACAACAACCGCCGCATGCCCGAAATCACGGACGACCTCTA
>CAZGYX010000045.1:0-9308 GCA_964530735.1 uncultured Alistipes sp. | reverse complement strand
CAGATTTCGGGCATCATCGCCGAACTGCACAAGGAGGCCGGGCAGACCGTCCGCAAGGGCGAAATCATCGCCACGGTGAAGGTCATCCCCGAAATGGGCCAGTTGTCGAGCGCCGAATCGCGCGTCTCGCTGGCCGAACTCTCGCTCGCCCAGACGCGTCGCGAAGCCGAACGCACCGAAACGCTCCACACCAAAGGGGTCGTGTCGGACGAGGAGGCCGAACAGAGCCGCACAGCGCTGAACAAGGCCGAAGAGGAGCTGCGCAACGCGCGCGAAAATCTCGAAATCGTGCAGAAAGGCATCACGAGCCGCTACAAGGAGTTGAGCAACACGCAGATCCGCTCGACGATCGACGGCATGATCCTCGCCGTGCCGATCAAAGTGGGCAACTCGGTCATCCAATCCAACACCTTCAACGACGGCACGACCATCGCGACGGTCGCCGACATGTCGAACATGCAGTTTCAGGGCAACGTCGACGAAACCGACGTCGGCAAACTGCACGAGGGCATGGGCGTGAAACTGACGATCGGCGCGCTGCAAAACGTCGAACTCGACGCCGAACTCGAATACGTGTCGCCCAAAGCGACCGAAGACAACGGCGTGGTGCTGTTCGAGGTGAAGGCCGCCGCACGGATTCCGGCCGACATCTTCGTGCGGGCCGGATACAGCGCCAATGCCAACATCGTCATCGAGAACCGCGAGGGCGTGCTGACGCTGCCCGAAAGCACGATCGAATTCGACGAGGGCAAGAGCTACGTCCACGTGCTGACGAGCGACGAAGCGGACGAAAACCAGACGTTCGAGAAGCGCGAAGTGGAAATCGGGCTTTCGGACGGCATCGCGGTCGAAATCGTTTCGGGCGTGACGGACGCCGACAAGGTGCGCGGCGCCAAAAAGGAGAAAAAATAACCGGATAAATTCGCTGCAACGATGAAAAAACGCATATCGGCCCTGTTGCTCGGCTTGTGGGCATGCTGTCCCGCATGGAGCCAAGCCCCGTCGGAAGCGTGGACGCTGGAACAGTGCATCGCCTACGCCCAAGCGCACAACACGACCGTCCGCACCCGCGCCGTGCAGGTCGACCAGAACAGCAACGACCTTTCGACCGCCCGGTTCAGCCGTCTGCCCGACCTCAACGCCTCGGTGGGCTACAACGTGTCGTTCGGCCGCGCGACGGGCGACGACAACACCTACAAGACGCAGACCCTGCAAACGGGCAGTTTCGACGTTTCGGCGTCGATGCCGCTCTTTCAGGGATTCCGCATCAACCGCACCGTCAAGGGCGGCAAGCTCGACTTGGCCGCCGCCGTGCAGGACTTGGAACGGGCCCGCGAAGACGTGGCCGTGCAAGTGATGACGCTCTATTTGCAGGTGCTCTACAACAAGGAGCTGGTCGGCATCGCCGAACGCCAGCTGGCATTGAGCACCCGGCAGGCCGAGCGCAGCCGCGAATCGGTGGCGGCAGGCAAGCAGCCCGAATCGGCCCGCTACGAGAGCGAAGCCCTCGCGGCCAACGATGCGCTGACGCTGACCCAAGCCCGCAACGACCTGCGACTGGCGCTGCTCGATTTGAGCCAAGCCCTCAACCGCGAAAACGCCGCCGGATTCGACATCGTCCGGCCCGAGCTCGACCCGCTGCTGCACGACGCCCTCGTCCGGCAACCCGAAGCGGCCGAAAGCATCTACGACCAAGCCGCCGAACAACGTCCCCACATCCGCGCCGAGCGTCTCCGGCTGCAAAGCAGCGAAAATGCCGTCGGCATCGCCCGTTCGCAGCTCTACCCCTCGCTCTCGCTGCGCGGCGGTTACGGCACGGGCATTTACAGCTCGATGGACGCCGGTTTCTGGCCCCAGTTCCGCCAAAACAGCAGCGAGTTCGTCGGCGTATCGTTGTCGATACCGATTTTCAACCGCCGCACGGTGCGGGGCAACATCCGCACGGCGCAACTTTCGGCGCAACGGCAGCAGCTGGCCCTGCTCGAAGCCGAACAATCGCTGCGCAAGCAGATCGAGCAGGCATGGTACAATGCCGATGCCGCCGGCGCGAAGTACCGCGCGGCCGAGACCGCACTCGCTTCGGCCGAAACCGCTTTCGCCTACGAGGAACAGAAAGCCGCGGCGGGCCGTTCGACGATTTTCGATTTCAACGACGCCAAAACCCGCATGGAACGGGCGGCAGCCGAGCTGGCGCAAGCCAAATTCGAGCTGGTGTTCCGTCGCAAAATTCTGGACTACTATCGCGGCGAACCACTGGCACTCTGAATCGTCCCGGCATACGGATACGAAAGGAGCCGACCTTCAAGAGGTCGGCTCCCGCTTTTTCCGAAAAGGCGCATCAGTCTATCCGAATGACTTTGGCGGCTGTCTTCTTATATTGCGGCATCGCATCGCCGATGGAGGCGCCGATATACGTCGGGTCGCAAACGAGGTATTTCCGGCCACCGAGCACGATATGATCGCCCGACAGCTCCTCCTCGAAACATACGGCCGTCGCCAAATGCTCCGGATACTGCAACAACACGACGTCCAACCCGAGCAGGTCGCGCACCAAAACCGAGTAAAGAATCGCACGATCCTCGCAATCGCTGTACGGATAGAAAAGCGTCTCATCGGCGAACAGCGGCCGTTCCTGCCCGAATTGCTCTTCATCGGTCTTGTATTCGAATGCCGTCTGCACGAAATTCACCAGCATGTTGGCCGCCGTCGGTTTGTTTTTGCCCTCGAGCACCTGCCGCAATGCGGGATAAAGCCGCTCTTTGGCCGTCGTTCCCAACGAGGCCTGCGCGTAGATATTCCACGTATCATTCAACGGATAATCGTCGTAGAAATCGATCATATTCCGATTGACCGCCGTCTCGACCGAAACTTCGGGAAAACGTTTCGACACAAGCGTCCGAGTCTCCGACAAGTCGACGGACAACAGGGGTTCGGCGGGTATCTGCAACGAGAAATAACGTTCTTTCGGGAACTCGCGGTCGAATACGGAGAACGATTTGTTCCGCATAGCTGGGTCGACGATGTAATACTTGCTGTCGCCGATAGCCAAATAAGGATACTCGTAGATGGTCTCTTTCGAGGGCAGCAGCAGCACGAGCCGGCCTTCGGCCCGGGCGATGCGTACCTTGTAGCCCGATTGCGTCAGGATATACATTTGCATCAATCGCGCTTCGTTCTGCCCTTCGGCACCGAAGAATGCGAGAGTCATCCGCTCCAGCAGCCGGACGTAGCCCCAATCGCAAAGTCGCAGTTTTTCGCGCCATGCAAGACATTCGGAGACGACCGACAGATACTCCTCCGACGACAGACGTGCCCACGCGTCGGCTACGGAATTTTCGTCGACCCCGCGCAAGGCGAACCGGTGTTTCGGGGCGAGCGATACCGAACACGGCGTGCCGTAGAACTGGAACGCGAACGACGGCGCAGTCGATTTCCCGGGTACGGGAAGCGGTGCGGCAGGCTGCGGAGGCAAAGCCGGAGCCACCGGCGCAACGACCTTGTCGAACGGCACCGGTACGTTCGACGATTCGGTATCGGGAGCCTTTACGACAGGGCGAGGCGGTTCGGGCCGTTCGGGTACCGGTTCGGCGGTTTGGGCAGCATACTCCGTCCAAGCCTCGCGCATGAATTTCGCATAGGCCGCATTGGACTTGTCCCGGAAATCATCGTACTGCTGCAACGAGCGGCGTTTGAATGCCTCATACTCTTTCTGATAGTCCCGCTGCTGGGCAGAACCCGTGCAGACCACCGCCAATGCAAAGCCAATCAAAATCAAACGTTTCATAACAATCAAGGGAATTATCGGTTTCTTATGTCGACCGAAACGAAATGGATGTACTTTTCGTCGTTCGGAATCATCGCCATCCATTTTTCGATCTCCTGACGCGAGGTCGTTTCGTGATAGAACGGATACTCGCCTTTCGTAAAGACGAATACCAGCCGGTTGGTCTCGGTCGGCCGGTCGGAAGATTTGGTGACGACGAAATCGACCCGCTGCGGGAAACGAACCGTCTGGCCGGCGGGCAACAGCTCGGGACGGTCGTAATCGTTGGGGTAAAGCCGGTAGCCTTTCTGCATGTCTTCAAACAAAAATATCTTCAGATAGCAATCCCGATAGGGCGACACGGTAAATTCGAGTTCTTCATCGACGAAATACATACTGCGCAGGCCTTCGACCGAAGCACGGAATTCGGGATCGGGCGCAAGCCCCTGCTTCACCTTGATATTGGCGACGCAATAGTAGCACAACTCCGATTTGCGGGTCGGCGACTTCTCGAAATCTTCCTCGACGATTTCGAATTCGACCACTTCGCCGTCCACTTGGTTGACGGAAAGGCTGTTGAACGATTCGCCGGCCGACGAAGTCTCGACCTGATCCCAGATGCTGATACGCGAGCCGCACACTTGTTCGAGCGCTTTCCGTTTCGCATTCTCGCGGGCGAGTTCCGTCGCCTCGCGTCCCGTAACCGTCGCGGTCGCGGCGGTTATCCAATATTCGCCCCGGACATTTTTCAGGGTATGCACTTTTTCCCTCTCCGCGGCTGCATGAGCGCACGCCGCCAGACACAGGACCAACAACAAAAGTCGTCGCATAGGCCTCGATCGAAAATAGGACTGCCGTGGCCGATCAAAGCCGCGACAGTCGAAAAAACATCGGATAAACGAACCGGATTATTCGGCTTCCACCGAGAAACCCTCGCGGACGAAGGCGCTGATACGCTCCGCGTTCTTGCGAGCGAACTCCGATTCGGCCAAAGCACGCTCCATCGCACGGATACGCGCCTGCGAAGCCGCATCCTCGTTGATGAGGTAGAATACCTTGTAATCGAGCCCGCCACCATTCTTCTCACGGTAAACGCTGAAACTCTTTTTCAGTTCGCCCTTGATTTCGGTAACGACCTGACTTTCGTAGCCTTCGTAGAAGTTATCCACCGAAGGGGCACCCTCGATGCCGGCACCCGTCTCGTTGGTGATACGGCCCACGACCATCATCTTCGCCTGCTTGGCATAGGAGGTCGCCGCATTGATCGAGGCCCACTGCTGGGCTTGGTTCATCGTCTTGACCGACGTGTTGCCAATGACATTGGCGATCAGCTCTTGGTTGCTTTCGTCGTTCATCTTCTGATAGTGCCGATAGAGCATCTCCTCCAACGAACGCGAACCGTCGATTTTCCAGCCCTCCGAAGTTAACGTAGCGGCCATTTTCTTCGCGCTCTTCCACAGGCTTTTGTCCGTGTTTTTCGGTTGGGCCATACCCGTGCTTACGACCATCGTGCCCATAAGCAACATTGCAAACAATTTTTTCATACTTTTTTGGGATTTATTGATTAGATATTCGTTTTCATCGTTCGGCGCCCGCCGCATCGGAGGTTTCCGGCAAAGCCGCCAGCGGGCGCATGCGCATCTCCTGCCAAACCCCGTCCATCGAAAGCGAGGCGGAAACATTGGGCGTCTGCGATTTACGGTTCGTAACGACAGACTGCTGCCGCACCCGCTCCGTGACATAATCGCCGAGTTCGGACAAGGTGACATCACCCTGCGTTTCCTGCAATTTCTTCAGCAAATAGTAGGTAAACAGGCCGTGTCCTTTCTCCGTGTACGGGAAAGCGGTCTCATCGCCCGACGCGGCCGAGAAAATCACCATATTGCCCTGCGGCATCTCCTTGTTCGCCCGCAACGCGACGCCCCGGGCCGAAGCCAGCATCCGATGTTCGTCATCGCGCTGCGCGCCGCTGAAACAGGCATCCAGAAAGACGAGCACCGATTCGGCATTCAGCCGTCCCAGCTCCGAATAGAGTTTGTTCAGCGAATAGCAGACTTCGGTTTGGAGCCCGTCGGCATCGACCGGCAAGAGATAGGCATCTTTCGTCGTTTCGTTCGGAATGCCGTGCCCCGCATAATAGAACAGCACCCGAATATCGCCGTTATAGGCATTCGAAATCCGCTCGATGTCGCGCACGGCCCGCAGCATGGTGCCGTAAGTGGCATCTTCGTAAAGACGGATGTTGGATTTGGGCAGGCCGAGGGTCTTTTCGCAATAGATCCCGAACGTCCGGCCGTCGTTGAGGGCCATCGGCACACCGGTGACCATTTCGTAATTCTCGTTCGCAATCACCACGGCGAACGTCCGGTCGTCGACCCCCTCCGTTTGGGGAATGTTCAAGTCGACATCCGACTTCCCGACCTTGACCTTGCTGCGCCGCACCCGCTCCGTATCGCGCGCCGTCTCATTCTGCGTCAGTTCGCTGTAATCGATTGCATCGAACTGCATATCGACGACGGTCTCGGTATAATTCAGCGCGCCTTTCTTATCGAAACGGTAGTTTTTGCCGGACGGCGTAGTGAACGTCAGTCCCGAGAGCATCAGTTTGTCGTTCACGATGTGGAACCTCGGGTCGGTGAGCCGCACGCCGTTCCAACTGCTCTCGAAGATACGGGCCTCGTTGTTCGCGCGGGGAACCGGAATGATCAACTCGCCGTAATCCGACTCGGCAAGAAAAACCTCGTTTTCGGCATCGTAAGGCCGCAGGCGGACATCCGCGATATGGACGTTCCGGGCATAGCGGTCGATGTAATTGGCCTCCGCTTCCTGCAACAAATCCTTGATTTTGGCCTTGCGGGTCTTTTCCGAAACCCGCTGGCGGTATTCGCTGATGGTTTCGTAGGGGTCTTTCGTCTGCCACGAATTGATGCGGCTTTCGACGAATTGCTTGGCATAAGCCGAATAGGCAGGCATTCCGTTGTAATCCTCCCAAATATCGGGGGCGGCCGTCCCTTTCGCGCCCGCCGAAGCGGCCGGACGTTCGACAGCCGTACGACGGACTTCCGGTTTCTGGTCGTAACTGAGCAAAGCGGGCATATCGGAACCCGAAACACGCTGGCCGCCCAACGAAACGATTTTCCGGTTGGCATCGGCCAACTCCTCTTTCCGGTCGAAATGCTGGTCGATCGTGGCCTTGATGCCGAGATATTGCAACGAGGCCGGGTCGGCATTCAGAATATCGCGAACGATCGGTTCGGCCAGCGAAAAATAGGCCGACGCCTTATCGGCATCCCGCTTCTCCTCCACCACGTCCGAACGCCCCATGCTCATGTTGTTGTAGAGCACGCCGAGGTTGTAGTAGTTCAGGGCCAGATGCTTCGCATAATTGAGGCTTTGCGGGTTCGACGCACGGAGTTTCGTGTAACACTCGACCGCTTCGGCGTAACGGCCGGTATCCTCGT
The DNA here is from genome assembly GCA_964530735.1 of uncultured Alistipes sp. Taxonomy (GTDB): domain Bacteria; phylum Bacteroidota; class Bacteroidia; order Bacteroidales; family Rikenellaceae; genus Alistipes. The sequence continues at coordinate 2,084 of CAZGYX010000045.1, read as the reverse complement.
ACAGCTTGGCTTGGATATTCAGCAGCGTGCGGTCTTCGGGACGCATGGCCAGCGCTTGGGCCACATATCCCTGCAACGCATCGTTGTCCTTCGCATCGATCGCCACATTGATCGCTTTCGACAGCAATTCGAAATCCGACGGATAGGTTCCGACCGCCTCGGCAAGCACGCGACCCGCACGGGGCAGGTCCCCGAGCTGCTGATAGGCATTCACCATGTAGAGCAAAATATCGCGCTTCTTGTCCGTGGCGCCCGTAGCGAGGTACTCCCGGAAATAACGGACTGCATTCGTGAAATCGCGGGCATTGTAACACCCCGAAGCCGCGAAATAGACCATCGTCGGATAGTAGGTATCCTGCCGGAAAGGCTCGTTCCGAAAAATTTTCATCAACGGAATATCGACATAGGCCCGTGCATAGACCAAGGCGGTCGCTTGCGCTTGCGGCGTCCGCTGACGGGAGTAATAGACCGCGCCGTGTTGCAGATAGGGCCGGATTTCCCGAAGCACGTCTTTCGCCGACTCCACGACGAAGGCATCCGCACGCTGTTCCGTCAATGCGACGGCACCCTTATAGCAGCGGAGCAACGAAGCATACGCCTCATCGGAGGCCCCGTTCTGGTTTTGCGACAGGAACGTCCGATAGGCGCCCCGCACTTCCTCGACGGATTGGCAACGGGCCGAATGCCCCCACAGAAGCAAGACGACCGTCAGCGATATTGCCAGAAAACGTATCCGTCCCATATCAGAATGCGTCTATGAATGTAAAGTCGACCGAAATCCGCCGGTATTCGCCGCCGGCCTTGTCGAGCAGTTTGACATGATATTCGTAATCGACATCCATGCGTTCCAGCTCGGTCACATCCCGCGCCACACAATGTTTCACGCCGACACCCCGCAGAAAGGCGAGCTGGTCGTTCTGCGTCACGCCGGATGCCTGCGTCACGGTCAGCGCATAGAGGTCCTCGCCGTAAACGGGTTCGTTGACGAACTCGCCGTAGGCCCCGTCATACGGGATGCGGCCGGTAATCGGCAGGTTGTCGGCCATGCCCGTGACGATGACCCGTACTTTCTTGCCCGCTTTCACGTACTGGGCGAATTCGCCCTCGAATGCCTTTTTGATGATTGCGACCATCGAAGAGGCCGCACCCGAACGGTCGGTGTGGTACTTGCCCGGAGCGAAGTCCTCCTGTGCCGAGAAACCTTTCTCCACGTTGTAGGAGAATCCGATTTCGTAGTTCATGATTTTCGAGCCGTCCGCATCGACCGCCGGCACGATGCCGGTCTTCACCGAAATCTGCGTATGGTCGGAAAGGATGTTCCGCATTTTGGCCTCTTCGAGGACATTTTCCCGAATCTCCATGAGTCTCATCTCCTCCATGTTGGAACGCTGCACCAGTTCGAGCGGCACGAAACGGTCGTCCGATTTGAGGTAGTCGAGCGACTTGCGCTCCCGATTGTCGAACGTATAGGTTCCTTGTGTCCGTTTGTTGTAGACATCGACATAGACCAGCTCGAAATGGTCGTCCATCATCAGGCCATACTGGGCATTCCGAAATTCGAGGTCGTCGGTCGAGAAAAGGGCCGCTTCGGTTTGGGGCACATCGAGATAAATCGTGGGCATCGTATCGAAATTCAGCGCCAGCGTATTCGTCGACATGTTGAAATCGCCCAGCGTGACGGTCGACGCATCCAGCAGGTTGTCGGCCATACGCGTCGCGATTTCGGTCTCGAACAGCGACATCTGGGTCATGCGGGTTTCATCGTTCACACGAGCCTGATACTCGGTCAGGGACTCGCCGGGCATCTGCTTCATCCACGCATTCATCTTTTCGTCCAGTTCGTCGTTCAGCAGCTGGTTGAAGTTGGGCTGAAGGTCTTTCAACAACCTGTAAACGAGCGCATCGCGCGTATTGTAGAGCAAAAAGGCCCGGTCGTTCCCGTCCTTGATGAAATGGACATCCGTGATTCCTTCGCCCACGCACTCGATAGGCCGGGAATCGGATTTATCGAGTCTGTTGAGCAACGTGATGCTGTTCTCGCCCGTAACGACCGCGATGTACTTGCCGTCGGCATGCAAATCGCA
>CAZGYX010000044.1:0-9437 GCA_964530735.1 uncultured Alistipes sp. | reverse complement strand
CGCAGCCAGCGTTAGGCCGCACGAAGTAGGCGGAGACATCGTCGGAGAGGTTTTTTGGCACTTTTTGACGGAACAAAAAGTGCAGTGGTTTTAGCGCACCCCTGTTTAAGAACGGGAAAACATACGAGGAAAGAAGATGCGGGAGTGGAGAAACGAGGGAAACGGACGGTTTCCGTGCTCCGCTTTCATTATTAAAGAGAGAAGCAACATGAGAGTTTTGATGTTCGGTTGGGAGTTCCCGCCCCACATTGCGGGCGGACTGGGAACGGCCTGCTACGGAATGACGCGCGGTCTGGCCCGCAACGGCGTGGATGTGACGTTCGTCGTACCCCACGCCTACGGCGACGAGGACCAGCGGTTCATTCGGATTTTGAACGCCAGCGAGGTCGATGCGCTCTACGGCGCGACGGGCAGCGGGGCCGACGACATCCTGTCCAAGATGTCGTTCATCCACATCGACTCGAACATGGTGCCCTACATTTCGCCCGAAGAGTACGAATCGTATCACGAACAGTACGTCGCATCGGGCCAGCGCGTGTGGTCGACGACCGACGTCTGGAAACAACGCTATACCTTTTCGGGCAAGTACGGCGCGAACCTCATGGAGGAGGTCGCCCGCTATGCCGTCGTCGCGGCGCAGGTCGCCAAAGAACTCGAAGGGCAGTTCGACGTCATCCATGCCCACGACTGGCTCACTTATTATGCGGGAATCGCTGCCAAACGCGTTTCGGGAAAACCGCTCGTGGTGCACATGCACGCGACGGAGTTCGACCGCAGCGGCGAGAACATCAACACGCAGACCTATGCGATCGAACGGGCGGGCATGATGGCCGCCGACCGTGTGATGGCCGTGTCGAACCTGACGCGCAACATCGTCATCAACCGCTACGGCATTCCTCCCGAACGGGTCGTGACGGTGCACAACGCGGTGCGGTTCGCCGAAAACAGCTCCGAAGCACCCGAACGCGGCGTGAAGGACAAAATCGTTACGTTCTTGGGCCGCATCACCTATCAGAAGGGGCCCGACTACTTCGTCGAAGCCGCCGCCAAAGTGCTCAAACGGCTGCCCGACGTGCGTTTCGTCATGGCCGGTTCGGGCGATATGATGAACCACGTCATCCGCCGCGTGGCGCGGCTGGGCATCGCCGACCGCTTCCACTTCACCGGCTTCCTGCGCGGCGAGGACGTGCACAAGATGTTCCAGTTGTCGGACGTCTATGTCATGCCGTCGGTTTCGGAGCCGTTCGGCATCTCGCCGCTCGAAGCCATGCGCTCCAACGTGCCGGTCATCATCTCCAAGCAGAGCGGCGTGGCCGAAGTGCTCGATTATGCCGTGAAGGTCGACTACTGGGACGTCGATGCGCTGGCCGATGCTATCTACGGCTTAATAAAATATCCGGCGCTGGCGACCATGTTCTCGTCCAAAGGGCTCGAAGAGGTGACGAACCTCAAATGGAACGACGCGGCGGCCAAAATGAAGGTCATCTACGAGGAGGTTATCGCAGAAAGTAAAAACAATAAATAGGAACACACCATGAAAACCGTTTGCCTCTATTTTCAGGTTCACCAGCCGTGGCGTCTGAAAAAATACCGTTTCTTCAACATGGGCAAGGATCATCACTATCTGGATGATTTGTTGAACCGTTCGATCATGCAGAAGGTCGCGCGGCAGTGCTACCTGCCGATGAACGCCCTGCTGCTGAAGCTCATCCGCGAAAACGAGGGCCGGTTCCGCTGCACGTTCTCCATTACGGGCATCGCCGTCGAGCAGTTCAAGACCTATGCCCCCGAAGTGCTCGATTCGTTCCGTGAGCTGGCCGCGACGGGGTGCGTCGAGTTCTTGGCCGAGACCTATTCGCATTCGCTGGCGGCGCTGGCTTCGCCCGAAGACTTTTCTGAACAGGTCAAGCTGCATACCCGCATGCTGGAACGGGAGTTCGGCGTGCATCCGACCGCTTTCCGCAACACGGAGCTGATCTACTCGGACGAAATCGGCAGCGCCGTCGCCGACATGGGCTTCAAGACGATGCTGGCCGAAGGCGCCCGCCACGTGCTGGGCTGGAAATCGCCCAATTTCGTCTATGCCAATGCCATCGACCAGCGGATGCGGCTCTTGCTGCGCAACTACAAGCTGTCGGACGACATCGCGTTCCGGTTCTCGGACAAGGGCTGGGACCAGTGGCCGCTGACGCCCGAAAAATATGTTTCGTGGCTCGCTTCGGACGAGACGCCGGGTGACGTCATCAACCTGTTCATGGACTACGAGACGTTCGGCGAGCACCAGCACGCCGATACGGGCATCTTCGACTTCATGCGGGCGCTGCCTGCCGCCGTGCTGTCCAAGCCGGGCGAGCTGGAGTTCGCGACGGTGAGCGAAACGGCGCACAAATACCAGCCGGTGTCGGTGCTGCACTGCCCGCACGTGATGTCGTGGGCCGACGAGGAGCGCGACGTGACGGCATGGCTCGGCAACGAATTGCAGAACGAGGCGTTTTCCAAACTGTATGCCCAGAAAGACAAGGTCTTCGAGCTGGACGACCCCGATTTCTACTACGTGTGGAGCTTCCTGCAAACCTCCGACCACTTCTACTACATGGCGACGAAGTGGCTGTCGGACGGCGACGTGCACTCCTATTTCAATCCCTACGATTCGGCCTACGACGCGTTCATCAACTACATGAACGTGCTGTCGGACTTCATCATCGAACTCGATGCGGCGCTGGCCGCCAAGAAAGGGGTGAGGGTCGCACAGTAACCCGCTCCGTTACGCGAGACTGTCCGATGCGGTCGGGCGGCCTCGTTTTCGGTTATGGACGACGTTCGTTTGGACAAGTATCTGTGGGCCGTGCGCATCTTCAAGACGCGCAGCGATGCGGCCGATGCCGTCCGGAACAACAAGGTTTCGGTCAACGGCGCATGGGCCAAACCGTCGCGCGAGGTGAAGGCCGGCGACGAAATCTCGGTGCGCAAGCAGCAGGTGGTCTACTCCTACGAGGTGCTCGAACCGGTGTCGAGCCGCCAACCGGCCAAGAACGTGCCGGCGTACTGCCGGAACACGACGCCGCAGGAGGAGCTGGACAAACTGAACGTGCCGCGCGAAACGGTTTTTGTCTTTCGCGAGCGGGGCACCGGCCGACCGACCAAAAAGGAACGCCGCGATTTGGACGAACTGATGGACGGAATCTATTTCGAGGAAGATGAGTAGCGGCGGCGCGGACGGGGCCGGTTCCGTTTATGATTTTCGATGTAATCACGCATTCAAGGAATAAAATGAAAAAACCTACGCTTTTCGTACTGGCTGCCGGCATGGGCTCGCGCTACGGCGGTTTGAAACAGCTGGACGGGCTCGGCCCCAACGGCGAAACCATCATGGACTACTCGATTTTCGACGCCATCCGCGCCGGATTCGGCAAGGTCGTATTCGTCATCCGCAAGGATTTCGAGCAAGATTTCCGCGAAAAGGTGCTGGCGAAATACGAACACCACATTCCGGTCGAGGTCGTGTTCCAGTCGGTCGACGACCTGCCCGCCGGTTTCGCGTGCCCGCCCGACCGCACCAAGCCGTGGGGCACGAACCACGCCGTGCTGATGGGCAAGGAGGCGATTCACGAGCCGTTCGCGGTCATCAATGCCGACGATTTCTACGGCCGCGACGGGTTCCGCGTGCTGGGCGAGTGGCTGTCGAAAGCCGACGGCGAGGGCAAATACTGCATGGTGGGCTACCGCATCGGCAATACGCTCTCCGAAAGCGGCACGGTGGCGCGCGGCGTCTGCCGGACCGACGCGAACGGCTATCTGACGGGCGTGGTCGAACGCACCGACGTGGCGCGGGTCGACGGAGTGATCACCTTCACGGGCGACGACGGCCGGCCGGCCCACACGGACGATACGACCCCCGTGTCGATGAACATGTGGGGCTTTACGCCCGATTATTTCGTTCATTCGGAGGAGTATTTCTGCCGGTTCCTGAAAGAGAACATCGACAAGCCGAAAGCCGAATTTTTTATTCCGCTGGTCGTGAACGAACTGATCGTGGGCGGCAAGGCGACGGTCGAGGTGCTGGACACGACGGCCAAGTGGTTCGGCGTGACCTATGCGGCCGACCGGCAGGGCGTGGTGGACAAAATCGACGCGCTGATTGCCGCCGGTGAATACCCCGAAAAACTCTGGTGACGGACGAGGAGGTCGGATGACATTACGAAGCGCATGGCTATGTATCGTTTGCTGTTTTTCGTTTTCAAACTGGTATCGTACATTCCTTTCGGGCTGCTTTATGTCATTTCCGACATACTGTTCTACCCGCTTTATTACGTCGTGCGCTACCGCCGGAAAATCGTGCGGAAAAACCTGACCGAATCGTTTCCAGAAAAAAGTTTAGGGGAGATAAAACGTATCGAAAAGAAATTTTACCGGTTTTTCGTCGATACGATGCTCGAAAGCTGCAAGCTGTTCTCCATATCGCCCGAAGAGATGAAGCGGCGGATGCGGTTCGTCAATGCCGACGAGGTGAACGCCCTGCTCCACGAAGGAAGGTCGATTTCGGTCTTTCTGGGCCATTACGGCAACTGGGAGTGGGTCTCGACGTCGGGCCTGTGGCTGACCAAAGATGCCCTGAGCGCGCAAATCTATCACAAGCTGCGCAATAAGGCAATCGACCGGCTGATTCTGCATTTGCGCGAACGGTTCGGAAACCGATGCGTGGACATGCACCGCACCGTCCGGTTCGTCGCGGAGGAGTCGAAAGGCCCCAAACCGCTCATCATCGGCTTCATCGCCGACCAGTCGCCGAGGAAGCGCGAAGCGAAACACTTTCTCGATTTTCTGAACCACCGCGTGCCGGTGCTGACCGGAACCGAGAAAATCACCAAGCACTACGGCTACGAGGCGATGTTCATCAGGATGAAACGGGTCGGACGGGGGTATTACGAATGCGAATTCATGCCGCTGCACGACGACCCGAAATCGCTGCCCGATTTCGAGCTGACGGCGATCTACTACCGCCGGCTGGAACAGGAAATCCGGCAGCAGCCCGAACTCTACCTGTGGTCGCACAACCGGTTCAAATATGCGGAGGAGCAGCTCGACAAATGAACATAATGCAAAGAATTAACCCCCTTGATCGAATGGAGATAGATTTCGTCATCACATGGGTCGACATGAACGATCCCGAGTGGCAAGCTGAATTTTCGAGATATTCCGGCGATAAGAACAATACGCGGAACGGTGTCTCCGAAGCCCGGTTCCGCGATTACGGGTTTCTGAAATACTGGTTCCGCGGCGTGGAGAAATTCGCTCCGTGGGTGCGGAAAATCCACTTCGTCACCAGCGGGCAGAAACCCGAATGGCTCGATGCGGACAACCCCAAGATCCATCTGGTCAGCCACAAGGATTACATCCCGGAGCAGTTCCTGCCGACCTACAATTCGGTGGTCATAGAGCGTTATATGCACAAGATACCGGACTTGGCGGAACATTTCGTCTACTTCAACGACGATTTTTATTTAATAAACAATATCGGGATCGACCGTTTTTTCAGGAACGGTCTGCCGTGCGACATCGCCGCATTCCAGTACAACCCGTCGTGGTCGCAGTGGTACCGGACAATCAAGAACAACATCCGAATCATCAACCGCCACTTCGACAAGCGGGAGGTCATGGCGCGTTTCCACGACAAGTGGTTCGATAAATCCTACGGTTCAAAAGCATTCTGGAACTATTTATTAAAACCTTACGGCAAATTCATTACGCTGTGCATCCCGCACAACGCCCAGCCCTATCTGAAATCGACGTTCGAGGAGGTGTGGGCCGTCGCCGAAAAAGAGCTGACCGAAACTTCGGCCAACCGGTTCCGCACACGGACCGATTATTCGCCGGAGCTGTTCCGCACGTGGCAGATTTGCAAGGGGAATTTCGAGCCTTACAACACCTACCGCGACACGAAGATGTTTCCGCTGATGATGCGGCCGAAGCAGGCCGTGCAGGCGATTTACGAACAGTCCTACAACCTGATTTGCCTGAACGACAACGTACACATACGCAACTACGAACAGGTCATGGGGAATCTGAAAGCGGCTTTCGAGCACATCCTGCCCGAAAAGTCGAGCTTCGAGCTTCAATAACGCCGAAAAGAGACGAGCCCCATGAACAAAAAACTTGCTGAAATCGTGGCGGGGGTGATTCCGCACAAGATGACCCGCAACCGGTGGCGCGGCATCCTGCGCTACGGCCTTTTTCGGGCCGTCGGGCTGAAATACCGGCTGAAACGCGATTCGCCCCCCCCCGAGCATTATCTGGCGGTGTGCGCCATTGCCAAGAACGAGGGCCCGTATTTCGTCGAGTGGCTCGAATGGCACCGACGGCAGGGGGTCGACAAATTCTACATCTACGACAACGAAAGCACCGACGGCACGCGCGAGATTCTCGAACCCTACGTCCGTTCGGGTCTCGTAGAGTATCGCTACTGGCCCGGGCGTCAGCAGCAGCTGCCGGCTTACGACGATTGTCTGGAACGCAACCGGCTGTCCGCACGCTGGATCGCCTTCATCGACTTGGACGAGTTCATCGTGCCCGTCGAGGACGGTTCGATACCGGACTTCCTGCACCGGTTCGAGGCGTTCCCGGTCGTCGAAATCAACTGGCTGATTTACGGCAGCGGCGGGGCGAAGACCAAGACGTCCGGCACGATGATGGAACGCTTCAAACGCCACTCCGAGCCGAACCACTACCTGAACCGCCATGTGAAAAGTATCGTGGACCCGCGACGGGTCTACGGGATGATCGGGTGCCACGAAGCCGCGCGGATTTCGGGACACGCCGCCGATTCGCACGGCGGGCGGATCCGAAAGAATTTCCGCGACCGCGAACCCCAGCAGGACGTTATCCGCATCAACCACTATGCGGTGAAGTCTTACGAGGAGTTTTTGGGGAAATCGGCGCGCGGACGGGCGCGCGGGAAAGGGAACCGTACGTTGGAGTATTTCGACCGGTTCGACCTGAACGACATCGAGGATGAACAATAGATAAGGAAAAGGGAAAAATCATGGAAGAGATAGATTTGGTCTACCTTTGGGTCGACGGAAGCGACCCCCAATGGGTCGAGAAACGCAACGCCTGCATCGGCCGGCCGGAAGACAGGTCGGGCGTGAACTGCAAGGGCCGGTACGCCGACAACGACGAACTGAAATACAGCCTGCGTTCGGCGGAGCTGTACGCGCCGTGGATCCGCCGGATATTCATCGTTACCGACGGGCAGACGCCCCGCTGGCTCGACACGTCGAATCCCAAGATACGGATCGTCGACCACAAGGAAATCATGCCGGCAGTGTGCCTGCCGTGTTTCAATTCGACGGTAATCGAACATTTTTTGCACAAAATACCCGGACTGGCCGAACGCTTCCTGTTCGCCAACGACGACATGTTCTTCAACCGGCCCGTCGAGCCCGGCGACTTTTTCGCCCCCGACGGCCTGCCGATCGCGCGGATGAACCGGCGTCCGTTCCGGAAACTGACGCTGTTCATTCGGGAGAAAGTGGTGCGCAAGCCCATACGCTACTTCCCGAGAGTCGTTCGGGCGGCGGCGTTGGCGGTCGAACGCAAATACGGGATTTACAACAAAGACAAGGCCCACCACAACGTCGATGCCTACCTGAAAAGCGACTACGCCCGCGTGCGGGAGGTGTTCGATGCCGAAATCGAACCTACGCTGGGCAACCACGGGCGGGCGGCGAACGACATCCAGCGCAATCTGTACACCTATGCGGCGTTGGCCGAGAAGCGCATGCACTTGTGTTACGTCGGCGGGCGGACGTCGTTCCGGTTCCACATCGAAAACAAGCGGCACTACGCCAAGTTGGCGAAATACAATCCATTGTTCTTCTGCATGAACGATTCGGAATATGCGACCGATGCCGACCGGCGGCGCGTGACGGCCTTTTTGAGCGAACGTTTCGCCGAAAAGTCGTCGTTCGAGAAGTAAATTGCCTTTGACTTATGGAGATTCGACAAGACCAACTGGATACGCTGCGCGAGCTGCTCGCCCGTCCCGCCCAGAAAATCGTCATCGTGTCGCACACCAATCCCGACGGGGATGCGATCGGTTCGTCGTTCACGTGGGCCCGGATGCTGCGCACGCTGGGGCACACCGTGACCTGCATCGTGCCGAACAAATACCCCTATTTCCTCGACTGGATGGTGGGCGCCGACGAACTCGTGGTGTTCCGCACCGACGAGGAGGGCCGCGCCGCCCGTGCCGTCGCCGAAGCCGACCAAATCCACTGCCTCGACTTCAATACGCTGTCGCGGCTCGAAATTCTGAGCGATACGCTCGCCTCTAATACGACCGCCAAACGGGTGCTCATCGACCACCATTTGGCTCCCGGCCCGGAGTTCGACCTGCTGCTGTCGTTCCCGGATAGTTGCAGCACCTGTTTCGTCGTCTATTCGCTCATCGAGGCGCTGTGGGGCACGCAGGCGATTACCCGCGAAATGGCCGAACTGCTCTATGTGGGCATCATGACCGATACGGGCAATTTCGCCTATTCGTCGCTGACGCCCGGACTGTTCCGTGCGGTGGCCGTGCTGGTCGAACGCGGCATCCGCATCCCCGAAATCCACAACCGCGTTTACAACTCCTATACGGAGGGCCGCGCCCGTCTGTTCGGCTATGCCATCGACCGCAAACTGAAAATCATCGAGGAGGGCAAGGCGGCCTACATGTCGCTGACCGAGTACGAGATGCGCAAATTCCACTTCCAGCAGGGCGACAACGAGGGATTCGTCAATTATGCCCTTTCGATCCGGTCGGTCAAGATGTCGGCGATGTTCTCGGCGCAGCACAAGTTCATCCGCGTGTCGCTGCGGTCGCGCGCGGGGGTCGACGTCAACCTGTTCGCCCGCCGGTACTTCAACGGCGGCGGCCACAAGAACGCCGCAGGCGGCAAATCGTTCGTGTCGATGGGCGAAACCATCGAACACTACATCCGCTCGGTGCGCGAATTCGCGGAGGAGGGGCGGCTCTGAAAAAGTCGCGCGGGCCGCAGCTTCCGACCGCCGGAAACCGGCCGTCCGTAGCCTCTGCCAGTGGATGCCTGCGCGTCGGGGCGCTTCCCGACCTTCGGAACCCCGATGACTGTCCGCAGCGCTGATGAAAAAGATTGGAGAATCGAAATAGATTGTTTATATTTGTTTAGCCGGAGCGACGGCCGTGCGACGGTGCCGCATCCGGCGGTGCGCAACGACGGGACGAAAATCAACCAACCTATAAAATACTATGAACGTTAAAAATCTGATGACCGATCTGGAACGTCGGCATCCGGGCGAAAGCGAATACCTCCAAGCCGTGCGCGAGGTGCTGACGACCGTCGAGGAGGCCTACAACCGGCATCCCGAATTCGAGGCGAACCGCATCGCGGAACGCATCGTCGAACCCGACCGCAGCT
>CAZGYX010000043.1:0-9600 GCA_964530735.1 uncultured Alistipes sp. | reverse complement strand
TCGACCAGCCCATTTATCCGCGGCGCGGCTCGGAGTTCAGCGCATCGGTGCAGGCCACGCTCCCCTACTCGCTGTGGGACGGCAGGGATTACAGCGACCCCGCCATGACGAGCGCCCAACGCTACAAGTGGATCGAATTCCACAAATGGCAGTTCAAGGGGCAATGGTTCCAAGCCCTGACCCGCAACATGAACCTCGTGCTGATGGTCAAGGCCGAAATGGGCTACTTGGGAGCCTACAACCGGCATAAGGTCTCGCCGTTCGAGCGGTTCGAGGTCGGCGGCGACGGCATGTCGGGCTACAACTACTACGGTATCGACATCATCTCGATGCGCGGTTACGAAGACGGCGCGCTCGACCCGGTGGGCGAGAACTACGCGCGGGGCTACAACAAGTACACCATGGAGCTGCGCTATCCGGTGATTCTGAAACCCTCGTCGCAGATTTACGTGCTGGGCTTCCTCGAAGGCGGCAATGCGTTCAATTCGTGGAAATCGTTCTCGCCGTTCCGCATCAAGCGGGCCGCCGGATTCGGCGTGCGGCTCTACCTGCCGGTGGTCGGCATGCTGGGCATCGACTGGGGCTACGGATTCGACCCGCCGGCCGGCTCGACGACCAAGAGCGGCAGCCAGTTCCACTTCGTCATGGGACAACAGTTTTAATTTCAGCGACAGCTGAAATTAAAACTGTTGTCCCCGAGGGGGACCATACAGACAAACCCTCTAAATCCCCCTTTGAAAAGGGGGACTTAAAAAGTAAGGATACGGCCCTTGTAACAACAGGGTGGCAACATATTTGAAGCGATAAAGGCAAAAATTAAAGCACAAGAGCATGAAACGACTGATTTTAACGACGCTGCTGTTGGGCGCGATGACGACCCTCGCGGCCCAGAACTACATCGTGGTCAACAGCGAAAAAGTATTCAAGTCCATCGATGCCTACAACAAGGCGCTGACCGAGTTGGACGAGCTGGCCCGCCAGTACCAGTCGCAGGTCGATACCAAATATGCGGCCGTCGAACAACTCTACGAGAACTACATGAGCCAGAAAGCGTCGCTGTCGGCTTCGGCCCGCCAAACCCGCGAAAACGCCATTCTGGAACAGGAAAAAGCGGCGCAGGAGTTTCAGGAAAGCCTTTTCGGCACCGACGGCACGCTGATGAAAAAGCGGCAGGAGCTGATCCAGCCCATTCAGAAACGGGTTTTCGACACGATCGAACGCTATGCCCAACAGGCGGGCGCCGACCTCGTGCTCGATGCGTCGAACAACCCGACGCTGCTCTACAACAGCGACCGCATCGACCGCACGCAACAAATCATCGACGCGCTGTAATCAAGGGTTTTGCGGAGGCCCGCCCCACTGACAAAATGAATTGCAAATCAAAAATCCAATAGCCATGAAAAAGACAATCAAACTAACCCTTGCGGTTGTACTGACGATGGGCGCGACGTCGCTCTTCGCACAGAAATTCGGTCGCATCAATTCGAACGAAATCATCGCGGCCATGCCCGAAACCAAAGAGATGCAGGTCAACATGGAGGCCTATGCCAAGAACCTCGACGGCGAAATGGAATCGCTCCAAGTCGAATACAACAACAAGTTGCAGGACTTCCAAAAGAACATGAACACCTACACCGAGGCCGTGCGCGACATGAAAGCCAAAGAGTTGGAGTCGATCGTGGCCCGCATCCGCGAGTTCCAGCAGGTAGCGCAGGAGGATATTCAGAAAAAGCAGAACGAATTGATGATTCCGATTATCGAGAAAGCCAAGAACGCGATCGACAAGGTTTCGGCTACGAACGGCTACCTCGCCGTGTTCGATACGGCGGTGGGCGCGTTAGTCTATTTCGACGAAGTGGCGCTGACGGACATCGCACCGGAAGTGAAGAAAGAACTGGGCATCACCGAAACGGCCGCTCCCGCGAACTGACAAGCACCGCGACTGCAATGCACAAGCCCGCCTTTACTTACAAAGGCGGGCTTTTTTATCGGGCCGACGGGCGGTCGCGTCAATAAAAAATTTCTTTTTTCATTCTGAAAATCGTATCTTTGGCTTTGCCCAAGATACTCCCGCCTCAACAATGCTCAAATAAATTTGGCATTGTGTTCGGCTTATTCGTATCTTTGCGAAAACCGAAATCTTCCCGCGATGACCCGATTCAGAACGCTTTCCGACTCCGAAATAACCGCACTGGAATCCGCCGGTGTCACGGCCGAAGCGTGGCCGCTCGTCGCCGTGAGCGACGATTTTCAGCCAAACCAGTTGCAACACTGCCGGTTGGAAGGGCGTGTCGAACTGGCATCGGGGGCCTGCATCCGGCGTTCGTGCGTCCGCAACTACCGCATCGGCGAAAATTCGCTGGTCGAGGATGTCGCGGCGTTGGAGTGCCGCAAGCGCACCACGTTCGGCAACGGCGTCGAAGTGGCGACGATGAACGAATGCGGCGGCCGCACGGTCAAAATCGCGGACACGCTTTCGGCGCAGGCCGCCTATCTCATGGCCGTCTACCGCCACCGCCCGCAAGCCGTCGCGGCACTCGAACGCATGGTCGAAGCCCATGCCGAAGCGCAGGCTTCGGAGCTGGGCGAAGTGGGCCGCGACTGCCGCATTGTCGGGGCGCGGTTCGTCCGCGAAATGCGCATCGGAAACGGCGTGACGGTCGACGGCGCGTCGGCCCTCGAAAACGGCACGCTCTGCAACGGCGTCCGCATCGGCGCGGACGTCAAGGCCTACGGATTCATCTGCGCCGAAAACGCACGGGTCGACAACGGCACGACGCTCGAACACTGTTTCGTGGGCGAAAGCTGCATCATGGACAAGGGATTCACCGCGTCGGAATCGCTCTTTTTCGCCAATTCGCACTGCGAGAACGGCGAGGCGGCGGCCATTTTCGCCGGCCCCTATACCGTTTCGCACCACAAATCGTCGCTGCTCATCGCGGGCATGTTCTCGTTCTTCAACGCGGGCAGCGGCTCGAACCAGAGCAACCACCTGTTCAAGAGCGGCGCCGTGCATCAGGCCGTGCACCTGCGCGGCTGCAAGTTCGCTTCGGGCGCCTACATCATGTCGCCCGCGCTGGAAGGCCCCTTCACGATGGTCATGGGCCACCACTCGTCACACCACGACACGTCGGCCTTTCCGTACTCCTACCTCATCGAGAAGGAGGGCCGCTCGCAGCTGACGCCCGCCGCCAACCTCACGAGCTACGGCACCGTCCGCGACTTGGAAAAATGGCCCGCCCGCGACCGGCGCACCGTCGGCCGCGACATCATCGACTTCGAGGAGTACAATCCCTACATCGGCGGCGCGCTGTTGCAGGCCGTCGACCTGCTGCACCGCATGCAGGAGCAAGACCCCAAAGCGGAGACCTACATCCATAACCGCGTGCAGATTCGCGCGAAGGCGGTGCAGCGCGGCATCGGGCTGTACAACAAGGCCATTGTCGCGACGCTGGGGACGATGCTCGCCAAAGGCACCGTCGAGGAACGCTACGACGGCAGCGGCCGCTGGCTGGACATCGCGGGACAATACATCGCCAAACGCGAGGTCGACCGCATCGTCGAGGCAATCGAAAACGGCACGCTCGCGACGCTCGAAGCGGTGGACAATGCGTTCCGCATCTTCCACGTGCATTACGACGACTACGCCCGCAGCTGGGCCGAATCGGTCTATGCCGGCATGCTGGGCCACGCGCCGACCCGCGAGGAACTGAACGAGGCCATCGCCGCCGGCGAGAACATCCGCGCGACCCTGCGCGAGATGACCGATGCCGACCGCGCCCGCGACTGTTCGTCCGACATGGCCGTCGGCTACGGGCTCGACTGCGATGCCGATGCCGAACGGCTGGCCGACTACCGGGCCGTCCGCGGGCTGGACTGACCCGTCCCGCGCACACCCCGCCCCAGACTTTTGAGATTTCATACCTGCTGTCAGAGATGTACACCCAAAGCATCACCAGAAACCACCGCACGGCTTTCGTGCTGCTGATCGACGCATCGGGCTCGATGTCCGAAGAGACCACCTACGGCGGACGCCGGATGACCAAAGCCGCCGCCGTGACGTCGATTACCAATTCGCTGCTGTTCGAGCTTATCGAACGGGCCCGCCGCGACGACGGCGTGCGCAACTACTACGACATCGCCGTGCTGGGCTATTCGGGCGACGACGAGGTGCGCTCGCTGCTTCCCGACGAACGCGAATCGCTCACGATCAGCGAACTGGCCGCCTGCAAAGCGACCATGCGGACCGAAGTGCTGCCCTGCCGGCTGCCGAACGGCGGCATCTCGCTGCGCGAACTGCCGTCGCCCCAGTGGATCGCCGCGAAAGCGGCCGGACAGACCCCGATGTGCGAAGCCCTGCGCCGTGCCCGCGATTTCGTGGCGGCGTGGTGCGCCGAACCCGCCCATGCGGAGAGTTTCCCGCCGGTGGTGTTCAACATCACCGACGGCGAAGCCACGGACTGCGAGGACGATGAACTGCTGGCCGTATCGGAACAAATCAAATCGCTGCACACGGCCGACGGCAACGTGCTGCTGATCAACATCCACATCTCGAACTGCGACGACCCCCGCGCCGTATTCTTCCCGTCGGCGTCCGAAGCCGACTATCCGAGCCGCTACGCATCGCTGCTCTACGAATGTTCGTCGGAGATGCCGCGCGTATTCGACGAGGCGATCCGCGAATCGAAAGGTCCCGAAGCGATGCCGCCCTTCCGCGGCATGAGTTTCAACGCTTCGGCCGCCGAGCTGCTCGCCATGCTCAACATCGGCTCCATCAGCATCAAAACCGAATAAAAGTCATGGCACCGACCCTCCACATCTTCATGCAGGCGCTGCTGACGCCCGACCTCTCGTTCGCGACCCTCACCGACGCCCGCCCCGTAGTCGGCGACGACGGAATGCCCCGCCTGCGCCGCACGACCCGTTTCGCCGAAGCCGAAATCGAATGGCGGGGCGGCCGCTGGCTGCTTGCGCTGCCGCTCGAACCGGCGGCGATGCAACAGGTCGAACGCACGGCGACGGCCCTGCGCAAAATCGACTGCCCGGCCCTGACGGAATACCGCATTCTGCCGCACGAGATGCACTGCCAAGACGCATGTACAAAGTTGTATGTCAGCGACTTGATACTGCAACGGATACCGTCGGGGGGGGGATTTTCGGAGGCCCTGCACACCGAACGGGGCTCGACCCTGCTGGCCGCCCTCGACCGGCTCGAAGAGACGCTCCGACGCGCCCGATTCGTACACCGCAATCTGAAACCCGCCAACCTCGTCTGGAGCGACGGGCATTTCTATCCGCTACGTTACCACGATGCCCTCGTCGGGCCGACCGACGCCAGCGACGCCGAAGCGATCGAAGCGCTGCGGCGAATCGTTCGGACGACCACGTCGTGCGCCGAGCTGCACGACGCGGCGGCGGACTATGCCCCGTCGTCGCGTTTTGCGGGTCACCGCTGGACGGGCAACCCGTTCGAGGGCAGGGTGTGCGTGGAGGACGAATCGGGATTCGGGTTCGTCGACCTCGACAACCGGCCGGTGATTCCGCCGGTCTACTTGTGGGCAGGCGATTTCCACGAGGGACGCGCCGAAGTGCAGACGGCCGAAGGCATGGGACTCATCGACCGCGACGGGAACCATGTGCTGCCGCCCGAATACGAAATCGTGGAGTACGACCCTGCGACGAGCACGATCCGCGCCCGTCGGGACGGGCTGTGGGCCCGATTCGACTATTCGGGGAAGCAGGTGAGCGAATTCGCGCCGCTCGGCAAGGAATGAGATTTGCCCGAACGGGTATCGGCGAATCTCGCAAGGTATTTGACAGAAGAAAAACGCACGAACCATAACACAGACATGGAACAACTTAAAGTACTGATTATCGGCAGCGGCCCCGCAGGTTACACGGCCGCCATTTACACGGCACGCGCCAACCTCTCGCCCGTGCTCTACGAGGGCATCGAACCGGGCGGACAGCTGACCACGACCACGACGGTCGAGAATTTTCCGGGCTACCCCGACGGCGTGGACGGCCCGCAGATGATGGCCGACATGCGGCGACAGGCCGAACGTTTCGGCACCGAAATCCGCACGGGAACCATTACGAAAATCGACCTTTCGTCGCGTCCGTTCCACGTCATCGTCGACGGCGAAAAGGAGTTCTGCGCCGAAAGCGTCATCATCGCGACGGGCGCATCGGCCAAGTATCTGGGCCTGCCGTCCGAAACCAAATTCCGCGGGCAGGGCGTCAGCGCATGCGCCACGTGCGACGGATTCTTCTATCGCCGAAAGGACGTCGCCGTCGTGGGCGGCGGCGACACGGCCTGCGAGGAGGCGACCTATCTGGCCTCGCTCTGCAACAAGGTCTACATGATCGTGCGCAAGCCCTTTCTGCGCGCCTCGAAAGCGATGCAGGAACGGGTCTTCAAAACGCCCAACATCGAGGTGCTGTTCGAGCACAACACGGCCGAAGTGCTGGGCGACGGCAGCGGCGTGACGGGCGCCCTGCTGCGCAAGAACGACGGTTCGGAACGCCGCATCGCGATTTCGGGCTTCTTCCTCGCAATCGGGCACCACCCCAACACGGAGCTGTTCGCCGACCAGCTGGAACTCGACGCCGAAGGATACATCCGGGTCGAAGGCGGTTCCTCGCGCACGTCGGTCGAAGGCGTGTTCGCGGCCGGGGACGTCCGCGACCCGCACTACCGGCAGGCAATCGTCGCGGCCGGTTCGGGCTGCGTCGCCGCGCTCGACTGCGAACGGTTCCTACTGCAATAAAGCGTTGAGTTTTAACGTCACCATATTGGGTTCTTCGTCGGCCAAACCGACGGCCGACCGGCATCCGTCGGCCCAGATCGTCGATGTCCACGAACAACACTATCTGGTCGACGCGGGCGAGGGCGTCCAGCAACAGCTCATCCGCACGGGCATCAGCCCGCTGAAAATCCGCGAGGTGTTCCTTTCGCACCTGCACGGCGACCACGTGTTCGGATTGTTCCCGCTGCTCTCGACCATGGGGCTCTACGGGCGCAAAACGGCGCTCCGCATCCATGCGCCGGCCCCGTTCGGCGAAATACTCGCCGCGCACATGCGCTATTTCGACCGCGAACTGCCTTACCCCGTCGAATGGAGCGAAACCGACACGACGAAACACGCCCTGCTATTGGAAAACCGCACGCTCGAAGTGTGGAGCATTCCGCTGCGCCACCGCGTGCCGTGCGCCGGTTTTCTGTTCCGCGAGAAGCGGCCGCCCCTCAACGTCGACAAGTTCAAAATCGCCAAATACGGCCTCTCCATCGCCCAGATTACGGCGGCCAAGCGGGGCGAGGATGTCCGGCTCGACACGGGCGAGGTCGTTCCCAACGCCGAACTGACCTACCGTCCCTACGAACCGCGCGCGTATGCCTACCTGTCGGACACCAACTTCTCGGCCAAAGCGGCGGCGCTGTGCCGCGGGGTCGACCTGATGTACCACGAAGCGACCTACGCGGCCGCCGAACGGCGCACGGCCAAAGAACGCGGCCACTCGACGACGCTCGAAGCCGCCAAAGCCGCCCTGAAAGCCGAAGCCGGCCGGCTGCTCATCGGCCACTACTCGTCGCGCTACAAGGACGAACAGGTGCTGGTCGACGAGGCCCGCACGCTTTTTCCGGAGACCTATGCCGCTACGGAGCGGGAAACCTTTGTCATAGAGAAACGCCGATGACCAAAGCCGAAATCCAACTCGTCCGCTCGCTGGCCGACAAACGCGGCCGCACGGAGCACGGACTCTTCGTCGCCGAGGGCGAAAAGCTCATCGGCGAGCTGCGTGCATCGCATCTGCGGGTGCGCAAAATTTTCACCTCGACGGGCGTATTCGCGGGGCCGGAGGTCGAACGGGTCGCCCCGCACGACATGGAGCGGCTGTCGCTGCTGAAAACCGCCTCGTCCGAACTGGCGCTGGTCGAGATTCCGCACTACACGCTCGACGCGGCCCGGCTGGCCGACCGGCTGACCCTCGCGTTGGACGACGTGCAGAATCCGGGCAACTTGGGCACGATCATCCGGCTGGCCGACTGGTACGGCATCGGCGACGTGGTCTGCTCGCCCGCGACGGCCGACTGTTTCAATCCGAAAGTCGTGCAGGCAACCATGGGGGCCATTCTGCGGGTGCGGGTGCACTACACGCCGCTGGCCCCGTTCCTGCGCGAAGCGGCAGGGCACGGCCTGCCGGTTTACGGCACGTTCCTCGACGGCGAGAACCTCCACCGCACCGAGTTGACGCCGGCGGGCATCGTCGTAATGGGCAACGAGGGGCGCGGCGTAACGCCCGAAGTGGCCGCGACGGTGACGCGCAAACTCCTGATTCCGCCCTATCCGGCCGACCGGCGCACGACCGAATCGCTCAACGTGGCCATGGCCACAGGCATCGTCTGTGCGGAGTTCCGCCGACGGACCTCCCAAACCCTGCAACGATGATGACGCCCGACGACCTGTTCCGCATCCGTACGGCCGAAGCATTCGAGGCCGCCGCATTGGAGGTATTCCGCCGGCAAGCCGCCGAATGCCCGCCCTATCGCGAATACCTCGCGCTCATCGACGTCGACCCGGAGCATATCGCCCGGCTTAACGACATTCCGTTCCTCCCTATTCAGCTGTTCAAAACCCGCGACGTCTACTGCGGCGGCGCGGAACCCGAAGCGGTTTTCACCTCGTCGGCCACCACCGGCATGACCTCGTCGCGCCACCCGATGCGCTCGCTGGCCCTCTACGAACGGGCTTTTCGCGAGGCGTTCCGCGCGTTCTACGGCGAACCGCGCCGCTGGAGCCTCTATGCCCTGCTGCCCAACTACCTGCAACGCAAGGGCTCGTCGCTGGTCTACATGGCCGACCGGCTGATTGCCGACTGCGGCGCCGGCGGATTCTTCTTAAACAACTATGAGGAGCTGATAACCGCCCTCGAAAACGACCCAAAACCCAAAATCCTGCTGGGCGTGAGCTACGCCCTGTGGGAACTGGCCGAACGCTATGCCCCGCGCCTGCACGACACGGTCGTCATGGAGACGGGCGGCATGAAAGGCCGCCGCGAGGAAATTTCCAAACAAGCCTTTCACAAACTGCTGTGCGATGCGTTCGGGGTGGACGAAATCCACTCCGAATACGGCATGGCCGAACTCACCTCGCAAGCCTATTCCGCAGGCGGCAACCGGTTCCGCTGTCCGGCATGGATGCGCGTCGTGGCCCGCGACATCAACGACCCGTTCGCGATGCTGCCGGCCGGCACGCGCGGCGGGCTGAACATCATCGACTTGGCCAACTGGTGGTCGTGCGCGTTCATCCAGACCGAAGACGCCGGACGGGTCTTCGCCGACGGTTCGTTCGAGGTCGAGGGACGCATCGCAGGTTCGGATATACGAGGATGCAATCTATTGGTACAATGAACGATACGGATTTCGTCATTCTGTGGGTCGACGGCAGCGACCCGGCGTGGCGCAACGAGTTCGCGGCCGCACGGCACGCCGCATGCGGCGAGGAGGACGCCTCGGTCGCCCGCTACCGCGACTGGCGGACGCTGCGCTACTGGTTCCGCAGCGTCGAACGGTTCGCGCCGTGGGTGCGGCGCATCCAC
>CAZGYX010000042.1:0-10067 GCA_964530735.1 uncultured Alistipes sp. | reverse complement strand
GCCTTGTCGAACATCGACAGCGCGTCGCGCATGCCGCCGTCGGCTTTCTGCGCGATGAGGTTGAGCGACTCCTCGTCGGCCTCGATGCCCTCCTGCGCGGCGATGTATTTCAGGTACTCGACCCCGTCTTCGACGCGGATGCGGTTGAAATCGTAGATCTGGCACCGCGACAGAATGGTCGGAATGATTTTGTGTTTCTCGGTCGTGGCGAGGATGAAAATCGCATGGGCGGGCGGCTCCTCCAACGTTTTGAGGAAAGCGTTGAACGCGGCCGCCGAGAGCATGTGCACCTCGTCGATGATGAAGACCGAATAACGCCCCACCTGCGGGATGATGCGCACCTGCTCGATGAGCGTGCGGATGTCCTCGACCGAGTTGTTCGACGCGGCATCCAGTTCGTGGATGTTGAGCGAACGGCCCTCGTTGAACGAACGGCACGATTC
This sequence comes from uncultured Alistipes sp., assembly GCA_964530735.1. Taxonomy (GTDB): domain Bacteria; phylum Bacteroidota; class Bacteroidia; order Bacteroidales; family Rikenellaceae; genus Alistipes. The sequence goes on along the minus strand of CAZGYX010000042.1, from coordinate 9,624 downwards.
GCACTCGTTGCACGCTTCGGCCCCGTCGGGTTTCAGGCAGTTGATCGCTTTGGCGAAGATGCGGGCGCAGGTGGTCTTTCCGACCCCGCGCGGGCCGCAGAACAGGTAGGCATGGGCCAGCTGCCCGCGCTCGATGGCATTGCGGAGCGTGGAGGTGATGTGCTGCTGCCCGACGACCGAAGCGAAGGTCGCGGGACGGTATTTGCGTGCACTGACGATGAAATCACTCATAGCATCGCAAAGATACGAATTTTTTTATTAGCGCGATAGACCGTTCCCATGTTTCAGACGGTTTCTGCGCCGTCACGGAATAATAGCGGCTCTTTGAGCCGCGCGGGCCGCAGCCTCCGGCGGCGGAGGCCCGCCATTGGCGTGCACTCCGCAGGCTGCGCCCCATACATTGCCAATCTGTCGCCCGATGTCCGCCTTTTTGGCACGAACTGACAGGCGCGGCCTGCCAAAACCCGCCAGCTTGTCCGAACAGGCGGCGTGGCAGGGGCTTTGCGGAGGCACGGCCGGAAACGGAACCGAAAAATACGCGATATGAACATCAACACACTTACCGTAAAGGCCCAAGAGGCGCTCCAAGCGGCGCTCTTGCAGGCAAAGGAACACGGACAGCAGGCGGTCGAGCCGCTTCACTTGTTGAGCGTGCTCGTGCGCGAGGAGGATTCGCTCGCGGCTTTTCTGCTGGGACGGGTCGGCGTCGGCGTCCGGGCACTGCGCAACGACGTGCAACAAGCGGCGGCCGCCCTGCCGCGCGTCGAGGGTGCGGGCGAACAATTCTTCTCGCAGGATTGCTCGCGCGTCGTCCAGCGGGCCGTCGACTTCACCCGCACGTTCAACGACAAATATGCTTCGGTCGAACATCTGCTGCTGGCGCTCGTCGCCGAACGCGGGCAGGCGGCCGACCTGCTGAAACGGCACGGCGCGACGGAAAAAGAGCTCGTCGAAGCCATCCGCACGTTCCGCAAGGGCGCGACGGTCGATTCGCCGACCGCCGAAAAGGAATTTGATTCATTAGGCAAATATGCTATCGACCTCAATGAAATGGCCCGTTCGGGCAAACTCGACCCCGTGATCGGCCGCGACGAGGAAATCCGCCGCGTGCTGCAAATCCTGTCGCGCCGCACGAAGAACAACCCGATACTGGTCGGCGAAGCGGGGGTCGGCAAGACCGCCATTGCCGAAGGCATCGCCCACCGCATCGTCGACGGCGACGTGCCCGAAAACCTGAAATCCAAGACCGTCTATTCGCTCGACATGGGGGCGCTGATTGCCGGTGCGAAGTATCAGGGCGAATTCGAGGAGCGGCTCAAAGGGGTCGTGCAGGAGGTCATCGCCAGCGACGGCGAAATCCTGTTGTTCATCGACGAAATCCACACGCTGGTCGGAGCGGGCAAATCGTCGGGTGCGATGGATGCGGCCAACATCCTGAAACCGGCGCTGGCGCGCGGCGAGCTGCGCACGATCGGCGCGACGACGCTCGACGAGTTCCAAAAATACTTCGAGCAGGACAAGGCGCTGGAACGCCGTTTCCAGAAAGTCGCGGTCGACGAACCGACGCAGGAGGATGCCGTGTCGATTCTGCGCGGGCTGAAAGAACGCTACGAAAACCACCACCAAGTGCGCATCAAGGACGAGGCGATCGTCGCGGCGGTCGAGCTTTCGACGCGCTACATCACCTCGCGCTTCCTGCCCGACAAGGCCATCGACCTCATCGACGAAGCGGCCTCGCGGCTGCGGCTGGAGATGAACTCCGTGCCCGAAGAAATCGACACGCTCGACCGCCGCGTGCGCCAGCTGGAAATCGAACGCGAAGCCATCCGCCGCGAAAACGACGCGGCGCGCATCGACCAGCTTTCGCACGAAATCGACGAACTGAAAGCGCGCGATTCGGCGATGCGGGCCAAGTGGCAGGGGCAGCGCGACCTGCTCAAAAAAATCCAGACCAACAAGGACCGCATCGAACAGCTGAAAGTCGAAGCCCAGCAGGCCGAGCGGCAGGGCGACTACGGCCGGGTGGCCGAAATCCGCTACGGCCGCATCCAAGAGGCCGAACGGGAGATTGCGACGCTGCAAGAGGAGTACAAACTGGCTGCGGCGGGCGATTCGATGATCAAGGAGGAGGTCGACGCGCAGGACGTCGCCGAAGTGGTGGCCCGCTGGACGGGCATTCCCGTCGCGCGGATGCTGGCTTCGGAGCGCGAAAAGCTCCTGCACATGGAGGACGAGTTGCACCGGCGGGTCGTCGGGCAGGAGCAGGCCATCGCCGCCATTTCGGATGCCGTGCGGCGGTCGCGGGCGGGGCTCAACGACCCGCGCAAACCGATCGGTTCGTTCATCTTCTTGGGCACGACGGGCGTCGGCAAGACCGAGCTGGCCAAAGCGCTGGCGGAGTTCCTGTTCAACGACGACTCGATGATGACGCGCATCGACATGAGCGAATATCAGGAGCGCCACAGCGTGTCGCGGCTCGTGGGCGCGCCTCCGGGATACGTCGGCTACGACGAGGGCGGCCAGCTGACCGAAGCCGTGCGGCGCAAACCCTACTCAGTGGTGCTGCTGGACGAAATCGAAAAAGCGCACCCCGATGTTTTCAACATCCTGCTGCAAGTGCTGGACGACGGCCGGCTGACCGACAACAAGGGCCGCACGGTCGATTTCCGCAACACGATCATCATCATGACCTCGAACATGGGTTCGCAGCTGATACAGGAGCGGCTGGCATCGTTCGACGGCAATGCGGTTTCGCCGGAGACCATCGAGCGGACGCGCGACGAGGTGGTCGACCTGCTGAAGCAGCAGCTCAAACCGGAATTCCTGAACCGCATCGACGAAATCGTGCTGTTCGAGCCGCTGACGCGCGCGGAAATCGGCCGGATCGTCGACCTGCAACTGAGGTTCGTCACGAAGCTGCTGTCGGAGAACGGCATCCGGCTGGAATACACGCCGGCGGCCCGCGACTGGGTGGCCGCCGCCGGATTCGACCCGCTCTACGGCGCACGCCCCGTGAAGCGGACGATTCAGCGCACGATAGTCAACGAACTGTCGAAACGCATCTTGGCGGGCGAAGTCGACCGCACGAAACCCATTCGCATCGACGCGGCACCCGACGGGCTGACTTTCGCGAACTGACGGCCGCGAAACGGCGTCCGCGAACCGTCCCGGGCACCGACGGCCGCCCGCCGACAAAACTCCTGCCGACAAAACGCGCGCCGGACAGAACGCGCGTGGCCGAACGCAAAAAAGCGGTTGCAACGAACTGCAACCGCTTTCTTCATCGTCTGCCGGAAACGCACGCCCTCGAAAACGGGCATGCCCCTCCGAACACCCTATTTCTTGGCTTTGGGAGCCAGCATCATGTTCATTTTCTTGCCGTCGAGTTTCGGCATCATCTCGACTTTGGCGACCTCCTCCAAATCGGTGGCGAAGCGCAGCAACAGGATTTCGCCCTGCTCCTTGAAGACAATGGAACGGCCGCGGAAGAAAACATAAGCCTTCACTTTGGCCCCCTCTTTCAGGAAATTCTGCGCGTGCTTCAACTTGAAGTTGTAGTCGTGGTCGTCGGTCTGAGGTCCGAACCGGATCTCCTTGACGACGACCTTCGTCTGGTTGGCCTTGATCTCTTTCGCCTTCTTGCGCTGCTGGTACAGGAACTTCTGGTAGTCCGCGATGCGGCATACGGGCGGTTCCGCCTTGGGCGAAATCTCGATCAGGTCGAGGTCGAGTTCGTCGGCGAGCCGGAGCGCATCGCGAATCGGCATGACCTGCGGCTGTTCGACGTTATCCCCCACCACGCGCACTTCGGGAGCCGTAATCTGCTCGTTGATGCGATGGGGATACTCTTTTTCGGGCGGACGGCGCCCGAAACGGGGATCTCTTCCGACGGCCGGTTTCGGCCGGTTATTCCCGGGACTGAACGGTCGCGGCGGGAATGGTTTCGGTGTTGCGATAATGGTAAATTTTTATTAAATTAGTTTACTTTCAATTTATTGGCGTCGGTTTCCTGCTTGACCAGCCCGGCAATCAGTTCGCGGAACGCATCGAGCGTCATCTGACCCTTGTCGCCCTCGCCCTGCGCACGCACCGACACCAGTCCGTCGGCCTCCTCCTTTTCGCCGACGATGAGCAGGAACGGCGTGCGTTTCAGCTCGTTGTCGCGGATTTTGCGGCCGATTTTCTCGTTGCGGTCGTCGATTTGCGCACGGACATCGTGGTCGTTCAGATACTTCACGACCTTTTCGGCGTAGTCGTTGTACTTCTCCGAAATGGGCAGCACGACCACTTGGTCGGGCGACAGCCACAACGGGAACTTGCCGCCCGTATGCTCCAGCAGCACGGCCACGAAACGCTCCATCGAACCGAACGGCGCACGGTGGATCATGATAGGCCGGTGCAGTTTGTCGTCGGCCCCCTTGTAGGTCAGGTCGAAGCGTTCGGGCAGGTTGTAGTCCACCTGAATGGTGCCCAGCTGCCACTTGCGGCCGATTGCGTCCTTGACCATGAAGTCGAGCTTCGGGCCGTAGAACGCAGCCTCGCCGTATTCGACGACGGTATTCAGCCCCTTCTCCTCGGCGGCCTTCATGATAGCCGATTCGGCTTTCTCCCAGTTCTCGTCCGAGCCGATGTACTTCTCGCGGTTGTTGGGGTCGCGCAGCGAAATCTGTGCCGTATAGCTGTCGAATTTGAGCGTGCGGAAGATATAGAGCACGATGTCGATGACGCGCTCGAACTCTTCGAGCAACTGGTCGGGACGCACGAACAGGTGCGCATCGTCCTGCGTGAACCCGCGCACACGGGTCAAACCGTGCAACTCGCCCGACTGCTCGTAACGGTACACGGTACCGAACTCAGCCAGCCGCACGGGCAGCTCCTTGTACGAACGGGGTTTCGACCGGTAAATCTCGCAGTGGTGCGGGCAGTTCATCGGTTTCAATAAATACTCCTCGCCTTCTATCGGGGTATGGATGGGCTGGAACGAATCCTTGCCGTATTTGGCATAGTGGCCCGACGTAACGTAAAGCTCCTTGTTGCCGATGTGCGGCGTGATGACCTGCTGGTAGCCGTACTGCTTCTGCACGTTGCGCAGGAACTGTTCGAGGCGGTCGCGCAGTGCGGCGCCTTTGGGTAGCCACAAGGGCAGGCCCTGCCCCACGCGCTGCGAGAAGGTGAACAATTCGAGGTCTTTGCCCAGTTTGCGGTGGTCGCGTTTCTTGGCCTCCTCCATCATGGCCAGATACTCGTCGAGCATCGACTTCTTGGGGAACGAGATGCCGTAGATGCGGGTCAGCATCTTGTTGTGCTCGTCGCCGCGCCAGTAGGCACCGGCCACGGAGGTCAACTTGATTGCCTTGATGTAACCCGTATTGGGGATATGCGGCCCGCGGCAAAGGTCGGTGAAAGCACCGTTCGTGTAGAACGAAATCGTGCCGTCGTCGAGGTCGGAAATCAGCTCGACCTTATATTGGTCGCCCTTTTCGGTAAAAGTTTTCAGCGCTTCGGCTTTGGGCACCTCGCGGCGCACCAGCTCCTCCTTGTTGCGGGCGAGCTCCTGCATTTTCTGTTCGATCGCCGGCAGGTCGGCCTCGGTAATGGCTACCGGCGAATCAACGTCGTAATAGAAACCGTTTTCGATGGCCGGCCCGATGCCGAACTTGATGCCCGGATAGAGCGCTTCGAGCGCCTCCGCCAACAAGTGCGACGACGTGTGCCAGAAAGCATGCTTGCCCTCGTCGTCGTCCCATTTGAAGAATTTGACCGAAGCGTCGGCTTCGATCGGGCGCGACATGTCGACCGTCGCGCCGTTTACCGAAGCGGCCAGAGCGTCGGCAGCTAAACGAGGGCTGATACTCTCCGCAACTTGGTAAGCAGTCGTCCCTTTGGCGTACTCTTTGACCGAGCCATCGGGAAAAGTGATTTTCACCATTGTTTATTCCATTAAGTTATCGGGGTTCCCGTGCGGTTCCGTAGATACGAGGCGGAATCCGCCCGCGTCCCCCGTGATTTTCAATCTTCCTTTTCGGTTTGGGGCAGTTCCCGTACCGACATGTCGCGGCGCGTGCGTTCGCGCTCGGCATGCGGCAGCGGGTCGGCTGTCCACCGTGCCCACCGGCGGCGGTGTTCCACGATGTCGCAGGCCGCGTAGACGGCATTGCGCATCGACTGCGGGTCGGCCTTGTCCTGACCGGCTATATCGAATGCCGTGCCATGGTCGGGCGACGTGCGGACGACCGGCAGCCCGGCCGTGAAATTCACCCCGTCGGGCGAAAGGCTCTTGAACGGCGCCAGCCCCTGATCGTGGTACATGGCCAGAATCCCGTCGTAGCGGACGTAATCGCCGCCGGCGAAAAGCCCGTCGGCCGCGAAAGGCCCGAACGCCAGCACACCGGCCCCGAACGCCTCGGCAATCGCCGGACGGATAATCTCCTCCTCCTCGTGGCCCAGCAGCCCGCCGTCGCCGGCATGGGGGTTGAGCGCCATGACGGCGATGCGCGGTTCGACGATGCCGAAATCCTCTTTCAGCGACCGGCGCAGCGCGTGCAGGTCGCGGACGATTTTCTCTTTGGTGATGTGCGAGGCGATTTCCGACACGGGCAGGTGTTTCGTCACGAGCCCGACGCGCAGGACGTCGCTGCACAGAATCATCAGCGGTTCTCCCTCGAACTCGGCCCCGAGAAACTCGGTATGTCCCGTAAACCGGAAGTCGTCGCTCTGCACGGCCTGTTTGTCGAACGGGGCCGTCACGAGCGCATCCAGCGCACCGGATTTGAGTTCGGCCGCCGCCGTGCGCAAGGCCTCGACGGCAGCGCGGCCCGCTTCGGGTGCGATACGGCCCGGGGCGACGCCGGGCGTCCGGCCGCAAGCCACCAGATTGACGCGTCCGCGCCGTGCATCGGCCGCGGAATCGACGGGGTTGAACGCCACGGGCTCCGACTCATGGAGCGTATTTTGATAATAGGCGGCCGTTTCGGGCGACCCGTAGATGACCGGCGTGCACAGCTCGGCCATTCGCGAATCGGCGAACGTTTTGAGGATGACCTCCCAGCCGATGCCGTTGGGGTCGCCCTGCGCGATACCTATCTTCAATCTGTTTTCGGACATAAATTCCCTGATTTCAAAGCACAAAGATACGAAATTCAATTCATAATTCACAATTCAGGATTCAAAATTATTTTGCGGTGCTTTGAACTGCGCGAGCCGCGCCAATAAAAATTCGGGAAAAATTTGGCAGATTCGGAAGAAGCGACTATCTTTGCATCGCAAAACCGGCACGGTGGATTCATCTAAGGGTTAGGATACATGCCTCTCACGCATGACATAGGGGTTCGAATCCCCTATCCACTACGAAGATAAAAAGAGTTTATAAATCAATCATTTAAGGATTGTTTATAAACTCTTTTTTGCTTAATGAAAAGCGAAAAAACAGCCGATAAAACAGTCCAATATTTTGCTATTTGTTGCGAAAAATTATCAAAAAAGTGAAATTTAAGTGCAACGAAAATGGCAACCACAAACCTCTATCTCGACACGAGAAACACGCGGGCGGACGGCATGTTCCCGCTCAAACTAAAAGTTACCTTGAACGGCTCGCAAGGCTTTCTGCTGAACCTGCAAACTTCGCTATATCTTGAACAATGGGATAAACAGCGCAGCCGCGTCGTAAAGCATCAATATGCGCCGGACCTGAACAGGTATTTACAGGAGAAACAAAACGACGTCGAGGCGATTCTCCGGTCGCTCGACCGAACTGGCGAATTGCACACGCTGCAGCCGCTGGCAATCAAGGAAAAAATCGTGAATAAATTATCGCACAAGCAAGGAGATGATAAACATTCGTTCGTGAAGTTCTTTTCCAAGTTCACCGAGACCCGAAACCGAGAAAACACGCGCGCCATCTATCGGCAAACTTTCAAGCGTGTAATCGCATTCGCCGGAGAGACATTAACGTTCGAGGACATCGACTATTCATGGCTGACCGAGTTCGAGCACCACATGCAGCAACAAGGATTATCACAAAACACCCGAGACATTCAATTCCGAAATATCCGAGCAGCGTTCAAAGAGCTAATCCGTAAAGGGACACTACCAGCATCACCCTATCCGTTCGACCAGTTCAAACATCGACAGGTTACAGTGCCCATCGATACGTTTTCGATAGACCAACTCAAACAATTTCGAGACTACCCCTGCGAACCGCATCAACAACTGTATATCGACATCTTCATGTTGATGTTTTACCTGCATGGTATCAATATCGGGGACTTACTGCTACTCAAACCGACGGACTATCGCAAAGGCCGCATCGAGTTCGACCGGCAGAAAACCGGCCGCCACTACTCCATCAAAGTCGAACCGGAGGCTGCGGCAATCATCGAACATTATCGAGGGGATTCCTACCTATTGAATATATTGGAAACGTGGACGAATTATAGATTCTTCTCGTCGAAGATGAACCGCATATTGAAACAGATCGGAGACGTAAGACTATGCAAACACGGACGCAAAGAACGAGAACCTTTCGCGCCCGGACTTACGACCTATTGGGCCCGTCGTACGTTTGCGACAATCGCCTACACTGATGCGGAAGTTCCAATCGACATCATCGGCCAAATGCTCGGACACCGAACTACGAATCAAATCACGTGGCGGTACATCAAAACCGACCAAAAGAAAATCGACGAAGCGAACCGGAAAGTACTCGACTTGCTGCTTTGATAAAAATAGCGAGATTTTGTGAGAATCTCGCTATTTTAACTTAAAAGGCGAAAAGTAAAATAGCGAGAATCGTTATTATACTTTCCTACACTATTTTTTGAATAAGCCACTTCGCGATACCAGTAATCTGCTTGCGGCAAATGATAATCAGTATTGCAATGAGCATCCAGAATCCTCGTATTTGCGTTTGTTGCCACCACGTCAGCGGGCGTACCACCTCGACGATTTTCGTATCCGTTCGGTCTCGGTACACTATGCTGTCGCGATAGACAATCTCCTTTTCGATAGCTGCGGGACGTTTTTGCGCCTTGTTTTCCAGCGAGTGGGACAATGACCCGTCTTGATTGATTCGGGCGTCAGAAACCGCGAAAGATGTCTCCAAGTGGCTCATCGTATCGCGTACTATCTGCCGGATTACCTCGACCGGCACTTCGATGAATGCCGTGTCGATGATTCGTTCGGTGCGGATGACCGTTTCAATGCGAACGCTGTCACGTGTCGAGGTCGTCAGATGCCGGCACGGGCAGCAGCCAGCGAGCACCGCGCTGGCCACGGCCGCAATGGTCAGAATTGATACAATGCGTTTCATACCGTCATCGTTTTGTACTTTCCGCCGACCATCGACAGCAACTGCCGCCGGTGGCCGCCTTGCGCGTCTTTGTAGCCGATGTGAATCCAACGCGGAACACCGGCCGCATTCTCGTCCTCCGAAATCATTTGGTCGAACGCTTGGCCTTTGAGCCAATCACGGCAGAATGCCTTGAACTCCGCCAGCCGACCGTTGGCAGGTACGAGGTCGGCCGCGAAACCTACGCAGTGGGCCGATGTTTTCGAGCCTCCGACGGCGGCATTCAGCCGGAAGCCGCGATAACCGGACGTCACGGAAATGGCATTCGAGCCGAGTTT
>CAZGYX010000041.1:0-10183 GCA_964530735.1 uncultured Alistipes sp. | reverse complement strand
CGAAAGCGGCCGAGATGTTCGACCGCTACGGCGTCGACGGCGTGATGATCGGCCGGGCGACCTACGGACGTCCGTGGATATTCCGCGAAGCGAAACATTTTATTAAAACGGGTGAAGTTCTATCACAACCTTCTGTTATGGAACGGGTCGAAATCGCCAAAACCCACCTAATAAAATCGCTGGAAATCAAGGGCGATTATGTGGGAATACTCGAAATGCGGCGGCATCTGACCAACTACTTCAAGGGGCTGCCCGATTTCAAGGCGACGCGGCTCAAATTAGTGACGACGCTGAACGTCGACGAACTGCTGGCGACGCTCGACGGCATCGGCGACCGCTGGGGCGGATACGATATGAGCGGCACCGTACCGGCACCGCTCTCGCATGACATTTAATCATCATTCGCTCCGAATCGCGCGGAAGCACCGCACGCATCACGAACCGAAGTTGTCGTAGAGGATATTTTCGCTCGGGACGCCGAGACTGTCGAGCATCTTGACGACCGACGCGATCATCATCGGAGGCCCGCACATCAGGTAGATGCAATCTTCGGGGGCCTGATGATTTTTCAGATAGTTTTCATACAGCACGTTGTGCACGAATCCGGGCGTATATTTTTCGCCGGCGGCATCCGCTTCGGGATCGGGACGGTCGAGCGCCAGATTGAAGCTGAAGTTGGAAAACTCCTTCTCGATAGCGCGGTATTCGTCGACATACGGGGCCTCTTTCAACGAACGGGCACCGTACCAGAACGACACGGGACGCCGGGTCTTTTCGGTCTTGAACAAGTGCATCAGGTGGCTGCGCATGGGCGCCATGCCGGCACCGCCGCCGATGAAAATCAACTCCTGCGTATCGGGCAGATTGTCGGGCAGGAAGAACTCGCCGTAAGGGCCCGAAATGGTCACCTTGTCGCCGGGCTTGCGCGAGAAGACATACGACGAACAGATACCCGGGTTCACTTTCATGAAAGCACCGGCCGCACGGTCGAACGGCGGCGTAGCGATGCGGATGTTCAACATGATGATGTTGCCTTCGGCCGGATGGTTGGCCATCGAATAGGCGCGAAACGTCGGTTCGGGATTGGTCGCGACCAAATCCCACATCTTCATGCTGTCCCAATCGGCACGGAAACGCTCGTCGATGTCCATGTCGGAGAACTTGATGCTGTCGTACTGCGGAATATCCACCTGAATGTATCCGCCGCTGCGGAATTTCAGGTTTTCGCCTTCGGGCAATTTCACGACGAACTCTTTGAGGAAAGTCGAAATGTTGCGGTTGGAAACCACCGTGCACTCCCACTTCTTGACGCCCAAAACGGCTTCGGGAACCTTGATTTTGAGGTTCTCCTTCACCTTGACCTGACACCCCAGACGCCAATGGTCTTTGGCCATTTTGCGCGAGATGAAACCGGTTTCGGTCGGCAGAATATCGCCGCCGCCCGCCAACACCTGACATTTGCACATGCCGCACGACCCGCCGCCGCCGCAAGCCGACGGAAGGAACACGCGGTTGTTGGCCAAAGTCGCGAGCAGGGTCGAACCGCTTTCGGCCGTGATGACGCGCTCGCCGTCGTTGATGTCGATCGTCACCTCGCCCGACGAAGTGAGCTTCGCCTTGGCGTAGAGCAACAACACGACCAACAGGAGCGTAATCGCCAGAAAGGCGCCGATCGCAACGCATATCGTGATTGTCATATCCATACTGTTATTAATATCCGTTAGTAATGCTATTCGAGGGTCACAATTTAATGCCCGAGAAGATCATGAACGCGATGCCCATCAGGCCGGTGATGATAAAGGCGATGCCGGGGCCTTTCAAGGCAGGCGGAATGTGCGAATAGGTCGTCTTTTCGCGAATGGCGGCCATCATGACGATAGCGAGCCACCAGCCCAGACCCGAACCCAAACCGTACACGACGGACTGCCACAACGAGCTGAGCTGGCCGCCGTCGACCTGCTGCTGCATGAAGAGCGAACCGCCCATGATAGCGCAGTTCACGGCAATCAATGGCAGGAAGATGCCCAACTGGCTGTACAACGTCGGCGAGAACTTCTCGACCGCCATTTCCACCAACTGCACGAACGCGGCAATCGTGGCGATGAAGACGATGAACGTGAGGAAGTCGAGGCTGACGTCGGGCAGACCGGCCCAAGCCAGTGCGCCGTCTTTCAAGACGTATTCGTACAAAAGGTAGTTCAACGGCACGGTCATCGTCATCACGAACGTGACGGCGGCACCGAGCCCGAGAGCCGTCTTGACGCTCTTCGACACGGCGATGTAGGAGCACATGCCGAAGAAGAAGGCGAACACCATGTTGTCGATGAAAATCGACCGGATAAAGATATTCAATGATTCCATACGATGCTATCCTCCCTTATTTTTCCTGTAAATCCTTGTTCTGCGAGCGGTGCACCCAGATGATGCAGCCGACGATGATCAACGCCATAGGCGGGAAAAGCATCAGGCCGCAGTTGGAGTACCAGCCGCCCTCGCCGATATACCAGCTTTCGGGAATGATGCGGTAACCGAGCAAGGTGCCGGAACCGAGCAATTCGCGGAAGAAAGCCACGATGACGAGAATCAGGCCGTAACCCAAGCCGTTGCCGATGCCGTCGAGGAACGCGGGCCACGGTTTGTTGGCCAAAGCGAACGCCTCGACGCGCCCCATGACGATGCAGTTGGTGATAATCAGCCCCACGTAGACCGAAAGCTGTTTGGAAATCTCGAACACGTAGGCTTTCAGCACTTGGTCGACCAAGATGACCAGCGCGGCGATGACGACCAGCTGGATGATGATGCGGATACGCGACGGCACGCCGTTGCGCAACAACGACATGACCAGATTGGCGAAAGCCGTGACGACCGTGACCGACAGTGCCATGACAATGGCAGGCTTCAACTGCACGGTGACGGCCAACGCCGAACAGATACCGAGTATCTGCACGATGACCGGATTGTTCGCCGAGAACGGACCGGTCAGATATTTTACGGATTTGTTGCTCATAGTGCTAAACCAACTTAAAAGGTCTCCCCGACCTCGTTAGACGGCGTTTCGGCGTCGGAACGTCCGGCCCGGCGCGCTTCCAGCAGCGGGAGGTAACGGCCCAGACTGCCCTGCAACATGGCCGTTACGCCGTCCGAAGTTTTCGTACCGCCCGTAATGGCGTCCACCTCGTGCGCGGGGTCTTGGGCGCCGCCCTTGCGGAGCGTAATGGAAACGAACCGGTCGCCGTCGAAAATCGTCTTGCCGATGAATTTCTGCTGATATTTCGCCGTTGCGATCTCGGCACCGAGACCCGGCGTTTCGCCCTTATGGTCGAAGACGGCGCCTGCGACGGTGTTCATATCCTTCTCCAAAGCGACGTAACCCCAAATCGGCCCCCAAAGCCCCGTACCGCTGACCGGCAGGACGATGCGGCCGTCTGCCGCCTCGAACACGGGATAGGTCGCATCGGCTTCGGCCTTTTTCAGGTCGAAAAGCAGTTGCAGGGCATCGTCCGCCGAAACGGATTCGATCCGTTCGCCCTGCGCATCGACCGCATAAGCCGAAATGTATCGGTCGTAATCCTGTCCGACTGCGCCGAGCGAAATGAGAATGGCCTCTTTCTTCTCGTTGAGCGAATTGGCGTCCTGCCGACCTTTCAACGACAGCGCGGCCACCGCCAACACAGCCGCCACGATGACGACCATCACCGTAGCATAGAACAAAATATAAGCGTTGCTGTTTTTGTCGTGCAGCCAGTTTTTTTTCTCCGTTTTCACTTCCGTGAACTCCGAAGCGGGAGCGCCGCATACGGGGCAGGTGTCGGGAGCGGCGTTTCCCTCGTGGATATAGCCGCAAACGTTGCATCTGAATTTTTTCGTTGCCATAACTCCCCTATTTTGCCGTTTTGATACGTTTGTTTCTCCGCTTGACGCTGGCTTCGACGACGTAGTAATCGACCAGCGGGGCCAGTGCGTTCATGAACAGAATAGCGAGCATCATGCCCTCGGGATAAGCCGGGTTGATGACGCGGGTCAGCACGGCCAATACGCCGATCAGAAAACCGACGATGTATTGTCCCGCAGCAGTCTGTGCCGAAGTGACGGGGTCGGTGGCCATGAACACGGCACCGAACGCGAAACCGCCGACAATCAGATGCCACCAAGCGGGAATCTGCGCATAATCCGACGACCCGCAGAGGTTGAAGACCAAAGCCATTGCCAAACCGCCGGCGAATACCGAGAACATCGTACGCCACGAAGCGATGCCCGTGAAAAGCAGCACGGCGGCACCGAGCAGGATAGCGACCGTCGAAGTCTCGCCGACGCTGCCGGGGATGAACCCGAGGAAAGCATCGAGCGGCGAGTAGCCGAGCGAGCCGTTCGCGACGAGGTTTTCGAGCGGCGTAGCACCCGAGAATCCGTCGACAACACCTTCGCCGGAGGTCAGACCGGCAATCCAAACCTTGGTACCCGACATCGAGGGTGTATAGGCGAGGAACGCGAACACGCGAGCGACCAATGCGGGGTTGAAAACGTTCATGCCCGTGCCGCCGAAGACCTCCTTGCCGAAGATGACGGCGAAAGCGGTCGAAAGCCCGAGCATCCACAACGGAATGTCGACCGGCATGATCATCGGGATGAGCAGGCCCGTGACGAGGAAGCCCTCGTTGACCTCGTGGCCGCGCATCTGTGCGAACGCGAACTCGATGCCGAGCCCGACGACGTACGAAACGACGATCATCGGCAGCACTTTGAAGAATCCGAACCAGAACGAAGCCCAGAATTCGGGCGCCGCACCCAACGAGAGGAAGTGCTGATACCCCACGTTGTACATGCCGAACAACAGGGCGGGCATCAACGCGACGACGACCATGATCATCGTACGTTTCATGTCGTTGCAGTCGCGGATATGGGCACCGCGCTGCGTCGTGGTGTTCGGAACGAAGAGGAACGTCTCGAAGGCATCGAACGTCGACTCCAAAAAGCCCAGCTTGCCGCCCTTGGCGAACGCGGGCTTGATTTTATCCACTAAATTACGGATTGCACTCATCGGTTAAGCCTCCTTGATCATTAGGTTGATACCGTCGCGGATGATTTGCTGGATGTCGATTTTCGACGGATCGACGAACTCGCACAACGCGAAATCCTCCTCGACGACTTCGTAAATACCGAGATTTTCCATTTTTTCGATGTCGCCGGCCAGACAAGCCTTCAACAGGTACATCGGATAGATGTCCATAGGCAGGTACTTCTCGTAAAGGCCCGTCACGACGAACGGACGTTCGCCGCCGTTCAGGTTGGTGTCCAACCGGTAGGCCTTTTTCGGGCAGAGCCACGAGAAATAGGCCCGCGACACGGAGAACTTCTTGAACCGGGGCAGCGCCCAACCCAGCAGTTCGTATTTGTCGCCCTCGGGAATGACCGCCACCGCGTTGGCGTAGTAGCCGAGAAATCCGTTCAACGAGGTTTTCGTACCCGTAAGCACATTGCCCGAAATGACGCGCACCGTATCGCCCTCTTTCTGTGGTTTGAGATTGTTTCCGAGCAGCGAATCCATGCGGGCACCGGCGATGACGCGGAAATACTGCGGACTGGCGACCTCCGAACCGCCCACGGCGATGACGCGGGTCATGTCGACGTGGCCCGTAAGCACCAGCCGGCCGATGATGGCCAAATCCTGAATGTTCACCGTCCACACGACCTCGCCCTTGTTAATGGGGTCGATATGGTGAATCTGCACGCCGACGTTACCCGCAGGATGTTTGCCGGCGAACGTGTGCAGCTCGACGCCTTTCAATTCGGACATTTTGCCCTCGGCACCGGCGCGCATCGAAAGGTGCACCTTGCCTCCCGAAAGTTTTTTCAGAACTTCGATACCGGCCTGCAAGTTCTGCTGTTCGTCGCGCAACGCGAAGTTGTAATCGGGCGCCAGCGGCGCGGAATCGAACGCCGAAACGAAAATGGCCTTCGGCGTATCGGCCGGATCGGCGATGATGCCGTAAGGCCGCTGCACGAACATCGGCCACAGACCGGCGCGGAGCAACAACCCGATCAATTCGTCGCGCGAAGCCTGCTGCAAATCGGGCTTGGCGAACTCCTCGTAACTCTGCTGCGCATCGGGCACGACGGTCACGGAAAGCACCTTGCGTTTCTCGCCGCGATTGACGGCGGACACCGTACCGCCGACGGGCGAAGTGAACAGCACGCGCTCGCTGTACTTGTTGAAGAACAACGGCGTACCGGCTTTCACGCGGTCGCCCTCCTTCACCAACAGTTTGGGCGTCACCCCCTCGAAATCGAGCGGCGAAACCGCATACTCCGCCGCCGCAGGCGCATCGGCCAACGTCGACGAAGGTTTGCCCTCCAAGTTGATGTCGAGACCCTTGCGTAGAGTGATGATTTTCGACATAATTTATTGAATTAGCTTGTATTTCTACGGTAAGTCGGTGTGGATGCGGCGGGCTGTTAGCGGACTAACACTCCGAACCGCGTGCGAAAGTACGCATTTTTTTCGAGAATACAGCGGGTTGGCATATTATTTCTTAAAATAAATTAAAATGGTTAATTTTGTACGACATGGAATCGCGCCGTACCTATATAAATATCCACACCCACCGGCCTGCGGGGCACGGCATCGAACTCCGCACGGCGGGCATCCACCCGTGGGAAGCCGACCGCATACCGGCGGCCCCGCTGCTGCCACCCGGCAGCGGAGTGCAGGCCGTCGGCGAAACGGGGCTCGATTTCGCGAAAGGCGCGCCGCGGGAGGCCCAATACGCCGCATTCCGCGCCCAACTGCAACTGGCCCGGCAATACGGGCTGCCCGTAGTAATCCACTGCGTGCGGGCATTCAACGAGGTGATGCGCGAACTGGCGGCCTGTCCGCCGCGGGCCGCGATATTCCACGGATTCATCGGCTCGCCCGAGCAGGCACGGCAAGCGATTGCCGCCGGACACTATCTTTCGTTCGGCGAGCGGACATTCCGTTCGCCGAAAACCGTCGAAGCGATGCGCGCGACCCCGCTGGAACGGCTCTTTCTGGAAACCGACGACAGCCCGACCCCGATCGAGGAAATCTACCGTCGGGCGGCCGAACTGCTCGGGGTGCCGGAAGCACGACTGCAAGAAGCGACTTTGGCGAATTATAAAAAAATTTTCGGATGATACCGTCGTGGATGGAACGCACCTCGCTGCTGTTGGGCGAGGAAAAACTCGAACGCCTGCGCCGGGCGCACGTGTTGGTCGTCGGGCTGGGCGGCGTGGGGGCCTATGCCGCCGAAATGCTCGTGCGGGCAGGCGTCGGCCGCATGACGATAGCCGATGCCGATGTGGTGTCGCTGTCGAACATCAACCGCCAACTCGTCGCGCTGCACTCGACCGTAGGACGTCCCAAAGCCGAAGTGCTGGCCGAACGCCTGCGCGACATCGCGCCCGAACTGCAACTGACGGTCGTCGCCAAATACATCCGCGACGAGGAGACCGACAAGCTGCTCGATGCGGCACCCTATGACTATGTAGTCGACGCTATCGACACGCTGTCGCCGAAACTCGCGCTAATTGCAGGTGCTATGGAACGAGGTTTTCGGGTGGTCAGCTCGATGGGAGCCGGAGCCAAAACCGACCCGACGCAGCTGGAAATCGCCGACATCGGCAAGACCCACCACTGCCCGCTGGCCCACATGCTGCGCAAGCGGCTGCACAAAATCGGCATCCGCACCGGATTCCGGGCCGTTTTTTCGCCGGAACCTATCCGCGAAGGCGCGATGATCGAATGCGAGGAACAGAACAAGAAATCGAACGTCGGCACGATCTCCTACCTGCCGGCATTGTTCGGCATCGGCTGTGCGTCGGTCGTCATCCGCGACCTCATCGGAGAACTGGAATAAACACAAAGATATGCAACCGAAAATCGTCTTTCTGGACCAATACAGTCTCGGCGGAGCCGACCTGACACCCATTCGGGCGCTGGGCGACTACACGGGTTACGAGACGACCCGCCGCGAAGAGGTGCCCGACCGCTGCCGCGAAGCCGACGTCGCAATCACCAACAAAGTGCCGTTCGACCGCGCGACGATGCAGCGGCTGCCGCATCTGCGCATGATTTGCGTGGCCGGCACGGGCATGAACCACATCGACCTCGAAGCAGCCGCCGAGCTGGGCATCACGGTGAAAAACGCCGTCGGCTATTCGACCCATGCCGTAGCCGAGACCACGATCGGAGCAGCCATTGCATTGATGCGGCAAATCGGCTATTACGACCGCTATGTCAAAACCGAATATGCGGGCGCGGCGCGGCAATTCCACTTCGGCCGCACGACCTGCCAACTGCACGGCAAGACGTGGGGCATCATCGGATTGGGAAACATCGGTCATGCCGTAGCCCGTGTTGCCGAAGCGCTCGGATGCCGTGTCGTCTATACTTCGGTGTCGGGTGTCGCACGCGAAGAACCCTACCCCACCCTGCCGCTCGACGAACTGCTCGCACAATCGGATGTGGTGTCGATACACGCCCCGCTGACACCGCGCACGCACGGATTGATAGGCGCACGCGAACTGGCGCTGATGAAGCCGTCGGCGCTGTTAATCAATGTCGCGCGCGGCGGAATCGTCGACGAAGCGGCTTTGGCCGCGGCGCTCGATGCGGGCAAACTCGCCGGAGCGGGCCTCGACGTGTTCGAGCACGAACCGATAGAAGCCGGCAACCCGCTGCTGGCCGTCCGCGACGCCGACCGGCTGCTGCTTTCGCCGCACAATGCGTGGTCGCCCGTCGAAGCAATCGAAGTGCTCATCGACTGCATCGTGCGGAACATCCGCGAATACATCGAACGACACTGACAGCCCGCCCCTCAACGATAAACATCGCCCCTGCCGCGGATTCTCTCCGACAGCAGGGGCGATGCCTTATTATATAATATCGTTACTTGAACTCGACGAGCGACTTGCCGGTCATCTCGGCGGGCTGTTCGAGGCCCATTAAAGCCAAAACCGTAGGAGCGACGTCGGCCAAGATGCCGTTGTGCACCGCCTTGACGCGGTCGGAAACGACGACGACAGGCACGGGATTGAGCGAGTGCGCCGTATTGGGCGTGCCGTCGGGATTGACCGCATTGTCGGCATTGCCGTGGTCGGCGATCTGCACGACTTCGTAACCGTTGCGTTTGGCCGCCTCGACGACCTTTTCGACGCACTTATCCACCGCCTTGACCGCCGAGACGATAGCGTCGTACACGCCCGTATGCCCCACCATGTCGCCGTTGGCGAAATTGAGACAGATGAAGTCGAACTGCTGTTCATCGAGCGCGGCGACCAGCTTGTCGGCCACTTCGGGCGCGGACATCTCGGGCTGCAAATCGTAGGTGGCCACCTTCGGCGAAGCGACCAGAATCCGCTCCTCGTTGGCGAATTTCTCCTCGCGGCCGCCGTTCAGGAAGAACGTAACGTGTGCATATTTCTCGGTTTCGGCGATGCGCAACTGCTTCAAGCCCTGTTTCGAGACCCATTCGCCGATCGTATCGGGCACGTTCTCCTTGTCGAACAGAATGTGCAGGCCCGTGAACTTGGCATCGTAGGGCGTCATGCAGCAATAATAGAGCGGCATGGTGTGCATTCCCTGTTCGGGCATATCCTCCTGCGTCAGCACGACGGTCAGCTCCTTCGCGCGGTCGTTGCGGTAGTTGAAGAATATCACGAGGTCGTCCGGCTGAATCAGGCCGACCGGCTTTCCGGCACCGTCGACGCGGACAACCGGCTTGATGAACTCGTCCGTGACGTCGGCATCGTAGGATTTCTGCACGGCAGCGGCCATATCCGTCGCCGGTTCGCCGATGCCCTCGACCAACGCATCGTAAGCCACCTTGACACGCTCCCAACGTTTGTCGCGGTCCATGGCATAATAACGGCCGACGACCGTCGCAATCATCCCTTTCCCGCCGTCGAGATGCTTTTCGAGCTGTTCAATAAATCCCTTGCCGCTGTGCGGGTCGGTGTCGCGGCCGTCCATGAAACAATGGACGTAAGTGTTCGCGATGCGGTATTCGGCCGCGATGTCGCACAACTTGAAAAGGTGCTCGAGCGACGAATGGACGCCGCCGTCGGAAACCAGTCCCATGAAGTGGACGTTCGCCCCCCGCTGCTTGGCGTACTCGAACGCCTCGACGATTTCGGGATTCTTGAGAATCGAATTGTCGCGGCAGGC
>CAZGYX010000040.1:0-10504 GCA_964530735.1 uncultured Alistipes sp. | reverse complement strand
GAGTCTCACCCGAAGGCAGCTTGATGATGGCGAATTTGCCCTCGCGTGCCAGCAGTTGAGCATACGAACCGGCCGAACGGGCCATTGCGGCGCCCTGACCGGGGTAGAGTTCGATATTGTGGATGACCGTACCGAGCGGAATATCGCTCAAAAAGAGCGTGTTGCCCACTTCGGGAGCGGCACCTGCGCCGCTCATGACGGTTTGGCCCACTTGCAGTCCGTTCGGTGCGAGGATGTAGCTCTTCACGCCGTCGGCATAGACCAGCAATGCGATGCGTGCGGTACGGTTGGGGTCGTACTCGATCGACTTGACGGTAGCGGCTACCCCGTCCTTCGCGCGTTTGAAATCGACCAGACGATACATCTGCTTGTGGCCGCCGCCGATGTAGCGCACGGTCATCTTACCGCTGTTGTTGCGTCCGCCCGAACTCTTCTTGGGAGCGAGGAGCGATTTTTCCGGCGTGCTCTTCGTGATTTCGTCGAAAGTGCCGATTATCTTGTGTCGCGTACCTGCGGTTACAGGTTTGAATTTTTTTACTGCCATCTCCGTTAGATATTACTGTAAAAATCGATCTTATCGCCCTCTTTCAGCGTAACGATGGCCTTCTTGTAGTTGTTGGCCCGTCCTTCGAGAAGACCCGCCTTCGTATAGCGGCTTTTCTGTTTGCCCATGCAGTTCACGGTATTGACATCGGTCACGACGACGTTGTACATCTGCTCCACGGCAGTGCGGATCTGCAATTTGTTAGCCCTCACATCGACGATGAAACCGTAGCGATTCAACTTTTCGCCCTGAATCGTCATTTTTTCGGTCAGTACCGGCTTAATAATAATTTCCATTTGTGTCTTTCGTTTTTAAGCTAACATCGTATTCAGAATCTGCTCGGCGCCCTCGACCAGCACGACGGCCGAAGCGTTCATCACGTCGTAGGTGCAGAGGTTCTGCGCCAGAACGGGCTTCACGTACGGCAGGTTGCGGCAAGAGAGCTGGAGATTGACATTCGATTCGGGAAGTACCAGCAGTACTTTCTTGTCCGAAACTTTCAGTGCGTCGGCCAGAGCGGCAACGTTCTTGGTCTTCGGCAGCTCGTACTTCTGGGGTTCGAGCACGCTGATGACACCGGCCTGCGCCTTGTAGGTCAATGCACTGCGACGAGCCAACTGTTTCAGTTTCTTGTTGAGTTTGAAGTGGTAGTCGCGGGGTACGGGACCGAACACGCGGCCGCCGCCCGGGAACAACGGCGACAGGATGCTGCCCGAACGGGCGCCGCCGGTACCTTTCTGGCGTTTGAGTTTGCGGGTCGAACCGGCCACCTCGTTGCGTTGTTTGGCCTTGTGGGTACCCTGACGCTGGTCGGCGAGGTACTGCTTCACATCGAGATAGATCGCGTGGTCATTAGCCTCCACGCCGAAAACGGCATCCGAAAGGACTACCTTGCGGCCCGTTTCTTTTCCTTGTGCATTCAATACAGCTAATTCCATACTACTTCTCAATCGTTAAGTAAGCACCTTTGGCACCCGGAATCGACCCCTTCACGAGGATGAGGTTGCTTTCGGGAATCACCTTCAACACACGCAGGTTCAACACTTTGACCTGCTCGCCGCCCATGCGGCCGGGCAGACGTTTGCCCTTGAATACGCGCGACGGGTAGGACGATGCGCCCAACGAACCGGGCTTGCGCTGCCGGTTGTGCTGGCCGTGCGTCTGGCCGCCGACGCCGCCGAAGCCGTGACGCTTCACGACGCCCTGAAAACCTTTGCCTTTTGAAATCCCGGTCACATCGACCCAGTCCTCTTCCGAGAAGAGGTCCACGGTCAGCGTGTCGCCGAGCGCCACTTCCGGCATGCCCTTGAACTCCGCCAACTTGCGTTTGGGAGTGGTGCCGGCCTTCTTGAAGTGGCCCAACAGGCTGTTGCTGGTGTGCTTTTCGCTCTTTTCGTCATAGGCAATCTGCACCGCCTCGTAGGAGTCCTTCTCGACGGTTTTGATTTGCGTAACTACGCACGGACCAGCTTCGATGACAGTGCATGGTATGTTCTTACCCTCGGCACTGTAAACGGAAGTCATTCCGATTTTTTTTCCAATAAGTCCTGACATTTTTATTAAGTTGTTTTACAGCTGTTTTTGTAAACAAGGATGTTTTGCACACAGCTATTTTTACAAACACAATGTTTTATTGCACGCGGTTGCGGCCGCCGTCATCACACCTTGATTTCCACTTCGACACCCGAGGGCAATTCCAGCTTCATCAGCGCGTCGATCGTCTTGGGGGTCGACGAGTAGATGTCCAGAATGCGCTTGAAGGTGCACAACTGGAACTGCTCGCGGGCCTTCTTGTTGACGAAGGTCGAGCGGTTCACCGTAAAAATCCGTTTGTGCGTGGGCAGGGGCACCGGGCCGCTGACAACGGCACCCGTGCTCTTGACCGTCTTCACGATCTTCTCGGAGGATTTGTCCACGAGGTTGTGATCGAACGACTTTAATTTGATTCTGATTTTCTGGTTCATAATCGTTTGCTTATTCTATTTCCTTACGTTTACCGCTCGACTTCTCGATGATCTCCTTGGCCAAGTTGGCGGGAACCTCCTCGAAGTGCGAGAACTCCATCGACGACGTGGCGCGGCCCGACGAAATGGTACGCAACACGGTCACGTAACCGAACATTTCCGACAGCGGCACTTTGGCCTTGACCACACGGGCGGTGCCTTTCGACTCCATGCCGGTGATTTGGCCGCGACGCTTGTTCAGGTCGCCGATGATGTCGCCCATGTTCTCTTCGGGCGTCACGACTTCGACCGTCATGATCGGTTCCATGATGACCGAACCGGCTTTCGGGGCAGCGACGCGATAGCCGTTGCGGGCAGCGATTTCGAACGACAGCTGGTCGGAGTCGACCGGGTGGAACGAACCGTCTTTCAGCGTAACCTTCATCGAGTCCATCTTGTAGCCGGCGAGCGCACCGTTGGCCATGGCGGCCTCGAAGCCCTTTTGTACCGACGGGATAAACTCTTTCGGAATGTTACCGCCCTTGACTTCATCGACGAACGTCAAGCCCATTTTGCCCTCTTCGGCCGGGCCGATTTCGAAGATGATGTCGGCGAATTTACCGCGGCCGCCGGTCTGCTTCTTGAAGACTTCGCGGTGTTGTACGGTCTTGGTCAGCGCCTCTTTGTAGTTCACCTGCGGAGCGCCCTGATTGATTTCGACGCCGAATTCGCGGCGCAGACGGTCGACGATGATGTCGAGGTGCAACTCGCCCATACCGCTGATGACGGTCTGGCCCGAATCCTCGTCGGTGTGCACCGTGAACGTCGGGTCTTCCTCAGCCAGCTTGCCGAGCGCGATGCCCAGTTTGTCGAGGTCTTTCTGCGTCTTGGGTTCTACGGCCAAGCCGATCACCGGTTCGGGGAACGTCATCTGTTCCAGCACGATAGGTGCGTTCTCGGCGCAGAGCGTGTCGCCCGTGCGAATCTCCTTGAAACCTACGGCAGCACAAATATCGCCGGCCGTGACGGTCTCCATCGGGTTCTGCTTGTTGGCGTGCATCTGGTAGATGCGGCTGATGCGTTCGCGCTTGCCGCTGCGGGCGTTGAGCACGTACGAACCGGCGTCGAGTTTGCCCGAGTAAACGCGGACGAAAGCCAGACGGCCCACGAACGGATCGGTCGCAATCTTGAACGCCAGACCACAGAACGGGTCATCCTCGCTCGACTGACGGACCTCTTCGGCGTCGGTCTTGGGGTTGATACCCGTCACGGGAGGCACGTCCAGCGGCGACGGCAGGAACGCCATCACGTAGTCGAGCAGCTTCTGCACGCCCTTGTTGTGGAACG
The DNA here is from genome assembly GCA_964530735.1 of uncultured Alistipes sp. Taxonomy (GTDB): domain Bacteria; phylum Bacteroidota; class Bacteroidia; order Bacteroidales; family Rikenellaceae; genus Alistipes. Next base: position 6,670 of record CAZGYX010000040.1, on the reverse strand, counting down.
ACGAACCGCACATCATCGGCACGAGCTGCATCGAAATCGTAGCCTTGCGGATAGCGACGAGCAATTCGTCGGGGGTAATCGAATCGGGATCCTCGAAGAACTTTTCCATCAGCGCGTCGTCGGTCGAAGCGACCTCCTCGATGAGCTTCGCACGCCACTCGGCGGCTTCGGCCTTCATCGACTCGGGAATCTCGCGCAGCTCGAAGTTGTCGCGGACGGTTTTGTCGTCGAAGTAGTAAATCGCATTATTATATATAAGGTCTACCAGTCCCTCGAACTTGTCTTCGGCACCGATAGGCAGCACGACCGGCAGCGCGGTCGCACCGAAATGCTCCTTGATTTGGGCGCATACCGACAGGAAGTCGGCACCCGTGCGGTCCATCTTGTTGACGTAACCGATACGCGGCACGTTGTACTTGTCGGCCTGACGCCATACGGTCTCCGACTGGGGCTCCACGCCGCCGACCGCACAGAACGTAGCGATCGCGCCGTCCAGCACACGCAGCGAACGTTCCACCTCGACCGTGAAGTCGACGTGTCCCGGGGTGTCGATCAGGTTGATCTGGTACTGGTGGTCCTTGTACTGCCAGAACGCCGTCGTAGCGGCCGACGTAATGGTGATACCGCGCTCCTGCTCCTGCACCATCCAGTCCATCGTCGCGCCGCCTTCGTGCACCTCGCCGATTTTGTGGGTCTTGCCGGTGTAGAAGAGGATACGCTCCGACGTGGTGGTCTTGCCGGCGTCGATGTGGGCCATGATGCCGATATTGCGGGTATAATGCAAATCTCTGGTTGCCATCTTTGCGTCCTGTTTTTAGAATCTGAAATGAGCGAATGCCTTGTTGGCCTCGGCCATGCGGTGCATCTCCTCCTTGCGTTTGAACGCGGCGCCCTGTTGGTTGTAGGCGTCCACGATTTCGGCAGCGAGTTTGTCAGCCATCGTCTTTCCGGCGCGCTTGCGGGAAAAGAGGACAAGGTTTTTCATGGAAATAGAAATCTTGCGCTCCGGACGAACCTCCATCGGAACTTGGAACGTCGCACCGCCGATACGCTTCGATTTCACTTCGACTTGGGGTGTGATGTTCTCCAAGGCCTGTTTCCAGATTTCCAGCGGAGATTTATCAGCATCCTTCATCTTCTTGCCGACGAGTTCCAACGAATCGTAGAAAATCGTGTAGGCAATACTCTTCTTACCATCCAGCATGAGGTTGTTCACGAAACGGGTCACTGCCACGTCCCCGAACTTCGGATCCGGAAGTAGAATTCGCTTTTTTGGTTTGGCTTTTCTCATTGTTATTGATTGCTGTGCGGCTCACGCCGCTTTTGTATTAAGTTGCTTTTTCAAGTCGCTCCGTCTCTGAAAAATCGCTCCGTTTCAAAAACGCTTCTTTCCGCTTTTGAACGGGGCTATTTCGCAGCTTTGGGGCGTTTGGCACCGTACTTCGAGCGACGCTGGCGACGACCGTCCACGCCGGCCGAGTCGAGGGCGCCGCGCACGAGGTGATAACGCACACCCGGAAGGTCTTTCACACGACCGCCGCGCACCAGCACGATGGAGTGTTCCTGCAAATTGTGTCCTTCGCCCGGGATGTACGCATTGACTTCCTTGCCGTTGGTCAGTCGGACACGGGCGACTTTACGCATGGCCGAGTTCGGCTTTTTGGGGGTCGTCGTGTAGACACGGGTACAAACGCCACGGCGTTGCGGACAAGCGGCCAATGCGGGGGACTTGGATTTGTCCTCCAATTTGGTGCGGCCGTTTCTCACTAACTGTTGAATAGTTGGCATTTCTTAAAACTGTCCTTTAATGGTTAAAAAATCCTATTTCCTGTTTTTTGTCCAAAATATGGACTGCAAAGGTAGCGATTTTTTTTGAATCGCCATACTTTTTCACGCCCGACATCAGAATTTTACGCGATATTCGATTCTTTTTATTGATTTATTATTCAAAAGTATAAGCAAAAACTTATACAAAAGCGAGTGTTTTTATATAATTATCTTAACATCATATAGTTATGAATTATCTAAAAACCGCACCTTTTGTACCGTCAAAAAGCGCGGTTTTAAGAAAACCGATTTAAGCGCTACGGTCGGTCTTACGGTTTCAGAAAGGCAGGATGCGCTCTGACCGTTAATAAAAGCGGGACGAAGACTGCGGAGACCGACACGCAAGTGACGGGCCTCCGCGGGCGGAGGCTTCGGCCCGCGCGACGCAAAGCGTCGCCAAAATATCAATCAAGATGATAACGACCGTCGGAAACCGGGCAACGGTCTACCTCGCCAATAACCGCTTGGCCATTGCCGAGGCGAAGACAAAATCGTTCAGCTCGCGGTTGCCGGCATGCAGAATATCCTCTTTCGTACCCTCCCACCACTTGCGGCCTTCGTAGATGTAGACGATTTTTTCGCCGATTTCCATGACCGAGTTCATGTCGTGGGTGTTGATGATCGTCGTGATGCCGTACTCCTGCGTGATGTCGTGGATCAGGTTGTCTATCACGATCGAGGTCTGCGGGTCGAGGCCCGAATTGGGTTCGTCGCAGAACAGGTAGCGCGGATTGAGCACGATAGCCCGCGCAATGGCCACCCGTTTGATCATGCCGCCCGACAGCTCGGCCGGATAGCGTTCGTTCGCATTTTCCAGCCGCACGCGTTGCAGGCAGAAATTCACCCGTTCGAGCTTTTCCGCTTCGGATTGTTCGGTGAACAGGTCGAGCGGCAGCTTCACGTTCTCCTCGACGGTCGAGCTGTCGAGCAACGCCCCGCCCTGAAAAATCATGCCGATGTCCTTGCGTATGGCTTTCCTCTCCTGAAAACCCAATTCGGAAAAATTCACCTCGTCGTACCACACGGCACCCGAATCGGGTTCGTGCAGGCCGACCAGCGTTTTGAGCAGCACGGTCTTGCCCGAGCCGCTGCGGCCGATGATGAGGTTGGTCTTGCCGGTCTCGAACTCGACCGATACGTCGTCGAGCACCGTGCGCCCGTCGAACGATTTGACGATATGTTCGGCACGTATCATATCAGCAGGATCTGCGTCAGAATAAGGTTGAAAATCATGATGACGATCGAACTGGCGACGACGGCCCGCGTCGAGGCCGCGCCCACTTCGAGCGAGTTGCCTTTGGCGTAGTAGCCGTAGAAAGCCGACACTGAGGTGATGATGTAGGCGAACACGGCCGTCTTGATGAGCGAGTAGACGATCGAATAGGTCTTGAAATCGAGCAGCAGGCCGTCGATGTAGTCCGACGGAATCATGATGCCCGTCAGGTAGGCGATGGCCCAGCCGCCGAGGATGCCGATGACGATGGAGAGTATGGTCAGCAGCGGGAAGAACACGACGGCCGCCACGATTTTGGGCAGAATCAGATACGAAGCCGAGTTGACGCCCATGATTTCCAGTGCGTCGATTTGTTCGGTGATGCGCATCGTGCCGATTTCCGAGGCGATGCTCGACCCCACCTTGCCGGCGAGAATCAGCGCGACGACGGTCGACGAAAATTCCAGAATCATGGTCTCGCGCGTGGCATAGCCGATGAGCGACTGGGGGATGAACGGCGAATCGAGGTTGATGCACATCTGCAACGTGATGACGGCGCCGATGAAGACCGAGATGATCGCCGTCAGGCCGATGGAATCGACCCCCAGCGCCTCCATTTCGTAGAGGATGCGCCGCCGGTAAATGGCACCTTTCTCGGGACGGGAAAAGACCTTTCCCATCAGGATGAAATACCGTCCTATGAGTTCGAAAATTCGCAACATACTTATTAATTTCGGTCGGAATGCTGTTCAGGTCGGATGTTATTCGGCGTTTTCGGAGCGCGTTTCCTCGAAATCCACGTAGTCACCCACATCCTTCGAGACCCGTTTTTCGGGCGTTTCCGAGGTCTTGTAAACATGCACCTCGCCCTCGCGGCCGTGCGACGAGGCATTGCCCCACGACGAGGCGTTCCGCCGGCCGCTACGGCCGAACCGGTCGTTGAGCTGCTCCTCCATGCGGCGCTGCATCGACCGCACGCGCCACCCGAACACGAGCAGCAGCACCGCGCCGAACAGCAGCAAACCCAGAATCGTATAAAGAATCATCGTGGCGATGCCTTTCAGCAGGGCGGGGGCTCCCAGCGCAAGCAAAAGAATCACCAAGACCGTCAGCGGATTACGCTGCACGAAAGCGACGAGGCCGTCGATAATCGCCGTCAGAAATTTCATCGTACCGAACCGAAGTTATCCGAGGCGAAGATACAAAAAGCCTCGTCAAAATGCAAACAAAGGCTCAGGAGCGAAGACGACATGCCGAACTGCAAAGCGTTCTACCGCGCTAATAAAAATTTTGTATCTTTGCACCTATACAACACCGCATCCCATGCTCGAACCGCTCACCGCCATTTCGCCCGTCGACGGCCGCTACCGCAGCAAGACCGAGAGACTGGCCGATTACTTTTCCGAAGCCGCGCTGATCCGCTACCGCGTGCGCGTCGAAATCGAATACTTCATCGCCCTGTGCGAGCTGCCCCTGCCGCAGCTCGCCGAAGTCGACCCCTCGAAATTCGCCGCCCTGCGCGGCGTCTACACCGGTTTCACGCTCGACGACGCCCGCCGCGTCAAAGAGATCGAGGCGACCACCAACCACGACGTCAAGGCGGTCGAATACCTCGTCAAGGAGAAAATGGACGCGCTGGGGCTCGGCCGCTGGAAAGAGTTTATTCATTTCGGTCTTACATCCCAAGATGTGAACAATACGGCCATTCCGCTGACGCTCAAAGACGCGCTGGCGGAGGTCTACCTGCCGCTGTTGGGCGAGCTGCGCGACAAAATCGCCGCAATGGCCGACGAGTGGAGCGACATCCCGATGCTGGCCCGCACACACGGCCAGCCGGCCTCGCCCACGGTTCTCGGCAAGGAGATGCGAGTGTTCGTCGAGCGGCTCGACCGGCAAACCGGCCGCCTGCGCGAAATCGCCGTACCGGCCAAGTTCGGCGGAGCGACGGGCAACTTCAACGCCCACCATGCGGCCTACCCCGCCACCGACTGGGCGGCGTTCGCCGACCGGTTCGTCAACACGACGCTGGGGCTCCACCGCTCGCAATACACCACCCAAATCGAGCACTACGATGATTTGGCGGCCATCTTCGACAACCTGCGCCGCATCGACACCATACTGGTCGACTTGTCCCGCGACATGTGGACCTACATTTCGATGGAGTACTTCAAACAGCGCATCAAGGCGGGCGAAGTGGGTTCGAGCGCCATGCCGCACAAGGTCAACCCCATAGACTTCGAGAATGCCGAGGGCAATTTCGGCATCGCCGGCGCCGTTTACGGCCACCTCGCGGCCAAACTGCCCGTGTCGCGGTTGCAGCGCGACCTGACCGATTCGACCGTGCTGCGCAACATCGGCGTGCCGTTGGCCCACTCGGTCATCGGCTTCGGCTCCCTCCTGAAAGGATTAAACAAAATTTTGTTAAACCGCGAGGCGTTCGACCGCGACTTGGAAAACAACTGGGCGGTCGTCGCCGAGGGCATCCAGACCATCCTGCGGCGCGAGGGCTACCCTGAACCCTACGAAGCCCTCAAAGCCCTGACCCGCACCAATACGCACGTCACCGAAGCGTCGATTGCGGAGTTTATCGACGGGCTCGATGTCGCGGACTCGGTGAAAGCCGAATTGCGGGCCCTCTCGCCCGCGACCTACACGGGCGTGTTCCGCGTGAAAAAATAGTTGACTGCTATGGCCGGTTTTTGGTGGGAATTATTGACTCCGGCATCGTTCGTGGTGCTCGGCTGCGTGTTCCTGTCGGGACGTGGTGCCGGACTCATCGCCGGATATAACACGATGCCGCCCTCGAAGCGTAAGAACTACGACGAACGGGCACTCTGCCGGTTCACGGGCAAGATGATGTTTTATGTCGCCGGCTGTCTGACGCTGATGTTCATCGGCGACCGGTTATCGAGCAAAGCGTTGTTCGTCGAAGGTCTCGTGTTGCTGTTCGTCGGGGTCGTCTTCATGCTCGGTTATGCCAACACGGGCGGGCGATTTCTGAAAGACCGGTGACCGCCACGCCGCCTTGCTCCGTTCGGTCGCAATCCTCGCGCAAAACAGACGGCACGGCATTTTTCGCACGACGCCCCCTCGCTTTTGGCACGGGATTTGTCTTTTCCCCATACAGCTGCGGCACAGCAACCGCAGTGAGGTTTCTTCATTTATTTAAGTTTGGGTTAGTAGTTTCGGAGGGCAACCTCCGGGAGGCAGCAGGCAATCGTGAGATTCCCTGCTGTTTTTTTATTAGCGCTACGGACGGCCTTGCGGTTTCTGACGGTCGGAAGCGCTATCGCCCTGTTTTGCGGGTCGAAGACTGCGGAGTTCGCGAGGAAACGAGGATAAAACCAAATTTATTTTCTATGGCGCTTTTTGGACCGTCAAAAAGCGCCGCAAAAACCTCCCCCGCAGACAAAAAAGGCTAAAACCTGCGCCGTAAAAGCTAAAACGGGCGACTTCGCGGGTTTGCAAGCAAACCGTCCCCGTTTTTTACGCTTTTACGCCTTGCTTTCTTTACGCCTTTTTTGCCGAGCGGGGATTTATTAGCGCTATGGGCGCTCCGTTTGCTTCGGACGGTCGGAAGCGCTCTGACCGAAATGGAATATAGAGGGTGGTAGCGACCACAGCCGTCGG
>CAZGYX010000039.1:0-11263 GCA_964530735.1 uncultured Alistipes sp. | reverse complement strand
CGTTGTAACGGCTCACGTCGGCCAGACCGCCCGTCGGGAAGTCGGGATAGAGCTGGAACGGCCGCCCCTGCAAATGGGCGATGCAGGCATCGATCAACTCCACGAAGTTGTGGGGCAGAATCTTCGAGGCCAAACCCACAGCGATACCGTCCGACCCCTGAGCCAACAATAACGGGAACTTGATAGGCAAGGTGACGGGCTCTTCGTTGCGGCCGTCGTAAGAACGCATCCACTCGGTAGTTTTCTTGTTGAAAACCACCTCGGTGGCGAATTTCGACAACCGCGCCTCGATGTAACGGCCCGCAGCGGCCTCGTCGCCCGTGAGGATGTTGCCCCAGTTGCCCTGACAGTCGATCAGCAACTCTTTCTGTCCCAACTGCACCAGCGCGTCCTTGATAGAAGCGTCGCCGTGCGGGTGGTACTGCATGGTCTGGCCCACGATGTTGGCCACCTTGTTGAAGCGGCCGTCGTCGACGGCCTTCATGGCGTGGAGAATGCGGCGCTGCACGGGCTTCAAACCGTCCTCGACGTGCGGCACGGCGCGTTCGAGAATCACGTAAGAGGCATAATCCAAGAACCAGTTCTTGTACATGCCCGTGAGCTTGCGCACGTTGCCCTCGTCCTGCGTCAGGCGGTCGAATTTGCCCGGGCGCTGCGTCTCCGCACCGACCGGCTCGTCGGCGGCAACGTCGTCGACGGCCTCCGCCGCATCGGTTTCGGACGTCGGAAACTCCTCGTCGAACCGCTCCTCGTTTTCGTATGTATCCTTATCTTTCGACATAACTCAATCTCAACTTATCATCAAATCCTCCTCGACCAAATCCTCCTCGATGCGCAGGTTGTCGATAATGAAACCCTGCCGCTCAAAGGTGTTCTTGCCCATGTAGAACTCCAAGAGGTCGTGGATCGGGTCGTCCTTCGTGATACGCACCTTGTCCAGCCGCATGTTGTCGCCGATGAACTCGCGGAACTCGTCGGGCGAAATCTCGCCGAGACCTTTGAACCGCGTGATTTCGGCACTCGCACCGCACTTCGCGATAGCCTTGACCCGCTCGTCGTCCGAATAACAATAGTGGGTCTCTTTCTTGTTGCGCACGCGGAACAGGGGCGTCTGGAGCACGTAGAGATGCCCCTGCCGGATGACGTCGGGGAAGAACTGCAGGAAGAAAGTCAGCATCAACAGGCGGATGTGCATGCCGTCGACATCGGCATCGGTCGCGATAATCACCTTCTCGTAACGGAGGTTGTCCATCGTCTCCTCGATATTCAGGGCGGCCTGCAAAAGGTTGAACTCCTCGTTCTGATAGACCACCTTTTTGGTCAGCCCGAAGCAGTTCAACGGCTTGCCGCGCAACGAAAAGACCGCCTGCGTCTTGACGTCGCGGCTTTTGGTAATGGAACCCGAAGCCGAATTACCCTCGGTGATGAAAATCATCGACTGCGGGGCCAGTTCGCTCTTGTCCGTGCGGTGGATTTTACAATCGCGCAGCTTGCGGTTGTTCAACGAGACCTTTTTGGCCGTCTCGCGAGCCTTTTTCTGAATGCCCGAAATAGCCTTGCGCTCCTTTTCGTTCTCGACGATTTTGCGCTGGAGAATCTGCGCCGTCTCGGGACTCTTGTGCAGGTAGTCGTCGAGGTGTTTGCCCAAAAAGTCGACCACGAAATTGCGAATCGTCTGCCCGTCTTTGGACATCTCTTTCGAGCCGAGCTTCGTTTTGGTCTGCGACTCGAAAATCGGCTCCGAAACGCGCAGCGAAATCGCGGCAATCAACGACGTGCGGATGTCCGACGGGTCGTAATCCTTGTGGTAGAACTCCTTGACCGTCTTGGCGATCGCCTCGCGGAACGCCGCCTGATGCGTACCGCCCTGCGAGGTGTACTGGCCGTTGACGAACGAATAACAGCTCTCGCCGTAACCCGTGCCGTGCGCGATGACCACCTCGATGTCGTCGCCCGACAAGTGGATGGGCGGATAGAGCGGCTCCTCGGTCATGTTCTCGTTCAGGAGGTCGAGCAGACCGTTTTTCGAGACGTACACGTTGTCGTTGAGCTTCAGCGTGAGGCCCCGATTGAGGTACGAATAGTTCTTGACCAACTGCTCGACGTACTCCATATTGTAGGCGTACTGCCCGAAGACCTCCTCGTCGACGCGGAACGAGATGAACGTACCGTCCTTTTCGTCGACGTTGCTCTCCCACCGGTCGCTCTGCTCCAAGCCCTGCGCGAAAACGACCGTATGCGCCTCGCCGCCGCGCACCGACCGGGCGGTGAACTCGCTCGACAACATGTTGACGGCCTTGACGCCGACGCCGTTGAGACCGACGGTCTTCTTGAATGCCTTGCCCTCCTCGTACTTGCCGCCGGTGTTCATGACGCTGACCGCCGGGCCGAGCATCTTCAACGGAATGCCGCGCCCGAAGTCGCGCACGGTCACGACATTGTCGGCAATCGTGATGTCGATTTCGTGGCCGAAGCCGTTCATGTACTCGTCGATCGAGTTGTCGACCACCTCCTTGATAAGGACGTAGATACCGTCGTCCGACTGCGAACCGTCGCCCAGTTTGCCGATGTACATACCCGGACGGAGCCGGATGTGGTCGCGCGGCGAAAGGGTGACGATTGTGTCGTCGCCGTAATTCGTATTCGGTTTGCTATTGAGTAAATCTGCCATAATTTTCCTAATATATCACACGCCCGCTACCGGACGACATCAAGCGAACAGGCCGTCATTCAGTTCTGCGCCTGCCGGATTTCGGCCAACGCCTTGCACATCGCACCGTGCACCTCGTCCATCAGTTCGTGCACGTCGGCCGAAGCGACCCGCTCCGCCGAGACGGGAGGCAACACCCGCAGGGTGATGCGGTTGCCCCAGTTGAAGAGCGCATTCCGCCGGATGAGGGTTTTCGTCCCGTCCAACACCACCGGCAGAATCTCCACGCCGGCCTCTTTCGCCAATGTGAACGCACCGGCCTTGAAGCGGTGGATTTCGCCGTCCTTCGAGCGCGTGCCTTCGGGGAAAATCGCAATGGAAGCCCCGCGCGAAATCCACATCCTGCCCTTGCGGAGCAACTGCTCCATAGCTTCGGCGGCACGCCCGCGGTCGATACAAATATCGCCGTGCAACACCAAGAACTGCCCGAAAAAAGGCACCTTGAAAACCTCGCGTTTGGATACCCACCGGAAATTGAGCGGCACGTAATAAAGCGTCGGAATGTCGACGACCGTATTGTGGTTCAACACGATGACATACTGCTTGCGTTTATCGACGTGCTCCAGTCCGACGACGGTTTGCCGCCACCGCAAAGGGAGGAAAAAGAATATCCGCACCAATATGCGCGACAACTCGTGCACCGTCCTGCGTCCTTTGTCGAACGGCCGGCAAAGCACCAACGCCACCGCCGACAAAATCATGAACAGCGTACAAAGAAGAATCAAAAAAAGGTAATAAACAGCGCTCAACATCGTCCGTGAAAGTTTTCATTAACATGTCCCTTTCGGAGCCTCGGTAGAGGCGAAAAAATCAGGGGGCTCCGCACTCGGCTTATCGAAAGGTTCAATTTGCAAAATTAGCAAATTTTTCGCGGGATTCCTACCCCGCCGCGGCGCGATTTTTCAACAAAATTTCCACCGCCCTTGCTCCGGCTACCGGCTGTTCCAGCGGTCGGAGGTCTGGTAAAAGGCGATGGCGCGGTCGACGTATTCGGGAATCGCATCGGCCTGCAAGACGGTGCGGAACGGGTCGTCCTCCGTCGGAAGATGCCGGTACTGCTTCACCCGCCGAACGGGCGAAAGCAACGTCAGCACGTCGTTTTCCAAATAGCCCAAATCCTGATACGTGGCGATGAACGCACGCGGGACATAATCGTCGGCAAGCACGTTGCGGCCATAGAAATGCGAATCGTAGGAGAAATGCAGCAGCGCAAGCAAAGTCGGCACGAGGTCGATCTGCGAGACGGTCTGCGCGACCGTGCGCGGCTCGACGAACCCGGGCGCGAAAATCAGGGCGGGAATGTGGTACTTCTCCAACGGAATCTCGGTACGTCCCGCGCTCGAAGCGCAATGGTCGGCGCAAATCAGGAAAATCGTATTGGAGAACCACTCCTGCTGCGCCGCTTCGGCGAAGAAACGGCCCAACGCATAATCGCTGTACGCCACCCCGCCGGCACGTGTTTTTGCGGGGGGGGGAAGCGTCGCCGTTTCGGGATAGGTGAACGGGCGGTGGTTGCTGACGGTCATGAGGTGCGCGAAAAACGGCGCACCGCTGTCGGACAGACGTCCGAATTCGCGAATCGCTTTCCGGTAGGCATCCTCGTCGCAAACGCCCCAAATGTTGGAAAAAGTGATTTCGTCGGGCGCATAATCCGCCTTGTCGACCACCTCGTAGCCGTTCCCCGAGAAGAACGCCCCCATGTTGTCGAAATAGCTGTTGCCGCCGTAGAAGTAGAACGTACGGTAGCCCTTTTCGCGCAGAAGCGTACCGACCGAGTGCATGCCGCCGTTGTCCGGCCGTTTGACGATGCTCTGGCCGGGGCAGGGCGGCAACGAAAGCGACAAGGCCTCCAATCCGCGCACGGTGCGGTTTCCGACGGCATAAACCCGGTCGAAAGCGAGCCCGCACCGGTAGAGCGAATCGAGCACGGGCGTCAGTCCCCGCGCATCCCCGAAACGCTCCATGTACGACGCGCTCATGCTCTCCATCGAGATGAGCACGATATTGCGGCGAATTTCCGCAGCCGAATCGGCCACCGTGTGCCGGTTATCGTCCGAACTGCCGTACACCGCGTGCACGAACGCTTCAGCCTCGTGATGCGGAAGGGTCGGATAAAAACGCTCGTAGGAGAGTTCGTTTTTCACGAATGCATCGTAGAACTTGTAGGCTCCGTTGGCCTGCAACTCGTTGACATAGACATTGGCGCTGTTCTGAAAGCGCACGTTGAACCCGACGAACCACACGGCGACAGCGACCGGCACGACCCACAGCAGCGCGACGGCGTTCCAACGTCCCGAACGCAGCCACGCATCGGACAACGTATGCCGGAACAATCCCCAAGCGACGAGACCCGTCAGAGCGAGCAAACCGGCCGTCAGGATGCCGATAGGATACGATTCGACGATGTTGCCGATCACCTCGTGGGTATAGACCAGATAGTCGACGGCGATGAAGTTGTACCGCACGCCGAACTCGCTCCAAAAGACGTATTCGCAAATGCCGTTGCAAAGAATGACCCCGACATAGACGAAGAGGAGTATCCCCAGCCACACGGTCGTCCAGCTGTGGCGGAACCCTACCGGCAGAAACAGCCGCAAGGCGAACGACAAAGCCCAGAAACCCAAGAGGCCGGACACGATTTGCGGCACGACGCTGCCGTATTCGTCGAAAATCGTGCGGCCGAAAGCCACGTAACAGAACGCCGCCACGAGCAAGGCCAGTGCGATGTATCCAAACGGCCGGCGGTACTTGACATCGGAAACCGAGACGAGAAAAGCCCACAAAGGCACCGACCCGATGACGGCGATGCACAAGTCGTTGAGCGCCCCGAGCAGGAACACCTGCAACCACTCGCCGAACGAGAATCCGATGTCGGAAGTCTGGGCATTGAACAACAACGCGATCCGCAGCACGAAACCTACGGCGAGCGTCAACGCCGCCAAGCGTGCGAAAATACCGGCCAAGAACCGGACCTGTTCATTTTTCATACGTTACACCTGCTATTTGAGTCTGCACAGCAATTTTTCAGCGTCGCCCTATTTCCGGGCCAGCACCCGATAACTCCACGCCGGCATATCCTCCTCGACGCGGTCGGGCAACGTGTATTCGGCTCCGGTCATCGCGTCGGTATAAGTTCCGGCGTAGATTCCGGTGCAATAGTCGGCATGAATGGCATAAGGTGAAAGATTGAGAACCGCCACGACGCAATTTTCGTCCTTCTGCCGGACGAGAATCATCAGGCAGTCTTCGGCATTGTTGCGGATTTCGAGCAGGCCGCCGCCCTGCCCGCCGGAAGCCAGCGCCGGATTGTCGTGCCGCAAGGCCGCCAACCGCCGATAGAACGCGGTAAAGTCGTTGGCCCGGTAAGACGGCAGGGGGTCGCGGTCGAAAAAGGCGAACGAATGGTCGTATCCGACCTCCTGCCCCGTATAGACCAACGGCAGGCCGCGCGGCACGACGAACGAAAAGACCGTCATCGCCTCGCGGGCGTCGCCGAAGCGGGCGAACTCGGAACCCGACCACGAATTTTCGTCGTGGTTGGAGGTGAAAGCCAAGCGCATGGCCGTTTCGGGATAACGGTCGCGGTCGGCATAGAGGTAATCGCGCAAAGCCGTGACCCGCACGCGCTGCCGGGCGACATCCTCCATCAAATGGCCCATTTGCCAAGCATAGCAGGCGTTGAATGCGCCCTGCTCGAAAAGATTGGTTTCTTCGGCTTCAGCCAATAGGAACAAATCGGGCTTCAAGGCCCGCAGGCGGCGAGCCGTCTCGTTCCAGAATTCGACCGGCACCAGCATCGCCATGTCGCACCGGAAGCCGTCGACCGCATGCTCGCGCACCCAGAACGCCATTGCATCGGCTTGGGCATCCCACACCTCGCGGTCCGCGTAATTCAATTTGGCCGTATCGGTCCAATCCCACGGCACGGCGGGCACCCCGTCGGCGTCGCGCACATACCACGAAGCGGGCTTCTCGGAAATCCACCGAGCGTCGCGCGCCGTGTGGTTGGCGACCCAATCGAGCATCACTTTCATGCCCAAAGCGTGGGCCGTAGCGACGAAGCGGTCGAAGTCGTCCATCGTGCCCAACTCGGGATTGACGGCGCAATAATCGCGCACGGAGTAATAGGAGCCGAGCGCCCCTTTGCGCCCCTCGACGCCGATAGGATAAACGGGCATCAGCCACACGGCGTCGATACCCATCTCGCGCAGGAACGCGAGCCGTGCGGTCGCCGCGCACAAAGTGCCTTCGGGCGACAACTGTCGCACGTTCATTTCATAGATAACGGCCCGCAGGCTCCAATCGGGATGTTGCAACATATAGTAAAGTTTCCGAATTTTTGGGAGCTCAAATGTAGCACAAATTTTTCAAAACGGAGACTTTTCCGCTCCATTCATCGACGAAAAGCATCTCGCGTTTTTTGGAACTCTCCGAAAAAAATTCTAATTTTGAAGCCGCAAACCGATATTCGTAACTTTAACCGACTTAACAAAATATGGCGAATTTAAGAGAACTCAAAAAAGAGATCGACTACCGGCTCGAAGAGATCGTTTTCGACTGCGATATGGCAATCTGCTACCAGCCGTCGAAAGAGAAGGAAATTTTCGGCATCATGCAGGAAGCCGTAGCCCTGCGCAACACGCTGTTCGGCAAGGCGATGAACCCGGCCGAACCGCACAACCCCTCGCTGGTGCGCAAGCACTACGCCGCCCTGCGCACGGAAATCGTCGCTTCGTTCGGCGCGCTGTTCGAGAAACTGAGCAAAATCAACGGCGCCCAATAAAAAGGCGGCACGCACACAAGAACGAGGGACGGACTGCTTCGGCAATCCGTCCCTCTGATTATTTTCCGGCAGGAACGCTCAACGCATTCCGCGTTCCAGTTCCTTGTAGCTCTTTTTGGCCGCTTTCGCTTCGGCTTTCGCCATTTTGCGGGCAATACGGGCCTCCTTGCGGGCCAGTTTGCGTGCCTCGCGGCTCTCTCGTTCGGAAAGTTGTTCCAACGTCCGTTCTTCCGCACGACCTGCCCGTTCCAGACGTTTGCCGTAGAGCAGGTACTCCCGTTCGGTGCGCTTGGCTTCGCGCCGGAGTTCGCGTTCGTACTCGTCGTAATCGCGTCCCGTCATCGGCAATTCGACGATAAGCCCCGTCGTCGAATCGTCCACCACCACGTAACAACACGGATCCGCCGGTTTCGGCGCAGGCGCGGGTTTGGGGGCAGGTGCAGGGGCGGGCCGCACGACCCGTGTACGCAACTCGACGATGCTGCCCTCGCCGTAGTCGATCGCCAGCTCGACGCGGCGCAACGGCGGCAGGATATTCCGTTTCATGTAATCCCACGCGGACGGCAACTGCTTCAAAGCCTGCTCTTTGGCTTCGATGGAGCGGCCGCTGTCGAGGATATTCAGGACAGTCTGTTTGTCGGGGATGTTCGACTGGGCGACCAGCGCACGGCACATTTCCCAATCTTCGGCGACGGAACGGGTCGTGACGCTGTACCGGTCCGAAAAGTCGTATTTCCGATCGACGTAATCGAGAAAATCGCGGGCGCGTTTGCGGGCCAACGCCTCGTTGAAGGCCACCGGCCCGTCGGGCGACGAATAACCGGTGATGACGACCGACCGCACGTTCATCAGCGTGTCGCGCACCAGCTGGCCGACGAACGAACCCAACCGGTCGAGCTGAACCGTATTGCCGTCCAATGCGGGAGCGAGTTTCGAGAGATTGATTTGGTAGCGCACCGTGTAGGCGGCATCGCCTTGATTCCGAACCTTATATCTGCGGACGAGATAATCGCCGTCGGTCGTTTCCGACAACAACACGGAATCGGCCGCAGACGCCGATGCCGCACTCCGGCGTTGGGCCGACGCACCGACAACGACAAACAACGCAAGAGCGAAAGCGAAAGTTGTAACGAATGTTTTCACGCTAAAAGAGTGTTTGATTTTGCACTCCTCGTCGCAACATTCGTACCACACCGCGAAAGAGGCCGGCGCGAGCCCCGCCCCTGCTACATCCGTTCGGGGACGTCGATGCCGAGCAGCGCCATGCCGCGCCGGATGACGCGCGCCACCTGTCCGGCGAGCTGCAAGCGCATGCGCCGAACCCCGGCGTTTTCCTCGCGGAGAATGGAATGGTCGTGATAGTATCCGTTGAACTGCTTGGCCAGTTCGTAAACGTAGGCCCCGACAATGGAAGGTGCGAAATTTTCGCCGGCCGCAGCCACCGTCGCGGGATAATCGGACAGCGTTTTCACAAGGGCGATCTCTTCGGGCAGATACTCCGCCGAGACCTCGCCCTGCAACCCGATACCGGCCTCCGCAGCCTTGCGCAACATGGAACGAATCCGCGCATGGGTATATTGGATGAACGGGCCCGTGTTGCCGTTGAAGTCGATGGACTCGCGCGGATTGAAGAGCATCGTTTTCTTGGGGTCGACCTTCAAAATAAAGTATTTCAAGGCGCCCAGCCCGACCATCGTCGAAACGGCATCCGCTTCGGCTTCGGAACACCCGTCCAGTTTGCCCAATTCGGCGGACATTTCGCGGGCGGTGGCCACCATGTCGGCAATCAGGTCGTCGGCATCGACGACCGTGCCCTCGCGCGACTTCATTTTGCCGTCGGGCAGTTCGACCATGCCGTACGAAAGGTGGGTGATGTGGTCGCTCCAATCGGCGTAACCCAATTTTTTGAGCACCAGTTTCAACACCTGAAAATGGTAGTTCTGTTCGTTGCCGACGACATAAATCATATCGTCGAGCCGGTTGTCCTCGAAACGCCGGAACGCCGTACCCAAATCCTGCGTCATATAGACCGACGTGCCGTCGCCGCGCAGGAGCAGTTTTTCGTCCAACCCGTCCTCGCGCAAGTCGATCCACACCGAATTGTCGTCGCGGCGGTAGAAGACCCCTTTGGCGAGACCCTCCTCGACAAGCGATTTTCCCAAAAGATAGGTTTGGGATTCGTAATAAACCTTGTCGAAATCGACGCCCAGTGCCTTGTAAGTGACATCGAAACCGGCGTAGACCCAACCGTTCATCTTCTCCCACAAAGCGTACACTTCGGGGTCTTTGGCCTCCCACTTGCGCAACATCTCCTGCGCATCGCGCATGATCGGGGCATTTTTCTTGGCGTCGTCCTCGCTCTGTCCCTGCGCCACCAGTTCCTTGATTTGCGCCTTGTAATGCTTGTCGAACTCGACGTAGTACTTGCCGACCAAGTGGTCGCCCTTCATGCCCGACGATTCGGGCGTTTCGCCGTTGCCGTAGCGCTGCCAAGCCAGCATCGACTTGCAAATGTGGATGCCGCGGTCGTTCACCAGATTGGCCTTGATGACCTTGTGGCCGTTGGCGCGGAGAATCTGCGCGACGGAGTACCCCAACAGATTGTTGCGCACGTGCCCCAAGTGGAGCGGTTTGTTGGTATTGGGCGACGAGTATTCGATCATCACGGTGCGGCCCGTCGCGGGAGCCTCGCCGAAGTGCCCGTCGGCGACGATTTCGGCGAACCTCGCCTGCCAGAACGTGCTGCTCAACGCCAAATTAAGGAATCCCTTGACGACGTTGAACGAGCGGATTTCCGGCACATGGGCCTGCATGTACTCGCCTATTTCGGCCGCAGTGGCTTCGGGCGACTTGCGGCTGTGCCGCAACAACGGGAAGGTCACCAACGTATAATCGCCCTCGAACTCGCGACGGGTTTTCTGAATCTGCAAGGGCTCGTCGCCGAGCGGGCCGTAAAGCGTCTCCACCGAACGGCGCACCGCATCCGAAATAAAAGTTTCGATGTTCATGTTTTCGTGTTATTCGCCCGCAAAATTAACGTTTTATTGCGGAATAACAACTACCTTTGCGCTACTTATCACCGACCGAATGAAAATTGCCGACTTGGATTTGGGCGAAAAACCGCTCTTTCTGGCCCCGATGGAGGATGTCACCGACCCCTCGTTCCGCCACATGTGCAAGCGGTTCGGAGCCGATGTGGTCTACACGGAATTCGTGCCGGCCGACGGACTGATCCGCGACGCGGCGAAAGCCCTCAAAAAACTGGAAATCGACGAGGCCGAACGTCCGGTCGGCATTCAGATTTACGGCCACCTCATCGAACCGATGGTCGAAGCGGCCCGCATGGTCGAAGCGGCCGGGCCGGACATCATCGACATCAATTTCGGGTGTCCGGTGAAGAAAATCGCAGGACGCGGGGCCGGTTCGGGCATGATGCGCGACGTGCCGCGAATGGTCGAAATGACGCGGCGCATCGTCGAATCGGTGCGCAAACCGGTCACGGTAAAGACGCGGCTGGGCTGGGACGACGACACGAAAAACATCGAGGAAATCGCCCTGCGGTTGCAAGACGTCGGGATTGCCGCGCTGACGATACACGGCCGCACGCGGTCGCAAATGTACCGCGGCGAAGCCGACTGGACGCTCATCGGCAAAGTGAAGAACAATCCGCAGATACGCATTCCGATTATCGGCAACGGCGATGTGGACAGCGGCCCGAAAGCGGCCGAGATGTTCGACCGCTACGGCGTCGACGGCGTGATGATCGGCCG
>CAZGYX010000038.1:0-12368 GCA_964530735.1 uncultured Alistipes sp. | reverse complement strand
GCCCCGTTAAGAACGGGGTTTTAAGCGCGGCGGTCGGTCACGGGGGTTTCCGATAGTAGGGAAGCGCTCTGACCGAAGCGGGCCGAAGACTGCGGAGACCGACACGCAAGTGGCGGGCCTCCGCTGGCGGAGTCTTCGGCCCGCGCGGCTCGGAGAGCCGCTATTATTCCGACTGTCTATCGCGCCAATAAAAAAGAGGGCCGAACGCGGCCGGGAACCGAGACGATCATTCAGGCGAAGGAATTCTATACAGAACCAATCCGAAATCAGAATGACCGAAACGTAAGAAACGGGTTCTCCGGCGGGTTCGACCCTAAAATAAAAAAGCGGGCAAATCACTCAACCCGAAATCGAGGCCTTGGACTGCCCATTACGAAGATTGAAGAAATGCCCACACCGAAAAACGACGCGAGCATCAACCTTTTTCTTCGTAAAAGTCCGAAATGTCCAAGTTTCGATTTCAGAAGAAAAGCCGATGCGCTTTCAATATGTCTTGGGACAAAGATACGAATAAGCGAGCGTAAAAGCAAATTTACTTGCATTTTGCCGAGCGGGAGTATCTTCGACGAAGTCAAAGATACGAAAAATTTCTGAATTTTATGTACCTTTGTCGCGTCGGGTTTCCGCGCCGGCACCGCCGGACGGAACAAAAGGGAATATCGGTGCGAATCCGAAGCTGTACTCGCAGCTGTAAGTCCCCCGAAAAGTCCGTCGCTCTCTTGGCCACTGGTCTGCGAACCGGGAAGGCGCGGCGGATGGGACGAGCCAGAAGACCTGCCCGACAAAACCGGATAGCGGCCGCGAGGTGTCGGCGTTATCGAAACGAATTTGCCCGTCCGTCCCGATTTTCCGTGCAATTCTTTTTGGTAACCTGCTCCCGTACCGGCGCGTCCGCCGCCCGAAACGGGAGGGAGCATTTTTTTGTCGCATCATCGAGCACGAAACGTATGGAAAAACATCTCGGCACCACCAAAACGCTTTCCGGCGCGGCGATTCTGTTGTCGCTGGCCACAGCCTGCAACAAGGACGAAACGATCGTCCGTCCGACCGTCGACCCGCCGACCTATTCGGTCACCGTGTACGAATACCGCCCCGCCCCGGGCCAGTTCATCAACGAACGGCCCATCGGCGGATTCACCGGGGCCGAAACTTCGGCCGATGCCGCCGTCGCCTATGCCCAAAGCCGGTTGGACGGGCACAAGCTCGTTTCACTGGGGGCATTCGGCGGGTATATCGTCGTCGGATTCGGGTGCAGCGTCCCAAACAGCGGCGGGTACGACTTCGCCGTCGAGGGCAATGCGTTCGATTCGGCGAACGGCAGCTCCAACGAACCCGGAATCGTCTGGGTCATGCCCGATGCCAACGGCAACGGACGGCCCGACGACACGTGGTACGAGTTGCGAGGCTCCGAAACCGGCCTCCCCGAGACCGTGCCGGATTACACCGTCACCTATTATCGTCCGGCCGAGTCGGGGCAGCCCGTCGCATGGAGCGATTCCGACGGCGGGAGCGGCACGATCGAACGGGTCGCGACGCACCAGCAGCCTTCTTATTATCCGGCATGGATCGCCGACGACAGCTATACGCTGTCCGGCACGCGGCTGGCGTCCAAAAGCAGGCAAGACCCCACGACCGGCCTTTGGGAAAACCTGCCTTTCGCGTGGGGATACGCCGACAACAAGGGTTCGGACATGCTCGGCAGCGGCTCGGCAGCGGGCGGACAGTGCGTCGGGTTCAAAATCGCCAATGCCGTCCGCAACGACGGTTCGCCGGCCGAACTGGCGTCGATCGACTTCGTGAAAGTGCAGACCGGCGTCCACCAGCAGTGCGGCCCGCTCGGCGAACTGTCGACCGAAGTACTCGGGTTCTATCTTTGCGGCGCGGCCGACAACGAATGACGGCACGCACCAAACATATCGCCCTGCTCGCGGCGGCGTTCGCCGCACTGGTCTGCGCCGGTTGCATGAAGTGGGACTACGGCGAGGAGGAGGATTTCGCGGCTTCGGGCGCAGGGCTGTTCATCGTCAACGAGGGCAATTTCCAGTACGGCAACGCCTCGCTCTCGTACTACGACCCCGCGACGCGGAGCGTGGAAAACGAGGTGTTCTTCCGCGCCAACGGCATGAAACTCGGCGACGTGGCGCAGTCGATGACCGTCCGGGACGGCACGGGCTGGATCGTGGTCAACAATTCGCACGTCGTCTTCGCCATCGACCTCCGCACGTTTCGGGAGGTGGGGCGCATCACCAATTTCACTTCGCCGCGCTGCATCCATTTTCTTTCGGACGACAAAGCCTACGTCACCCAGCTGTGGGACAACCGCATTTTCATCGTCGACCCCCAACGTTACGAGATTACGGGCTACATCGCGTGCCCCGACATGCCAATGGAGAGCGGTTCGACGGAGCAGCTCGTGCAGCGGGGCCGGTATGTCTACGTCAACTGCTGGTCGTACCAGAACCGCATCCTGAAAATCGACACCGAGACCGACACGGTCGTGGATGCACTCACGGTGGGCATCCAGCCCGAATCGCTCGCAATGGACTGCCGCGGCAAACTTTGGACCCTCACCGACGGCGGCTACGAGGGCTCGCCCTACGGACACGAAGCCCCCGCGCTCTACCGCATCGACGCCGAGACGTTCGCCGTCGAGCAGCAATTCCGGTTCCGGCCGGGCGCCGACCCTTCGGGGTTGCAGCTCAACGGCGCGGGCGACACGCTCTACTGGCTCGACGGCGAGGCGGTATGGACGATGGACGTCGAAGCGCAAACGCTTCCGACGCGGCCGTTCATCGAGGGGGCGGGCGCGCTCTGTTACGCGCTGACGGTCGACCCCGCGAGCGGCGACCTCTATGTGGCCGACGCAATCGACTACCAGCAGGCGGGCATCGTCTGCCGCTACTCGGCGGCGGGCCAACGGCTCGACCGGTTTTATGCGGGCATCACCCCCGGCGCATTCTGCTGGAAATAACGGACAACGATGAAACGCAATCTCCCCGCCGCCCTTTTCGCGCTGCTCGCCGTCCTGCCGCCCGCCGCACAAGGACAGGACTGGACGAAGCGCGTGCACCCGATTCCCGAAGTGACGGTCGTCGGGCGGCGCCCCATAAAGGAGATCGGCGTGCAGCAGACCAAACTCGATTCGGCCGTGCTGAAAGAGCACACCGCCCTTTCGCTGGCCGACGTGCTGGCGTTCAATTCGTCGATTTTCGTCAAGAGCTACGGCCGCGCGACCCTTTCGACGGTGGCGTTCCGCGGCACCTCGCCCTCGCACACGCAGGTTACGTGGAACGGTATGCGCATCAACTCGCCGATGTTGGGCATGACCGATTTTTCGATGATTCCAGCCTGCTTCATCGACGACGCCTCGCTGCTGCACGGCACCTCGTCGGTCAACGAGACGGGCGGCGGACTGGGCGGCGCGGTGAAACTCGCGACCCGGCCGGCCGAAGCCGAAGGTTTCGGGCTGCAATACGTGCAGGGCGTCGGGTCGTTCCGCACGTTCGACGAGTTCCTGCGCCTGACCTACGGCAACGCGCACTGGCAGACCTCGACGCGCATAGCCTGCGCCTCGTCGCCCAACGACTACGAGTACCGCAACCGCGACAAGAAAGAGAACATCTACGACGAAGAGATGCACATCGTCGGCCAATACTACCCCACCGAGCGCAACCGCAGCGGCGCTTACCGCGACCTGCACCTGCTGCAGGAGGTATACTACAACACGGGGCGCGGCGACCGCTTCGGGCTGCATGCGTGGTACGTCGATTCCAACCGCGAACTCCCGATGCTCACGACCGATTATGCCGACGATCTGGCGTTCGAGAACCGCCAGCGCGAGCAGACCCTGCGCGGCATCGTCTCGTGGGACCACCTGCGCCGCAACTGGAAACTCGGCGTGAAAGGCGGCTACATCCACACGTGGATGGCCTACGACTACCGGCGCGACGTGGGCAACGGCACGATCGCCACGATGACCCGTTCGCGCAGCCGGATAAACACCTTTTACGGGCAGGCCGAGGGCGAATACAGCATCGGGAGCCGCTGGCTTTTCACGGCCTCGCTCGCCGCGCACCAGCATCTGGTCGAAAGCGCCGACAAGGACATCATCAAGCAGGACGGCAACACGGCGATCGTGGGCTACGACAAGGGGCGCATCGAGCTGTCGGGCAGCCTCTCGGCCAAGTGGCGGCCTGTGGAGCGGTTCGGCATGTCGCTCGTCCTGCGCGAGGAGATGTACGGCACCAGCTGGACGCCCCTCATTCCGGCATTTTTCGTCGACGGCGTGCTGTCGGAGCGGGGCAGCGTCGTGGCCAAAGCATCGGTCTCGCGCAACTTCCGTTTCCCGACGCTCAACGACCTCTACTTCCTGCCGGGCGGCAATCCCGGCCTGCGCAAGGAGAACGGTTGGACGTACGACGCGGGGCTGTCGTTCGCCACGGGCAAAGCCGGCAGCTACTCGTTGAGCGGCGGGGCGACGTGGTTCGACTCGCATGTCGACGACTGGATTATCTGGCTGCCGACGACCAAAGGCTTCTTCTCGCCCCGCAACCTCAAAAAGGTGCATGCCTACGGCGTCGAGCTGCGGGCCGATGCGGATGTCGCCCTGTCGCAGGCGTGGCGGCTCGGGCTCAACGGCACCTACTCGTGGACGCCCTCCGTCAACTGCGGCGAGCCGCTATCGCCCGCCGACCGCTCGGTGGGACAACAGTTGCCCTACGTGCCCGAACATTCGGCCACGTTCACCGGACGCCTCGCATGGCGCACGTGGTCGCTGCGCTACAAGTGGTGCTGGTACAGCCGGCGGCACACCATGTCGAGCAACGACCTGACGCTGACCGGCTCCCTGCCGCCCTACTACATGAACAACCTGACGCTCGAAAAGGGATTTTCGTTCCGCTGGGCCGACCTCTCGCTCAAAGGTGCCATAAACAACCTCTTCGACGAGGAGTATCTCTCCGTCCTCTCGCGCCCCATGCCCGGAATAAACTTCGAGATTTTCATCGGCATCACGCCCAAGTGGGGCAAGCGCGACGCTACCCGATGACCCGCGACCGGCCGCACGGCGCGCATACGAAAAGTCGAAAAAAAACGTTACTTTGGCGTCGCATTAGATACTCCCGCTCAGCAAAATGCAAGAAAACTTGCTTTTGCCCTCGCTTATTCGTATCTTTGTACAAAGATCATCATCGCCATGTCGAACAAAAAATTCGCAATCTTGACGGCCGCCCTGTGCAGCATCGCGACCCTCTCGGCCCAAGACCGCATCGTCAAGACCGACCGCACGCAAATCGAAGCCCGCGTACTGGAAATCAGCCCGGAGCAAATACGCTACAAACGCTTCTCCAATCCCGACGGCCCGACCTACGTGCTGCCGACCGGCGACATCGACCATATCCGCTATGCCAACGGCGAAACCGAATCGTTCCGGCCCGCACAACCGGCACCCGCCCCGCAACCGGCCGAAGCCATGCAACCGGCCGCCGACCCGCAACGCCCCGCCGCACCGGCCGCAGTAACGGAAGCTCCGCAGCAAACGGCCCCCACGCAGTACCGGCAGGCGCTGCGGCCGTACGAAATCGGCGAGTGGTACGATTGCGACGGCGTGCAGGGAATCGTCTGCGCGCTGGACGAAGACCGGATGCACGGACTGATCGTGTCGCTCGACGAAATCTACCTGCACTGGAGCGAATACGGCAAATCGGATTTGCGGCTCGTAGGCGCCGACGACACGGTCGACGGCGAAGCGAACATGGCGAAAGTCGCGGCCTACATCGCGGCGAACGGCGCTTCGTGGGACGATTTTCCGGCGTTCAAATGGTGCCGCGACAAAGGCGAGGGGTGGTACCTGCCCGCTATCGACGAGCTGTTGCGGATAGGCCACAATTTCAACGGCGGCACGCGCACGAAATTCGACCGGCACGCCCGCAACAAATTCAACAACGCGCTGAAAGAGCACGGCGGCAAACGCATGGACCGGCTGGTCTACTATTTTTCGTCGACCGAACGGAACAAGAAAGAGGCCTGCACGTCGCACATGGATTTGCAGCCGCCCTACCTCATCGACATTCCGAAGTACGACAAATTTCTGGTCCGTGCCGTACATAAATTTTAATTAAGTGAGCCAGAGGGCTGCCGACCCTGTTTTTGTGCAGACCGGAAGTGTATAAATCCGACGAATTTTTCCCGATTTCGGAAAATTATAGTTATCTTTGGCGTCGCCTTAGATACTCCGACTCGGCAAAATCAAAACAAGTTTTGCTTTTGCACTCGGCTTTTCGTATCTTTGCTGACCCGATTCGGAGAGATGCAGGAGTGGTTGAACTGGCCCGCCTGGAAAGCGAGTAAACCCCCAAAGGGTTTCAGGGGTTCGAATCCCCTTCTCTCCGCCAAGCCCGAAGCCATTTCGGGGACAAACAAAGACAAATCCCGCAAAACTTCGATTTTGCGGGATTTGTCTTTTTCTTTCGACTGCCCAAAGAACAGCCAAACTTTCAATGTCCGAATTATAACTTCATAATCCTGTCGGAGTGTCCGCAACGGAACCGACCTCGATTAGCTGAATGTCGGCGCGAGCAGTGCGTCCGGCTCCCACGATAACACTCAACTTGGCATCGACATATCCCTCGACTGCAACCCGCAATTCATAGGTTCCGGCTTTCAAGTCGTTAAATTCGTGTGCCCGTCGTCATACGTTACGGTTTTCAGCAACAAGGCATTGTTATAGTACAAGTCTATACCTGTGGCCCGCATCGGTTGAGCCGTACTTTTAACCGTAATGACACCATAAATATCACCGGTCGCAATCGGTTTTTCGTCCGACTTTTCCGTTGAACAACCGCAAAGTAAAAAACCGACAATAAATAACCAAAAAATTTTTTTCATTATTATTGAATTTGGTGTAATTGAATATTGACCTCTATACGTTCACCTCTAACAGCCATAACAGATTTACGGCTGGTTTGATACCCTGTTTTCTGTGCCGTGAGGACATATTGTTGTGCATCGAGATGCTCGAAACAATAGGTACCGTCGACACCTGTCTGTTTAGTTACACCAGACGGAGAAAGTACAACGCTGGCATTTTCGAGCGGTTCACCAGTTCGATAATCCGAAATTACCCCATATAAGGAAGCGGCAATTTCATCATCATCCGAACATCCGGTGCAAAAACAAACCGAAAGACACGAAATTCCCAATAATAGAAAACCGGGAATGCAAAATAACAGCTTTTTCATAGTAAAATTGATATTTGATTAAACAATAAAGTCAATTTTACCGTCCGGTTCCTATACGGTAGCTAATATGTAAAAATGAGAAAGTGTGGAGCCGATTTCGTTTACCAAATGGAGGTTGTAGCAAACCCGAATCAAATAAACGATATATTACCCCCACACTTGATAGATACGGAATTCAGGCAAAGAAAATGCCCGAAACATATCTACACAAGAAATGAGCGCTGTTCGTTGTCCTTGATTCGTTGAAAATCGCTACATTTCCATTTAGGACAGTGCGAAAACACTTTCTATATGTCTGCCGGCTACCCGACAACGACAAAAGTAGAAAATAATTTTCACATTGGACAGCACTCATGCAAAAATTCGGAGCAAATTTCTGCAAAACTATTTTTTCCTGCAAAAAAACGCCCCGACTTTTCATGCAAGTCGAGGCGAATTTTTTAATCAGCTGCTCGGCTATTTGGAAAATCCCTGACCGATAGCCAAGAAATCTTCGGCTTTCAGGGCGGCACCGCCGATCAAACCGCCGTCGACATCCTGTTTCGCGAAAATTTCGGCCGCATTCGACGGTTTGCACGAACCGCCGTACAAAATCGGGCACTCGTCGGCCGCAGCGCCGAACTTCGCAGCCAACACCTTGCGGATATAAGCATGAATCTCCTGCGCTTGGTCGGCCGTCGCGGTCTTGCCCGTGCCGATGGCCCACACCGGTTCGTAAGCGATGACGAGATTCTTGAACTGCTCGGCCGTCAGGTGGTAGACGACCTCTTCGATTTGGGCCTTCACCACGTCGAAATGTTTGTCGGCCTCGCGCTCCGCGAGGTTTTCGCCCACGCAGTAAATCGGCGTCAGCCCGTTGGCATAGGCCTGTTCCATTTTCTTGTTGAGCGTTTCGGAGGTCTCGCCGTAGTACTGGCGGCGCTCCGAGTGGCCCAAAATGACGTATTTGCAGCCCAGCGCCGCAATCATCGACGCGGCCACCTCGCCCGTGTAGGCGCCTTTGGCTTCGGCGGCGCAGTTCTGCGCACCCAGTTCGATGTCCGAGCCTTTCAAGGCCGCGGCCACCTCCGACAAGTGGGTGAACGGCGGGCAAACGATGAAGTTCACGCTCGGGCACACCGTGCCGCGACCTGCAGCCACCCCTTTGGCGAGTTCCACGCCTTCGGCCGGAAGGGTGTTCATCTTCCAGTTTCCGGCAACGATTTTCTTTCTCATTTTCGGTTTGTTTTTATAGAATAAACTGTATATCAACGTAACTGCTGCGCCGACCGTGAGCGCCATTTGCAATCGGATGAAAAAATGCTCCGCCGTTTTTTCGTAACCGTCGAATACGCAATCGAACAATAAGGAGGTTACGACGAATGCCGGCAAATAAACGAGCATTGTAAACACGCCTCGTTCTCCTTGCGTTCGGAGTTTGGCGTTCTGCCGGCAGACAAATCGGAGCCACCACGCCATCAGAACCGCATCGTAGCTTGCATATCCCACCCATGTCGGCAGAAATCCGACGACGGCGCATATCCATAGGGCGATGAATACCGTGCCGACCGGCAGCCATACGGCCGCCCGGCGCGTCGTGGGATTCTCGGACATTCGGTTCATAAGCAACGGACGGTTCGGGCAGCCGTTATTGTCCGCACCACTTTTTCACCTCGTCGATCGAGGGGGCTTTCAGGCCGAGTTTGTTCTTCTTGTTGAAGCCGCACAGGTCGTTGAAGAATTTGCCCGGAGCCAGTTTTTTCAGCGCGTCGACCGTCAGATAGCCCATTTTCTGGATGACGGGCACCCACTCCTCGGGGACGCCTATTTCGGTGTATTTCTCGGCAGGATCGGCCACCGCTTTCTTTTCGGGGCGCATCTGCGGGAAGAACAGCACGTCCTGAATCGACGGCTGGTCGGTCATGAACATCGTCAGCCGGTCGATGCCGATACCCATGCCCGAACAGGTCGGCATGCCGTATTCCAGCGCACGGACGAAATCCATGTCGATGAACATCGCCTCGTCGTCGCCCTTTTCCGAAAGGCGCAGCTGTTCTTGGAACCGTTCCAGCTGGTCGATCGGGTCGTTCAACTCCGAGTAGGCGTTGCACAATTCCTTGCCGTTGACGAACAGCTCGAAACGCTCCGTCAGCTGCGAATCGTCGCGGTGGCGCTTGCACAAGGGCGACATCTCGATCGGGTAGTCGCACACGAACGTCGGCTGGATCAAATCCTCCTCGCAGTATTGGCCGAAAATGGCGTCGATCAGCTTGCCTTTGCCCATCGTCTCGTCCGTTTCGACGTTGAGCCGTTTGCAGGCTTCGCGCAGCTGCTCTTCGCTCTGGCCCGTGATGTCGTAGCCCGTCTTTTCGCGAATGGCATCGGTCATGGTCAGGCGGCGGAACGGTGCTTTGAACGAAATCCGCCGGTCGCCGATATTGAGTTCCGTCGTGCCGTTCACGGCCACGGCGACCCGTTCGAGCATCTGCTCCGTGAACTCCATCATCCACCGGTAGTCCTTGTAGGCGACGTAGATTTCCATGCAGGTGAACTCGGGGTTGTGCGTGCGGTCCATGCCCTCATTACGAAAATTCTTGCCGAACTCGTACACGCCGTCGAACCCGCCGACGATGAGTTTTTTCAGATACAATTCCGTCGCGATGCGCAGGTAGAGGTCGATGTCGAGCGAGTTGTGGTGCGTGATGAACGGACGCGCCGACGCACCGCCCGGAATGGGCTGCAAAATGGGCGTCTCGACCTCGACGTAGCCGCGCTCGTTGAAAAACTCACGCATCGTGGCCATGATTTTGGCTCGCTTGACGAACGTGTCCTTGACCTGCGGATTGACAATCAGGTCGAGGTAGCGTTGGCGATAGCGCACTTCGGGGTCGGTGAACGCATCGAACGTCTGGCCGTCCTTCTCCTTGACGACGGGGAGCGGACGCACGGATTTCGACAAGACGGTGAATTTGCGGCAATGCACCGACAGTTCGCCGGTGTTGGTGCGGAACGCGAATCCCTCGACGCCGATGAAGTCGCCGATGTCCAGCAGCTTTTTGAAGACCGTGTTGTAGAGTGTCGGATCGCCTTCGGGGCAAATGTCATCACGCCGGACATAGACCTGAATGCGGCCCGTATGGTCTTGCAACTCGAAGAACGAGGCGCTGCCCATGATGCGGCGCGACATGATGCGGCCCGCGATGCGGATGTCTTGCAGGGCATCCGGTTCGGCGTCGAAGCGGTCGGCGATTTCGCGCGCAGTGGCCGTCACGTCGTACCGCGCGGCGGGATAGGGCTCGATGCCCAGTTCGCGCAAGGTCAGCAGCGACTGGCGCCGCAACAATTCCTGTTCACTGAGTTCAGTCGTCATATCGGATAGGATGATTTGATTCGTATTGTCGGGCAAAGTTAATAAATCGGCACCGAATTTTCGGCACTGCGGCCGAAAATCGGCTAAAAATATGTAAATTTGCACCCGAGAAAAATGAAAAAATTCCTCTGTCTATTCCTCTCCTGCTGTTCCCTGACGGCTTTTGCGCAAAGGTCGCTCGAATATACGGCCGAACTGACCGGTTTGGCCTCGACCGACGAGCGGATGCCGATGTGGGCGACGGCCGCACGAAACGGCATTCGGCCCGACAGCCGGGGCGGACTGCTGCATGCGGGACTTTTCTCGGGGTTCAATGCCGAACGGAAAATCCAGACGGCCTACGGTTTTTCGGCCGCCGGATACCTTACCCAGCGCGAAAACAAGGCGATTATCGACGAACTGTTCGTCAGCCTGAAATGGCGGAAAGTGCGGCTGGATTTGGGCATGATCCACCCCGAAACCCAATTCAACGGCCTGTCGTCGCAAAACGGCAGCATTCTGCTCTCAACCAACGCGCGCACCCTGCCGGGCTATAACCTGCACACGGAATTCATCGACGTGCCGCTGACCAGAGGCATCGTGGCGTTCAAATTCAATTTGAGCGATTACCGCATGATCGACAAGCGGTTCGTCGACAACACCAACCTGCACCACAAATCCCTCTACCTCTGCATTACGCCCCACCGGCAGTGGGAAATCATTGCCGGAATGGAGCACTGGGCGCAGTGGGCGGGAACATCGCCGCTCTACGGCAAACAGCCCTCCCGATTCAAGGATTACCTCCGCATCTTCGCGGGCAAGAGCGGCGGAGACGACGCGACATGGAGCGACCGGGTCAACGTGCTCGGCAACCATTTGGGAACTCGCTACTATCGGCTTAACTATCGCAGCGACAGTTACTCGCTCACGGCCTACTACGAAAATCTGTTCGAGGACGACAAACCGTGGAAACTTTTCCGCAACGCACCCGACGGCGTGTACGGGTTCTACTACGGCGCAACCGACAAAAAACGGTGGGTGAGCGACGTCATGTACGAATTCGTCTACACGAAATACCAGTCCGGGCGTTACCACGACCGGCCGGCCACGCCCGAAGAACAAGAGAAACAAGACCCGAACGAGCCTTGGTACGGACACATCATTCTGGGCGGCAACGACAACTACTTCAACAACGGCGAGTACCGAAGCGGCTGGACTTATTACGGACGCACTATCGGCACGCCTTTTATCACGCCCTGCCCGCGCGCAGCCGACGGCATTACCTACGGCACCTACAACAACCGCATCGTCGCCCACTATGTGGGAATTCAAGGTCTTGCGGCCGGAAAAGTTCCGTATCGCGTACGCTTGTCTTATTCGCGCAATTACGGCATGTACTTTCCGGGATTCCAAACGGATTTGGGACTTTCCTCCGGCCCGTTCGAGCACGTGCGCCAGCAGTTTTCGTTTGGCATCGAGGCCGGCGTTTTCAATCAGGCCAGCGCTCCGTTCCGGATTCGCGTGGGGCTTTACGGCGATTGCGGGTCATTGTACCGCAACAGTTTCGGCATCACCGTAAGCCTGATTCGACGCGGAAAAATTTTATAAACACTTGTTTCGGACCATCCGGTCTGCCGGCATAAACACCAGTGCATCCCGACCGGCACAAACACGCCCCCAACGAACCGCCCGCCGGTCGGCATCGTCCAAACGCCCCAATCCATTCGGGGCAAACACAAAAAAAGGCCAGACCTTGAGATCTGACCTTGAAGAGGCGGCTACCTACTCTCCCACGAGCGAAT
>CAZGYX010000037.1:0-13619 GCA_964530735.1 uncultured Alistipes sp. | reverse complement strand
GCATCTGCCTCGGCATGCAGTGCGCCGTCATCGAGTTCGCGCGCAACGTGCTGGGGTTGGCCGATGCCAATTCGAGCGAAATGGAGCAGACCGCCCATCCGGTCATCGACCTCATGGAGGAGCAGAAGGGCGTGACGGCCAAAGGCGGCACGATGCGTCTGGGGGCCTATCCCTGCACCTTGCGCAAGGGGTCGAAAGTGGCTGCGGCCTACGGCAAGCTCAACATTTCGGAACGCCACCGCCACCGCTACGAATTCAACAACGATTACCTCGCCCAGTTCGAGGCGGCCGGCATGCAGGCCGCCGGCGTCAATCCCGATACGGGGTTGGTCGAGGCGGTCGAGGTTCCGGCGCTCCGCTGGTTCGTCGGCACGCAGTATCATCCCGAGTACAAGAGCACCGTGCAGCAGCCGTCGCCGCTGTTCGTGGCGTTCGTCAAGGCGGCGTTGGAGTACAAGGGCAAATGATGCCGGATGCCCGGTGATGGGACAGTGCAAGAATAGCAAAATTCGGAAAAATGGATAAAAAATCAATAATAGGGATCATTGTCGTGGGACTGCTCTTCGTGGGCTTCGTCTATCTCAACGGCAAGGAACAGCAGAAGTACCAAGCGGAACTGGCCGAATGGCAGGCCCGTCAGGATTCGTTGGCTGCGGCTCGGCGGCCCGCCGTGTCGACAGAGCCGACGGCGGTCGAGGCGGCCGACGCACGTTCCGCAGCGAACCTTGCGGCGGCTCCCGCCGTTGCCGAGCGTTCGGCGGATTTGGTCGGCGTCGTGTTGGCCGAAGCCGCTGCCGCCGCGCCCGAGGAGTTCGCGGTGGAAAACGACGTGATGACGGTGCGTTTTTCGACGCGCGGCGGCCGGATCGTCGGCGTGACGCTCAAAAACTACACGAAATACGCCCCGCGCGACGAACGCACCGAGGCGGTCGAACTGTTCGACCCTGCGACGGCCCGTTTCGGATTGAATTTCCATGTGCGCAACGGCCTGAACAGCGTGCCGGTCAATACGATGGACTACACTTTCTCGGCACCGGTCATCGAACGGTCGGACGACGGTTCGCAAACGGTGACGATGCGCTTGGCCGTAGCCGACGGTGCGGCGCTGGTCTACCGCTACGTCGTCCGCGACGGCGAATCGCCCGCCGACGATTACATGGTCGATTTCGACGTGCGGTTGGAGGGCATGGCCGCCGTGATGTCCAATCAGACCGCTATCGGCATCGACTGGTCGAACACGTCGTACCAGAACGAACGCGGCTTCAAGAACGAGAACCTCTACACGACGCTTTCGTACCGCATCCCGGGCGAGCAGTCGATCGAGGACTTGGGCATGGGCGACGGCACGAAATCCGAAGAAATCGCCACGTCGGTGAATTGGGTGGCGTTCAAACAGCAGTATTTCTCGTCGGTCTTCATCGCGCCGGAAAACGTCGCCTCGGCCAAGCTCTCGTTCGAGACGGCGCAGCCCGGTTCGGGCTACATCAAGCACTATTCGGCCCGCATGACCGTGCCCTATGCGCCGCAGACCGATGCCTATGATTTCGCGTTCTATTTCGGCCCCAACGAGTACTCTGTCCTGCGCAAGGCGTCGGTCGACGGCGACGACGCGCTGCACCTCGAACGGCTCGTGCCGCTGGGGTGGGGCATCTTCGGGTGGATCAACCGCTGGGTGGTCATTCCGGTTTTCGATTTCCTGCGCAACTACATCGCCAACCTCGGCGTCATCATTCTGCTGCTCGTCATACTGGTCAAACTCGTGCTGTCGCCGATTACCTACAAGAGCTACGTCTCGATGGCCAAAATGCGCCTCATCAAACCGCAAATGGACGAGCTGGCGAAGAAGTACCCCAAACAGGAGGATGCCATGAAACGCCAGCAGGCGACGCTCGAACTGCAACGCAAGGCCGGCATCAACCCGTTGAGCGGCTGCATCCCGATGCTGCTCCAAATGCCGGTGCTGATTGCGCTGTACCGCTTTTTCCCCGCCTCGATCGAGTTGCGCGGGCAGTCGTTCTGGTGGTCGGACGACCTTTCGTCCTACGACAGCATCCTGAACCTGCCGTTCGCGGTTCCGTTCTACGGCGACCACGTGTCGTTGTTCGCGCTGTTGATGGCGGTTTCGACCTTCGGGTACTCCTATTACACCTACCAGCAGTCGGCTTCGTCGCAGCCCCAAATGGCCGGTATGAAGTTCATGACGCTCTATTTCTTCCCGCTCATGATGCTGTGCTGGTTCAACGACTTCGCGAGCGGCCTGTGTTTCTATTATCTGTTGTTCAACCTCTTCACCATCGCCCAGACCCTGATTATCCGGCGGTTCGTCAGCGACGACAAGATCCATGCGATCATGGCGGCGAACGCAGCGAAGAAGTCGAACGGCAAGAAATCGAAGTTCCAGCAGCGTTACGAGGAGCTGCTCCGCCAGCAGGAAGCCCAGCAGCGCGCCCGCCGCAAGTAAGCGCGGCGCGACGGCCACGAAAAAACTCCGCACTATCGCAGTGCGGAGTTTTTCGTTTGCATGCCGTGCGGCGGCGGGTTATTTCTGCGCCGGCGCGGGCTTCGGTTCGGCCTTGACTTTCAGCGTCGCGAGCCCTTTGACGATGTTTTCGTCCGAGTTCTTCGTGGCGTCGTAGACCACGGTCACCTCTTTCGTCGGCACGTCGATTTGCACGTCCTTGATGCCTTTGCCGAGCGACGGCACGTTGCTCATGATTTTCTTCGCGCAGTGTTCGCAGTGGATGTCCGTTGCGAATACCGTCGTTTTGGTCGTCTGTTTCGTGTCGGGCTTCGCCGCCAGACACACGCCTGCGCTCATCAGAGCCGCGAGGCAGCATACAATGATTTTTTTCATTTTTTTATTGAATGGAATGGTTCGATAAGTCGTTTGTCTCTTTAATAAATGTTCAGACGCAGGCCGATGTAGAACTTGCGGCCCATGAGCGGCCCCCAGACGTTCATCGAGTTGAATCCCGTCGAGAACGGCGCGTCCGCATGCAGAATGGGGTCATGCTGCCGGTAGTCGCCGATGTTCTCGCAGCCCGCATAGAGGTCGAACTTGCCGATTTTGCGCGTCACCTGCGCGAAGAATATCGGATAGCGCGGCGACTGGTAGCTGTCGGCCAAATCTCTCGTCTGCGTCGGGATGCGCATCGGGCCGTTGAGCTGCGCCGTCGCGTCGAATACCCAGCGGCGGAACTTCGTGGCGTATTGCAGGTTGAGCAGCGCCTTGTACTTGCTCACCAGCGGCCGTTCGACGTGCGCTTTCGTGCCGTCGGGACGGGCTATGGTCATCTCGCTGTCCGTGTAGCGGAACGTCGCGAAGATGTCGAACCGTTCGACCGGCGTCCACGAGAAGTCGATTTGATAGGTGTCCGTGTAGCTGCGGCCGTCCGAGCCGTAGAACAGGATGGCCTCCGGGTCGTACTCTTGGTCGGTCACTACCGCGTGGTAGAATTGCGTGCGGAACCAGTCGAAACTCAACGTCGCACCCTCTTCGCGCACCAGTTTGAACGTCTGTGTCAGGCTGCCGCCCACCGTCAGCGCTTTCTCCATGCGGTCGAGCCCCGCGAAATCCGTCCCCAAGAACCCGATGCGGCGTCCCGTCGCCAGCGCGCCGATGTTGTCCGTGATGAGGTTCGTCGAGCGGTAGCCCAGTCCGGCCGACGCCCGCAGCGTGGTCGTCGGGGTGATGTTCCAGCGCAGGTGTCCGCGCGGCGTCGCGAAAACGCGGTCGTAATAGCGGTTGTAGTCGCCGCGGATGCCCGCCACGAGGGAGAATTTGTCCTTGATCGTGTAGGTGTACTCCGCGTATGCGCCCGCTTCCTGTTCGTCGCGGTCGAAGTCGTAGTTTCGTTGCGGCGCGTCGGCAATCCACGGCGTGCGGTTGTCGAGCCGCTCGCGGAAGTACTGCAAATGTCCCTGTACGCCCACGATAAGCGACGACCTGTTGGTAAAATAGTGGTTGTACATCAGGTTGACCGCCACCGAATTTTCGTTGCCCGCGTAACCGTTCAGCCCGAAGTAGGCATCCTCGTTGTAGTGGTCGAAATCGGCCACGAACGCGATGTTCGAGCGCAGTTCGTCGGCTTCGTCTTCGTCGTAGACCGCCGCGCCGACGGGCATGCCGATTTTCAGGTAGCCGTTGGCGTTGCGGTTGCGGAGGTGCGAGCCGTAGCGCGTGCCGGGCTTGTCCCAGTCGTTCAGCATCGCTTCGCGCATCGCGGCGGTGTTCTTGTAGCCGTACATGCCGCCCAGACGGTTTTCCTGCACGAACTTCCAGCCCCAGCGGATCTGCATGCCGTTGTCGGCCGTGTAGAGCCATTTGTTGGCGATGTTGAGCTGGTCGGCTTTCGGCAGGTCGCGGAATCCGTCGCGGTTGTGGTCCATTTTGCGGACGTCGGTGTCCATCGAGCCGTGCAGCAGGACGATGCTCGTCAGTTTCTGGTCTTCGGTCACCGGAAAGGCCGACGAGAGGTTCACTTCGGGGCGCAGTTCGTCGTCCAGATAGAGGTTCACGAAGAGCCGTTCTTCGTCGGTCGGCTTGCGGTGTTCCAAGTTGATTTGGCCCGTAATGGCCTCGTGGCCCGCCGTGACCGAAGCGACGCCTTTCGACACCTGAATCGAGTTCAGCCACATGCCCGGCGTGTAGCCCAATCCGTAGGGGGCGCTCAAGCCGCGCATAATGGGGCGGTTTTCGTCGAGTATCTGCGTGTAGGTGCCTGCGAGACCCAGCATCTTGATTTGGCGGGCGCCCGAAATGGCATCGCTGTACCCGACCGTCACCGAGGCCGAGTTCTCGAACGATTCGGCCAAGTTGCAGCAGGCCATTTTGCAGAGGCCGGCGAACGAAATCGTTTCGTTTTTGAGCAATCCGTCCCGCTTGATGTAGTTGCCGCTCAAAGAGCCGTCGACGGTGACGGTTTCGAGTTCCAGACCGTCGGCGCGCAGCGCGAAGTCGGCACGGTCGATGCCGTCGGCCATGCGGAGCGTGTCGTTCTCATAGCCCAAGTAGGTGGCTACGAGCCGGTCGTAGCCTTTCACGCGGTGGATTCGGAAGTTGCCGTCGGCATCGGCGCTCGCGCCGACAGTCGTGCCCGCCCAGTAGACGGCGGCTCCGGCGAGCGGTTGTTGTTCCGTGTCGCGTACCGTGCCGCGCAGCTCCTGCGCCCGGAGGGTCGTGCCGCCGAGCAGGGCCAGCAGGTACACGAAAAGGGTTTCGTATCTTTTCATGATGTGATGACATGGGTGAATGAATCGCCATATTCCGCGTTGCATGCGAACTGCGGCCTATGGGTTTGCAGGGGCTCGGAACCGAGCCGTCGGGCGGCCTGCGGAAGGTGCCCGACAATCGTCAGATGCGGGCGGGAGGGGCACGGAGACCCGCACAGCGTACCGAGCCGTGACAGAGGAATTGCGCCCGGCGGTCGGTGACGCGTCCGGAGAAAGCGGGGGCCGGTGCCGCGACCGAAAGGCCGTCGGGCAGCAGGGACGAGGATGCCGGTTGCACGGTTTTGTCCGTGCGGTCGTCGGTCCCGCCGGTGTAGAGTTCGATTTCCGTAGAGTGCCGGTCGTTGCAGCACGGGGCTTCCCACGTCGATTTGGCCGGTGCCGCGCACTCCGAAACGTGGCAGTGCGCATGGCCGTGATGACCGCAGCACACCGCTTCCGTGCGGGCTTTCATGGCCGTGCAGCGGCAGGTGAGCGAGGCATACGCCGGGCCGATGGCCGTCAGCAGATAGACGGCCAGCAACCAACACGCTATGGAACGCTTCGTAGCCATTTCAAGGTGTAAAGGTACGAAAAAAATCGGCAGCCGGAGTGGAAATTCTGCTTTTTCGTTCTATTTTTGTCCCGCTATGAGCCTCCGATTTACCATTCGATGCAAAGACGCTGCCACCCATGCGCGGGCGGGCGAACTGCAAACCGACCACGGGCTGATCCGCACCCCGATTTTCATGCCGGTGGGTACGGCCGCGACCGTCAAGGGCATTTTCCACCGCGACGTCCGCGACGAAGCGCGGGCGCAGATCATTCTGGCCAACACCTACCACCTCTACCTGCGGCCCGGCATGGAGATCATCGAACAGGCGGGCGGCGTGCACCGTTTTTCGACGTGGGAGGGGCCCATGCTCACCGACAGCGGCGGGTTTCAGGTCTTTTCGCTGGCGGCGTGCCGCAAGCTGACCGAGGAGGGCTGCCATTTCCGCTCGCACATCGACGGGTCGAAACACCTCTTCACGCCCGAAAGCGTCATCGACACCGAACGGACGATCGGGGCCGACATCATGATGGCGTTCGACGAGTGCCCGCCGGGCGATGCCCCGCGCGAGTACGCGGCCAAGTCGCTCGACCTGACCGAACGCTGGCTCGACCGCTGCTTCGACCGGTATCACCGGACACAGCCCAAGTACGGCCATTATCAGGCGTTGTTCCCCATTGTGCAGGGCTGCACTTATCCCGACCTGCGGGTGCGGGCGGCCGAGAATGTGCAGCGCTACGATGCCGACGGGTATGCTATCGGCGGCCTTGCGGTGGGCGAACCGACCGAAACCATGTACGGGATGATCGAGGTGGTCGATGCCGTGCTGCCGCAGGACAAACCGCGTTACCTCATGGGCGTCGGCACGCCGGCCAACATCTTGGAGGCGATT
This sequence comes from uncultured Alistipes sp., assembly GCA_964530735.1. Classification (GTDB taxonomy): domain Bacteria; phylum Bacteroidota; class Bacteroidia; order Bacteroidales; family Rikenellaceae; genus Alistipes. The sequence goes on along the minus strand of CAZGYX010000037.1, from coordinate 6,966 downwards.
GCGCGCGGCGTGGACATGTTCGACTGCGTGATGCCCACGCGCAACGGGCGCAACGGCCAGCTTTTCACGCTCGAAGGCACCGTCAACATCCGCAACAAGAAGTGGGAGGACGATTTCTCGCCCATCGACCCCGACGGTACGGCTTTCGTCGACACGCTCTACTCCAAAGCCTACCTGCACCACCTGACGGTCTGCGGCGAGATGCTGGCGGCGCAAATCGCCTCGCTGCACAACATCGCGTTCTACCTGCGGCTGGTGACGCTGGCCCGCGAACACATCGTGGCGGGCGATTTCGCGGCGTGGAAAGAACAGACCGTCGCCAAGTTGATGCGGCGGCTTTGATTTTTCATTAATTTTGTCGTTGTACCGTCGGTGCGGGTAAGTTGCCGCGCTGCTGCATTGTTTAGATAGTTAATTTGATGATGTTTGCTGAGAGTTGAAAAGAGGATACAAAAAATGGCGAGCAAATGGGGGTTGGTCGCCAAAGATAAGATTTCAAATATGACTATAAGATTGCAAATATTTATAAGACGTGTGATGTAAGAAAGTTCTTTAAAGGATCTACTTCTACATTGTCGATATCCCAATATCTTTTATCCTCAAAACACCATTCTCCGCTTCCTAATGCATCACGTTGTTTTTTAGTTAACCCTGTTTGAGCACTAATATAGGTATGCAATTTCCCTTTTCGATTGGGTGTTTTATACATGCCTCCTAAACAACTTTCATAATCATGGTAACAATCAAAAAATCTCTGATGGTTGTGTTTCTGCATTATCCGTTCCAATAAAGTTTCTATATCTCCATCTTCACGATTATTCGGGAATAAAAAAATTGTTGCTTGAACTGCTAAGGCTTGTAGCTTATTTGCTATAGCGGACTTCCTAACTGAAAATCCACCCTTGTTTTGGGAGAAATCAGCATCGAAAATTATGATATTATTAATATTTTCGAATGTCGCTTCTTGCATTTTAACTGCAACATTAGGCAGGTTATCTTTACCGTCAACATAGATTAATTCATATTGATTCTCGTTTTTTCCAATCCTTGATAATAACGTTTTAATGAATACAGCTTCAGTGGTGTTTGCGTGTTTAGCTTCTATATATATTCTTGTCATCTTATTTCCATTTCTTGGGCTATTACATAAGCCATATTTTTATAATCATAATGTAGTGCAATAATCTCATCATCTTTTTTTCGTATTAACTTATAAGATGAAACAATAGAACGAAATCTTGCATTGGCATCTTCTTTCAATGCAGTTACTACTCCTTTAATTAAATCAATATTATGTGTAGATATAAAGAGTTGGACATTGTTTTTTTTCGCAGAATTAAAAATAGCTTTCCATAATCTCGTCATAACGGAAAAATGCAATCCATTATCAATTTCATCAATAATGAGAACTCCATTTGCACAATTAGAGATTGCAACAATGATACTTAGAATTTTTCTTATACCATCGCCTAACACATTTATCGGTAGCCGTTGGGGTAATCCAATATCTACTAATATGTCAGTTCCAACCACTTGTATATCTTGTATTCGAGGCTCTATTATATGTAAGACATCAAGGATATTGTCTTCTTGCTTATTCTGAATGATTTTAGTCAAATCTTCAGCTGTCATAGAGCCCTGTTGAAGATAATTAGATGGAATATATTGAGAAAATAAATTTTCGGAATATCTTTTATCTAATTGAATTTTAGCATTATCTGTATTGTTGTCTGAGACAATTAGATTAGAACTATATAATACATCATTTTGGTCAAGTCTATATGACATTTTGATTCCATAATATCGCTTTGCAATATCGGATTTACCTAAATCTAACTCTGATAATGTTATATCATGACTTGAAGATCGTATTAATTCGATTTTTAGTTCACGACGAATATCCCCTTCTGCGGCTATCTGAATCTTATTATCTGGATTTGCTTCGTAAAAATCAAGTGCGATAATATCTTCATTAACTTGTGTAATTCCCCTTATTCGATTTGCTGTAATGGGTAATACGGGATTTGATTGACCTGTAATGAGAAAAATAGCTTCTAATATAGATGATTTTCCACTATTATTTTTCCCAAATAAAAGATTTATCTGGGATAATTGGGTAATCTTAACATTACGTAATCCTCTATAATTATTTATAACTATTTCCTTAAACATAATATAATACTCTTGTAATTTATTACTTGACAAAGTTACGATAAGAATTCGATATAATTTGATATTAACTCAAAAAATATACCACCTAATTTTTTAGAATAAGTGGAAAGTAAGAATGATGAAGCTTACCTCTATTTATGCATTCAGGTATATAATTGGGAAATTTTTTCGTACCTTTGGCTTCATGAAGTTGCAGTACCCCGGTTTCAAGATTCTGGACCGGTACATATTGGGAAAATTCCTTTCCACCTACTTCTTCGCCATCGCCATGATCATCGTCATCGTGGTGACGTTCGACTACGTGGAGAAAATCGACGACTTCACCGAGCTGAAAGCCCCGTGGAAAGCGATTATCCTCGATTATTACCTCAATTTCATCCCGTTCTTCGTCAACCAGTTCAGCGGACTGTTCACCTTCATCGCCTGCATCTTCTTCACCTCGAAGATGGCCTATCAGACCGAAATCATCGCCATGCTGTCGGGCGGCATGTCGTTCCGGCGGCTCATGTGGCCTTACTTCCTCGGTTCGACGATCATCGCCGCGTTGTCGCTGACGTTGAGCCTGTGGCTGATTCCCATTTCGCAGCAGCACATCGTGCGGTTCGAGGCGAAGTACGTCAAGCGGCACAAGAACGGTTCGTTCGACCGGCACATCTACCGGCAAATCGCCCCCGGGACGTTCGCCTATATCCGCGGATACAGCGAGCAAAACCAGCAGGCGTCGTTTTTCGCGCTGGAACACTACCGCAGCGGCACGATGACCTGCTCGCTCGAAGCGGCCGACGTCAAGTTCGACCCCGAATCCCGACGCTGGACGGCCCCGCGCTATACGCAGCGGCAGTTCGATGAGGCCGGTATGGAGACTTTCTCGCAGCACCGCAACCTCGACACGCTCATCAACCTCGAAGTGACCGAGCTGGGCCGCATCAGCGAGCTGATCCAGACCATGAACATCGTGGAGCTCAACGAGTTCCTCGACCAGCAGCGCGACAAGGGTTCCGACGAACTCAACATCATCGAGGTGGAGCGGCATTCGCGTTACGCTTTTCCGCTGTCGACCTTCATCCTGACCCTCATCGGCGTGTCGCTCTCCTCGCGCAAGGTGCGCGGCGGGACGGGCCTGCACATCGGCGTCGGCATCACGCTCTGCTTCTCGTACATCCTTTTCAACCGTTTCTTCGCCGAGTTCGCCAAGAGCGGAACGCTCCCGCCGTGGATCGCCGTGTGGCTGCCCAATATCATCTACCTGTGCATCGCGGTCTATCTCTACCGCAAGGCACCCAAATAAAAATCCGTCGTCATGAATACCCGTCGCAACCCTCGTCCTACGCTTTTCGAGCGACTGAAACAGCATCCGCTGCTTTGGAACCTCATGCTCATCGCGGCCTCGATTTTCGCTTTGGCGGTCGTGGCGCATTTCGTCATGCAGTTGGGCACGCGGCACGGCGCGCGGTGCAAGGTGCCCGATTTCACGGGCGTCCGGTTGGACGAGGCCCTGCGCATCGCCCACCGCAGCGGCTTGCAGATTTCGGTCAACGATTCGTTGTTCGTGCCCGCCTACGAGGGGGGCATCGTGCTCGACCAGCTGCCGCAAAAGGGCGTCGAGGTGAAACCCGACCGCACGATTTACGTCACGATCAACGCGTTTCGCGAGAAACTGGTGCCCGTGCCCTATGTCGCGGGTCTCTCGCTCCGGCAGGCCAAGAACATGCTGGAAATCGCCGGTCTGGAAATCGCCGAGTTGGTTTATCGGCCCGACATCGCGACGAATTACGTGCTGGAAGAGTTCTGCGGGCGGGAGCAGGTGACCGAAACGGTCCCGTTGCAGGCGGAATTCGGGTCGGGCGTCACGCTCTGCGTGGGGGTCGAACCTGCGAACAACCGCACGACCGTGCCGGTGTTGGTCGGTTATTCGCTCAAAGAGGCCAAAAGCCGCTTGTGGGAGTTGGGGCTGAATGTCGGGCGCATCGTCTACGACGAGGGCATCAATCTGTTGAACCAGAAGGATGCCTGCGTTTACGGCCAGACGCCTGCGTTCGACCGGCATGTGCAGCTCGGCGACCGGGTCGATTTGCGGTTGACGCTCGACCGCCGCAAAGTCGACGAACAGCTCGCGCGCATCGAGGACGCGGCCCAAGCCGCCGCCAAGGAGCGTTTGCGCCGCGAGCAGGAGCGGGCCGATTCGCTCGAATCGGCGGAGTTCCTGCGGTCGCTCGGACTGGACTCGTCGGCCGGAACCGGTGAGGCCTCCGCATCGCACTACGACAACGAAGGATTTTTCGATTGATGGACGAATTGCGCCATACGGAACTTTCCGAGGAGCCGGCATGGGACGATGCGCCGTTCGACGGGGCGGCTTCCGTGCCGGACGAGGACGACGAGGAGGCGGGGCTTTACGAGCATTTCGCCATTACGGCCGACAAGGGCCAGTCGCTGCTGCGGCTCGACAAGTTCCTCACGGCCCACATGCTCCACACGTCGCGCAACCGCATTCAGGCGGCGGCCGACAGCGGCAACATCCTCGTAAACGGCATAGCGGCCAAATCCAGCTATCGCGTCAAACCGTTCGACCGCATTCAGGTCGTGCTGCCCTATCCCAAGCGCGATTACGAGATTTTCCCCGAGGAGATTCCGCTCGTGATTCCCTACGAGGACGACGACATCGTCATCGTCGACAAACCTGCGGGCATGGTCGTGCATCCGGGCGTGGGCAACCGCAGCGGGACGCTGGTCAATGCCATGACGTGGCACCTGCGCACGTTGCCGATGTTCTGCGAGGGCAACACCCGCGCGGGGCTGGTGCACCGCATCGACAAGAATACTTCGGGGCTGCTCGTCATGGCCAAGAACGAGCAGGCTTTGGCCCGCTTGGGCAAGCAGTTTTTCGACCACACCATCCAGCGGCGTTACGTGGCGTTGGTGTGGGGCAATTTCGACGAGGACGAGGGCACCATTACGGGCAACATCGGCCGCAGCCCGAAAGAACGGCAGAAGATGTACGTCTTCGCCGACGGGTCGGACGGCAAATGGGCCGTGACCCACTGGCGGGTGTTGCGCCGGTTCGGTTACGTGACGTTGGTGGAGTGCCGTCTGGAAACGGGCCGCACGCATCAGATTCGCGTGCACATGGCGTGGATCGGCCACCCGTTGTTCAACGACGAACGGTATGGCGGCGACCGGATTCTGAAAGGCACCACGTTCGCGAAGTACAAGCAGTTCGTCGAGAATTGTTTTGCGGTGATGCCGCGCCACGCGTTGCATGCCCGGTTGTTGGGCTTCGAGCATCCGGCCACCCACCGGCAGGTGTCGTTCGAGAGCGACCTGCCCGCCGATTTCAAGGCCCTGCTGGCCAAGTGGGAAAAGTACGTTGCTGCACCGCCGCAATAGGCTTATTGAAAGCGGCCGGGAGCGAAGCTAACGGTTTTGAATGGCAGGTCAGTCAACGCATTAAATAAAAAGGGTGACGGCGCAGGAACTGTCCGAACCCTATCGACCGTCTATTGCGCTAATAAGAATGTTTTTGCCGACAAGCATAAAAGAGGTCCGCGAACGCGGGTGGGAGCAGTTGGACGTCATCCTTTTCACGGGCGACGCCTATATCGACCACCCTGCGTTCGGTGCCGCCGTCGTCGGGCGATTGCTCGAAGCCGAAGGGTACCGCGTCGCTATCGTGCCGCAGCCCAACTGGCGCGATGACCTGCGCGACTTCACGAAGCTGGGGGCGCCGCGTCTCTTTTTCGGGGTAAGTGCCGGCGCGATGGATTCGATGGTCAACCATTACACCGCCAACCTCCGCCTGCGCCACGACGACGCCTATACGCCCGGCGGCAAGGCGGGATTCCGCCCCGACTGCGCCGTCACGGTCTATACGCAGATTCTCAAACGGTTGTTTCCGCACGTGCCCGTCGTCATCGGGGGCATCGAGGCTTCGTTGCGGCGGTTGACCCACTACGATTATTGGAGCGATTCGCTGCATCCGTCGGTGCTCGCCTCGTCGGGGGCCGACCTGTTGATTTACGGCATGGGCGAGGGCGTCGTGCAGGAGGTGGCGCAGGCCATGCGCAACGGTTACAATGCCAAGCTGTTGCGCCGTATCCGGCAGGTGGCGTTCATGGCCGACCGCGCCTACGTCGACCGGCTCGACTCCGCGACGACCGTTCGGCTGCACTCCTTTGAAGCGTGCCGGGAGAGCAAATCCGCTTTTTCCGAAAATTTCACCGTGATCGAGACCCAGAGCAATCTCCGGCGGCCGGAAGCGACGCTGGTCGAGGCCGTCGGCGACCGGTTCGTGGTCGTTACGCCGCCCCGCGCCACGCTCACGACGGAGGAGCTCGACCATTCGTTCGACCTGCCTTACGAACGGGCGCCGCATCCGCGCTATCGTAACAAAGGCGATATTCCGGCGTGGGAGATGATCAAGTTCTCGGTCAATATCCATCGCGGGTGCTTCGGCGGTTGCGCGTTCTGCACCATTTCGGCGCATCAGGGCAAGTTCGTCCATTCGCGCAGCGGGCGGTCGATTCTTGCCGAGGTGGAGCGCATCGTGCGGATGCCCGATTTCAAGGGTTACCTGTCGGATGTCGGGGCGCCGTCGGCCAACATGTACCGCATGGGCGGCCGCGACACGGAGTTGTGCGACCGGTGCCGGCGGCCGTCGTGCCTGCATCCGTCGCGGTGTCCCAACCTCGACAACGACCACGGCCCGCTGCTGGCCCTCTATGAGAAGATCCGCGCCGTGAAAGGCATCAAAAAGGCCTTCATCGGCAGCGGCATCCGCTACGACCTGTTCGACGA
>CAZGYX010000036.1:0-14247 GCA_964530735.1 uncultured Alistipes sp. | reverse complement strand
CGGTTTTCGTAGTCGGTCAGCATGCGGTTGGTCGTGAAGTTCGACGCGATGTCGGCGACGCACTCCTTGACCGCGCGCACCCACTCGTAGGGGATGCCGTCGCTGTTGCGGGTGTAGTACTTCGGCACGATCTCCTCCTCGATCGTGTTGTAAATCATCTCGGCGTCGAGTTCGTCCTGATAGTGCTGGTCGGCGAAGGTGCGTTCCATCGGGAGGGCCCAGCCGGCGCCCTTCTTGTAGCCCTCGACCCACCAGCCGTCGAGCACCGAGAATTGCAGCACGCCGTTCATGACGCACTTTTCGCCCGACGTGCCCGAAGCCTCCAACGGACGGGTCGGGGTGTTCAGCCATACGTCGACGCCCTGCACCATGCGGCGGGCCAGCTCCATGTCGTAGTTTTGCAGGAAGATGATTTTCCCGACGAACTGCGGCATGGCAGACACCTCGACGATGCGTTTGATGAGGTCCTGACCCGGCTTGTCGTTCGGGTGGGCCTTGCCGGCGAAGATGAACTGCACGGGACGCTCCTTGTTGTTCACGATAGCGGCCAGCCGGTCGAGGTTCGTGAACAACAGGTAGGCACGCTTGTAGGTGGCGAAACGGCGCGCGAAACCGATAGTCAGCACTTCGGGTTTGATGCCCTCGATGACCTGCAGCATCTGGCGCGGCGAATCCAGCCGCACCTGTTTCGGGTCGCTGTAACGGCGCCGGATATGATTTATCAACTTGGTCTTCAATTTCATACGCTCGGACCAGAGTTCGGCGTCGGGAATGTCGTGCACCTTCTGCCAAGCCGGAATATCGTACGAATGTCCCTCGAAAGCGTCGCCGAAGTAACGGGCGTACAACCGCCGCAACCCCGTAGCGACCCACGTCGGGAAGTGGACGCCGTTCGTGACGTAACCGATATGCAGCTCGTTCTTGAAGTACCCGGGCCACATGTTTCCCAAAATATCTTTGGAGACCTCTCCATGCAGCCAAGATACGCCGTTGACCTCCTGCGAGAGGTTGCAGGCCAGCACCGACATCGAGAATTTCTCGTTGGGGTCGTTGGGATTGGTTTTTCCTAAATTGATGTATTGCTCCCATGTGATACCCAATACGTCGGGATAGTGCGACATGTACTGGCGGATCATCGACTCGGGGAAGGCGTCGTGGCCGGCCGGCACGGGCGTGTGGGTCGTGAAGAGCGACGACGACCGGATGACCTCCAACGCTTCGGAGAAGGTCAGTTTCTTGTGGTTGACCAAGTCGCGGATGCGCTCGATGCCGATGAACGCGGCATGGCCCTCGTTGCAGTGGAACACGTCGTTCTTGATGCCCATTTTGCGCAGGGCGCGGATACCGCCGATGCCCAGCAGAATCTCCTGCTTCAAGCGGTTCTCCCAGTCGCCGCCGTAGAGGTAGTGGGTAATCTGACGATCCTCTTCGAGGTTGTCCTCGAAATCGGTGTCGAGCAGGTACAGGTCCGTGCGGCCCACCTGACAACGCCAGATGCGGGCCCAGAGCGTGCGGCCCGGGAAGGCGATCGCCACGGTCACCCAGTTGCCCGCTTCGTCGCGGACAGGCGAAATCGGCAGCTTATAAAAATTCTGCGCCTCGTAGGTCGCCTCCTGCGCCCCCTGCGCCGAGAGACGCTGGGTGAAGTAGCCGTAGCGGTACAGCAGGCCGACGGCCGTCATCGGCACGTTCTTGTCCGAAGCCTCTTTGAGGTAGTCGCCCGCCAAGATGCCCAAGCCGCCCGAATAGATTTTCAACGACGAGTGCAGGCCGTACTCCATCGAGAAGTACGAAATGGTCGTCGACTGCGGGTCGGGCTTTTCGTTCATGTAGTCGCTGAACTGCGCGTGGACGGCATCCAGCCGGGCGAGGAACGCGGTGTCCCGTTCCAGTTCTTTGAGCCGTTCGACGCTCAACTTGTCGAGGAACGCAATCGGGTTGCGCTCGCAGGCCGTCCACAGTTCGGGGTCGATGTCCTCGAACAGGTCGCGGGCTTCGGCGTTCCAGCACCACCACAGGTTGCGCGACAGTTCTTCGAGCGCATGCAGACGCGGCGGCAGCGTCTTGTCGATCATCATGCGCGTCCAGTTGGGACGTTCGACAAAAAGCTGCTGGCGCACGAAATTGATTTGTTCGTTGTTGGCGCCGCCGTCGTCCAGCACGGCGCGGTTGGTACGCAGCACCGAACTTTCGATTGCTTCGGAGTAGGCGTTTTCGTACGCCGCATAGAGGTGCTCCCAAAGCAGGCTCTTGGAAATCTCGTAAGCCGACCGGCGGGCGGCGGCCACGCGTTCGTCATCCAAGCGGCTGAATCCGAGCAGGGCTTCGGCAATCGAGCCGATGACCTCCTTGTCGTTGTAGTCGTCGCGGCGGATAACCTCCACGCCCGTATGCTCGCGCAGCTTCTCGGTCCACAGCCCGAAGCCCGAGAGCGACGTGGTGACGGTCGGCACCGAGAAAGCGATAGATTCGAGCGGCGTGTAGCCCCACGGCTCGTAGTACGACGGGAAGACGGTTATATCCATCCCGACGAGCAATTCGTAGTAATGTTTATTAAATATGCCGTCGGCCTTGTTCAGGTAGGTCGGCACGAAGATGACATGCACCTTCGATTCGGCGGTCGTCAGCACGCTGCCTTCGAGCGAGTGGACGATCGGGTCCCACGCCGGATTTTCCAAGTAGTGGGTCGAGAACTTGTACTGGCTCTCGTCGATCGGGTTCGACGGGTCGGCCAGATGATTCTGCAAGTCGATGCGCGGCCCGCGATTGCCGGCGGGCACGGTGACATAGGCCAGCACCTCGCGCTGCAGCTCGTTCGACGCGGCCAGCTGTTTCAGCGATTCGAGGAAGATGTCCAGCCCCTTGTTGCGGAACTCGTAGCGGCCGCTCGTGCCGATGATGAGCGGGTCGGTCGTGAACCGGCGGCCCAAGCAGGCTTCGGCCACCTCGACCATGGCGCGGCGGGCCTCCTTGCGCTTAGCGTCGTACTCCTCGCCCGTCCAGACGAAATCGTTCTCGAAACCGTTGGGCGTCACGCTGTCGGGCTCGCGGTTCAACAGATATTTGCATTCGTTCGCCGTGAGGTCGCTCACGGTCAGGAACCCGTCGTGATAGGCCGCCGCGACCTTTTCGATGGAGTGCTTGGCCGTGACGTTGAACTGGCGGGCCAGTTCGTCGGCGTTGAATTTCGTGAGGTCGTTGTAGAGCGGCAGCCGGTTGCCCGCGATGCAGCGGCCCATGACCGTCGCATGGGTCGTGAAGAGCGTCGCCACGTAGGGCGAGGCCTTGCGCAGGTAGAGCCCGCCCGCAGCGGTCATCCACTCGTGAAAGTGGGCGGCGACCTTTTCGGTGGCGGAGCAGAAGTGCTCGACGTACGACCCGATGACCATGCCGGCGGCATACCCGAACAACACGGGCTCGACGTAGTCCCACTCGCCCGAAATCGAATCGACGTGGTAATCCTCCCACAGGTTTTTCAGGATTTCGTCCTTCTGCGAGAACAGCGACGTGAAATCGACCAGAATGGCGATGGGCATGCTCCCGGTTTTCCAGCGTCCGATGCGGATGCGGATGCCTTTTTCGTAAACGGCCTGCCGCCAGTTTTTCAGCAGGTTGGGGTCTTCGTCGAATTCGGGATTCACGCCTTCGTGTTGCAAATCGGGGCCGATCAGCAGGTAGCGGTCGCCGAATTTGCGGGTAGCAGTCGCTGCTTTGGTCGCGATGACGGTGTGGATGCCGCCGACCTTGTTGCAGACTTCCCAACTGACTTCGAAAAGTACGTCGGGGGTTAATTTCGCATTACTCATAATTTCGTATCGGTAATTTGTATTTTATTGTGCAAAAACGATTTTTCGCGGGCAAAGGTAACATTTCTATTCAGATAAAACAAATCGGCAATCACCGCATCCGACACCAAGAAACATTCCGGCGGCACATAGAGCCGCCCCTCCGCCTCCCGCAGCACACCGGCACGCAACGACGGGCCGGCATCCCGCCGCAAGCCTGCCGCCCGTTCCGGCCCGAAGAGCCGCGCCGCTTCCGCGAGGCCGATTCCCTCCGCCGTGCGCAGCCGCGTCATCACGAACTCGTTGAAACGGTCGGCATCGGTCAGCCGTTCGTTTTCGGGAGGCGCGCCCTCCACGTAGCGGGCCACCGACGCGACGTTCCAGTGGCGTTCGCGCCCGTCGTAGGAGTGCGCCGCCGGGCCGATGCCCAAGTACTTCGCCCCGTGCCAGTAGGCAGCGTTGTGACGGGCGCGGAAACCCGCCCGGGCGTAATTCGACACCTCGTAGTGCTCGAAACCGGCGGCGCACAGCGTGTCGTGCACGAGCCGGAACTCGCGCTCGCTGGTCGTTTCGTCGACGGGGACGAACGTCCCGCGCTCCGCGCGCCGGCCGAACGCCGTGCCGGGCTCCACCGTCAAATGGTATGCCGAAACATGCTGCACGTCGGCCGCCAGCACGCGGTCGAGGCTCCGCCGCAGCGCATCGCCGCCGAACCCCGGCACGCCGAAGATGAGGTCGACCGTGATGTTTTCAAAACCGATGTCCCGAGCTATTTGAATGGCAGCTTCAGCCTGCGCGGCGGTATGGCGGCGGTTCATCAGCCGCAGGCAGTCGTCGTCGAACGACTGCACGCCGACGGAGAGCCGGTCGACGCCCGCCTCGCGCAACGCCGCGAGATACGCCGCATCGAGGTCGTCGGGATTGGCTTCGAGCGTGGTCTCCCCGACCGCCGAGCAGTCGAACAGCTGCGCGGCCCGGTCGAGCAGCCCGCGAATCGTCGCGGGCGGACACAGCGACGGCGTACCGCCCCCGAAATAACGCGTGCGGACGGGTTCGCCGCCGAGGTAATCGCGCTGCCGCTCCATTTCGCGGTGCATGGCACCGACGAGTTCGTCCATGCGCCCCGTGCCGACCTCCTTATAAAAGTCGCAGTAGGCGCACACGCGTTTGCAAAAAGGAATATGGAAGTAAAGCCCCGCCATTTTATTAGCGCGATAGACCGTTATCGGGTTTCAGAATGTTCCTGCGCCGTCGAGCGCGATAGACCGCTATTGGGTTTCAGAATGTTCCTGCGCCGTCGAGCGCGATAGACCGTTATTGGGTTTCAGAACGTTCCTGCGCCGTTGAGCGCGATAGACCGCTATTCGGTTTCGGAAAGTTTCTGCGCCTCCACTTATATATTCAGATGAGTTTCGACCGTCTGCCGCAGGTGTTCGTTGTCCAAATGCGTGTAGATTTCGGTCGTGAGGATGCTCTCGTGGCCCAGCATCTCCTGCACTTGGCGGATGCTCGCGCCCCCTTCGAGCAGGTGCGTCGCGAACGAATGGCGGAACGTGTGCGGACTGACCTGCTTGTCGATGCCCGCGCGGTCGGTTGCCTGCTTGACGACCGTGAAAACCATCACGCGCGTCAGCTTGCAGCCCCGGTTGTTCAGAAAAACGGTCTCCTCGCTCGCCCGCAGCGGCCGCCGATGTTCCAAGTAGAGCTGGATGCGGTCGCGGGCCGTCGTGCTGACGGGCACCAGCCGCTGCTTGTCGCCCTTGCCGATGACGCGGACGTACCCCTCGCCGAAAAACAAATCGGACATGCGTAGCGAAATCAGTTCCGACACGCGCAGCCCGCACGAATAGAGCGTTTCGAGCATCGCCGCGTCGCGCAGGCCTTTGGGCGTCGTCGTATCGACGGCGGCGATGATGCGGTCGATTTCGGCGGTCGAAAGGACATCGGGCAGCTGGCGGCCGAACTTCGGCGAGCCGATGAATTCGACCGGCGATTTTTCCAACTTATCATTCAGCAAAAGATAATTAAAAAAACTGCGGATACCGCACAGCGCACGGGCCTGCGAGCTTTTCTCGCGGCCGTGCTCGTAGAGCCACGCCACGTAGCGTTCGATCATTTCGGGTTCGACCTTGCGCGGTTCGACGTCCCACTGGCGCAGCACGTAGTGGGCGAAATCGCGCAGGTCGCGCATGTAGGCCTCGACGGTGTTCGCCGCGAGCCGTTTCTCCAATTTGATATAGGTACGGTACGAACGACCCGCATCGGCCCATTTTTTCGTTTTTTCCGCCATATCCGGTTGTCGGTTTGCGCGGATTGCGCTAACTTTGTTCCTTGCGAAGATACGAAAATTTTTCAGAAACAGGCATGGAATATATCGGACTGCATCTAAAATACACCGACGACGAACAGGCCGAAATCCTGACGGCCGAACTAGCCGACTGGCCTTTCGAGAGTTTTATTAAAGGGGGTGAGGAGCTCGGCGACGGGGAAGGGGTTGGCGGCGGGTCCGTCGCGGGTGCAGCATCCGTCGACGGCGGAGAACTCGTTGCTTACATCCCGAAAACCGCCCTCGCCGGCTGCCGCGAGGAGGTCGACGCCCTGCTGGCGCGCTACGGCGTGCAGGGACGCTACGTCCCGATTGCGGAGCAGAACTGGAATGCCGTGTGGGAGAGCGATTTTCCGCCCGTCGAGGTCGAGGGGCGGCTCCTCATCCGCGCGCCGTTCCACGCACCGGCTCCGGCGGGGGTCATGGAGGTGGTGCTCACGCCGCACAATTCGTTCGGCACGGGCCACCACGCCACCACATGGATGATGACGCGCGCCCTGCTCGACCTGCCGCTGGCCGGACGACGCGGGCTCGACTTGGGCAGCGGCACGGGCGTGCTGGCTATTGTGGCGGCCAAATGCGGTGCCGTGCACGTCGACGCGGCGGACATCGACGACCGGTGCGAAGCGAGCTGCCGCGAAAACGCCGCGATGAACGGCGTGGCCGACCGCGTGAACCCGATTCTGGGCGACATCTTCTCGGTCGCGGGCCCGAACGGTTCCGACAACCGAGCATCCGACAGCGGCGACGCACCTTCTTCCGACCGTCCCCAGCCTTACGACTTCATTCTGGAAAATATCAATCGCAATATCCTGCTCGAAGCACTGCCCACGACCGCCCGGCTGCTCGCGCCCGACGGCGTGTTGCTGATGAGCGGATTTTTAGAAGAAGACGTCCCGATTCTGGTCGCGGCGGCCGCCGAAAACGGGCTGTGCCGCACGGCGACCTGCGTCCGCGACGGCTGGGTGATGCTTCAATTCGCAGGGCGGGACGCATGAAAACTTACAAGGGGCGGGGCATCGTGCTCCACACGCTCAAATACGGCGATTCGTCGCTCGTGGTCTACCTGCTGACCGACGTCGGCGGGCGGCGCAGCTTTCTGGTGCAGGGCGTGCGCGGCCGCACGGGACACGGCTCGAAGCTCGCGCTGTTCCAGCCTGTCTTTCCGGTCGAGTTCGAGGGGCTCGAATCCAACCGCATGCAGATGCACCGTTTCAAGGAGGTGCGGGCCGGATTCGGCCTGCAAAACATTCCGTTCGACGTCCGAAAATCGACCATCGCGCTCTTTATGGCAGAGGTTTTGTATCGTTTGGTGCGGGAGAGCGAGCCGAACGAACCCTTGTTCCAGTTCGTCTGGAACAGCATCGGGGCGTTGGACGCGATGACCGACGGCGTGGCCGATTTCCACCTGTGGTTTCTGGCCAATTTGAGCCGTTTTCTGGGATTCTGCCCCGGCAACGACTACATCGAAGGCGCATGGTTCGACATCCGCGAAGGGCTCTACACGCTCCTGCGGCCGACGCACACCGGCTGCATGACGCAGGAATGCACCCGTCTGCTGGGGCGGCTGATGGGCTGCAACGTCCGGCTGCTGGGCACGCTGGGGCTCAACCGCACGCAACGGACCGAGTTTCTCGAAGCGATGCTGGCCTATCTGGGCTATCATCTCGAAGCCGTCCATGCCGTGCAATCGCTCCGCATCCTGCGCGAAGTCTTTTATTAGCTCTACGGACGGTCATTGGGCTTCGGAAGGTCAGGAAGCGCTCTGATCCTTGTTAATACAAGTCGGCCGCGTGAGCGGCACCAATGAATCCGACCGGATGTCGGAGCCGTGAAACGGAGTGCGGACTAAAAGCGTCCGGCGGAGGGGCCGGTTTGCTTGCAAACCCGCGTCAGGCGCCCGCAGCCAGCGTTAGGCCGCACGCAGTAGGCGGAGACATCGTCGGAGAGGTTTTTGGGCACTTTTTGCCGGAACAAAAAGTGCGGTTTTAAGAAAACCGATTTAAGCGCTACGGACAGTCGTGGGGTTTCCGACAGTCAGGAAGCGCTCTCACCGCTTTATAACTGCGGCTCGCAGAGCCGCGCGGGCCGAAGCCTCCGCCGGCGGAGGTCCGCCTGTGGCGTCCCGTCCGCAGTCTCCGGCCCGCCATTTGCAAGAAAAGCAACCATGAAACGCATCTTATCGACCTT
Organism: uncultured Alistipes sp.; assembly: GCA_964530735.1. Lineage (GTDB taxonomy): Bacteria > Bacteroidota > Bacteroidia > Bacteroidales > Rikenellaceae > Alistipes. The sequence goes on along the minus strand of CAZGYX010000036.1, from coordinate 5,946 downwards.
TCTGCTGGCACTGGCGGCAATAGCGGCGGCGCAGGCACAACAACCGCAGGAACAGCCGCCCCAAGAGCGGCAACCGTTCCGTCCCGGGACGACACCGCAGCAACCGCTCTACCGGCTTCCCGATTCGCTGGCAGGCTGGACGGTGCGGCGGCCGGCGGCCGACGAACCGGACTACGAGGCGGTGTCGGTGCGCGAAGCGGTGCCGATGACCTCGGTCGTCGTCATCCACCGCGACCAGCTCCCCGCCCAAACGACCGTCCTCCTCAACAACACGCTGCGCGTCGGCCGGCGGCTCATCATCTCCAACGGACAAGCCGAAAACTGGGGACCCTACCCCGCCGCCGGGCACCTCGATGCGCGCACGGTTTCGATGCCCGACAACTGACGGCCGCCACCCAAATACCGATTTTTCAACAAATTAGGTATTTTCGCGTATTGTACCGCCGCGGTTTTTTCCGAATTTTGCACCGACCGGAAACCTTTGTCCGGTCGTTCAGAAAAAACCGTCGGATTCATGAAAACAAGCATTCTCCTATCGTGCGCATTGTACGCACTCTTCGCCGCACAGGCGCAACCCCCGACCGTCGAAACGCCGCAACCGCCGGCACCCGCCGCAGTCGACGCACCGGCCCTCGACGAACTGTCGACCCGCCTCGACGCACTCGAAAAGAAAACCACGACGTGGGACAAAATCCGCAGCCGCCTGCCCCGCATCGGCGGCTACATCCAGCTGCGCTACCAGTGGGACGATGCGGGCGAATCGTCGTTCTCGGTTCGTCGGGCCCGTCTCGATTTGAAAGGCGACATCGCGCCGAAACTCGACTACCGGTTGCAGGTCGAATTCGCCTCCAAAGTGCAAATCGTCGATGCCTACGTGCAGTACAAGCCCTTCCGCCAGTTCAACATCAAGGCGGGGCAGTACAAAATCCCGTTCTCTATCGAAAACACCGAGTACGTGCCGTTGAAATTCGAGTTCATCGAATACCCGATGGCCCTGCGCAAGCTGATGGGCTTCTCGGAGGTCATCGGCGGCGAAACGCTCTCGGCGACGGGCCGCGACTTGGGTCTGACCCTCTACGGCGGTTTCGGCAAACGCGGCGGACGCGATCTGGTGAGCTACGATTTCGGCGTTTTCAACGGTTCGGGCATCAACACGGCCGACAACAACCGCTCGAAAGATGTCGTCGGACGTTTGTCGGTGCATCCGGCGGCGGGGCTGACCGTCTCGGGTTCGTACTACTGGGGCGAATACGGCAAAGCCTACCTCAAACGGCAGCGCTACACGGTCGGAGTGTGCTACGACCACGGGCCGGTGGTCGTGCGCAGCGAATGGGTCGGCGGCACGACGGGCATCGCCGCCACGGAGTCCGCACCGGCCGACGACCTGCACAGCGACGGCTGGTACGCCATGCTCGGCTGGCGCGCGCTGCGGTCGCTGATGCCGGTGGCCCGCTACGAGCGTTTCCATGCCGACAGCGACCGCCGCGCCTCGACACGCCAGACGAACTACACCGCCGGAATCGTATGGCAGCCGCTCAAACAGCTGCGCCTGCAAGCCAACTACACCTACGAAGACCACGCGGCCCCGGACGCCCGGAACAAAAATGTCGTATCGGTCATGCTGACCGGCATCTTCTGACAGAATGCGACAAACCAAAAAACCAAAAACGAAAAATTAATGAAATTCATCGAAAAACTCCGCACCGAAGATTGGGTAACCGTGTGGGTATCCATTCCGTTGCTGCTGCTCGCCGTATTCGCACCGAAAGCGATGCCCGGCGTGCCCTCGACCCTCGTCGGCCAAGCGGCGTGGTACGACATCGCGCTGCTGTTCGCCATCGTGCTGGTCGTGCTCTACATCGGCATGGCGCTGCTGCGCCGTCCGCTGAAAGGGTTGTTGCCCTCGCTGGCCGTCGTCTTCGCCCTTTCGCTGCTGGCGCAGGTGACCGCCAAAATCCCGCAGGTATCCTACTACGGGTTCGAGTCGGTTTTCTTCTCGGTCATCTTCGGACTCGTCATCCGCAACCTGTGGCATGTGCCCCAGTGGATGAAACCCGCCGTGCAAGGCGAATTCTTCATCAAAATCGGGGTCGTCTGCTTGGGCGCGACGATCTTGTTCAGCGACGTCATGAAATCCGGCACGTTCGGATTGGTGCAGGCCTGCATGGTGGTCGCGCTGGTGTGGTTCTTCGCCTTCTTCGTGGCGCGCCGCATGGGGGTCGACCGTCCTTCGGCCATGATCCTGTCGAGCGGCGTCTCGATTTGCGGCGTCTCGGCCTGCATCACGGCGGCCCGCGTGGCGGGCGGCGACGACCGCAAACTGTCGTACATCGTCTCGCTGGTGCTGATCGTCGTCGTACCGATGATTTACCTCATGCCGTGGCTCGCCGACAAGGTGCTGCCGCTGCTGTTCTCCGACCCGCACGTCGTCGAAGAGGTCGCCGGCGCATGGATCGGCGGCACGATCGACACCACGTCGGGCGTCGCCGCGTCGAGCACGATGGCCGGCGAGGTGGCCAACCAGCATGCCGTCATCATCAAGGGGGCCCAGAACGTCCTAATCGGCGTCGTGGCGTTCTTCATCGCGCTCTACCTTTCGGCGCGCGGCGAAAAGGGCGGCACGACGGCACCGTCGCTGGGCATCGTGTGGGAAAAGTTCCCGAAGTTCATCATCGGGTTCGTCGCGGCGTCGCTGGCGTTCAGCCTCTTGCAGGGCAACGGCCGACTGACCCTCGACGCGTCGCACAAGGTGGCCGAAACGGGCGTGGCCAAGATGTTTTCGACGCTCTTCTTCTCGCTGGCGTTCGTCTGCATCGGGCTGGACACCCGGCTGAAAGAGATCGTCTCGAAAGAGAACCGCAACGTGCTGTGGGCCTTCCTGACGGCGCAGGCGTTCAACATCGTCGTGACGCTGGTTATCTCCGCCGTGCTGTTCGGGTGGCTGAAACCCATGTGGGACTGACCTCCGGCCGGCACAGAAAAGGGGCCTTGCGACGGTTCGCAAGGCCCCTTTTTTCAGGATTCCGGTTCGATGCCGGTCTGTTGCACGATGCGCCGCCGGACGTAGCGGCGCAGCCAGCGGAAAACCGGCGCGTCGGAAATCTGCGCGGCATTTTCCAAGAACGACCAGAATTCGACGCCGCACGTGAAGCCCGTGAACAGCCGCGCGGCGTTGAGATGCAGGAAATCGAGCACATAGCGGTCGAGGAGCCACGCCATGGCGATCGCCGTCAGCGTCAGCGCGAGTTTCAGCACCGTGCGCCACGCCTTGCGGCTCTCGAAGTACCACGCCCTGCCCGCCCGCAGGGTCGCGGCACGGTCGGCCGCGATGCCCGTCACGAAATCCACGCCGATGAAGAACATCGCACAGGCGACCATCGGGGCGACGGGCGCGAAGACGGCGGCCAGACCGGCCGCCGCCCCGCTAACGAACCTGCACCAGCTTTCCATCGAGCGTACAGCGTTTGAGGACGTTCTGCTTCGGGTCGTACTCCGGGTAGTCGTCGGCGCGCTCCTCGATGCGGGCCACCGCCCGCAGCAGCAGTTCGCGGGCCTCGCGGCGCAGGGAGTTGCGCAGGCTGCGGCGCGCTTCCTCCGTCGCGGGGGTCGTGCCGTCGGGTTTCGGAGCGGTCGTGCCGCAGCGCCCGGTGCGGATGTCCAGCCGCGGCTGCACCAGCAGACGGGTATAGAAAGCCAGCGGAGCCGCCAGATACTGGTCGACGAAAGTCCGGTTGGTTTCCATCATCAGCCGGTCGTAGAGCCGGCGGCCGATGACCGGAAAGAGGTACCGCTCGGCCGCCGCCGCGATGTCGGCTTCGGCGATGAGTTCGGGCGGCAGGCAGTCGTCCGGCGCGAATGCCAGCCGGACGACCTGTTCGGGAGAGATCAACACGTTCATGTCAGTCGATGCTTCGGATGTTGTACTTCGTGATTTCGGAGAGGAAAGCCTGCTGGCGTTCGTCTTCGGGGTCGTAGTCGAGGCCGTCGGCCTTGCGGGCCTCCCACACGCGCATGTAAATGGGTTTCGAGCGGGTCGGCGGCCGGTTCACGACCTGCAACGACGCGGCGTCGACGCCCAGCACGCCGCCCAGCACGGCCCGGATCGGTTCGAGCAGGTCGGCCTGCTCGGCCAGAATCACCGTATTGAGGGCCACTTCGTACTCATGCAGGATGCGTTCGGCATTGAATCCCGACGCGTAGTCCAGCCCGCTCAACGTGCGGAACCACGAGTGGGCCACCACGATGTCGCCCGTCGCCTGCTCGTGCAGCGCCTGCCAGTCGCCCTCGTTCTGCGAGGCGATGGGGATGAAGCGCGAGTGGTCGTTCTCGTCGCCGCCGTCGCGGATGACGAACATCACCTGCCCCGGATTTCCGGCGAAGCGTTTTTCGGCCATCCGCACGATGCGTTCGGCATCGGCTTCGTTGTCGACCGACGAGTCGAGCAGCATCACGCCCGACAGCTGGAACGAGTTGTCCAGCCGCGAGATGTTCCAGCGGTCGGTCTTGTAGGCAATGGCCGAGACGCCGAATCCGGCGATGTAGGGCGGCACGCCGTAGTGCGTGTAGGTGGGTTCGTAGTCCTTGTAGTGGATGACCGCGCGCAGCGAGCCGTCGGCCTGCTCCTCGAACAACGGATAGAGGGGCAGCGTGCGGGCTTCGGAGGGCCGGAACGCGGCCCAGTTGTGGTGGAGCAGCACGTGCTGCGAATCGCGGGCCACGCGGCACCGCGACGCATCCTGATGATAGAGCGACAGGAACGAGCGGCCGGCGTCGGTCACGATTTCGAGAAAGGCGTTGCCAAACAGCGCCTTGTCCAAAGCCAGTTTGTTGAGCACCTGCCGCAGGGTTTCGCCCTGCCCGTTGACCTTGCGGACGAACTCCGCCAGACGGGGCTGCTGCACCTCGTCGCAGACGAAGCCTTTGCCCGAAATGTAATCGGCCTTGTCGTTGATGATGCGCCGGTGGGTCGTCGAGCGGCGGGCCATTTGCGCCAGCGCTTCGGGGAAGAGGTTGTCGTCGCCCCAACGCCAGAAACGGTCGCTCTCGACCCGCTGCGTCCCGACGGTCACATAGGGTTCCGAACGGTTCGACACGACGATCGCGTTTGTTTTTCTTTTGTCCATATTTTTATTAAGAAGCGTTTGCAACACGTGAGCATGGCGGACGGAATAATTCGGCCGTGCGCCCCGTGCCGGTTGGGTAGATTTCCGGCACGCAAGCATGGCGAGCAAAAAATTCACCCATTCGGCCGTGCACCCCGTGCCAGTTAATAAAAGGCCGCACCTGCGCGGTTGCTCCGGCAGGCGCGGCGGCGGAAGCGGCCTTACGCTTTGCTTGCGTAAGCGACGAGGCCGTCATCGAGGACGGTGCAGCCCGCCATGAAGACCGCACGCTGACGGTTCTCCATTTCATCGGGGTTGTACCACATGCGCACCTCGTTGCCCGGGAAATCGACCGTATTGACGGCCAGCACCAAGTTGCGGCGGTCGGTCAGGAAGCAGAACGACTCGTCGAACGAGGTGTCGGGCAGGTAGGTGCCCAGCCGGACGTCGATGACCGGAATGCCGTGGTAGGCCAGCCCCTGACGGCCGGCGGTTTCGCCCGAGTAGGCCGATTCGACGCCCTTGCCGTCGAGATACTTCTCGTAGAGGTTGTACAAATCCGACGTCACGAAGAACGCGAGCTGCCCTTCGGGTTTGGCATCCCGCAAGGCGCCGGAAGCATGCTCCCACAGGCTGTCGAAAACCGAAACCGGCGTATCCGTGTTTTCGAGGTCCTCTTCCGAATAGAAGGTCGAGTAGGCGTGCATGTTTTCCACACCGCTCCGAATGGCTTTCAGGAAGCCGTCGAAGGTGTTGAACCCGCTCTTCGCATCGGTGTCGCCGAGCCACATCGTGGCGCGGATGTTCTCGGCCAGCGTCTGCTTGAAGAGGGCGGTTTCGGCCT
>CAZGYX010000035.1:0-14473 GCA_964530735.1 uncultured Alistipes sp. | reverse complement strand
AAGGCATCAAAAAGGCCTTCATCGGCAGCGGCATCCGCTACGACCTGTTCGACGACAAGCCCTACCTCGAAACGGTGCTCCGCCACCACACGTCGGGCCGGTTGAAGGTCGCGCCCGAACACACCGAAGATGCCGTTTTGAATCTGATGCGCAAGCCGCCGTTCGCGATGTTCGAGCGGTTGAACGCCGATTTCCGGCGCATCTGCCGGCGCGAGGGGCTGCCTTATCAGTTGGTTCCCTATTTCATCTCGTCGCACCCCGGATGCACGGAGCGCGACATGCAGGCCCTCTCCGAAAAGGTGCTGGGACGCCTGCACTTCACGTTGGAGCAGGTGCAGGACCTGACCCCGACGCCCATGACGCTTTCGTCCGTGATGTTCTGCACGGGCGAGAATCCCTATACCCGCGAGCCGGTCTACGTCGCCCGTACGCAGGAGGAAAAACGGCGTCAGAAAAGCTATTTTTTCGAGCGCCGCACCCCGAACCCGACGAAACCGCCGAAATTCCGCCGTACCCCGCCGGCGCCCAAAAACCGAAAAAACTGAAAACCGAAATAGACTCATGTTGCGAAAAATCAGAATCCTGTTGGCCGTCCTCTTTTTTGCGGCCGTGACGCTGTTGTTCCTCGATTTCACCGGGACACTGCACGCATGGCTCGGCTGGACGGCCCGTGTCCAGTTCCTGCCTGCGCTGCTGGCGCTCAATCTGGGGGTCGTGGCCGTGTTGGTCGGGCTGACCCTGTTGTTGGGGCGGCTTTATTGTTCGATTATCTGTCCGTTGGGGGTGATGCAGGACGTCGTGGCGTGGCTCGGCGGCCGCAGCAAGAAACGGAAATTCCGTTACGCCTATTCGCCCGCCAAAAACCGGTTGCGCTATGTTGTGCTGGCGGTTTTCGCCGTCGCTTTGGCCGCCGGCATCGGGTCGGTCGTGGCCCTGCTCGCGCCGTACAGCGCCTACGGACGCATCGTGTCGAATCTTTTTGCACCGTTCTACCGGTGGGGCAACAACCTGCTGGCATGGGTCGCCGAACGGGTCGACAGCTATGCTTTCTATCCGACCGATGTGTGGCTGCGGTCGCTGCCCACGTTCCTGATTGCCGCCGCGACCTTCGTGCTGCTGGCGGTGCTGGCTTGGCGCAACGGACGCACCTACTGCAATACGTTTTGTCCCGTCGGGACGATTTTGGGCTTCCTGTCGCGGCATTCGTTGTTCCGTCCGGTCATCGACACCGCCAAGTGTAACAACTGCACCTTGTGTTCGCGCCGGTGCAAGGCCGCCTGCATCGACGCCGAGAACCACACGATCGACTATTCGCGCTGCGTCGCCTGCATGGATTGCATCGACACCTGCGCGCACGGGGCTATCAGCTATCGCCGCCGCACGAAAGAAACGGCGGCCGATACGGTCGCGGATGTTTCGCGCCGTCACTTTCTGACCGGTGCGGCGCTCTTGGTGGGTGCTGCGGCCGCAAAGGCGCAGGAAAAGAAGGTCGACGGCGGCTTGGCCGTCATCCTCGACAAGAAAGTGCCGCATCGCACGACGCCCGTCGTGCCGCCCGGAGCGCAGGGTTTGTGGCACGTCGCGCGGCATTGCACGGGTTGCCAGCTGTGCGTCGCGGCTTGCCCGAACGGCGTGCTGCGGCCCTCGACCGATTTGCGCATGCTGATGCAGCCCGAAAGCTCCTACGAACGGGGCTATTGCCGGCCGGAGTGTACCGCGTGTTCGGAGGTGTGCCCTGCGGGGGCGATCCACCGCATCACGCCCGAGGAGAAATCGGCGATCCGAATCGGCCATGCCGTGTGGATTCGGGAAAATTGCATCCCGTTGACCGACGGCGTTTCGTGCGGCAACTGCGCGCGCCATTGTCCGACGGGGGCCATTCACATGGTGCCGTCCGACGCGGCGAATCCCGATGCGCCGAAGATTCCCGCAGTCGACGAGGCGCGCTGCATCGGTTGCGGCGCCTGCGAAAACTTGTGCCCCGCACGGCCTTTCAGTGCCATTTACGTCGAGGGCTACCGAGAACATCTTACGATTTAACAGCGAGCGAATATGAAGGATAAAATCAGCCGGCGGGAATTTTTGAAACGGCTCGGTGCCGGTGCGGCCGTAACTTCGGCGGCATTGGCGACCGGTTGCACGCCGAAACGGGCGACGACCGCCGCCCGCAGCGAAATGTCGGACGGGGGGATGACCTACCGCACGAATCCCACGTCGGGCGACCGCGTGTCGTTGCTCGGCTTCGGCATGATGCGTCTGCCGATGACCGCGGCCCGCGAGGGCGGCAAGGGCGACGGGACGATCGACCAAGAACGGGTCAACGAATTGGTGGACTATGCGCTGGCGCACGGCGTCAACTATTTCGATACGTCGCCGGCCTATTGCCGCGGCCTGTCGGAGCGGGCTACGGGCACCGCACTCAAACGGCACCCCCGCGACCGCTATTTCGTGGCCACGAAACTCTCCAACTTCTCGCCCGATACGTGGAGCTGCGCGGCGTCGATGCGCATGTACCGCAACTCGTTCAGCGAATTGCAGGTCGATTACATCGACTACCTGTTGTTGCACGGCATCGGCATGGGCGGCATGGAGGCCTTGCGGGGCCGTTACCTCGACAACGGGATGCTCGATTTCCTCGTCGGGGAGCGCAAGGCCGGACGTATCCGCAATCTCGGATTCTCGTATCACGGCGATGTCGGGGTCTTCGACTACCTCCTCTCGCAGCACGACAAGTACAAGTGGGATTTCGTGCAGATCCAGCTGAACTACCTCGACTGGAAGTATGCCAAGCAAATCAATCCGCGCAACACCGACGCCGAATACCTCTACGGCGAACTGGCGAAACGGGGCATTCCGGCCGTCATCATGGAGCCGTTGTTGGGCGGCCGTCTGTCGAACGTGCCCGACAACATCGTGGCGCGGCTGAAACAGCGCGAACCCGAGCGCAGCACGGCTTCGTGGGCATTCCGGTTCGCGGGGTCGTTCCCCGATGTACTGACCGTGTTGAGCGGCATGAGGGTGATGGAGCATTTGCAGGAAAACCTGCAAACGTACGGCCCCTTGCAGCCGCTCTCCGACGAGGAGTTCGAGTTCCTCCAACAGACGGCCACGCTGATGATGCAGTACAAGACCGTTCCCTGCAACGACTGCAAATACTGCATGCCGTGCCCCTACGGATTGGATATTCCGGCGATTCTGCTGCACTACAACAAGTGCCTGAACGAGGGGGACATCATCGACGACCCGCAGGACAGCGCCTATCGCCGCGCCCGCCGCGCCTACCTCGTCGGGTACGACCGGTCGGTGCCCAAGCTGCGGCAGGCGAACCGGTGCATCGGGTGCAACCAGTGCTCGCCCCATTGTCCGCAGGGCATCGACATCCCGCACGAACTGCGGCGCATCGACGCTTACGTCGAACGGTTGAAACGGAACAAATAGTTAAGGTACAGGGTCGTAGCCGCTGCCGCCCCACGGGTGGCAGCGCGCTATCCGCCGGACGGCGAGCCACAGGCCTTTCAGCGGCCCGTATTTGCGGAGGGCTTCCAGCGCGTACTGCGAGCAGGTCGGCGTGAACCGGCACGACGGCGGGGTCAGCGGCGAAATGCACAGCTGATAGAATCGCACGAGGGCGATCAGGGGCCACGTCAGGATTTTTTTCAACATGTCGGGTCGGTTCCGGAGCCGCATCAGGCTTTTTGTTCAGCGGTCGCTTCGGCCAGCGTTTTCAGAATTTTCTCCACCGCCCGGGCAATCGTCTTGTAGGGCAGCACCTCTTTCGTCGAATAGACCAGCGCCAAATCGAGGTTGACCGTTCCGATGCCGGCGAGCAGCCCTTTCTGCAAGCGATAGGACTCTTTCGTCCGCCGGCGCAGCAGATTGCGCTTGTTGGCCCGTTTGTGGAACTTCTTGGGTACCGAAAAGAGCACCTCCACCGACGAGACCCCGTCCGGTTCGGCGAACCACACGTAGCGGAACGGGAAGACGAATCCGCTTCGGCCCTGCTCGAACAATCGCCGCACGGCTCCGAATGAACGGAGCCGTTCCGTGCGGGGTAGCGAGCGATCGGACATGACGCAGCGGGGATTATTTGCGCGTTGCGGCGGGTTTGGGCGGCTCGGCGGCGGGCTTGCGGATGCGTTTCGCCATGCGGGTCTCCTGCGTGCGGAGGAACTCCTCCTTGCGGGTGTCCACGACGAGCGATACGGGTTCGACCGGTTCGCCTTTCCGCACCTTTTCGAGATAGATGTCGACCGCCTTGACCATCGACGGCGCTTGGGGCGTCGGAGCGTTGGCCAGCACGCGGATTCCGGCATCGAGGGCCGCCCGCAGGGTGCCTTCGCCGAAAACCGCGATGGCCGGCAGGCCGTCGGTGCCGAACTTGTCGACCAGCGCCCGCACGTCCGACGGCGAGTAGAGGGCAATCAGCCGGTATTCCGCGAGATTCACGGCGTGCAGGTCGCAGGCCACCGTCCGCGCCAAGATGACCGAATCGACCGCGAGGCGCAGTTTGACCAGCGTTTCGGGCAATTCGGGACGGTGCGGTTCGCTCAATGTGAGCAGGAATTTTTCATCCTTGTGCTTGATGATCAGTTCGACGAGCGACGTGAACGACCCGTCGGCGAACGAGATTTTGCGTTTGCGGTAGACGATGTATTTCTGCAAGTAGAGCGCGACGGCTTCCGTCTGGCAGATGTATTTCATCGTCTCGGGAACGGTGATGCGCGCCTCCTCGCAAATATGGAAAAAACTGTCGACCGTCGTGCGCGACGTGAAGATGACGGCCGTATGGGAGAGGATTTCGATGCGCTGCGAGCGGAACTCCTTCAACGATACGCCCACCACGCGGATGAACGGCTGGTAGACGATTTCGGTATCGTATTTCCGGGATAATTCGTAAAAGGGCGATTTTTCGACGAGTGCGGGTTTCGGCTGCGAAATCCAGACCTTGTTTTTGGCTTCCAATTTCAACTCTCCTTGTTTTACGTGAATCCGGTTGTTACCTCACGGCGAGCAGCCACAGCAGGCTGACCGGAAAAAGTTCCACGCTGCAAAGGTACAAAATCCAATGGAGAATCGAAACTTTTTTGGAAAGAAAGAGGACGAGCGTCTCTTTGATGTACAGGAAAAGCGTTACGGACAATTCGATGACGATCAGCGCGAACCACAGCTTGCCGGTGTGCGGGGGGCAGAGGGCGAGCAGCAGCAGTGTGGGGGCGGCCAGCACGGTGACCGCCGCGAAATAGAGCGTGCGCAGCTGGCGCAACTGGCCGACGAGCGGTTGTGTGAGCGTGAGGGCTTCGACCGTGCGCAGCAGGATCCATTGGTAGCCTGCGACGAGCAGGAAGAGGGCCGAAACCGTCAGCCCCGATGCGAGCACCGCGACGATAGGTGCCCCCTCGAACGGGAGCAGTTCGATGAGCGGCTGCCCGTACTTCACGACCGATACGCCGATGAAGAGCATGCCGATGACGGCCATCGTGTGGATGAACCGGACGTAGCGGCCGCTGCTGGGGTCGTCGAAACGGCGTTCTTCCGCGTTCGTGGCGTGGTCGCGGAATACGCGGTGCAGCAGCGTGCGGACATCTATGATATTGCTGTAAATCAGGAGTGTGTAGGTTATTCCGAGAAGCAGTACGAACCCTTGGAACAGCGTGTCGTCGGTCAGCGGCCGGTCGACGGGCGTGCCGTATTGCGTTCGGACGGGGGTCGACAGTTCGCCGTAAACGGCATGGGTCGTCGTGTCGCGGGGGGCCGCTTGCGTGCGCGGTGCGATGCGGGGATGTTCGAGCAGCCACAGCGAATCGCGTGTGCAGCGGACGCGGAGCGGATATGCTTGCGGCGCCGGTTGTACGGTGCGGTGCGGGCCCGCATGTTGCGCCGGTTGCGCGGTTGCGACATCGTTCGCCGCCTGTTGCTCGGCGGCGGGCGCGGTGAAGGCTTCGGCGGGCTGCTCGGCAAGGTAGAGCGAATCGGCGGGCATATCGGCCGGCGATTGCAGGTCTTCGGTCTGCGGCAAGGCCAGCGTGTCCGGCAGCGGTTGCGGCGTGGTGTAGAGCGAATCGGCGGACGTTCGGGTCGGTAGGGGTGTCATCGGGAGGTTCATCCTGCGTAGTAGCGTTTCAAGGTGATGCGAATGGTGGTGCCTTTGCCGGGTTCGGAGTCGATGACGGCGATGCGCCCCGAATGGTACTCCTCGACGATGCGGCGCGACAGCGAAAGCCCGAGCCCCCACCCGCGTGTTTTGGTCGTGAAACCCGGCTCGAAGATGCGTTTCCAGTTGCTTTTCGGGATGCCCTTGCCGGTATCGCGTACGTCGATCGTCACCTGCCGGTCGTTCGATGCGATGCGCACCGTGATGGCGCCGTGTCCTTGCAGGGCGTCGAGCGAGTTCTTCATCAGGTTCTCGACCACCCACTCGAACAGCGCGGCGTTGATGCAGGCCTGCACCGGCGCAATGGCCAGCCCGTTGTAGTCGAGCGTCACGTTGCGCGGGATGCGCTTGCGGAAATACATGACCGATTCGCCGACCGCTTCGTTGATGTTGGCCGGTTCGAGCGTCGTCTCGCTGCCGATTTTCGAGAACCGGTCGACGATTTTCATCAGGTGGGTCAGGTCCTTGTTCATCTCCTCGACCGCGTTCTGGTCGACCTCCTGCGCCCGCAGGTATTCGATCCAGCCCAGCAGCGACGACGTGGGCGTGCCGAGCTGGTGGGCGGTCTCTTTGGCCAGTCCGATCCAGACGCGGTTTTGTTCGTCGTGTTTCGACGAACGGAACGCGATGAACCCCAACAGGACGAACACGGTGATGACCGGCAGCTGGATATAGGGGAAATAGTAGAGCGATTTCAGTAGGTTGGAGTGCCCGTAGAAGATGATGTGGTAGTGGTCTTCGTTCCACAGGAACCGGATCGGCAGCGGCCGGTTCTCTTCGGTGAAGCGGTCGATGCGCCGCCGCAGGCGGTCGGGATGTTCGAGGATGCGTTCGGGCACCAAGTGCGCTTGCAGGACTTGCAGGTTCTCGTCCGTGATGATGAACGGGATGTTGTTGCCGTTGGACATGATGTCCTGTACCAGCGGGTCGTTGAGCGAACCGCCCAGCACGTCGCGGTTGACCCGTTCCATGGCATGGGCCCACAGCGCCACGTCGTGCTGTTCCTTCTCTTTGAGCCGCTGCGCCATCTTGTTGGTGTAGACGAGCGACACGCCGCCGAGCAGGATGCCGACGACGATCACCACCACGCGGTTGCGGAACGAGAACAAATCGCGGCGCAGTTTCATTTTTTCGTCGTGTCTTGGGCCGTCGTGATGCGGCGATACCCGGCCGTGTCGAGCAGCAGGGCTTTCGCACGGGCCACGTCCTTGTCATCGGCCAGCGAATGGGCGATGACGCCCGCCGTGTAGCCGTGCCGCAGCACGATGTCGCGGTTGAGCGAGGCGATGATTTGCTTGCGGTAGGTTTCCAAGTTGGTTTGCGTATCGTCTTTCAGGTCGGCCTCCATGCGTTCCAGTTGTTCCGTCACCGCTCCGAACCGGTCGTTGGCGGCCGCTTCGCGCAGGGTTTTCAGCGCGCGCCGCGTGTCCGATTCGTAGGGCACCTGCTTGTCCTGCATGAACGCAGCGAAATCGGCGTAGTCCGTATCCGTCATCGTGAAGTTTTCCAAATCGGCCGGTGCTTCGGGATGCCGGCGCGTGTAGTCGTCGCCGAAATCGTCGATGAATCCCAGTGCATAGAGCGTCGCCGCGAAACGGCTGATGTATTCCGGTTCGGTGCGGACATCGGGCATGATGCCGCCGCCGTCATAGACCTTGCGGCCCGCACGGGTCGCGAACTCCGAAATCAGCGAATCGGGCACCGTGTGCACCGAGCCTTGCTGCGAGTGCGAATAGTCGACGGCTTGGATGCAGCGCCCCGACGGGATGTAGTATTTGGCGGTCGTGAGTTTCAGCATCGTGTTGTAGCCCAACGATTTGGGCGACTGCACCAGCCCCTTGCCGAAACTGCGTTGTCCGACGAGCACCGCGCGGTCGAGGTCTTGCAGCGCTCCGGCCAGAATCTCCGACGCCGAAGCCGTATTGCCGTTGATGAGCACCGCCAGCGGTAGGTCGGGCAGTACGGGTTCCGAGACGGTGCGGAAAGTCTGTTTCGACTCTTCGGTGCGTCCTTTGGTGCTGACCACTTCGGTGCCTTTGGGGACGAACATGCCCAGAATTTCGACCGCTTCCTGCATGATGCCGCCGCCGTTTGACCGGTAGTCGAGCACCAGCCCCCGCAGGCCGCCCTCGCTGCGCAGTTTCGCAACGGCGGCCTGCATTTCGTCGGCGCTTCCCTCCGTGAAATCGCTGTGGCGGATGTAGCCGATGCCGTCGCCGAGCCAGCCGACGTAGGGCACGCCCGGAATGGCGATGCGCTCGCGCCGGATGGCGACGGTCTCCTCGCGTCCGTCCAAATGGCGCACCGTGACCCGCACTTTGCTGCCCGGCTCGCCTTTGAGCCGTTTGGAAACCTCCTCGGTGGTGAATCCGGCTGCCGGCTGGCCGTCGATAGCCAGAATCAGGTCGCCGATTTTCAGACCGGCACGGGCGGCCGGCGAGTTTTCATAGGGTTGGGCGATGCGCACGTAGTCCTCTTTCTGGCGGATGAGCGAGCCGATGCCGCCGTATTTGCCGGTCGTGAGGACTTCGAAATCGGACATGCCCGATTCTGGGATGAATTCGGTGTAGGGGTCGAGGTCGCGCACCATGCCTTCGGCCGCGCCCGACATCAGCACGTCGGGGTCGATCGGGTCGACGTAGTGGAGCGACAGCTCGCGCATCATGTTGACCAGCAGCTCCATGTTGCGGCCCAGCCCGAAGTCGTTGCGCGCGGCGAAAACCGAGCCGGCGGCAACGGCAAGCAGCATCGCCGCCGTCCGGGCGTATTTCTTGAATTTTGCAGACATCATCTTTTTCGTATCGGTGGCTTGTCGAAAACGTCACGCCTCGTAGCCGGCATAGGCGTCCCAGTGTTGCAGGACGCGGTAGACGCCGTTGCGGTGGCCTTCGATGCGGAGCCGGTCGCCTTGCGGCACCGCCCGGATTTCGTCGTCGAACAGCAGGCGCAGGCGTCGTCCGAACGTGCGCGGGCGGAAGGTCATGCCGTCCGGCCCTTCTCCGACAAGTTCGTATCCGGCTTCGCGGAACGCATTGAGTGCGACCGGTTTGCCTCCGTTCGCGAGGTCGCACGCAACGAGCCGTGCGACGAACGTCAGTTTCGGATAGACGGCGGCGAGGAGGGCGAGCATCCCGAACAGCACGGCGAACCGGTGCCAGTCGTTCCACCCGGCGGCGGCCATGCCGGTCGCGACCATCGCCACAATCAACAACAACGCCAATACGCTGGCGGCACAAAAGAATTTTACGGAACGAATGAAGTAATTTGTCATTTTTCTGAATTTTTTATTTTGCCGACCGCATCGGCGACCTGTTGCATCAGCCATTTCGGGGTCGACGTCGCGCCGCAGATGCCCACCGAGCGTACACCTTCGAACCATGCGGGGTCGATTTCCGACGGTTCCTCGATTTGGCGGCTGCGCGGATTGGCCCGCCGGGTCACCTCGAACAGCACCTTGCCGTTCGACGACTTGCGTCCCGAAACGAACAGTACCGCATCGAACCGTCGGGCGAATTCGGCCAGATGCTGTTCGCGCCCCGACACTTGCCGGCAAATCGTATCGTCGACCTGCACTTGCTCGGGGTTGGCCGCCCGCCGACGCATCTCGCCGCCCAGTTCGTGGAACAGCGCGATGCTCTGCGTCGTCTGCGACAGAAAATAGATCGGCCGCCCGAAGTCGATGCCCTCCAAATCCTGCCGTCCCTCGATGACGAGCGTCGGTTCGTCGACCTGCCCCGTCAGCCCGACCACTTCGGCGTGGCCGCGCTTGCCGAGTATCACTACCTGCCCGCCGGCCGGACGCATCCGTTCGTGGGCATGTTTCACCCGTTTCTGCAACCGCGCCACGACCGGACACGTGGCGTCGATGACTTCGATGCCCAGTTTCCGCGCCGCCGCATAGGTCGTCGGCGGTTCGCCGTGCGCCCGGATGAACAGCCGGCAGCCGCCCAGACGGCCCATGTCGTCGTGCGTGACGGTGTGCAGCCCCAGCCGTTCCAACCGCTGCACCTCGATGCGGTTGTGCACGATGTCGCCGAGCGAATAGACCGTGCCGCCTTCGGAGAGCGCCTTTTCGGCCTCCGTAATCGCCCGGACGACGCCGAAGCAGAAACCCGATTTCTCGTCGATTTCGATGCGCATGCGTTTTTCAATCCTCCGAGACACGGCGATGTCCTATCGCGCTATTTTGGAAAAACGTTCCATAAACCACGCCATCTGTTCGTCGACGGTCATGCGGCTGTTGTCCAGTACGACGGCGTCTTCGGCTTGGCGCAGGGGCGACACCGCACGGCTCGAATCGGCCTTGTCGCGTTCGCGGACGTTGCGTTCGATCTCTTCCAGCGACACCTCGTCGCCTTTCGCCCGCAGTTCGTCGTAGCGGCGGCGGGCCCGTACCGCCGGGTCGGCCGTCATGAAAATTTTCAACTCGGCATCGGGAAATACCACCGTGCCGATGTCGCGGCCGTCCATGACCACGCCGCGCTGGCGTCCCATTTCCTGCTGCATGGCGACCAGCTTCCGCCGCACGGCCGGAATCGCGCTCACGCCGCTCACGCAGTTGCTCACCTCGATCGTGCGTATCTTGCCCTCGACCAAATCGCCGTTGACGTAGATGTCGCTGGCCCCGCGTTCGGGGTTGAACCGGAACGTGATGACGATTTCGTCCAGCAGCCGCACGACGGCCTCCTCGTCGATCATGCCCGACCGGATGGCGCCGTGTTCCTGCGCATAGAGCGTCACGGCGCGGTACATCGCGCCCGTGTCGATGAAGATATAGCCCAAGCGTGCGGCGATGCGTTTGGCGAAGGTGCTTTTGCCGCACGACGAATGGCCGTCGATCGCGATGACGATTTTGGGTTGTTGCTTAATGTCCGACATTGGGAAAAATATCGAAAAAGGTGGATAGTATGGTGTAAACGCCCAGCAGCCCGATGAGCAGGCCCGCCACGTGGTTGATCGTGAGCATGTGGCGCGGGCGGAACCGGCGGCGGAAGAGGTTGATGACGAATGCCAGCAGCGTCCACCACGCGGTCGCGCCGCCGAAGAATCCGGCGATGGTGAAAATGGCCAGCAGCAGGCCGTTGAACCCGTTGCCGGTCATGTCGGCGCCCGAAATTTTGAAAATGGCGAAAAAGGTCAGAATGTAGGGGATGACCAGCACGAAATTGGCGAGGGTCAGTCCGAAAATCGACGCGAAATTCTGCCACAGCGAAGTTTTCCCGGCGCGGTTGCGGCGGATTTGCGGCACGGGGTTCTGCGAGAAGATGTAGACGCCGAAGATGACGACCAGAATGCCGGCGACGACCCGCAGCAGCGTGCTGTACTGCTCGATGCTGGCTTGGAGCAGCGAGTAGAAAAAGAGCGCGAACATGGCCATGAACGTATCGGCGCAGGCGACGCCCAGTCCCGAAACGATGCCGGCGCGGCGGCTTTTGGAGAGGGTGCGCTGGATGCACAGCACGGCGACGGGGCCGACGGTAATCGACGCCGCGATGCCGACATAGATGCCGCGGAACAACGCTTCGAAAAATTCAAATCCCATAACGCTCGTCCGCACGGTGCGGATTTCAGGAAACAAAGGTACTCAAAATTTTCCTATTCGGGAGCCGTCCGTTCGAAAATCCCGACTTTTTATTAAAGGGGTAGTGCGGCTCACGAGGGTCGGGTTGGATTCGGGACTACCGGTTACGGGTGTCGGGTCGTAGATGAATCCCGGAACGAATGTTGATAAATTAATCACAACTTTATGCGGGATACGGTGCATCGGCGGTGCGGAACCCTTATTTTTGTGCACGGAAACGAATCTTTCATCAGTATGGCGGAAATGAAACAGTTCGGGCTCGATGTCGAGTTGAGCGGCGAGGTGGCGCAGGGCAATTACTCGAATCTGGCCATTATTTCGCATTCGTCGTCGGAGTTCATCATCGACTTCGCGACGGTGTTGCCCGGCGTGGAGAAGGCGCGCGTCAAGAGCCGCATCATCCTGACGCCCGAACATGCGAAACGGCTGTTGCGGTCGTTGCAGGAGAATATCGTGCGGTACGAATCGACGATGGGCAAAATCGAGATACCCGTGCCGCAGCCCGCTCCCGAAAGCGGCCCCAAAATGGGCCAAGCCTGACGGCTGCTTCGGGCGCGGACGGTTCGGCTTCGGCGGCGGGGCGTTTTCAGGACTGCCGGTGCCCGTCGGCGTTCCGCAGGGCGGCGGCGAGGACTTCGATGTCCTGCAACGTGCGGTAGAAAAGGTTGATTCCCAGCGGAATGCCGACGCACAGGCCGATGCCGAACGCATAGAGCCAGTCGGTATGGTTCTGTTGCCATTGGTGGAGTGCGAGCGTGCCGAGAAGCAGCACGGCCAAAATCGCATTGAGCACGACGCCGTGCAGGAAACTGCGGCGCAACCGGACTACGGCGGCGCAGGTCTCGCGCAGCGAACGGGCCGCAGGGTCGATTTTCCGCAGAAGCCCTTGCAGTCGGCCGATGCGCGAAAGAACCGCCACGACGAACAACCCCGACAACATCCAGCCTGCATGGCGGATTGTCGGGTCGCCGCCTTGAAACTGCGGTAGAAGTTGCACGAGAAGCATGGCGGCGACGATGCCGATGATGCGCCACCGAAGCAGCAGGCGTCGGGTCGAGTTTTGCATCTTTCCGGTTGCGGCGCGGGCGGTCATCCGCTCCCAGTCGGCTTCCGAGTGTTCGGCGCAGGCGTTGTGTGCGCGCCAAGAATCCCGTAAATTTTCCAGTTCCATATATTTCCTTAGTAAATAGTGTGTCTGAATGCGGCGGCTGGTGCGAATCAATTTCGGACTTGTTCGCTCAATTTCAGCCGGATGCGGCGCAGCTTCGTCGCTACGGTGTTGCGGTTCAGTCCGGTGATGACGGCGATTTCGTCGTAGGGCACTTCGTCCAGCCAAAGCAGGATAATGGCTTTTTCGAGCGGGTCGAGCTGTTCGATCAGCGTGCGGAGCAGTTGCAGCCGTTCGGCGTTGTCGTTCTCCTCGTCCGGCAGCGAGGTGCAGCAGTCCAGCGGAAGCGTGTCGCGGTGGCGGCGTTCGCGCCGGTAGCAGGAGATGCAGGTGTTGAGGCTGACGCGGTAGACCCACGAGGTCGTTCGGCTGCGGCCCTCGAACCGGTCGAGTCCGCGCCACAGGTTGATGAGGATTTCCTGATAGAGGTCGTCGAATTCGCCGGAATTGCGTGCGTAGAGCCAGCAGACTTTGGCGATGAGCGGCCGATGCCGGCGGACGAACTCCTCGAAATCAGGGTGGGATCGGGTATCGTGCGAAGCCATTTTTCAGGTCGGTTTTTACTCATTAGACGCACCGATTCCGAAAAAGTTTCGCCCGCTTTAAGAAAGCGGTTCTAAGCGCTACGGGCAGTTTTGCAGTTTCCGACGGTCGGAAGCGCTCTCACTGTTTTATTAACGTGCGGCAGCTTTCTGGTGTGCTATGGCTGTTCGAGCCGCAGTTCGAGCGAGATGCCCGACCACTGGTTGATCGGCAGCCGTTCGCTGCGGAGCGGTGCCCCGTCGCAGGTAATTTGCAGGTCGAGGTCGAAAGGTTTTGTCGCGTCGATGTCGTTGCTTTCGGGCAGGGCGTGCGGGATGACATATATATATAGTATCGCATGGTCGCACGGCGGCGTTTCGAGCGTCAGCCGGCGGTCGGGTGCGATTTCTGTCGGCCGTGCCGTGAGCCCCGCCCCGACATCGGCCACGTGCGACTCGGCCGAAACGAAGCCGGTGCGCGCGTCTGCGGCGTCGAAACAGCCGCACATCAGCGCGGCATTGTACCGCCACCAGCCCTCGAACCGGCTCGAAATCGTTATGGAAAAACCTTTCATCGTCGGCAAAGATACGATTTTCCGCCCTTTCCGGCAACTGCGGCCGCACCGGTTCTTGTCGCGGCGGCCCATGTGCGGCAAAAAAACGTCCGGAACGATAATTGCGCGGGGTTGCTGCGTCGGCCCGGAACCGTTCCGGCCCCTTTAATAAAAAATCTTAATAAAAAATTTGCGCGGAATCGGGAAAGTATGTACTTTTGTGCTGTTAAAAAAATAACGGTGGATCTGTTCACAAATCTAACTTAATAAAACTATGGCAACTATCAAAATCGGTATCAACGGCTTCGGCCGTATCGGCCGTATGGTTTTCCGTGCCGCCTGCACGCAGACCGACAAGTATGAGGTAGTGGGTATCAACGACCTCTGCCCGGTGGATTATCTGGCTTACATGCTCAAGTACGACACGATGCACGGCCAGTTCAAGGGCACGATCGACTACAACGTCGAGAAGAGCCAGCTCATCGTCAATGGCAAGGC
>CAZGYX010000034.1:0-15632 GCA_964530735.1 uncultured Alistipes sp. | reverse complement strand
ATTTTTATAAAAAATTGCGGAGTAGACCTCAAAAGTCAAGAGCAAGGCGTAAAAAAATTTTTACGCCTGATTTTCTTTCGCATCAAACGGTGTTCCTCGAAGTTCCTCGGTGTCAAAATGCGTCTTACATGGTTCTGCAAACCCGTTTCCGAAGTCTAACGGTGTTTGATGATTCTTATTCGACCATGCGCTTCAGACCTCACCGAAACAGCGTTGCAAAAATTGCAGTGCTGTTTTCTTTTTCGTCTTGAAATCCGAATGCGATGCCGATTCGTTCCGTGCGGCCCGACGCACGCCGAACAACCGTCCCGGAACCATTTTTAGGAAAAATCCCCCGATTTAGGTATTGCCCCGACCGGAAACATCCGCTACTTTTGCACCGACGGACGGATCGTACGAACAAAAATACGGTTCCATGCACACGGTATCTATTTTTTTACTACCTTTGTGCTTAATTACGGCTGATTTTATGAGAAAATTGCTACTTTTCATCATACCGATCGTCGCGTTCCCGACTGTTGCGCTCGCACAACAATTCTGCAACGTGACAGGTCGAATCCTTGTCGAGGATTCCGAGATTCCGATCGGTGAAGCAGTGGTCGAAGTACCCCATCACGGGCTGTGGGCCGTTTCGGACAAGGACGGCCATTTCGTCGTACGCGGCGTCCCGCGCGGGAAAACAGGTTTCGTCATCTCCTGCCTCGGCTATGCGACCACTGAAGTCGAAGTCGATGTCATCGCAGGCATGGATGAGCTGCAACTTCATCTTCCCGAAGAGAACCTCGCGCTGGAAAGCGTCGTCGTAACGGCCCGCGAAGTTCCCGATGCCATGGCTACCTCGCGCACGGTGGGCGAAAAAGCGATCGAACACCTGCAAATGGTCAACGCGTCGGACATCTCGGCCCTGCTGCCGGGCGGCAAGACCGTCAACCCCGACCTGACGCAAAACCTCCCGTTCTCGCTGCGCGACGGCGGAGCCCCGCTGGTCGGCAACGCTTCGTTCGGCACGGCCGTCGAAGTCGACGGCGTGCGCCTGTCGACCAACGCGTCGCTGGGCGACATGACCGGTGCCAGCACCCGCAACATCGCTTCGACCAACATCGAGTCGATCGAAGTCATCACGGGCGTTCCGTCGGCCGAATACGGCGACATCTCGTCGGGTATCGTGAAACTCAAAACCCGCAAGGGCAAAACGCCTTACACCGTGACGCTCGCGACCAATCCGCGCACGAAGCAGGCCTCGTTCTCAAAAGGTTTCGATTTGGGCAGCCGCAACGGCGTGCTCAACACCAATGTCGAATATACGCGCGCGACGAAGAACCCCACTTCGCCCTATACCTCTTATTCGCGCGCAGGGCTGTCGCTCAACTACCACAACACGTTCGCCCGCACGGTGCGGTTCGATTTGGGACTGACGGGCAACCTCGGCGGCATGAACACCAAAGACGACCCCGACGCCCCGAACGGCGAATGGCATAAGGTGAAGGACGACGCCGTCCGTGCCTACACGACCGTCAACTGGCAGCCCAACCGCAAAGGGCTGACGAGCCTCGATTTCAGCGCGTCGGTCAACTACCGGAACAACCTCGACCGGCAGCGGCTGCACCCGATCGAAGGGGCTGCGACCCCCGCCATACACGCCATGACGCAGGGCTACCACTTCGCCGACATTCTTCCGTCGGATTACTTCGCCACGAAGAACATCGACTCGCGCGAGCTGAACTATGCCGCCGGCCTGAAAGCATCGTGGCTCTATTCGTGGGGCGGCGTGCACAGCCACACGAAACTCGGCGCCGACTGGCGTGCCGAAGGCAACGTGGGCGACGGCGAATACTACGACGACCCCGCAACGGCGGCCAACGGCTATCGTCCGCGCCCCTACACGGAGATTCCCTACATGCACAACTTGGCCGGCTACCTCGAAGAGATGCTGACCCTGCCGCTCGGTTCGACCACGCTGCAGCTCATGGCCGGTCTGCGAGCCGAAAAGACATTTATCAAGCATTCGGATTACAAGAATACGAGCAACCTCTCGCCCCGCTTCAACCTGAAATACCGCATCACCGACTGGCTGACCATTCGCGGCGGCTGGGGCATCACCGAGAAACTGCCGTCGTTCAACATCCTCTACCCCGATCCGAAATACCGCGATTACGAGGTGTTCAACCACCAGTACGGCGACCGGATGACTTCGGTCTACTACACGCAGCCCTACTCGATTCTCTACAACCCCGACCTGCGGTGGCAGCGCAACCGCAACGCCGAAGCGGGCGTCGACTTCCGCGTCGGACGGACCCGGGTTTCGTTGGTCGGCTACTTCAACCGCACGACCCACCCCTATGAACTGACCGAATCCTACGAGCCGTTCACCTACCGCATGATGCAGTTCCCCACGGGCGGCAACCACAATCTGTCGGCGATTCCGGCCAACCCGCTCTTCAAGGTCGACAAGCAGACGGGCGATCTGTTCGTGCGCGACGGCGACGACCCCTCGACCGGCTGGGTCCAAATGGAGGAGAAACAGCGCGTCACCCGATTCGTGCAGAACACGCAGCAGTCCAACGGTTCGCCTATCGACCGCATGGGATTGGAATTCGTCGTCGAATTCCCGCGCATCCAGCCCATCCGCACCGACCTGCGGCTGGACGGCGCCTACGGGTACACGCACTACGTCAACGAAGGCGAATGGTGCTACACGCCCAACAGCTCGACGGGCACGAACTTCTTTCCCTACGTGGGCGTCTACCCCGATACGGGCGGCTCGACGATTACCTACAACGGCCGCACGACGCACCGGCTCGATGCCAACCTGACCGCCACGACGCACATCCCGTCCATTCGGATGATTATCACGCTGCGACTGGAAGCCACGCTGCTGCGCCGTCAGCAGAACCTCTCGGAGTGGAACGGCAAACCCTATGCGTTCAACGTCGGCGAGGACGGCAAGACCCCTGCGGGCGGCGACATCTACGACGGCAACAACTACACGGCTATCTGGCCCGTCGCCTACATGGATTTGGAGGGCAACCGCCACCCGTTCACCGATGTCGAACGCAACGACCCCGCATTCGCCAGCCTGATGCTGCGTTCGGGCAACATCTACCAGTACCGGCTGTCCGACTACAACCCCTATTTCGCAGCCAATCTGAGTATTACGAAAGAGATCGGCGACCACGTATCCATTTCGTTCTACGCCAACAATTTCACCAATTCGCGCAAGTACGTACGGCCCTATGCCGGAGGCACGGGAGCTATCTTCACGCCCGAATTCTACTACGGACTGACGGTTCGCATCAAATTCTGAAACCATGAGACACCTATTTATTAAATATGCGGAAGAGCTGATGACGGTCGCGAAGCGCACCGCACTGACGAAAGTCGGGGCGACGCTGTTGGCGGCAGTCTTGGCGGTGTCCTGCACCTCGTTCGACGACGCGCACCCGTACGACGGCGACCTCGCGACGCTCGAAATCGCCAGCATCTACCCGGCCGGTTACGCATCGGCCGAAGGAACCGAAATCAAGGCGACGGAACTCACCAACGGCAACTATTACATCGCCCGGACCGACGACAAGGGTTGCGCGACGTTCCGCATTCCGCGCGGCGCGTACCGCATCTCCATCGCCGAACAGCGCGGCGAAAACTACCTCAACGGCACGCTCGAAGAGGTGCGGCTCACGCGTGCGGGCACGGAACCCGTAAAACTCGAACTGCCCGTATTCTTGTCGATTTCCGGCAAAATCGTCATCAAGGAGCTTTACTTCGGAGGCTGTTCCCAAGCACCCCACGACGGCGTCCTGCAAAACGACCAGTACGTCATCCTGCACAACAACTACAACCAGACACAATACCTCGACGGATTGTATTTCGGTATCGTCGCGCCGTCCGCATCGACCGCCACCAACAACTGGGTGAAACCCGGCAGCGACGGACAGCTCGTCTTTCAGGAGTTCGCGCCGATTTACGAGTGCGTCTGGCAGTTTCAGGGCAAGGGCACCGATTTCCCGCTCGCTCCGGGCGAAGATGCCGTCATCGTCATCCGCGGTGCGGTCGACTTCACGCAGGACTTCCCGCTGTCGGTCGACCTCAACCAGCCCGACTATTTCGCCACATTCAGCCGGCTGCACTTCGAGAACGAAAAGCTGAACCTCACGCCGGGCGATAAGATTCGTTCCGAACGCATTTTGCAGGTCGTCAAAAAGACCGGCGTTTCCAAAGCCTATTCCCTTGCCGTCAACTCGCCTGCGGTCGTGATTTTCCGGCCGGAGGAGGGCTTCGACTTCGAGGCTTACATCCACGACGACAGCCGTTGCGTGGCCACCGCCCCCGCAGGCAGCGACAAGTGCGTCAAAGTGCCGTGGGCATGGATTCTGGACGGTGTCGAGGTCTTTTACAGCACCAACAACCACAAACGGCTGAAACCCGAAGTCGACGCGGGGGCATTCCCCTTCTCGATTCAGTATCAGGGGCACACCGTCCACCGCAAGCTGGACGAAAAAGCCAGCGCCGCTGCCGGATACGAAATTTATGTCGACACGAACAATTCGTCGGAAGACTTCGAGGAACGTGAAACCCAATCCCTGCACCGATAATCCTATGAAACGATTCATTGCCATACTGATCTTCGGAGCCGGTCTGCTGATGTGCGGGACGGCCGCCGCACAGAACAACAGTACGTTGGTGCCGCGCCAAGAGGAACGCGCCATCTGGCAGCGTGCCAACGAACGCGTCGCCGCCATGAAAGCGGCCCTGAAAGCGGCGAAACAGGCGGCCGCACAAGCCGAACAGGAGCGCGTAGCCGCACTCAAAGCAGCCCAACAAGCCAAGAAAAAAGCCGCCGAAGAGGCGAAACAACAGACCGTGCAAGCGGAACAGGAACATCTTGCAGCGGTAACAGCAGCCGAACAGCAGCAAAAGCAGCAGGCCGAGCAAGCGCGGCAACAGGCCCAGCAGGAAGAGCAGCAGCGCGTCGCCGCATTGAAAGCGGCCGAGCGGGAAAAACAGCAGGCGCTCGAACAGGCGCGCCGCGAGGCCGAGCAGGCCGAACGCGAACGCATCGCCGCTATCAAAGCGGCCGAACTGTTGGAGCGTCAGGCTGCCGAAGAAGCGCGCCGCAAGGCCGAACTGGAAGAACAGCAGCGACTTGCCGAGCTCAAAGAGGCGGAATTGGCCGCCATCCGCAAGGAGCAGGAGCAGATTGCCGCCATCAAAGCCGAACGTAAGGCCGCAGAGGAGGCCGCCCGCAAGGCTGAACTGGAACGGGCCGCCGAACTGAAAGCCGCCCAGAAAGCCGCCGACAAGGCGAAACGCGAACGCATCGCCGAAATCAAGGCCGAGCGCAAGGCCGAAGAACGGCTCATTCAGGCGGAGAAAGAGCGGACGCTCGCTTCGTTGAAAGCCGCCAAAGAGACGGCCCGGCAGATTCAGAAAGAGCGTATCGCGGCCATTCGGTCCGAGCAGCAGGCCGACAAACGGGCATTCCGCCGGTCGGAATTGCAGTACGCCGCTTCGTTGAAAGCGCAGCAGCAGGCTGCCGACAGCGTGGAGCAGGAGCGCATCGCCGCCATTACGGCCGAGCGCATCGCCGAGCAACAGCGCATCGCGGCGTTGCGCGAGCCTCAAACGGCGGTCGGCCAAACCGTCGAACTGCCGAAACAGCAGCAAATCGCCGCTGTCAAAGCCGACCGCAAGGCGGCCGACCAAGCCGCACGCAAGGCCGGGCAGGAACATGCCGCCTCGCTGAAAGCGGCGCAACGGGCGGCCCAGCGCACCGAACAGGAGCGCATCGCCGCCGTCAAGACCGACCGCAAAGCAGCGGAACAAGCCGAACAGCAGCGTACCGAGACGGCCGAAAAGCCTGCACGTCCGCAAGAAACGCTCGTCGCACAGCGTCCGGTCAATCAGCCGATCGAAGACCTGCAAGCCGTGCGTCACAAACGATTTGAAGACGTACAGCGCCACAATGCGTGGAACGACGGGGTCAATGCCGCCGGCATCCGCCAAGACCGCGAAAGCTACTCCTATGCCGAAGTCTTCGGACGGAAGGATTGCGGCGGATTCATGGACTACTCCGCTTCGGACGACAGCTGGACGTTCGGCGCACGCACCGAATCCATCCGCCACTTCGACCGGATTTCGTTCGCCGGCCGCTTCGAGTACGACTATTTCGACGGCAAAGCGATGTGCGGGTCGATGTTCATGCAGCCCGGCTACTATCCGGTCGATATGCTCGAATTCACGCCCGGACGCAAAGTCCGCGAGGATTACGCCTTCACGGGCGCCCTCTCGGCCGAGCTGGCCGAACACTGGACGGGCGGCCTGCGGGCCGACTTCGCGGCGGGCAACTACGCCAAACGCAAAGACCTGCGCCACAAGAACAAACGGCTCGATTTCGAGATCGCGCCGGGTATCCTCTACCACCGCGACAACTGGGCCGTCGGTGCCGCCTACCTGTTCGACAAGAAGAGCGAGCGCGTCGAAGCCGAAGAAATCGGCATTTCGGCCGAACCTTACGAAGCGTTCTTCGACAAGGGGCTGGCCTACGGCACGCTGGAACGCTGGGACGGCAGCGGCATCCACCTCAACGAGACGGGTCTGACGGGCTTCCCGGTCAAGGAACTGGCACACGGCGTATCGTTGCAAGGTTCGTGGGGCCCTTACTACGCCGACGTCACCTACCGCTACCGCAGCGGCGAAACCGGCGAGAAAGACACCCGCATGCACGACTTCACGACGTCGCAGGTAACGGCACACGGCGTCGCCGCATTCCGCACCGCCCGCGCCATGCACACCGCACGGCTGCGGTTCAACTGGATGTCGCAGGAGAACGACGAACACATCCTCCGCCGCGAAACGGTCAACGGCATTTCGACGGTCTTCGACTTGGGTTCGCTGCCCGTCTTCGCACGGCGCGGGCTCGATTTGAGCGGCGAATACCAGTTGCAGCAAGGCCGCACCGACCTGCGCGCCGGATTGGCCTACGAACGGCTGTCCCGCCGGTCGACGCTGCTCTATCCCTACTTCCGCGAGCAGACCCTGAACGCCGTCACGCTCTTCGCCCGGGCCCGCGTGTCGTACATGGCATGGGAGTTCAGCGGCGAAGCCGATTTCCGCAAGGGCGGCTTCTCGGAGCAGGCCCGCGCAGAGGAAACCCTCCTCACGCCGAGCGAGTACCCCCTGCAACTGACCGACTATTACAACTACACGAACGAGTATCTCACCGCACCGCGCTTGGGCATCGGCGTAGGGGCCCGTTATTACCTCAACGAGTTCTACTTCGACCTCTCGACGCGCTACGAACACGGTTTCGGACTCGATTTCATTCCGCGTGCGCATCGCGTAGGGGTGCAACTCTCCGTAGGATACATCTTCTGACGACGAAAAAACAGAGCGACACATGAAAAAACTTCTGATATTCGCAGTATCGACCGTCCTGCTGGCGGCCGGCTGTTCCAAAGAAAAACTCGACTCGGCGACCGACGGACTGATCGTCATCGACCCGACGATCGCCGACCCGGAGCTGTTCCCGAAAGAGCAGGGACTGCTCTCGAAAACGGCGACCCGTGCGACGGATACCGACTTCGAGCCCGGCGACCGCATCGGCGTCACTATCCGTGTGGACGGCCAGACCTATATCAGCAACCGCGAATTCACGTTCGACGCCGCGACGCAGTACTTCACCGCACCGAACGTGCGGTGGTACGACGACACCGGCCGGACATCGGAGATTTCGGCCTACTATCCTTATCTGCCCGGGGGCGAAGCACCCACCGAGTTCGCGGTGCTGCCCGACCAGAACGGCAAAAACTACAACGCATCGGACTTCATCGCCGGCATCAAGCAGGAGGTGTTGCCCGACAACAAGGTCGATTTGGTCTTCAAGCACAAAATGGCGCGCCTGATCGTCAAGGTGACGAACGACACCGACGCCGATATTACCGAAATTCTGTTCAAGGGAACCGTCGGCACGGGATGCTACGACTGCACGACCTGCGAGTTCTGCGTCAAGGACGGTGCCGCTACCCTCGACATCAAAGCCTGCGAACGTCGGAAAAACGAACTCTACTACGCCCTGCTCATCCCGCAAAACGGCGTGGAAATCACAGCGGCCGTAACTACGGACGACGGTGAAGAACGCGAAGAACCTGTCGAAGATCCGGACACCGGTTCGACTGCGCTGGTCGATTTGGTATCGGGTTGCAACCGCGTGTTGAACATGGTCGTCACGCCGGACGGTTTGCGCATCCAGTTGAGCGGCGACATTCTCCCGTGGGAGAACGGCGAGGACATCGACACCGACAACGGAGATGAAGACAACATGATTTCGTGGGGGGGGGTCGAGTACAAAACCGTAACGTTGAAAGACGGCCGCACATGGATGGCCGAGAACCTGCGCCATGTACCCGACGGTAAGACGGTATCGAGCGACCCTGCGGACGGCAACGGTATCTGGCACTCCGTAGCCAATGCCTCGAAAACGGCCGACCCTGCTTTGGATGAAAAAGTCGGACTGCTTTACGACGCCGCCACCGCATTCGGCGTAGCAGAAATCACGGCAGAAAACGCATCTTCATTCGAGGGAACGCAAGGTATCTGTCCCGGCGGCTGGCATATCCCTACCAATGCCGAACTGACCGGATTGGTAGGTAAAAACGCCAATGGTGCACTGACCAACGAGAATGCAGCCTATTACGACGCAACGATACAGGGTGCATCCATACCGGCACTCAACGAAGCCGGTTTCAACTGGTGTTTCGCCGGAACAGTCAATCAAGCCAATGTAACCGCCAAGGGTGCCTATTTGGTAACCAACTATGGAGACGTATACGGCGCAATGACCTATGTTTGGGGGTCGACGCTTCACCAAGTACAAACCGACAATGCGAGCGGAGCCTTGAAAAACGTTCAGTTCTACTCGTTCATGTCGACTTACAATGCCTCGAACGAGAAAGTAACAGTCGCTTACGGCAACTTCAAATCCGGTTACTCCGTCCGTTGCATCAAAGACGCGGACGGCCAATAACCTGTCCCGCCTATAACCACGACGAGGGAAGCCAGCTACGAAACCAACGGGATGCGGCTTCCCTCGTGCGGTTTTTTGAAAAGACAAACACACAAACACAACAATCCCAAGCCATACCATGAAAAAATCCCCCAACTATGCGAAACACCTCCTCCAATGGGGTGTGCTGGCCGCAATCGTGGCCACGGTCGTCTGGGCCAAAATCGCCGAAAAGCCCGTCGATGTCGAAAAATTCTGCCCGTTCGGCGGCTTGCAGTCGCTCGGCAGCTACTGGGTCAACCACTCGCTGGCCTGCTCGATGTCGATGCTCCAAATCATGATGGGCATCGTGCTCGTCGCCGGTGTCGCCCTCTTCGCAAAACTTTTCTGCGGGTACCTCTGCCCGCTGGGAACCCTCGACGAAGCAATGGGACGACTCGGACGCAAACTGCATCTGCAATTCGATATCCGGCAGAACAGCATCGCCGACAAACTGCTGCGGGCAGTGAAATACGTGCTGCTTTTCGTCATCCTCTACAACACGCTCGCCACGAGCGAACTGTTCTGCAAGAAAATCGACCCCTACTACGCCATGGCGACGGGTTTCAAAGGCGAAATCGTCCTGTGGATGTCGCTGACCGCTATCGGGTTGCTGTTCTTGGGCGGCATCGTCGTGCGGATGTTCTGGTGCCGTTACATCTGTCCGCTCGGCGCATTGAGCAACGCCGTCAAATCGGCCGCTTCCATTCCCTACGTGCTGGCCATCGTCGTCATCCTCGTACTGCTCGGCACGCGCACGGCCGACGGATGGACATGGATGCTCGCCCTGCTTTGTGCCGCCGCTTACCTCGCCGAAATCGGTCTGGTGCGCGGCTGGTCCAAAGGCGAACCCAAGAAGTACACGCTGATGCACATCACGCGCGACGAGGGAGCCTGCAACGGCTGCAAGCTGTGCGAAAAGAAGTGCCCCTACAACATCCCCATTCACGAATATACGAAAGTGCAGCACATCGACTGCACGCTGTGCGGCCAGTGCATCCCGTCGTGCGCGACGCAGGCCTTGCAGGTCAACGGCCGCCGTTCGCTGCGCTGGGTGCCCGCGCTGTTGACCGTCGTGCTTTTCGGCATTGCGCTGTGGCTCGGCAACACGCTCGAACTGCCCACCATCGACGAAAAATGGGGCGAATACCAACAGGTCGAAAACATGCAGACCTACGAAATGGAAGGACTGCAATCGGTAAAATGTTTCGGTTCGTCGAAAGCCTTTTCGGCCAAGATGCAGACCGTGCCGGGCGTCTACGGCGTCAAAACATTCGTGAAACGCCACGCCGTCGTGGTTTCGTACAATCCGGCGCAGACCGACACGCTCAAAATCCAAGAGGCTATCTTCACGCCGACCTACCGCAAATACAAGACGCCCGATGAAACGATGCCCGTGCTCGATGTCGTGCGCTTGGGTGTCGAGGGGTTGCACGACCGCATGGACATGGTCTACTTCGGCATGGCGCTGCAACAGGTCGAGGGCATCTGCGGGTTCACCGCCGAGTTCGACTGTCCGGTCAAAGTCACCGTCTACACCGATCCTGCGGCCGGCATCGCCGAAGAACAACTGACCGCCGCAATCGAAGCCAAAGAGCTGACTATCCAGACCAAAAACGGCGAACGCAGCTACCCGATGCACTACGAAGTGCGCAGCTATGCGCAGGACGGGCAGACGACCCGCGCGGAGTTCATCGAGACGATGTTCGTCGACATCCAGAAGCTGAACGGCCGGTTCGTGGCCAATATCGAGAAGTGGGGCGACGACGCGCAATACCCCAAAGCCGTCTACGAAATGCCGATGGCCAGCATCGAGAAGATACCGGTACGGCAATCGTTCCCCTATTTCAAGAGCTATCTGTCGTGCACGGAGGGCATCATCTCGGTCGATTTCGTCCTGCGCGACCTGTCGCCCGTCATGCGGGTGCACTACGTGAAGTCGATGTGGACCGACGAACGGCTGTGGAAAGAGGTGTTCCAAGCCGAAAAATGGACGCTCCGCATGGCCGACGGCTCGTTCAAGGAGTCGGAACCCCGCCTGAAATTCTTGGTCGAAGGCCGCACCGCCCGTTAAGGACGGGCTTTCAGGCGCGTCCGCCGGTCGCCCTGCTTCGGACGTTTTTGCTCGCCCCTACCCGGAACAGGCGCGTCCAAAAAGTCCGCCGATAATTGTGAATTTTGAATTATGAATCGTTTATGAAACGTTCGTTCATTTTCGTTCTTCTGCTTGTCCTCACCGCGCCGTTCGCGGCGGCGGACGAGGGCATGTGGATGATTCAGCAGCTCCCCGTCCGGCAGATGAAAGACTGCGGGGCGAAAATCCCGGCCGACGCCATTTTCCGCGACGGCGCGCCCGTGCTGGCCGGTGCGGTCGTCGCGATCGACGGCGGAGTCGGCACGGGCAGCATGATTTCGCACGAGGGGCTCCTGATTACCAACCACCACGTCGCATACAGCGACATCTGCGCCCTCTCGACGCCCGAGCACAACTACCTCGAAACCGGATTCTGGGCCCGCACCCATGCCGACGAACTGCCCGTAACGGGCAAGACCGTGTCGTTCCTGCGGCGCGTGGAGGACGTCACGGCCGAAGCGACGGAACTGCGTGCGCAAATGGAAGCCGCCGGTCGCTGGGGTTCGATGGGGATGCGGCGGCTCTACGCCGACCTCGAAAAACGCCACGCCGCCGAAACGCCCTACGAAGCGTCGTGCGCAGCGATGTGGGGCGGCCGCAAGTTCTACATGTACTACTACGAAGTCTACCGCGATGTCCGGTTGGTGGGGGCTCCGCCCGCCAGCATCGGGGCGTTCGGCGGCGACATCGACAACTGGGGCTGGCCCCAGCACAAGGGCGATTTCGCGCTTTACCGCGTCTATGCCGACCGCGACGGACATCCGGCCGACTACTCGCCCGACAACCTGCCGCTCGATCCCGCGCAGGTGCTGACCGTCGCGACCGGCGGCGTGCACGACGGCGACTGCACGATGGTCATCGGATTTCCGGGCCGCACGAGCCGCTATACCTCCTCCTACGGCATCGCCGAACGGCAGGAGGTCAAGAATCCGATCGTCGTAACCGACCGCCATGCCCGCATGGAGGTGCTCAAACGGCGCATGGAGCGCAGTCCCGAAGTACGGATGAAGTACTCCGACGCCTATTTTTCGTTGAGCAATTTCGCCGACCTCGCCAAATGGGAGAACACCTGCCTGCGGCGGTTCGACGTGGCCGAAAAACGCCGCGCCGAAGAGCGCGAGCTGGCCGCTTGGATTGCCGCCGACTCGGGACGCACGGCCGCTTACGGCGACCTGCTGCCATCGCTCGAACAAGGCTATGCGGCCCGCCGCGAAGCCGTGCGGCATCTGAACCACTTTCGCGAATCATGGCTCGGCCCCAGCGAGGCGCTGCTCGTCGGCAACCGGATTTCGTCCTACTTGGCACGGCTCGACCGGCTCAAATGCGACACGCTGGACATCGGCTCCAAAGACGCGTCGGGCGTGCGCAGCAACAGCAACCGTCTGCGCCGCAACTACGACGCCGCCACCGACCGCGAACTGCTGGCCCGCATGCTGGTCTGCTTCACGGACAGCGTTCCGCGCAACCTGTGGGGCGACGGCCTGCGCGAGATGTACGATGCGGCCGGAGGCGATGCCGCGCGTATGGCTTACGAGGCGTTCGACCGGTCGATTTGCAGCGACGCCAAGCGGTTCGACGCCTACTTCGCGCAGAACCGCGCCGTCGCCGAAATCCGCCGCGACCCACTGGTGCGGCTCACCGAATCGGTGCCCATTCACCGGTTCGTCGGGGCGGTCGACCGCGTGGAAAAAACGTCGGGACACCTCATCAGCCGACTGGAATCGCGCTACCAACAAGCGCTGTATGCTTTCCGCGAAGCGCAAGGACAGCCGCAATATCCCAATGCCAATTCGACGATGCGGCTGACCTACGGCCGGGTGCGTCCCGTGCATCCGTCGGACGGCATGCACTGCGATGCCCGCTCGACGATTGCCGGCTACACCGAAAAATACGACCCGTCACGTTACGAATTCCGGGTCGACGACCGCATGCGCAATCTGATTGCCGCCGGGACGTGGGGCCGCTGGGGCGAAAAGGGCACCCTGCCCGTAAACTTCCTGACGGACAACGACATCACGGGCGGCAATTCGGGCAGTCCGGTGCTGGACAAACGCGGACGGCTGGTCGGGCTGGCATTCGACGGCAACCGCGAGTCGATGGCCTGCGACCTCTATTTCCACCCCGAACACGCGCGCACGGTCTGTGTGGACATCCGGTTCGTGCTGTGGGTCATCGAGCAATACGCCGACGCAGGCTACCTGCTGGACGAAATTACGTTCGCACGGCTTTAAGAAAGCCGATTTAAGCGCGGCCGCATGTCGGCGCGTTGCCGCTGGTAGTGGCCGCTATCATCCTAATGACGCTATGCGTCGCACGGAACGCGGGCGGCGAGAGCGAAACGAATGTTTCGCTCTCGCCGCCCTTATCGCTCGGGGGAGCGCCGTCCGGCAAGGGGCGCGGAGCTATCGCGCCCCGACGAGGACAACAAACTTTACTTGATTAGCTTGCGCGGCCGCACCATGTTTTCGGGTTGGAGGACTTTGTGCAGTTCCTCTTCGCTCATCAGCTTGTGCTCCAGCACCAAGTCGTAGATGCCCTTGCCCGTCTGCAAAGCCTCTTTCGCCAACATCGTCGAGGTCTCGTAGCCCAAATAAGGGTTCAACGCCGTGACCAGCCCGATGCTGTTGTAGACCATTCGACGGCACACCTCCTCGTTGGCCGTGATGCCGACCACGCACTTCTCGCGCAAGGTGTTCATCGCGTTGATGAGCATCTCGATGCTCTCGAACAGGCTGTGGATGATGATAGGCTCCATGACGTTCAGCTCCAGCTGTCCGGCTTCGGCCGCCATCGTCACCGTCAGGTCGTTGCCCGCCACGCGGAACGCCACCTGATTGACCACTTCGGGAATCACGGGATTCACCTTGCCGGGCATGATCGACGACCCCGGCTGACGCGGCGGCAGGTTGATTTCGTTTAGGCCGCAGCGCGGACCCGACGACAACAGACGCAAGTCGTTGCAGATTTTCGACAATTTCATGGCCAGCCGTTTCTGGGCCGACGAGTTCATGATGTAGGCTCCCGTGTCGCTCGTGGCCTCGATCATGTTCGTGGCTTCGACCAGCGGAAGCCCCGTCACCTCGCGCAGGTGCTTCGTGCACAACGCCGCGTAATCGGGGTCGGCGTTGATGCCCGTGCCGATAGCCGTAGCACCCATGTTGATTTCATAGAAGAGCGTCATGTTGCTCTCCAAACGGGCGATTTCCTCCGTCAGCGTGGCGGCGTAGGCCTCGAACTCCTGTCCCAGCGTCATCGGCACGGCATCCTGCAACTGCGTGCGGCCCATTTTGATGACATGGGCGAACTCGCTGCCTTTGGCATGAAACGCCCCGATCAGTTCGCGCAGCGCGGCGACCAGTTTTTCGATGCTGCGCACCAATGCGATGCGGGTGGCCGTCGGATAGGCGTCGTTGGTCGATTGCGAAAGATTGACGTGGTTGTTCGGGTGGCAGTACTCGTACTGGCCTTTTTCGTGGCCCAAAATTTCCAGCGCACGGTTGGCGATGACCTCGTTTGCGTTCATGTTGGTCGACGTACCGGCGCCGCCCTGCACCATGTCGACCACGAAATGCTCGTGCAATTTTCCCTCGCGCAACTCACCGCACGCGGCGATAATGGCATCGGCGATTTTCGGGTCGAGCAGACCCAACTCGCAGTTCGCCATAGCCGCGCCCTGCTTCACGTCGGCCAACGCGCGGATAAATTCGGGAAAGAAGTTGAGCCGCACGCGGCTGATGTGGAAATTTTCGATGGCCCGCATGGTCTGCACGCCGAAATAGAACTCGGCAGGAATTTCCAATTCCCCCAACAAATCGTGCTCGCGGCGGGTTTTGCCCGACAAGGGAGCAGTCAGAATGTTATTCATAGCTATGGGTTTGTTATTTTGCTGTTCGTTTATACAAAGATAGCGTTTTCCCGCCGAATTGTCCGCAAGTCAACGTTTTTTTATTAGCGCCGCCCGTTTAAGAAACGGGTTTTAAGGGCTACGGGCGGTTTTGTGGCTTCGGAAAGTCGGGAAGCGCTCTGACCGAAGCGGGACGAAGACTGCGGACGGCACGACACGCAAGTGGCGGGCCTCCGCCGCCGGAGGCTGCGGCCCGCGCGGCTCGAAGAGCCGCATTAAAACGATGAGAGCGCATCTTGACTTTCTGAAACCGCAAGGCCGACCGTAGCCCTTAAATCGGCGTTCTTAACGCCGCCGCACTTTTTGTTCCGGCAAAAAGTGCCAAAAACCTCCCCCGCAGACAAAAAAGGCTAAAACCTGCGCCGTAAAAGCTAAAACGGGCGACTTCGCGGGTTTGCAAGCAAACCGTCCCCGTTTTTTACGCTTTTACGCCTTGCTTTCTTCACGCCTTTTTTGCCGAGCGGGGATTTATTAGCGCTATGGTCGGTCGTAGGGTTCTGACGGTCGGAAGCGCTCTGGCCGAAATGGAATATAGAGGGTGGTAGCGACCACAG
>CAZGYX010000033.1:0-17794 GCA_964530735.1 uncultured Alistipes sp. | reverse complement strand
TTTGCTTGCAAACCCGCGTCAGGCGCCCGCAGCCAGCGTTAGGCCGCACGCAGTAAATGAGGATGCGACCACGACCAGCATAGTAGTAAAACCGGCGGTCGCCCTTAAAACCCTTTGCAAGGGTCGTCGGGGAGATTTTTGGCACTTTTTGACGGAACAAAAAGTGCAGTTGAGAAAAAAGAGAGTAGGAGACTGCAAAAAAAATCTGCGACGCAAAAGCATCGCAGATAATTCCGCATTTTTGAAATCGGTTATTCTTCGGCTGCGTCGTCTTCCTTCATGTTGTGGTAGACGTTCACCACGTCGTCGTCCTCTTCGAGACGCTCGACCAGTTTCTCGACCGATTCGCGCCCCTCGGCATCCAACTCTTTGGTATCCGTCGGCAGGCGCACGCCCTCGCCCGAAACGATTTCGTAACCGCGGTCGTCCAACCACTTCTGAATGGCGCCGAACGATTCGTAAGGTGCGTAAACGGTTACCCCGTCCTCTTCGGCGTAGAACTCGTCGACCCCCAAGTCGATCATGTCCAGCTCCAGTTCTTCGGGGTCAGCACCGGCGGCCGGCCGGAACTTGAAGACGCACTTGTGCTCGAACATGAACGCCACCGACCCGCTGTTGCCCAGCGTACCGCCGCACTTGTTGAAGTGCATGCGCACGTTGGCCACCGTGCGGTTGGTGTTGTCGGTCGCCGTCTCGACGAGGAATGCGATTCCGTGCGGGCCGTAGCCTTCGTAAATCACCTCCTTGTAATCGGCCGCATCTTTCTCGGTCGCCCGTTTGATAGCCCGTTCGATGTTCTCTTTGGGCATGTTTTCGGCTTTGGCGTTCTGAATCAGGATGCGCAGACGGGTGTTGCCCGACGGGTCGGAACCGCCCGCCTTGACGGCGATTTCGATCTCCTTGCCGATTTTGGTGAACGTGCGGGCCATGTGCCCCCAGCGTTTCATTTTGCGTGCCTTGCGGTATTCAAATGCTCTTCCCATTGGGTTTCGTTGTTTTTTGATTTCGTTCGTGGCGCAAAGATACGAAAAGTCGAGTGCAAAAAAGCAAACTTGTTTGCATTTTTTGCCGAGACGGAGTATCTAAGGCGAAGCCAAAGATAGCAAATCCGATTCAAAATTCATAATTATATTGCGGCTCTATAAGCCGCGCGGGCCGAAGCCTCCGCCAGCGGAGACCCGCCTATGGGCGTGCTCTGCACTCTTCGTCCCGCCGCTATAATTTGCAAAATTTCGAGCGGCACACGAACCACGGATTGTGCAGGTCGGGTTCGTTGTAGCGCAGTTCGCGGCCGTCGGGCAGCGATTCGGTGCGTCCGCCCGCTTCGGAGAGAATCAACTCGCCCGCAGCCGTGTCCCACTCGTAGGTCTGCGTCGTGCGGACGTAGTAGTCGACCTTTCCTTCGGCCAACAGGCAGAATTTGTAGGAGCTTCCCTGTTCCACCACCTCCAAATCGGGCCGGTGTTTGCGCAGCGCGTCGATGTGCGCATGGGTTTCGGGCGTCTGGTGCGACCGCGACACCGCCACGACCAACCGGTCGTCCGACGCACGGCCGGTCAGGGGCAGCCGCCGGCAATCCGCCACGATGCGTTCGTAGTCGTATTCCGATTCCGCATCGGCCGGCACGCCCTCTTTGAGAAACGCGCCGCAATCCCGCCACGCGATGTACATCTTCTCGAAATAGGGCACGTAGATGACCGCCCCCATGCAGATGTTGTTCTCCATCAGTGCGATGTTGACCGTGAATTCGTTGTTGCCCTTGATGAACTCCACCGTGCCGTCGAGCGGGTCGACCAGCCAGTACAGCTCCCAGTTGCACCGCTCGTCGTAACGCATCTCGCGCCCCTCCTCCGACAGCACCGGAATGCGCGTCGTGCCCAGATACTCGCGAATCGTGCGATGGGCCTGCCGGTCGGCCACCGTGATGGGCGTGCGGTCGTTCTTCATCGTGATGTCGTAGTCGTCCTGATGCTTGTAGACCTTCATGATGACGGCCCCGGCCCGTACCGCCGCATTGAACAGCGGCGGCAACAGATATTTTCTCACATTCTCGTCGATCATCGTCGTGCGGTTTCGGTGGTGCGTGGTATCGGTTGTCATGGTAAAGATAACGAATTTCCGCGATATTGTGAATTTTTTAACAGCGATTTTCTTAAAACCGCATTACCGCCTGCCGGGCCCGCAGCACCGCTCCTGCGACTACCGCCGCCGTCACCGACACGGCGGCAATTATCCACCGACCCATTGCGGCGGCCGTTCCCGCAGCCGCCAGTCCGCCCACCACCAGCAGACCGAGCACCCATGTTCCGTACCGGCAGCGTCGCGTCGCATTGGGACGCTCCTTCCGGTAGGCCAGCGGCTCCCAAAGTCCGATTCGGTTGCGGCGGCCGATGCCGCGCCGCCAATCCGACCCGAAACCGCCCGCCGCCGCAACCGTTTCGCGCGAAACCAACTCGACCGCCGCCCCGACATACGACCGCACGAGCGCGACCGTTCCGTAGGGATGTTCGCCCAGCTCGGCGACCAGCCGCGTCACGGCATCGGGCAGCAGGCAGACGCGCCCGTCGAGTGGAAGCAGGTAGTCGTAGGCGGCGACCGCAGCCGCCGCATCCCAATCGCCGGCCGGCGTGGATTCCAGCCCCTGCGGACGGTCGACCAGCACCAGCCGCCGGCAGCTGCGCCGCCGCGAACGCCACAACGACCGCACGACGACTTCGGGAAACTCCTGCGACCCGCGCCATTCGACCCGGATCATCCGGTAACGGGACGTCAGCCGGGCAAACGCTTCGGGCGCACCGGCCGCATCGAGCACGACGATCGCCTCGAAACGGGTGTATTCCGATTTCAGCAGGGCTTCGATACATTCGGGCGTGCCGACCCCGCTGCACAGCACCGAGATGCCGAACTCCTCCGACAGGCTGCTGCCGATGCCGTGCATGCGCCCCAGCAGCGACCGTTTGTCGCGTCCCCGCAGCACCGCCCGCACCAACGCACAAGCGGCCGCGGCCACCGCGCAAAGCGACAGCAACAACACCGTTTTCATGCCAGCGAACGTTTATAGGATTGCACGAGCGTTTCGTAGTAGGGGCGTTCCGCCTCCTCGAACAGCCGCCGCATCGTGGTCGGCGCATAGCCTTCGAGCGCCATGCAGCGCAACAGCGCCCGACGCTCCCGCGCGTTCATCTCCGTGATGAATACCGCCACCTCGCGCCGCAGCAGCGAACGCCGCAGCGAACAGAGGGCATACAACGCTTCGCGGCCGAGCGCGGGGTGCGCCGTGTCGGCCACGAACTGCAACAGCCGTCC
Organism: uncultured Alistipes sp.; assembly: GCA_964530735.1. Classification (GTDB taxonomy): domain Bacteria; phylum Bacteroidota; class Bacteroidia; order Bacteroidales; family Rikenellaceae; genus Alistipes. Next base: position 14,488 of record CAZGYX010000033.1, on the reverse strand, counting down.
TTCGGCCTCCTCGATGCCGAACTGCCGGACAATGGCCAGCCCGACCTTGCGCAGGTTGGCCGACCGCGCTTCGAGCAGCGGCCCGTAAGCGAGCGGCAGGATGCCGCGCCGCAACAAAGCCATCAGCTCCGCCACTTCGGAAGCCGAGAGCGGATAGGCATAGTCGCCGATGCGCTGCAATGCGTGCGACGGGTCGACCGACAGCTGCACGGCCAGCGCATGGAACCGGACGTAGCGGTTGCGGCTCCGCAGATAGGGTGCGACGGCCTCCGCTGCGGATTCGTCCGCAGGCAGGCACGCGAGCACGGCCAGCGCCTGCGCCCGCCGATACCCCCGGCACCGCCGCGCCTGCCGCAGCATCCGCCGGTCGAGCCGGTAATGCGCGACGATGCGCCGCAACAACCCGTCGTTCAACCCGTAGGTAATGGCCACGACACCGGCCACCGTTTCGCACAACAGTCGGCGCGAACCGAACCGGCCGAAAATCGGGAAGCAGGGCACCTGCGTCCCGTCGCCGCCCAAAGCCAGCATCAGCGTATGGAGATACCCGGTGCGCAGCCTCGCATCGCGCCCCGTCCGGCGGCGTTCGCGCACGGCCGCACCCAAAGCCCCGACGGAAAAACCGCACGCCAGCACCGCCGCACAAAGCGTATAGACGACATAGAATCGTTGCATCATCTTCACCACCGGTCGCCCAATTCGTCGGACACCTTGCGCCGCAGCCGTCGGAGGTTCACCGGAAAGGTCATGTACTGGTCGACGCCCGATTCGAGCAGGCTCAACACGGTCTGTTCGGACTGCTGCCACGAGAGCACGTACACGGCCGGATGCCGCAGCCCGGCAGGCCGCACCTCGCGCACGGGGTTACCGCCGCAGAGGAACGACGCGGCCTGCAAAACGATGACGAGGTCGAACGCCTCGCTGCGGCACAGCGTCCGCATCCCCTCGCAATCGGCCGTGCAACGCACTTCGGCGCCCAATCCGGCCAGCGAGAGACGGATGACGTCGCGTGCGAACGCATCTTCGGCAACAATCAGTATACGGCGCATGATTCCGGGAGCCGGAACGGCTGCACGGCCCCCGCGGGGCCCCGACCGGCGGGTCGCACCTCGCCCAAAACCGTGCCACAGCATAGCGGGAAGACAATTTTTTGCCGTTATCGAAAATTTTCGTTATCTTTGTACGAATAACCAACATTCACCGTACCATGAAAAGACTCCTCCTCCTTTCGACCCTGCTTGCCGGTCTGACGCTGTGCCCCGCGTGCATCGACATTGATTTGTCGCTGGAAATGACCGCCACCGATTTGGAGCAAACCACGTGGAATGCCCACGAAGTCGCCTACGACGGACAGGGGAACATCGTGGGGGAATCGTTCTATATCCTCGACTTTCAAACGGACGAAAGAGGAAAATGCACGGAACTGGATGCCAACGGCGAATATCTGCGGACGAACGATTTTTACTACACGGTCGACCGGAAACTCATCCATTTTCAAGGGGCTCTCACGCTGAATTGGACGGTCGTCGAACGGACGAAACACAAAATCGTCATGCAGACTTACCTCGAAAACAAATTCGTGATGACCCTGACGCGGCAGCACTGACGCCGCACCGGACAGCACGACCGCACCCCGACGCCGAAAGAAAACATTTTCGCGCGAACGATTGCTTTTTCAGAAAATATGCGTATATTTGCACGCTAAAAAGGTTCAAATACCCTTTTTCCGAAACAAATGTACGTAATAGTAGAGATTGCAGGTCAGCAATTCAAGGCTGAAAAAGGTCGGAAACTTTATGTCCACCGTCTTCAGGGCGAAGAAAATTCGTCCGTAAGTTTCGACCGTGTCCTGCTCGCAGACAACGACGGTCAGGTCAAAGTCGGCACACCTGTGGTGAAAGGTGCCGAAGTCAAATGCAAGATTCTGAAACACCTCAAAGACGACAAAGTCTTGGTGTTCAAGAAAAAACGCCGCACGGGCTACCAGAAATGCAACGGGCACCGTCAGGCGCTGACGCAGATTCTTGTGGAGGAAATCGTTGCATAAACCTTAAAAACGAAGCATCATGGCACACAAGAAAGGTGTAGGTAGTTCCAAGAACGGCCGCGAGTCGGAAAGCAAACGACTCGGCATCAAATTGTTCGGCGGCCAGTTCGCAAAGGCGGGCAACATCATCGTCCGTCAGCGCGGCACGGTACACAGTGCCGGTGAGAACGTCGGCATGGGTAAGGATCATACGCTCTTCGCATTGGTCGACGGAACGGTATCGTTCTGCAAGAAACGCGAAGGCCGTTCGTTCGTCAGCGTTACGCCGCTGAACGAATAAGCTGTTACACAAAAAAAGAGACGAGGGTTCCGAAATTGATTTCGGAACCCTCGTTCTGTCAGTAGACCGCCAACTCGCGCCGCACATAATTCAGGCTGATGTGCCGGCCGGCGACCATCGGATAACCCACGATGCCGTCCATATCGCCCAATCGCGCAAGGTCTTGTACCACGACATCCGCATTCCGTCGCTTCATGCCGCACCATGTCAGTCTCCCGATGCGTCCCGATACGGCTTCCCGCGTTGCATCGGCATCGGACAATGCAACGTTGCCTTTGCGCCGGAACCGGCTTCCGAGCCGTCCGACAGCTTCCGGCGTCAGACAACATCGCTGCGCTCCCGTGTCGAAACACATCCGCAAACGGATATTCCCTGCCGCAGCATCGAAACAAGGCAGGTAACCTCGAACCGAATCGAACCCGAAACGCCCTTTCGGCGAGGGGGCTCCGGCCGGATTTCCCGCTTCGTCGAGTGCATAGAAGCCCACCGTGCCGCGCGCATAGTCGATATGCGTCTCGAAATGGCGGAGCAAATCGGCACCGATCAATCCCGTCAACTCCTCCAATCCGATTTTGTCGGCCAATGCCGTCAGGTCGGAAGCCGGTGTCGTCGCCGAAAAGAGATTATCGCCCACGGCCAACGAATCGACTTTCACCACCGACACCGACCGCGCACCCGAAGAGACTACGCCTCGGCGCTCGGTCGTGCCCGACGCGACGGTCGCTGCTGCGACCGTTCGCGAAGCACTGTTGAACAACAGGCGTTGGCATCCCGAATCGAGCACGAACGTCCCCGAACGGCCGTCGACCGATATGTCGCGGAGTACGATGAATCCGTTCACGTTCTCGAACGGCAGTTCGCAGAACGGCACCGAATCGAGCAGTCTCAACGCCGCCGATACAGCCTGCACGCGTCCGGCCAACGAGAAACGGGTGAAACGGCCTTCTCGGTCGAGCGCAAACGAGCCGGTTCTCACGGATTCCGGCCCCTGCAATTCGACCGTCACCTCGCATCCTTCGTCCGCCGTCGGCCGGACATCGACCACGCGCACCGCTTCGACCTTGCGCAACTGCATGACTACGGCCTGCAACACCTTGATTCCCATCGTTCCTCGATAGCCCTCGACCGCACACGAATCGGCCAAAAACGGCTGCAACGGCTCGATACGACCGTCCCGAAAGGCATCGGACAACTGCGAAGCCCGCATCTGCGGAAAATCGGGAACCTGCCCGCACAACCGGCAAGGGATAATCGACCATGCGATTATCGCCACGAATGCAAAAAATCGTTTTTTCATACGCTTCATTCTTTGGTTTGCGCAAAGTTACGAAGTTAAAACTATTTTTCATAGTTTTCTAACTAATCTTTGTAGTTTTTGCATTTGCGGCGGGTGTGCCTGCTATCGTTCGACAGTCGGTTCGCAACGGCGGGCAACATCATCGCCCCTCCGCGTTATGCTGCCGAACACGAGATTCCGCACGAGCGAAAAGAGGGGTGCTTCCATAGAAAACACCCCTCTCTCATTGTTCCGGCGCCCGTCAGAACGCCAGTTTCACACCGGCGGTGAAGTTGGCGCCGTATTCGGGATAGAACGGGTAACGGTACTGCCGTTTGTTCAGCAGGTTGTCGCCCTCGGCGAAGATGCCGATACGGTCCGAAATCCGCCAGTCGAAGAAAGCCCGCAGGCCGAAAGTCAAAGGAGCCTCGAAACGCCGTTTTTCGCCCGCGGACACGCTTTGGTCTGCGGACATGGAATCCACGCGGAATACCGTCCACCGGCGGGCCGTCTGCATCGACGCCGACACGCCGAACGAGATGCGTTTCGCCGCGTAGCGGATACCGAAATTGCCCTCGAACGAGGGTGCGCCGTTGCCGTAATCGAGTTCGTCATGGTAGAGATAACCGTGCACGCCCAACTCCATGTGCAGGGCGCTGACGGGCCGGAACTCCGCCTCGCCGTGAAACGACGCGACGATCTGCCGCCCGAGTGCCGGACGCAGGGCGACGGCCGCCACGAGCGGCTCGCCGGACGCCGAATCGTAAAGTTCCGAAGCATACCAATAGTCGTGGCGGTCGCGAATCGAGCATGCGGCGTAAACGCGGTAGGCGAACCGCTCGTGCCACACGTCGCCGCAGATGCCGAGCCGCCCGTTGTAATCGACCGAACTTGCGTCGAGGACGGTCGCCGGTGCGACATAGGGGCACAGGCGGGTCAGCGACCGATAGCTGTTGTCGCGCACGCTGCCGTCCACCTCGAAGAAAGGCCGCACCTTGTGCGTGCCGAGATGATACTGCAACCGCACGAACGGCAGGATATAGTTCCCGTGTTCGGTACCGGTGATCCGGTCGTGGGCATAATCGGCCCCGACCTCGAAATCGAACGTGGCGCTTTCGTGGCCGTAGCGCACGCCTGCACGGATCAGGTGTTCCTTGAATCCGTCGAGGGCACGGCGTCCGTCGAGCCGGTCGTAGCCCGCTTCGAGGGCGAAACGGTGCCGGCCGAAGGCTTTGGCGATTTTGCCGCTCGCATGGAAGTCCGTCTGGCGCGGATGCGCGCTTCCCGCCCAAACCGTCTGGTCGAAAAAGAGGCCGGCACGCGCGGTGACGTCGAAATTGATACGGCTCAAATCCTGAAAATCGTCGCCGATGCGCACGGCGAAATCGGCCTCGCCGAAGTCGATGAGGGCTCCGGGCGCAGCCGGAAGCCAAACGCCGCCCCCGATGCCGGCCGGTTCCTCGACCGACGGCGCGGCATAGGCACCGTAGCGGTGGTAGAGCCGGTTTTCGTACGAGGCGGCCGCTTCGAGCATGTGGCGGCCCAACTGTTTCCCGGCCGCCGCACCGACGCGGTTGGTCATGCGCAGCGAATTGTTTTCGATGCCGAAATCGTTGCGGATGTCGGCATACCGCCCCTCGTGCTGCACGAATCCGAGCGCATACCCCGTATCGGGGTGCTGGGTCGCCACGTGGAAATCGACGGCGGAATTGAGCGGATAACCGGCCCCGAGTTTCAGGTAGCAGAGCAACGGCCGGTTGAAAGTCCAGTAAGTGACGTTCGCCGGACGAATGGGTTGCAGTTCGAGCGGCATGTTGAGCAGGAACGGCGCGGCGGACTCGCTGATTTCGGGACGCATCCGCGTCGTGTCGGTCATGTCGGGCACGATGGGGAGTTTGGCCGCATGGGCCACGCTCGGCACGTACTCTTTGGTCACTTCGACCTGCTTCGCGACCTGCGCGCCGGCCCCGAAAGGCAGTGCCGCGAAGAGCGCGGCCGTCAATAAAAGTCTGTTCATCGTCATTTCAGTTTGCGGATGCGGGCGGCAGCCTCCTCGACGATGCCGTCGTCGGCGGGCGAATAGCCGTTCACGATGCTTTGCCACGTGGCGCGCGCTTGGAAATCGTCGCCCTTGCGAAGATAGACCTCGCCCAGCAGCAGGTAGGCTTTGGCCAGCCAGTAAGGTTTGGGCTCGCGCTCGGAATAGTCGAAAATCGCCTGCTCGGTGCGCGCCGGATCGCCCTGCCGGAACAAATCTTCCAGCAGGTAGTAGTTGGCGGCCGAACCTTCGGCCGAGCGTACTTCGCCGGAAAGCTCCTTGTAAAGCGCGAGCGCATCGGCCGTCTTGCCCGCCGTGCGGTATTGTTCGGCCAGCGCGAACGTCGCCTCGCGGCGGGCCGTCGTGCCGGCATCGGCATGGCTGCGGACATCTTCGGCCATCGTGCGGATGCGCGCGGCGTTGCCGTCGGAGACGGTCGCCCGCACGTAACCCGTCATGGCCTCCTGCCGCTCGGCGGCGGTCGGCGCGGCGTCGTACAGTTTGCGGTAGGCGGCAGCCGCTTCGGAATAACGCCCGGCGGCGAATGTCATCTCCGAGAGTTTTTCCAACACTTTGAGCGTATAGGGGTTGTTCTCCTCGTTCGAGAGTTCGGTCAGCGTGCCGATCGCCTCCTTGCGCTGTCCGTCGCGCAGGTAGCAGTCGCTCAACAAGTAGAGCGCGTCGCGCCGATAGTAGCCTTTGGGATAGCTCAACAGGTAGCTGCGCAACGATTTGGCCGCGGTCGCGCCCGACTCGGTGATGTAGAGCTTTTGGGCGGCCGCGAACGACAGCGAATCGCGCGCGAGGAGGGTCAGGTCGCTCTCCATGCCCGCTTTGGCGGCGTAATCGAAGTAGGCGTCGGCATCGCCGCGCGAAATGTAGATGTCGCGGATGCCTTGCATGGCGTTGCGCGCTTCGGCCGAGTGGGGTGCCGATACGACGATTCGGTCGTAGTACTCCAACGACTTGTCGCGGTCGCCCAAGTTGAAGTAGGCCAGCCCCAAGTCGGCCAGCGCCTGCGACCGGTGCACCGAAGCGGGATATTGCTTGATGAATTGCACCAGCGTGGCGGCCCCTTCGGCATAGCGTTCACCGACGACTGCGCTGTGTCCCAGCTCGAACTGCGCCGCTTCGACGTAGATGCCCTCGCCGTCGGCGATGATTCGGCTCAACGCCTGCCGTTTCTGCTCGGGTTTGTTCATCAGCCCGTAGGTAATGGCCCGCTGGTACTGCGCATAGTATTTCGCGTCGCCGCCCAGCGCGACGGCCTTGTCGTATTGCTCGACGGCCTCCTTGAAGCGGCGGTCGGCATAACGGATGTCGCCCAGCCGGTTGTAGGTGTCGCTGCGATACCGGTCGTTCGAGCGGTGCAGGGCGAGGAATTTCTGAAAATTCGTTTCGGCCTCGGCCATGCGCTCCTGCGAGAAAGCGCAATAGCCCAAGTTGTACCAAGCCATGACGTATTCCGGTTCGCTCTGCGGCGCACGGCGCAGGTACTGTTCGTACTTCGTGGCCGCGAGGTCGTAATTCCCCTGCTCGAACGCGATTTCGCCCTGCCAGAAATTGGCCAGCGCCGTGTATTTCGGGCTGACGTTCGCAGCGGCCGATTCGGCCAGATACGTCCCGGCCGCCGTGCGGTCGCCCGCATGGTAGGCATTCAGGCCGCGGAAATAGGCGATTTTCTGCAAAGCCGCCCGTGTGTCGGCATCGGTCGAGGGAAGCGACCGGATGGCCCGGTAGGCGGCATCGTAATCGCGCGAATTGTAATAGGCCGCAATCAACAGCGCGCGGGCGTCGGCAAAGCGCGGCGAATCGGGATAACGCTCGATGTATTGCTGCAAGAGGCGAATCGCGCTGCTGTAATGGCTGCGGCCCGACTCGTACAGCAGTCGGGCATAGCTGAACTGCGCGTCTTCGGTGATTTCCGCGTCGTAGGCCGTCGAGGCGGCGATGCCGAACGATTGCAGGGCCGCCTGCCTGTCGCCCGTGCGCAGATAGCAGCCGGCCAAGTGGTACGAGGCGTTCTGCGACAGGGCATCGCTCGTGCCGACGGCCTTGCGCAGCCACCCGGCCGCTTCGTCGTAATGTTCGAGCCGGTAGAGCGAAAAGCCCATCAGGTAGGCCGTTTCGCGGTTCGATTCGCCGCCTGCGGCGAAGTAGGCTTGCAGGTGGGCGATCGCGGCGTCGTAGTTCTCCTGCCGGAACCATGTCTCGGCGATGATGCGTTCGATTTCGGCCTTTCGTGCGGGCGGTGCTTGGGCGGCCAGCTCCTCGCCGTGGTCGAGGATATACCGGTAATCCCCCTCGCGAAACGCCAGCTGCAACAGAAAATAGGGCGCGACGTCGCCGTAAGCCTCGCTTTTCGACAACCTCCCGAATCCGTCCAGCGCCCGTCCGGTGCGGCCCTCGACATAATCGACATACGCCTTATAGTAGGCCGCGTGGTCGGCCAGTTCGCTGTTGGCCGGAATGCGGTCGAGATGATTGTACATTTCGGCATAATCGCCGTCGTTGAAAGCGAGGTATCCCATGCGGAAATCGTACTGCTCGCGGCGCGACACGCTCAAAGCGGCCCGGTCGACCGTGCGGAACACTTCGGCGGCACGGTCGAAATTCCCGACGCCGCAGTAGAACGATGCCAGTGCGAACCGCACGTCGTTGAGGTAGGTCGAGCCCGGATAGTTGCGCTCGAAATCCTGCAATGCGGCGGCCGCATCGGCACTGCCCAGCTCGACGGCGCAGGCGGCGAGGTAGTAATCGGTCTCCTGAATGGCGGCATGGTCGGTGGGATCCAGCCCGGCACGGGCCTGCCGGAAAACATGCCGCGCATCGCTCCAACGTCCGTACTCGAACAATTCGCGTCCGCGCTCCATACAGCGGGACGTTTCGGGCGTCAGGGCGTAGCCCGACGTCGCACAAACCAAAGCCAACAGAAAAAGAGGTATCGAAATTCGCATGAGTGCAAAGATACGAAAATTTTTATTAGCGCAGTAGATTACGGTTCGGTTCCTGATGTCTGTCTGCGCTGTCGAGCGACGCGCAGTAGCGCTTGTACAACGTATCGGGGTCGGGCGGCGGGGTTCCCCGCCGGTAGCACTCGATATGCCAATCTTTGTTCCCATACGCGGTTTTCAGCCACAGTTCGTCATGGGTCAGCCGCACGATTTTGCGAAAGGGATATAGTCCGGGATAGTACACCGCGATTCGGCGGCATCCGATTCGGTGCCAGTAGAGTTTTTCCATTTCGCCCCGTTCGTCCCAGTAGCCGCTGTTTTCGGGCTCGAGAATCATCCAGCAGTCGCGTAGCGTACAATCGCTATAAAAAGGTTCTTTCGCATAGACGCCGTATTCGCAGTAGAGCCCCCACGTTCCCAAAAGCGATTCGGTAGGACAGACGTACCGGCGCCACAACCGGCCAAACCATTTTTTCATACAATTCACAAAGCTATTCCGGCTCCGTGAATAAGTAATGAGGGATTTTTATAAAAACGGAAAGTGTGGAGCCGATTCGTTTATCAAGTAGAAGGCTGTGGAATGCCCAGACAACAATAAACGATACGATACCCCACACCCTTGAACAGAGGAGCATCGTAAAGACGCCGACCTGAACAGGAAGTGAGTACGCTCGTTGTCCTTGTTGTCTTGAAAACTTCCACATTTTCTACTTGGACAAAAGCGAAAACACTTTTCTTAAAAAATATGTCTGCCGGTTGCCCGACACGACAAAGATAGTAATAAAATTATAAAGAGCGACGCTTTGCGTCGCGCGGGCCGCAGCCTCCGGCAGCGGAGGCCCGCCTTTGGCGCGCACTCCGCAGTCTTCGTCCCGCAAATAACGGTGGCAGCGACCACAACCGGCGGAAACGCCGTGACAAACGGTCGCGCCTAAAACCCGCTTTTTAAGCGGGCGGTCAGAGCGCTTCCCAACTATCGGAAACCAACTGACAAACCGTAGCGCTAATAAAACCCTGTTCTTAACAGGGTGCTGCGAAAAAAATTTATTAAATTTTAGTACTATGTATTGCATAATATAAAAAAGTGCATTATATTTGCGTCGTAAAAGTAATCGGATGCGCAAGGAAATTTGCGAACGAGAACGTGTAAACAGCTTCAAAAAACATGAAACAGACAGTAAACGTGAATATCGGGTCGATGCCGTTCACCCTCGACGAAGACGCCTACCGGATGCTACGCGACTATTTCGACGACATCCGCGACCGGCTGCCCGACGACGACACCGAAACGGAAGCCGACCTCGAAACCCGCATGGGCGAAATCCTCCGCGAAAAGGTCGCTTCGCCCATGTACGTCGTTTCGGTCGACATGGTACGGGCCGCAATCGACCGGCTCGGCACTCCCGACTGCTTCGGCGCGCGGCACGGCCAATCCGCAGCCGACGAACGCGAAGACGATGCGCAACCCCGCTACCGGAAACTGTACCGCTCGCGCGAGAACCGGTCGATTGCGGGCGTGTGCGGCGGTCTGGCCGAATACATCGGCACCGACTCCAACGTATTGCGGCTGATTACGCTGCTGCTCATCCTCTTCGGCGGCATCTCCATTTGGATTTACGTCATCCTGTGGATCATCATCCCCGAAGAACCCGCGCGGAAATTCGACGTGCGAAACAGAAAATCGAAAAACGCATGACCGTCATGACGGAAGAGAACATCAAAGCGCAGATGCGCAAAGGAATTTTGGAGTATTGCATCCTCGCGATCCTGTCGCGCGGGGACTCCTATGCTCCGAGGATCATCGCCGAGCTGAAAGAGTCGGAGATGATCGTGGTCGAGGGTACGCTCTACCCTATCCTCACGCGGCAAAAGAACGCCGGCCTGCTCACCTACCGCTGGGAGGAGTCGCCGCAGGGCCCGCCGCGCAAATTCTACATGCTCACGGACAAAGGGCGCGAATACCTCGCCTCGCTCGATGCCGCGTGGGAGGAGCTGGTCGCCCAGATTCGGGCCGTCCGGCACGGGAACGCAGACAATTAGCCCCGCTTGAAATAAAAAAATCAATACACCATTATGAAAACCCTGTTTCTGAAAATCATCGTCGCGCTCGGCCTGCTGCTGGGCCTGTTGTGCAACGCATCGGATGCGACCGCACGGTCGCGGCACATCTCCGTCGTTTCGGGCGGTCGGAAGACCACCGTCAAAGGGAGCTACACGCTCGTCACCAAGAAACTGAAAGCGCCCGCATTCGAGGCCATCGCCGCATCGCGCGGCGTAGAAGTCGTCATCGGCGGCACGGACGCAATCGTCATCACGGCCAACGACAACGTCATGGAGTACGTCGTGGTCGAGGAGAAAAACGGCACCTTGACGATCGGCATCGACAACGCCGTGAACATACGCAACATGGACGTCAAGGTGCAGGTGCCCAACGCCGGCAAAATCGCGTCGATAACGGCATCGAGCGGTGCCGAAATCCGCACCAAAAACGCCCTGAAAGCCAAGACGATGAACATCCGGCTGTCGAGCGGCGCGTCGATGGACGCCGCGCTGAAAGCCGACGCTTGCACGATTAGCCTGTCGAGCGGCACCGAATTGCAGGCAGCCGTCGATTTCGGCGCGTGCGACATCGCGGTGTCGAGCGGTTCGGAGGCCGAGTTGTCGGGCAAGGCGGCGACTTTCAAGGCCAGCCTCTCTTCGGGTTCGGAGCTCGAAGCCTTCGGACTGGTCACCCGCACGTGCAACGTCGCGGTGTCGAGCGGTGCCTCGGCCGAAGTGACCTGCACCGAAAAACTGACGATCGTAGCGTCGAGCGGCGCCTCGGTCGAATACAAAGGCGACTGCTTGGTCGACCAACGGGTCGGTTCGGGCGGCTCGGTTCGGAAACGCTAACCCTGAAAAACGATTTGTCATCATGAACGAAGTCAAAAAATGCAGCATATCGGGCGTCGCCTTCACGCTGGACGTCGACGCTTACGAGGAGTTGGAGCGTTATTTGGAGAGCCTCCGGCAAGCCTACCGCAACTCGCCCGACGGCACGGAAATCGTCGCCGACATTGAAGCCCGCATCGCCGAACTGATCCTGTCGGCGCAGGACGGCGGACGGGTCGTCGAAAAACCGCTGGTGCTGAACATCATCGGCCAGCTGGGCAGTGCGGAGGACATCTCCGACAAAGAAGAAAATCCCGACGCCGACCTGCAACCCGAATCGCCGCGCATTCCGCGCCGTCTGTATTGCGACATGGAGAACGCCAAACTGGGCGGTGTCTGTGCCGGTCTGGGCAAGTATTTCGGCATCGACGCCGTGTGGATCCGGCTGGGGATGTTCGTGCCGTTGATTCTCGACATCGTGATTCGTCATCCCTACTGGCTGTCGAATCTTTTCGGAAACATCTTCGGCGTTTTCCTGCTCAGCTACCTCATCATGTGGTTCGCCGTGCCGGTGGCCCGTTCGGCGCGGCAGAAACTCGAAATGAACGGCGAACCTATCACGACCCGCTCGGTAGCCGCCGCTGCGGCCGCCGCGAACGACGTCGACAGCAAGGCGAAACCCGTCATCGCCGAAGCCGTGTCGGTATTCGGCAAAATCGCGGTGATTCTGATGAAATTGTTTGCCGGAATGCTCGTCTTCGGGTTGATACTCCTCGCCTGCGGACTGATTATCGGCCTGCTCTGCGTGGGCGTGGGCGGATACGAGTTCCTGCACATGGATCCGGCCGAATTTTCCATTTGGCTGCCCATTACCGGCATCCTGATCGCCCTGATTCCCGTCTTCCTGTTGATTTACGTGCTGATGTGCCTCATCGCCTCGCGGAAACCCAACGGCAAGTCCATTCTGACGATGTTCCTGCTGTGGGCCGTGACTATCGCAGTGTGCGTGGTGCTGGGCATCCGCTCCCACAAGACCGACCTGCGCCACTTGTTCCACTACCGGACTGAACGCATCGAACGGGTACGGCCCGACATGGAGGAACTGGAACAACAGCTCGAAGCGCTGGAAAGCTACTCCATCAACATCCAAGAGAGCGAGAACAACGTGAACATCAAGGTCGAGCGGAACCGCAAAGTTCCCGCTTCCGCCGCCCAACCCGCCGCGAAACCGGTGGCACCGGCAACCGCAAAGGCCGCCGAAGAGGATTCGGCGGCCGATACGAAGAAACCCGAATAGTTGTTTAGATAAAAAGTTTATTGAGGGAGGGTGTCCGATGCTGTCGGACGCCCTTTTTTCAGGAATCGTGCTTGTGCGTCATGATGTCGAGCACCATGCGGTCGGTTTCGTTCATGCCGTCGCGGCCGATGCGGGTCAGGTTACGGATGCAGCGGTCTACATCCTCCTCGATGATGCCCTCGACCGGCGTCACGCAATGGCCGTCCACCGCCATCATCGCCGACAGCACGGCCGTCGAAACGCCGCTCATGAGCTTCATCGCACAACTCGGCTTCGCGCCGTCGCAAATCATGCCCGTCAAATTGGCAATCATGTTCTTCACCGCCGCTACGACCTGCGCGTAATCGCCGCCCATGAGGTAGGTAAGGCCGCAACTCGACCCCGTCGCGGCCACGACGCAGCCGCACAACGCCGAAAGCCGACCCAGACTCTGTTTGATGTAAATCACGGTCAGGTGGCTCAACGCCAACGCCCGCACGGTCTGTTCTTCGGCGGCGCCGGTCTGCTCGGCATAGACCACGACCGGCAGCGTCGCCGCGATGCCTTGATTGCCGCTGCCCGAATTGCTCATGACCGGAATCATCGCACCGGCCATGCGCGCGTCGCAGGCCGCCGAAGTGTAGGAGATGATGCGCGAGAAAATGCTGTCGCCGATGACCCGCCGTTCCCGTTCGCGGCGGAGCGTGCGGCCGACGCTATGGCCGTAATCGCCCGTGAAAGCCTGCTCGGCGGCCGCCTTGTTCAGCCGGCTCGATTCGAGCACGAAGCGCAGCTCGTCGACCGGCGCCGTCGTGGCGAACTCCCACACGCGGGCGAGCGAAAGGGCCACCTCCTCGCCGGCAGTTTCGGCCGTCGCGGGGGTGCGTTCGTCCAGCGTCGCCGCACCGTCGCGCGCCACGTAGACGAACCGCGTATGCCCTCCGGCAATCACGGCCACCACCGTATGTCCCGCTGCCGAAACTTCCGTTTCGATGTAAAGTTTTTCGTCGATACCCTCTTTCAGCGCAATGGCTATGCGCTTCTCGGCGATGTACTGCCGCCCCCGTTCCACGGCTTCGGGGGTTACGTCGCGCAATACTTCGAGCCGATAGGCCGATTTCCCGACCGACGCCCCGAGCGCGACGGCGATAGGCAGCCCGATCATGCCGCCCGTGCCCGGAATGCCGACCCCCATGGCGTTTTTCAGAATGTTCGCGCTCAACCGCACCTCGATGCGTTCGGGCAGCGTGCCGAGTTCTTCGACGGCCCGTGCCGTGCACAAGGCGACGGCAATGGGTTCGGTGCACCCGATAGCGGGCACCACTTCGCGATTCATGAGCGCGATGATGCGCTCCCGTTCGGGTTTCGGTATCATGGAAGTTCGGAGTTATCCGCACAAAAATAGCACAAGTCGGGCGGAGTACCAAAATTTTGCGCCGCCGAAACGCCCGCCCTCCGAATAAAAAAAATCGGGCCGCTGTTTCCAGCGGCCCGATTCGCTATGCGTCGCGAAGAATCGCTACTGCGCCTGACGCAGGGATTCGATGTCGGCAGTGGCCCCGACGAAAAGATTTTCGTACTCGGGAAGGCCCGTACCACCCGGAATCTTGTGTCCGCAGATGACGTTCTCCTTGAGGTTTTCCAGCGGGTCGGTCTTCGCTTGGATAGCCGCCTCGTTGAGCACCTTGGTGGTCTCTTGGAACGAAGCCGCCGAAATGAAGCTCGACGTCTGCAAAGCCGCACGGG
>CAZGYX010000032.1:0-17957 GCA_964530735.1 uncultured Alistipes sp. | reverse complement strand
TTCATATCGAAACTACAATATCCGCCAGCATATAATTTCATCCATACGGAATAATAGCAATCGCAATTCATCGGAAAACCGTCTTCGTCCACAATCGTGAAACGTTCGCCCTTATATTCATAGACATCGTCCGACTTACTCTTCGCGGATTCTTTTTTCGTCGTATTTTCTAAATTAGCAGTCTTTTTACTCTTCTCTTCTGGATTCGGTACTTGTCCTACTTGGCATTGCCTTTTCAATTCCTCGAAAAAATCACCGTCCAGACGTTTTAACGATTGCTTGTTCTTTATACTATAACGCACACAATCGGAAATATCATCCGGATATTCTAACCAACGCGCTATCTCAACTCTTAATAACTGTTTATTAGACGGCCTTCTATGCACTAAAAAAACAATCATTGCATCAGCAGACGGTATATCATCGAATTTCGCTTTGAATTCATAAAACATATAACCGTCTATTTCTTTTAATCGTGTATTTTTCCTCAAATAATCCGACATGTCAGCATCGTATTGGAGGTCGGATATGCGATAAACCACATCCGGATAAAACACGGACTCTACCATGATACACCTGTTGGAGGGATTTATTTCCAAAGATGCTTTTTTATTATAGGTCATAGAATCTTTAAGATCTCCCCTATCATAAATCTCTTTCCATACGCTATCCGCAACCACTTTTACATTATCATTGAACAATCCGCAGGCAGACAGCGACAATGACAAAACAAACAAAAGTTTTTTCATGAATTTTCGTTTTCTTTTTTTTCACGTTCCAATTCTTTCAACATCTCTTTCATCGCTTTTGCATTTGCCTTGGCTGCTCTTTTATTCTTGTCATGATAACAAAGAAAACCGAGAGGAATCATAAGAAGCGGGAAGAAAATAATAAAAAAAAGTTCTAAATCCATAGTAATTTAATTTTTTAATTGGTTTTCTAATTTTCTGCAATTCAACATATCGAAGACTTTGAGCATCCGTTCCAATTCCGACACTTCATCCGACGGAATAAAATATCCTTTTTCGACCTTTGAATATTGTATCGTGATGATGTTCGCATTGATTTCTTTCATGTCCCGTTGAACCGTTCGTTTGGATGTCGCAACATTATCCGTATCTTTCAACGATTTTTGCAACTCGATTATCAAATCATCCAAACTAATGTAGCGATTCCGCCTAATCAAATCGACAATCAACACGTACCTATGTAACCCTTCCAATTTGGACATACATAGCAGACCTCCGAATCATTTGAAGATTACTTGACTGCCGTAATACCACAGGAACTTGTCGATTTCCCGAAACGTGAAATGCAAGCCGAAGTATGCCACGAAAGCCTGCACCCACGCTTTGAACACAGCATAATCTCGAATATCGCTCCGAGTATCCGCATAGAATCCGAACTGCCGATTATAGGCTTTCAACATCTTCTCGACGTAGCTGTCGAAAATCGGATAATCGTTTGGATTCAGAAAATGGCAGAATTTAGTTGCGAACGAGTAAAAAACCGATTCCTTGCACTCCGAGCGACCGATTCCGTGGCCCGACGCAATCATGCCGACAACTTCGGGGCGTCCTTGTTCGATTGCAGGCAGGATTTCATCTTTTCTCGCGTCAATGTAATCAGCCATCCGATATACATCATAAAGATTGGTACCATAAAGTTGATTGAGTACCACGACCACCAACAAAATATCTTCGTAATCACCACGAAACGAATCTTTCAACCTGCATTGCAACGGGTCTTCGTGCATGTAGCGAGGATCTTTGTTGTAATCGGCGAGATACTTTTCGACCAAAACTTTGGTGGGTTTCTTCGGTTCGGGATATACTTGTCTTGTCATTTCTATGTTTTTATTTGCTAAAATTAGACCGCCACAATGCCAAAATATGGCATTCTGCTTCATCGAAATACAAAAAAAGGACGTGGGCCGAACTTTATTTGCTTATTGAGGTATCGCCAAACACCTTGTTGTCAAATAAGTAAAGCCCACGTCGGAAACGACGCGAGCATTAACTTTACTCTTGACAACTTATTTGATTTTGGCGATTTTCAATAAGCAAGAATAAAAGCTAACGCTTTTTCCAATTATGTATCTCTACGCTATTTCAATCCGTTTTTCATATTCGGTTTATAAGACAAAGATAGCAATTTTTTCGAGTCGCCGGATTTTTCATTCCGCGACAGCCCCCTTACGCCGCCTTGACGAGCGACCGGCCCAACCACACGAGCAACAACCCGAGCAGAAAACTCAACCCGACGTACAATCCGAAGTAAAGCCAATGTTTCTGCTGCAACAACAGGAACATGTCGTCGGAAAAAGAAGAAAAAGTGGTGAATCCCCCGCAGAAGCCGGTGATGAGAAAGACGTTCATCGAGGGCGAAACCAAGTGGGTCTTCTCGGCCATGCCGAAAAAGATGCCGATGACGAAGCTGCCCACGACGTTGACCGTGAACGTACCCCACGGAAAGGCCGAATTGCAGACGAAATGGGCGAATTTGCCCGTCAGAAAACGCAGGCAGGTGCCGATGAAGCCGCCCAAACCTGCAATCAACATTGCTTTGAACATATCGTTTCGTGTTAAAAATCCGGGAAAAACCGCAAGTTCCGTACAAATTTAATAAAAATCCCGCTCGCACACCTTAATTAAGAACAGCGCAACGAGCGCGCTTCCGGCCATGAAAAGCGAACGGACGGGCCGCCGCCCTTAAAACCCGCTTTTTAAGCGGGCGGGGTGGCACACTCTTTGCCGTACTCGCTTCGCCGGGCTCGCAGTGTTTCGCGGAAGATCGAACAGCCATCGCCCGCAAACCGAAAAATTTTTTATCACTATGCATTTGACACCGAAAGAGATCGACAAGCTGATGCTGCTTTCGCTCGGCTCGATTGCCGAACGGCGCATGAAAAAGGGGCTGAAACTCAACTACCCCGAAGCCGTAGCCTACATCACCTCGACGGCCCTCGAAGGAGCCCGCGAAGGCAAAACCGTCGAAACCGTCATGAAAGAGGCGGCCGGCGTGCTGACCAAAGACGACGTCATGGAAGGCGTCGCCGACATGATCGGCCTGTTGCAGGTCGAAGCCGTCTTCACCGACGGCACCCGGCTGGTCAGCATCCACCAGCCTATCAAATAACCGATTACCATTCATTTTCGACTATGGAAACGAACAATCAAAACACTGCGAACAACGCTTCGCAGCCGAAAAACCTTTATCCGAACCAGCCCGGGTTCAAGCCCGCGCAACCCGTCACCGTAGGCGGCGTGCTGCTGCATTCGGACCCTGTCGTCTACAACGAAGGGCGCAAGACCGTCAAAATCACCGTGCGCAATACGGGCGACCGCCCCATTCAGGTCGGGTCGCACTTCCACTTTTTCGAGGTGAACCGCTATTTGGAGTTCGACCGCGAAGCCACGTTCGGCTGCCACCTCAACATTCCGGCGACTACCGCCGTGCGGTTCGAGCCCGGCGACCAGAAAGAGGTCGAGCTCGTCGCCTATTCGGGCAAACGGCGCATCATCGGGTTCAACGGGCTGGTGATGGGCTACGCGGGCGACGAGGAGGGACCCTCCTACTATCCGGCGCGCACGCAGGCGATGCAGAACATGCGGATGAGCGGTTTCAAGACCACCGGCAACAGCACGGCCCCGAAACAGGGCGCGGAAAACGAGCCGAAACAACAACCGAAAACCGCTCCCGCCGCGAACACGGCAACGAACAATTCCACGAACACGCATAAACAATAAAACGATGGCAACCGTATCACGTCAAGAATACAACAACCTCTTCGGCCCGACCAAAGGGGACAAAATCCGGCTGGGCGACACCAACCTCTACATCGAAATCGAAAAAGACCTCCGCGAATACGGCGACGAGGTGGTTTACGGCGGCGGCAAGACCCTGCGCGACGGCATGGGGCTGGCCAACACGATGACCTCCAAAGAGGGTTCGCTCGACTTGGTGATTACCAACGTCACGGTGGTCGACCCCGTCGTCGGCGTCGTCAAGGCCGACGTCGGCATCAAGGACGGCAAAATCGCCGGACTGGGCAAATCAGGCAACCCGAACACCATGAAGGGCGTCGACCCCAATCTGGTCACGAGCGCGGCGACCGACGCCATTTCGGGCGAGCATCTGATTCTGACAGCGGCCGGCATCGACGGCCATGTCCACCTCATCTCGCCGCAGCAGGCCTACGCCAGCTTGAGCAACGGCATCACGACCATTATCGGCGGCGGCATCGGCCCCACCGACGGCACGAACGGCACGACCATCACGTCGGGCCGCTGGAACATCGAAAAGATGCTCCAATCCATCGAAGCGCTGCCGGTCAACGTCGGCATGTGCGGCAAAGGCAACTGCTCGGTCGAACAGCCTATCGAAGAGCAAATCGAAGCGGGTGCGTGCGGCCTGAAAGTCCACGAAGACTGGGGTTCCACGCCGGCGGCGATCCGTGCGGCGTTGAGCGTCGCCGACCGCTACGACATACAGGTCGCCATCCACACCGACACGCTCAACGAGGGCGGATACGTCGAAGACACCATTGCGGCGATGGACGGCCGCACGATCCACACCTACCACACCGAAGGCGCGGGCGGCGGACACGCCCCCGACCTGCTGAAAGTGGCCTCGATGCCCTACGTGCTGCCGTCGTCGACCAACCCCACGCTGCCCTTCGGCATCAACTCTCAGGCCGAGCTGTTCGACATGATCATGGTCTGCCACAACCTCAATCCGAAAATCCCGTCGGACGTGTCGTTCGCCGAGAGCCGCGTGCGTCCCGAGACGCAGGCCGCCGAGAACGTGCTGCACGACTTGGGCGTGCTGTCGATGGTCTCGTCCGACTCGCAGGCGATGGGCCGCATCGGTGAATCGTTCATGCGCACGATTCAAATGGCCTCGTTCATGAAAGACGCGGTGGGCAAGCTCGACGGCGATGCCGACGGCAACGACAACTTCCGCGTGCTGCGCTATCTGGCCAAAATCACCATTAATCCGGCCATTACGTTCGGCATGTCGGACTACATCGGTTCGGTCGAGAAGGGCAAAATGGCCGATTTGGTGCTGTGGGAGCCGCAATTCTTCGGCGCCAAACCCAAAATGGTCATCAAGGGCGGTCTCATCAGCTGGTCGAACATGGGCGACCCCAACGCATCGCTGCCGACGCCGCAGCCGTGCTACTACCGTCCGATGTTCGGGGCGTTCGGCAAGGCCCTGCCGCAAACCTGCATCTCGTTCGTCTCCGAAGCGGCTTGCAGCAGCGGCATCCGCGAACGGCTGGGGCTCGAACGCCTCGTGAAGCCCGTGCGCCGGACGCGCCAGCTCACCAAACGCGACATGGTGCGCAACGGCTGCACGCCGCATATCGACGTCGACCCCGAAACGTTCGACGTCATGGTCAACGGCGTGAAAGCCTATGTCAAACCGGCCGAAAAATTCCCGTTGAGCCAGCTCTACTGGTTCTGCTAAAAGACAGCCGCCGTTGCGGGCCTGCACACCGGCAGGTTCGCAACGGCATTTTCACCCATCGAACGAGACATGCAAATCTATTCGGAAATCCTCGGCAACCTCCACGACCCGCAATGGGCCGGCCGCACGGCGACCGACCGCGTGGAGTACATCGAACTCGACCAATGGACGGCCCAGAAGAGCCGTTTCGTCGTGCGAAGCGAAGCGGGCGGCGAATATGCCGTCGCGCTCAAACGCCACACGCAGCTGGTCGACGGCGACATTCTGGCCTACGACGCGCTGAACCGCCGCATCGTGGCGTTCCGCATCCGGCTCAACGACGTGCTCGTGGCCGACCTTTCGGGGCTGGCCGGAGCCCCCGCCGACGAACTGCTGCACACGGCGGTCGAACTGGGACACGCCATCGGCAACCAGCACTGGCCCGCCGTGGTGAAAGGGACGAAAGTTTACGTCCCGCTGACGGTCGACCGCAAAGTCATGGCGAGCGTCATGCAGACCCACCGGTTAGAGGGGGTAACCTGCACGTTCCAACCCGGCGCGGAGGTCATTCCCTACCTCGCGCCCCACGAAATCCGCCGGCTGTTCGGCGGCACGGATCCGGCGGGATGCGCCGGACACACGCATCACCACCACCCCGAACCGGTAGCAGCACGATGAATCCCGACCGCATGACACCCCCCGATACGTCCGACCGCACGGCCACCGTCCGCAGTGCTCCGACCGCCGATACCGTCGCAAGCACTCCAAGCGCCTTAATAAAAGTATTGCAGTTCGCCGACTCGGCTTTTCCGATCGGGAGTTTCGCCTTTTCCGACGGGTTGGAAGCCGCCGTGGCCGAAGGGCTGGTCCGCGACGCCGCGACGCTGGCCTGCTACACCGACGAAATCGTCCGCCGCACGGCCACGACCGATGCGGTAGCGGCGCTCCACGCTGCCTCCGCCTGCCGGCGAAACGACTATCCGGCCGTCTGCAAGGCGGACGAAGCCCTGCTGCGCACGAAACTCAACGACGAAGCCCGCACGATGCAACGGCGCACGGGGCGCAAGCTGACCGAACTGGCCGTCGCGCTGTTCGACGACCCGTTGCTGCAACGCTGGCACGCCGATGTCAAGGCGGAGCGAACGCCCGGATGCTGTCCGGTGGCGCAGGGCGTGCTGTTCGCCGTGTGCGGACTTTCGGACGAGGCGCTTTTCACCACGCTGGTCTATGGCGCGGCGAACCGTGTGCTCAATGCCGCGCTGCGCTGCGTGCGGGTATCGCACATCGACACCCAACGGATTCTGACCGCGCTCGCGACCGGCATCGCATCGCTCTACGACGAAACATCCGACATGGAGCTGGACGAAATGCACGCCTTTTCGCCCCAGCTCGACCTGCTCGCCGCCCTGCACGAAAAAGGCACGGGGCGGATGTTCATGAACTGACAGCGGGTCGGGAGCGTTTAACACGAATAAAAAACCAGCGGAAGCGACGGTGACGATAAAAAGCTCACCGACGGTCTACCGCGCTAATAAAAAACCGCACTGATAAAAATGTCACAAACCTGCCGCATCGGAATCGGAGGGCCCGTCGGTTCCGGTAAAACGGCCCTGATCGAGGCCGTCACGCCCCGCCTGCTGGAAATGGGCTACAAAGTACTGGTCATCACCAACGACGTGGTGACCACCGAAGACGCCAAACACGTCCGCAAGATGCTGAAAGGCATTCTGGTCGAAGAACGCATCATCGGCGTCGAAACGGGCGCCTGCCCCCACACCGCCGTGCGCGAAGACCCGTCGATGAACCTCGCCGCCGTCGAAGAGATGGAAGCCCGTTTCCCCGACGGCGACATCGTGCTCATCGAATCGGGCGGCGACAACCTGACGCTCACGTTCAGTCCCGCGCTGGTCGATTTCTTCATCTACGTCATCGACGTGGCCGCGGGCGACAAAATCCCGCGCAAGGACGGGCCGGGCATCTCGCAGTCGGACATCCTCGTCATCAACAAAACCGACTTGGCCCCCTACGTCCACGCCGATTTGGAAGTCATGCGCCACGATTCGGAACTCATGCGGCCCGGAAAGCCGTTCGTCTTCACCAACTGCATGACCGGCGAGGGCATCGACGAGCTGGTCGGCCTCATCCGCCGCATGGCCCTCTTCGACCTCGACCGCACGTTGCAGAACGAAACCGCCATTGCCGAACCATGATGCCGACGACCGCCTGTGCCAAAGAGATGCGGCCCTTCGCGGGCCCGCTGCACACCGCCCCCGACGGCAAACGGGGCTACCTGTACATGGGGTTCGAGCTCGACCGCGACGGGAAATCCATTCTGCGCGAGCTGGAACGCCGCACGCCCATCATCGTGCAGCAGGAGCTCTATTTCGACGAGGCGATGCCCGAAATGCCGTGCGTCTACATCCTTTCGTCGGGCGGACCCAACGTCGACGGCGACCGCTACGAGCAGCATTTCGTCGTCCAGCGCGATGCCTTCGCCCACGTATCGACCGGCGCAGCGACCAAGCTGGCCGAAATGCGCCGCAACTATTCGGGCATGGTGCAACGGTTCGATTTGGAAGCCGGAGCCTACCTCGAATACCTGCCCGAACCGGTCATCCCCTGCCGGCACACCCGCTACCACGTCGATACGGCCATCCGCATCGACCCGACGGCGACGCTGTGCTATGCGGAAATCTATTCGAGCGGCCGCCGCTACTTCGGCGAAGGCGAACGCTTCCTCTACGATATCCTGTCGGTCGCGACGCACGCCGCACGCCCCGACGGAACCCCGCTTTTCCGAGAAAAATTCATCGTCCGGCCCGAGCGACATTCGCCCGAACGGCTCGGCGCGATGAACGGCTACGACCTGTTCGCGAACGCTGTCGTGCTGACGCCGCCCGACCATGCCGAGTGCATCTACGGACGGACGGAGGCCTTCATCGACCGCGAAAGGCGTCTGGCCGCGGGCGTCACGCGCCTGCCGAACGGCTGCGGGCTGATTTACAAGGTGCTGGGCAACGACACGGGCGCGGTGAAACGGCTCGTGCGCGAATTTTGCAGCACCGTACGCCGATGCGTCAAGGGGAAACCGCTGCCGGAAGATTTCCCGTGGCGGTAACACCGAACAATTCTTAAAATTCAAAAACATAGAAAACCAATGGAACGAATCGCAACGGGGCACGAAGAAGTCCCCAAAAACAACTTCGTATTTCCGAAAACGCTGCTGCGGGGCGCAGGACAGGTCATGTTCCAGAACAGCGCATGGACGGGACTGTTTTTCCTGATCGGTATTTTCTGGGGCGGCTACCACGAGGGGCTCGGGCTCGTCGGCTGGGGCGCGCTGCTGGGACTGGCCGTTTCGACCGTCACGGGCTATGTGCTCGGGCTGCCCGACGACGACGGCGCGCACGGGCTGTGGGGCTTCAACGGCATACTGGTCGGTTGCGCCTTTCCGACGTTTCTGGGCAACACCCTCTGGATGTGGCTCGCGCTGGTACTCTGCGCCGCACTGACGACGTGGGTGCGCACGGGATTCAATAACATCATGGCGCCGTGGAAGGTCAATTCATTCACCTTCCCGTTCGTCTTCTGCACGTGGATTTTCCTGCTCGCGGCCCGCGCCATGCACGGCATGCCGCCCGCACACCTTTCGGATCCGACCCTGCCCGCGGCATTCGCCACGGCCGGACACTTCGGATTCGGCGACTGGGTGGTCTGGTGGCTCAAAGGCATCGCGCAGGTCTTCCTCGTCGATTCGTGGGTCGCCGGAATCTTCTTCCTCGTCGGACTGGCCGTCAGCAACCTGTGGGCCGCGCTGTGGGCGGCCGTCGGTTCGGCCGTCGCGCTGTGCGTGGCACTGGTTTTCGGGGTTTCGGGAGCCGAAGTGTCGCAGGGACTCTACGGATTCAGCGCCGTGCTGACCGCCATTGCGCTGGCGACGGTATTCTACAAACCGCATATCCGCTCGGCGATATGGGCCCTGCTCGGCATCTGCGTGACGCTCTTCGTGCAGGCCGGCATGAACATCCTGCTGGCACCGCTCGGCATCCCCACGCTGACGGGGCCGTTCTGCGTCGCTACGTGGCTGTTCCTGCTGCCGCTGCTCCGGTTCGATAAGTCCGCAGCGGTCGACCATACCGACTGGCATCACCGCCGCTGACCATGCACTTGTCCGATGCCCTGATTTCGCCGGCGGTGGCCGCCACGGCAGGAGCCGCATCGCTCCTGCTGCTCGGCGTCGCCGTGCGGAGTGTCCGCCGCCGCACCCGCGACGACGAACGGCTCGTGCCGCTCATGGGGGTCACGGGCGCGTTCGTATTCGCCGCCCAGATGATCAACTTCGCCATTCCGGGCACGGGGTCGAGCGGCCACCTCATCGGCGGCATCCTGCTGGCGGCCCTGCTGGGCCCCTGCGCGGGGCTCGTGACGCTCGCTTCGGTGCTGATACTCCAATGCCTGCTCTTCGCCGACGGCGGGGTGCTGGCGCTGGGGTGCAACCTCCTCAACATGGCCGTGCTGTCGTGCTTGGTCGCCTATCCGCTCGTCTACCGCCCCATTGCCGGACGCGCGCCCTCGCCGCGACGCATCGCGCTCGCTTCGATGGCTGCGGGCATCGCCGCACTGGAACTCGGCGCGCTGGCCGTCGTCCTCGAAACCGAAGCGTCGGGCATCACCGCCCTGCCGGCGGGCCGTTTCCTGCTGTTGATGCTGCCGATCCACCTCCTCATCGGCATCGGCGAGGGGCTGGGCACCGCCGCCGTGCTTTGCGCCGTCCGGCAATACCGCCCCGAACTGCTGCAGCCCGACCGTCCCCGCCCGAACCGGCACCGCTACCTCCGCACCCTCGCGATTTTCGCAGGCGGGGCGCTGCTGCTGGGAGGATCGTTCTCGTGGCTCGCTTCGGCCGACCCCGACGGGCTCGAATGGTCGGTCGAACGGACGGCCGGAACCGTCGAACCGGCCGCGCCCGCCGATGCACCGCACCGCACGGCCGATGCCATTCAACGCCAAACCGCCCTGCTGCCCGATTACGACACTTCGTTCGCCGGACTGGTCGGCACGGGCATGTTGTTGCTGCTGGTTTTCGCGGCGGCCCGCCTGCTCCGTCCGGCAGCACGCAAGGCACCGCTCCCGCCCACCGACGAACCGCCATGCGCGAACGACTGACACAGGCGCTTTGCCGCTTGGACGAACTGGAACACGCCGACCGCCGACCGACCCCGCTGCACCGGCTCGACGGACGCGCCAAACTGGCGGTGACGGCGGTCTATCTCATCGTCATGCTCTCGGTGCCGCTCACGCGGCTTTCCGAACTGCTGCTGTTCGCCCTCTATCCGGTCGCGACGGCCGCCGCCGGCGGAGTGCGCTACGGCACGCTATTCCGGCAATCGCTCGTCGTCGTGCCGTTCGTCGCATTCATCGGGTTGTTCAATCTTTTTCAGGCGCGCGAGCCGCTTTTCCACATCGGCGCCATGACCGTGAGCGTCGGCTGCACGACCTTCCTCTCGCTGTTGCTGCGCGGCCTGCTCTCGGTACAGGCCTTGTTGCTGCTGGTACGGACGACGGGCTATTACCGCATCTGCCGCAACCTGCAACAGCTGGGCGTCCCCGAACTGTTCACGACGCAACTGCTGTTCGTCCACCGCTATCTGTGCGTCCTGCTGCGCGAAAGCATCGCCCTCTCGATGGCCCGCGACGCCCGCAGTTTCGGCCGCCGCAACTACCCGCTGCGGACGTGGGGCACGCTGGTTTGCCAACTGCTGCTGCGGACGTTCGACCGCGCCGCCCGCATCGGGCAGGCGATGTCCGCACGCGGATTCACGGGGCGCATCCCCGAACTTCCGGGCACGCGCACCGCATGGCGCACCGCCGACACGCTCTATGCGGCGGGGTGGAGCCTGCTGTTCGTCGGATTGCGGTTCGTCGGGCCGGAACGGATTTTTCACCTGCCGACGCCATGAGCCACCACTATCTGCGATTCGAGCGGGTCGGCTACCGCTATCCCGACGGCCACGAAGCCCTGCACGACATCTCGTTCGAGTTGAAGCACGGTGAAAAAGCGGCGGTGGTCGGGGTCAACGGAGCCGGCAAATCGACCCTGCTGCTGCACACCGACGGGCTGCTGCTGCCGACATCGGGGCAGGTGGTCGTGGGAGGCGTGCCGATTACGAAACGCACGCTGCCGGTCATCCGGCGCACGGTGGGCTACGTCTTCCAACAACCCGACGACCAGCTGTTCATGCCGACCGTCGGCGAAGACGTCGCATTCGGGCCCGCCAACATGGGACTGGACGCGGCGGAAATCGACCGGCGGGTCACGGAAGCGCTGACGGCCGTCGGCGCGGAACCGCTGCGCGACCGTTCGCCGTCCCACCTGTCGGGAGGGCAAAAAAAGAGGGTCGCCATTGCGACGGTGCTGGCAATGGGACCCTCCGTATTGGTAATGGATGAACCGACGGCTGCGCTCGACCCGCAAGCGCGGCGGCAACTGCTCGACCTGATTCGCGGTTTCTCGCACACGACGCTGATTGCGACGCACGACATGGAACTGGTGCGGGAGCTATGCACCCGCGTGCTCGTCCTGCATCGGGGCACGCTCGCCGCGGACGGCCCCGCCGCCGAAATCCTGTCGAACCGCGAACTGCTCGCAGCCTGCGGGCTGGCGTGACCTATCGCTGCTGCCCGTTGTAGCTGACGATGCCCTGTCCGTTGGTGTAGACCACCTCCACGTAATCGCTGGGATAGGTCGTCCGGTCGTAATCGTATATGTTGGGCAGCGAACACCTTTCGGTGCCGGAAATGATCTGTATGCCGGCGGTTTGCTGTTTGTAGCGGAGGTTCGTGGCCTCGTACTTCACCTGCGTGGCGGTGCCCATCGTATTGAGCGACGAGAAAGAACGCCCCTCCAACCGGCCGGTCAGCTTATAATCGGTATTGTCGCCGTGGCAGGCCGAGTAAGCCAGCGAAGCGTCGGTAGCCGTGAACACGAAACTGCCGTAGCAATTCGAAGTCAGATTCGCCGCCGCATACCGGATGTGCGAATACTCCACGTCGATTTCATACGCACTGCCCTCGCGATAGATGCGGACGGGCACTTCCTCGTATTCATAGGCCAGTGTCCCGCGATAATAGACCTTGAATCCTGCCGACGAAATCGTCCATGCGTTTTCGGCATCCGTAGCGGACAGCGCACGGTCGCCGGTTTCGACCACGATCGCCCCGTCGTAGGAGTACTCCGAAAAGGAGCTTTCGTTTTTGGCATATTCGATGCGGTACTTCGTACCCTCCTGCGAAACGGTTACCGAAGAGGCGAACAGCAGCGACCGCAGCGGAGTATTGTCGACCTTCACATCCAACGGATTTTCCGTCAGTACCTGCTTATCCGCTTCGGCAAGCAGCATCGCCAGCCGGATACCGGCATCGGCCGGAATCAATGCCAAATTCTTCTGCAAAGCAGTTACGTTGTAAATGTTGTAACCGGGCTGCATGGGATCCGGCGCCGAATCGCCGTCCAAACAAGCCGTCATGGCCGACAAAAGGGTCAGCAGCAGCGCAATCAATCCTTTTTTCATCATTATTCTGTCGTTTTTGGTTGTATCTGCAGTCATAACGGACGAACCGCATGGATTAGTACGTCCTTTCGCGTTCAAAAGTAAGAAATTTTTTTGCAATTCCGCCGGAAATGGCATACCTTTATATGCGTGAAACGCATCAATCTTTCGATTCTCATGTCGCTTTTCTCCTTTTTCGGACACAGCCACACCGCCGTGCCCGCCTATCCGGCCGATACGGTCGTCGCGCGCGACGGCAGGGAACTGACCCTCACCTTTTTCAAACACGCCTCGTTCTCCATCGCGGCGGGCGAAGGGCAGGTCATCTACATCGACCCCGTGCACACCTATGCCGACTATGCGCGGCTGCCGAAAGCCGACCTCGTGCTGGTGACCCATTCGCACCACGACCATTTGGACAAAAAAGCGATCGAGATGCTCTCCACGCGCACCACCGACATCATCTGCGACCGCACGTCGGCCGAATCGACCGACGCCAACTGCCACCTGATGCGTCCGGGAAGCGTCATCGCCCCGCGCGACTGGGTGAAAATCGAAGCCGTGGCGGCCTACAACACGACGGCCGGGCACCTGCAATTCCACCCCAAAGAGCGCGAGGACTGCGGCTACGTGCTGACGATCGGCGGCACGCGCATCTACGTGGCGGGCGACACGGAACCGACGCCCGAAATGTCCGCCCTGCGCAACATCGACATCGCCTTTCTGCCGGTCAACCAACCCTACACCATGACGGTCGAGCAGGCCGTGCAGGCGGTGAAAGCAATCCGTCCGAAAGTCTTCTATCCCTACCACACGGGCGAAGTGGAGCAGCCGACCGACCTCGAAGCGCTGGCGGAAGCGCTCGAAGGCGTGACGGAAGTACGCGTAAGACCGATGGAATAACCCGCGCTACTCGACGTAGAGCACCAACCCTTTGAGGTATTCGCCTTCGGGGTGGTAGATGTCGATCGGGTGGTCGGCGGGCTGGGTCAGCTGGTGCAGGATGCGCACCTTGCGGCCGGCAATCGCCGCCGCCGAAAAGACCGTCGTGCGGAACAACTCCTTGGAAACGGCCTGCGAACACGAGAACGTGAAAAGGATGCCGCCTGCGCGAATCTGCGACAGGGCGCGGGCATTCAGCCGCTTGTAGCCCTGCATGGCATTGCCCAGCACTTTGTGGTGTTTGGCGAACGCCGGCGGGTCGAGGATAATCAAATCGTACCGGTCGCCGATATTCCGCAGGTACTCCACGGCATCGGCCGCCACTTCGCTATGCACGGCGCGGTCGCCGAAGTTGAGCCGGATGTTCTCCGAAGCCAGCGCGACGGCGCGCTCCGACGAGTCGACCGAGCAGACCTCTTTGGCCCCGCCCGAAAGCGCGTAGACCGAGAACCCGCCCGTATAACAGAATGTATTGAGCACCGTGCGGCCCTGCGCATAGCGTTTTACCAATTCGCGGTTTTCGCGCTGGTCGAGGAAGAAGCCCGTTTTCTGGCCCTGCTCCCAGTTGACCAAGAATTTCTGTCCGTGCTCCGACACGACCTGCGGCACGGCATCCGAAGCGCCCCACAGATAACCGTCGATTGCGCCCAAGTCGGCCTTGAAAGGCAGGGTCTGCGACGATTTGTCGTAAATGGCCGTGATGCGCGCGGCGTAGACGGCCCGAATCGCGGCGGCAATCTCCATGCGCGCACGGTACATCCCCACCGAATGGCACTGCACGACGGCCGTGCGTCCGTAAATGTCGATGACCAAGCCGGGCAGGCCATCCCCCTCGCCGTGCACCAGCCGGTAACAATCGGTTTCGGCGCAGTCGGCCAGCCCCAGCGTACGGCGCACGTCGTAGGCGACGGCGATGCGGCGGTTCCACCACGCTTGGTCGACAGGCTCCTGCCCGAACGACAGCACGCGCACGGCGATAGAGCCGATTTGGTAATGTCCCTGTGCGATGAACGCGCCCGAACGGTCGCACACCTCGACCAACGCCCCCTCGACGATTTCGGCTTCGTCTTCGGCCTCGATGTAGTCGATCGCGCCCGAAAAAACCCACGGATGCCGGCGCAGGAGCGACTCCTCCTTGCCGCGTTTGAGGATGATGCGAGGTGTCATATTTTTATTAGCGCTACGGGAGGTCAGCGGACTTCCGACGGTAGGAAGCGCTCTGCCCGAATTCATAATTCATAATTATTCGGCGACTCGAAGAGCCGCATCATTTTTCGCCGCCTTGCAGCAGCCGGTCGTAAATCCGTTCGCAGACCCACGCGTCGGTCGCCGCGTAGAGTTGTTGTTTGGGGGTCAGCGCCTGCGCCTCCCAGTTGCTCAACCGCTGGGCTTTCGACACGCGCTGCCCCAGCACGATCGCCGAGAGTTTGCGCACGCTCTTCTCCTCGATGCCCCACTGCGGCGCCAGCTCCTGCAAATCGACGAACCCGCGTTCGCGGAAATGGCGCAACTCGTGCAGGGCATGCAAATCGCCCGCAATGGCCGCCCCCACTTTGGTCACTTTCGCGTCCTCCAACAGCGCGAGAATGGGCCGCGCCAGCGGAATGCGATTCAGCCGGAACAGATAGGCGGCCTCGCTCGTCGACAGCTGGAGCAACGCCACGCGATGCACCACGCCGGCACGGAACGACGGGCGGGTTTCGGTATCGAACCCGATGACCCCGGCCTTCCGCAGCTCCTCGCACGCCCGTCCGATCGCCCGTTCGGTGTCGACCACGCGGATGCGCCCCGGAAAGGCGATGGCGGGAAGTCCGGCGGTCTCTTCGTCGGTGATTTTGGCTGAAAAGGGAATCTCCATCCGAATGCGATTTTCGCACAAAATTACGAAATTTTTTCGCTCGCGGGGTCAGCCGCCGATTTTTTTCGCCGTGCCGTCGGGCTGCATGCGAACGGTGCCCTCCCCGATGAGTTCGCGCAGCAATTCCGCGCTCCGTTCGGGCGAGCACGGGAGCCCTGCACACAGCGTGCGCGGGTCGGCCGGCCCGTCGTCGAGCCGGCGCAGCAGTTCGGCGCGCCAGTCGGGTTCCGTCGCGGACGCGCTTTTCTCCCTGCGGCGGCGAGCCAGACACACGTCGCAAATGCCGCACGGCTCGGCATCGGTGCCGCCGAAATAACCGTCCAACACGACGCTGCGGCACCGGTCGTCGTTGCGGGCGTAGGCGAGCATGTGCTCGAACCGCTCGCGCGTAAGCTCCAACCGCCGCGCATAGGTCTCGGGGGCGATGTAGAGGTCGGCACGCGGCAGCCGCTCCTCGTCGAAATAGAGCATCGGGGCCCGATTGGAGGGGATGTAACGGATGACGCGCAACTGCCACAGCCGTTTGAGCAACTCCTTGACGCGCTCGACCGTATAACCGCTCCACGTGGCCAGTTCGTTTTCGTCGATAGGCCGGAAGTCGGAAAAGACGCCCGGATAGAGCCGCAGGAGCACCTTGATGAACTGGTCGAGCTCGTCGCGCCGGACGCGCAGTTTGTAAAGGTCGTCGCGGCTGACGCAGAACATCACCCGCGCGGGATTGTCCTGCACGTCCGTAAGGGTCAGATAACCGTTTTGCTGCAACAGCTTCAGCGCGCTCTGCACCGTACCGGCGTAGAGGTGCTCGCGGGCGCAGAAATCGTAGATATTGAACAACATCGACGCCCCCGCCCCGTCGCCGATGCCCACCTGCAAGTAGGAGCAGACCCGTTCGTAAATATCCTTGACCTGCTCCAACGGCGGGAACTCCTGCCTGAAATTCCGCTCGATGCGGTCGGCGTCGTCCGACGCGACCAGCAGCAGCGCATAGGCCCGCCGTCCGTCGCGTCCGGCGCGGCCCGCCTCCTGATAGTAGCTTTCGAGCGAATCGCACAGCGAGTAATGCACCACGAACCGCACGTCGGCCTTGTCGATGCCCATGCCGAAGGCATTGGTCGCCACCATCACGCGCACCTTGCCCTGCAACCACTCGTCCTGCCGCAGCGCACGCTCGGCATGGCCCAGCCCGCCGTGATAGGCCGACGCCGCGATGCCCGCGTCGCACAGCTCGCCGGCCAGCTGCTCGGTGCCCTCGCGCGTGCGCATATAGACGATGCCCGACCCCGCGACGTTCTGCAACAGGCGCATGAGCTGTTCGGTCTTGTCGTCGGTGCGGCGCACGCTGTACGAGAGGTCGGGGCGCCGGAAATCGCCGCGCACGACGTGCGGTTCGGCGAATTTCAGGTGGTGCATGATGTCGTCGGCCACGCGCTGCGTCGCCGAAGCGGTGAGCGCGAGCACGGGCACGCCGGGCAGTTTCTCGCGCAGTTCGGCGAT
Organism: uncultured Alistipes sp.; assembly: GCA_964530735.1. GTDB lineage: Bacteria > Bacteroidota > Bacteroidia > Bacteroidales > Rikenellaceae > Alistipes. The sequence continues at coordinate 662 of CAZGYX010000032.1, read as the reverse complement.
GCGGAGGTACGACGGGCGGAAATCGTAGCCCCACTGCGAAATGCAATGGGCCTCGTCGACGGCGATCAACGCGACGTTCATCCGCACGACCCGCAGGCGGAACGCTTCGGAAGCGAGCCGTTCGGGAGCCACGTAGAGGAATTTCGTGTCGCCGTAGACGCAGTTGTCGAGGGCGATGTCGAGTTGGCGCGGCGAAAGCCCCGAATGGACGGCAACGGCCGGAATGCGCATCCGCCGGAGCCGGTCGACCTGATCCTTCATCAGGGCGATGAGGGGCGTGACGACGATGCACAACCCCTCGCGGGCCAGCGTCGGCACCTGATAGGTCAGCGATTTGCCGCCGCCCGTCGGCATCAGGGCCAGCGTGTCGCGGCCGTCGAGCACGTCGCGGATAATCCGCTCCTGCACGGAACGGAACTCCGAATACCCCCAATAACGGCGGAGAATGGCGTGGATGTCGCACGGCTCTTGCATCGCATGCAAAAATACGATTCCTAATCCAAAATTCAGAATTTATTCGTATCTTTGACTTCGTCGAAGATACTCCCGCTCGGCAAAATGCAAATAAATTTGCTTTTGCGCTCGCTTATTCGTATCTTTGCACTCAACATATTGAAAGCGCATCGGCTTTTCTTCTTGTAATCGAAACTTAGACACTTTTG
>CAZGYX010000031.1:0-18055 GCA_964530735.1 uncultured Alistipes sp. | reverse complement strand
CGACCTTCGGATTATGAGTCCGCTGCTCTGACCGACTGAGCTATGGGCCCTTGCGGTGGCGAACGAGGCCGGATGACCCCGCGCCGCGCGACGCAAAGATAGTGCAACCCGCCGGCAAATCCAAACGCCGACCCAAAAATTTCGGGCGGAACGATTGCAAGTTGAAAAAAATATCGTACATTTGCCCCGATTAATCACACACTAACAAACAAAAACAACGATGAAACAAGGTATCCATCCTGAAAATTATCGTCTGGTGGCGTTCAAGGACATGTCCAACGACCACGTGTTTTTGTGTCGGTCCGCCGTTTCGACAAAAGAGACCATCGAAGTGAACGGCGAAACCTATCCCGTGTACAAGATGGAAATCTCCAACACGTCGCACCCGTTCTACACCGGTAAGATGAAGTTGGTAGACACCGCCGGCCGCGTCGATAAGTTTATGAGCCGCTACGCAAAACGCTACGATAAGAAAAACACCGCCAAATAATTTCGGCCACGTGTTTTACAAAGACGAGGAGGAGTCGCAAAAGCAACTGCCTCCTTTTTTGTTTCTCGAAGATACTTCGCCGCGACAAAATTTGCTTTTACGCTCGCTTATTCGTATCTTTGTCCCGACATATTGAAAGCGCATCGGCTTTTCTTCTTGTAATCGAAACTTAGACACTTTTGATACAAAAGAAGAATTTGAGTTGATGCTCTCGCTGTTTTACGGCGTGGGCATTTTCTTCAATCTCTTTTGTGGGCAGTCTAAGGCCTCGATTACGGGTTGAGTGATTTGCCCGCTTTTTATTTTGGGGCGAACCGGCAGGAAACTCTATGTGGCATTCGGTCATTCTGTCCAAAACCCTCTATAACTTCGCCTGAATGACCGTTTAGATTCCCTGCCGAGTTCGCCCCATTTTTATTAACGGTGGTAGCGACCACCACCGGCGGAAACACCGAGACAATCGGTCGCGCCTAAAACCCCGTTCTTAACGGGGAAGCGGGCGGGTTCGTTGTCCTTTTCCGCCAGCTGGTCCTGCTCCCACTCGAACGGCGCGAAATCGCGCGACGTACCGAGCGAAAAACAAATATAGGTGATCGGCAGTCCCATGCCGAGAAAACGGCTTTCGTAAGCGGTTTTGACCTGTAACACGGGCTCGCGTTCGGCCAGCCCGCTGCGATAAATGTCGGGGTCGGCCGTGCGGCACGTCAAGCCGAAGTGCGCGATGACCGCCTGCGTGTAGGCGTAAAGATGCTGGGAATCGGTTTTCAGATGAATCCGTCCGTCGGGAGCCAGCAGCCGCGCGTAACGGGTCAGAAAATCGGGCGATGTGAGCCGTTTGGCCGCGCGGCGCGTTTTGAGCTGCGGGTCGGGAAACGTAATCCATAGCTCCGAGACCTCGCCCTCGCCGAACAGGCTCTCGATGAACTCGATGCGGGTGCGCAGAAACGCGACGTTGGCCATGCCGCGTTCGGTGGCGGTTTTGGCGCCGCGCCACATGCGGGCACCCTTGATGTCGATGCCGATGTAGTTGCGCGACGGGTCGCGTTCGGCCAGCGCGACGGTGTATTCGCCCTTGCCGCACCCCAGTTCGAGGACGACGGGACGGCCGTTGCCGAAGAAATCGCGGGCCCAATGCCCTTTCAGCGGGTGGTCGGTGCGGAACACCTCCTCGAACGCCGGCTGCACGAAGCAGGCGAACGTTTCGTTTTCGCGGAATCTGCGGAGTTTGTCTTTGCCCATCGTGGTCAGTCGCTTTCGACGGTTTGGATGCCGACGGCTTCGATGCCGCGCAGCGGCCGCACGGGGGTGATTGTCAGCCGGTAATCGCCCGTGCGCGAGAGCAGCACGCGGCGGCGGTAGTCGAGCAGGGTTTCGCACAGCCGTGCGGCGGGCGTCGCGCAGGCAGGCAGCTGCACGGCGAACGGTTCCTCGAAACGGAGCGTGTCGGGCGTTACGACCGCGATGCGCACCGTGAACGTGTCGGGTACGATGCGTTCGTCGCAGCGGACGAAGAACTGCCAGTCGTAATGGTTGAGCGTATCGGTATTGGGTAAGATGAGTTCGACCGGCGTGTCCCATGCACCGGCATCGACGTCGGCGACGACCGACCGGTAGGGGGTCGAACACCCCGTCGCCAGCGCTATGACCGCCGCAAGCCCTGCCGCGAAGCAACGCATCGCGACAACCTGCGTCCGCACGGCGGCCCGACCTCTGCGAAACACCCGTTTCATCGGCTATTCGTGTGCGGATTGCGGAGCCGAACCGCCCCCGTTGCCGTTGTTGTTGCCACCCGAGTTCCCGCCGTTGCGATGATTGCCGTTGTTGCCGTTGCGGGGTCCGCCATGACCGTTGCGGGGGCCGTTGTGGAAGCCGCCCGGACGGTTCGCATTGTTCGGGCCGAACCGCCGGTCGGCGTTATTGCGGCCGTTGTTTTCGCGGTTGCCGTTGCGGTTGTCGCGTTGCGGACGTTCGGGGCGTCCGGCCGCGTTGTCGGACGCCGCCGCCTGTTCGGCCGGCCGGTGCTGGTGCTGCGAACGGTTGTTGCGGTTGCGGTTTTTCTTGCGGCGCCGCGCCGAATCGAACCGCGTGATGCTGTCCTCCTCCGACCCCGACGTGTAAGCCGGTTCGTTGTCGGCGACGGGTTCGTCGCCCTCGCCCCACAGGCGGTCGACTTTGGTTCCGGCGCGGTTGAGTTCGAGAATCTCCTTCACGCGCGCCACCGGCAGGGTGGTGACGTTGGCCATCGTCTCTTTGGACGACGAGAAAGTCATCGTGCCGGCCAGAATGTCACTCTTGACGAGGAAATACTCCCCGTCGATGGTCTGCAACGGTTCGCGCAGGCGCGGGAAATCCTTGCGGGCATCGACATAGGTGTCGTATTCGTACATCATGCAGCATTTCAGCTTGGAGCACTGTCCGGCCAGCTTTTGGGGGTTGAGCGAGATGTCCTGTGCCCGTGCGGCACCGGTCGTGACGCTCGAAAAATTGGCGATCCACGACGCGCAGCACAATTCGCGGCCGCAGGCGCCCAGCCCGCCGATGCGTCCGGCCTCCTGCCGCGCCCCGATCTGTTTCATCTCGATGCGGATGTGGAACCGTTCGGCGAAAACCTTGATTAATTCGCGGAAGTCGACGCGTTCGTCGGCGATGTAGTAGAAAATGGCCTTGATTTTATCGGCCTGATACTCCACGTCGCCGATTTTCATGTTCAGCCCCATGTCGGCGGCAATCTGACGCGCCGCGATCATCGTTTCGTGTTCCAGCGCGATGGCCTCCTGCCAGCGTTCGAGGTCGTAGGGCTTGGCCTTGCGGTAGATTTTCCTGAATTCGCCGTTGTAGGGGTTGAAACCCGTGCGGCGCATCTGGCGCGCCACCAAATCGCCCGTCAGCGAGACGACGCCGATGTCGTGGCCGGGCGACGCCTCGACCGCCACGATGTCGCCGCATTGCAACGGCAGATGGCCCTCGTTGCGGTAGAACCCGCGCCGCGTGTTCTTGAACCGCACTTCGACCACGTCGTCGGGCAGGTTGGCCGGATAGGCGTCGAGCCACGCCGTTTCGTGCAGCTTGAAACAGCCGTCGGCCATGCGGGCCTGACATTCGGATTCGCTGTTGCAGAATCCGCAGCCGCGTCCGACTTCGGGAATATAACGGAATTTATGGGGTTGTTCGTTGTCCATGATTACGGAGGATAATTTGCGTAAAGGTACGCAAAATTATTCGGAAATCACAAACCCGGCCTATTTTTCGGGGGGGGGTAACAGCAGCATCTCCTGCACGCGCACGGGAGCCAGCGGCCGGAGCCGCAGGGGCTCGTAGCCGCGCGTCGCAACGGCCTGCGGGTATTCCGGCATCGGTTTCGAGCCGTATTCGATCCATTGCAGCGCGAGCCGGAACAGCGTTTCGTGTTCTTCGTCGCCCCAATCCGTCCCGACGAATTTCCCTTCCGAATTCTTGTAGAGGAAATCCTCCTGTTCGACCTCCACGTCGGGCACGAAGCCGTCGCCGTAGTCGCTTTCGCCATTGCCGTTGGCGATGTAGAACGTGATCGGGCTGAACTCGTAGTCGTAATTGCCGAAGGTCTCGGTCTTCATTTCCATGCCGACGTTCTTGCCGTTGGTCGTCGAGCCGATGAGCCGCACCTCGATGCCTACGCCCCGCAGCCCGTTGATCAGCAGCTCGCTGGCCGAAGCCGTGTAGTCCGTGCAAAGCACGTAAATCCGCGGAAGCCCCACCGCCGACAAAAGGGCCGTCGCAATCGGGTCGTGCGGATAGGCCGTCTTGTTGTACTGCGCTTCGCCCAGTTTGTAAACGTCGGGGGTTTCGTTCTTGCGCGAGGCGTTGTAGGTCGTGCGGGCATAGACTTCGCCTTTGTACGCGTCGCCCGCGACCAGCGTTCCCAGCACCACGCTCGATACGACGTGTCCGCCGCCGTTGTAGCGCAGGTCGATAACCAACTCTTGGATGCTCTCCTCGCGGAATTTAGAAAACGCCTTGATCAGCTCGTTATCGTAGAAGTAATTGAAACTGCTGTAGCAGAGATAGCCTACCTTTTTGCCGTTGCCGGTGTTTACGGTTTTCGTTTTCCAGACCGGATTGTCGGCATACGAAGCGACCGTGACCGAAATCTCGGGCAAATCCTGTTCGGTCGCCCAGTCGAACCGCGTGAGCCGCACCGTGCCCGATTCGGTCAGCATCAGCTTCTCCCAGCCGGCATTGACAGAGGCGATGTCGGTGATGGCCGAGCCGTCCACGCGCGAAATCAGGTCGCCGCGCTGCAAGCCCGCCTTGTCGGCCGGAGACCCGGGCGTCACGGCCGCAATCAGGAAAACGTAGGGCGGCTTTTTGTCTCCGTTGCGGCTCATGTAGAACATCGTCTCGATGCCTAACCCTTCGGCCTGCTTGTGCGTGCCGCGTGTTTCGGGTGCGGCCGCCGTCTTGGATTTCTTGTAACGCCGGATATTCGAGTAGAACGACGAGCGTTTCGATTCGCCGGTCTTTTCGTCCGTCACCCAGTGGCCGTCGTCGTAGTTGACCGGACGACCGAGCTCGTCCTTTTGCACGGCCACTTTTTCCAAAATATCGTCGAGGAACTGCTCGTAGTCCAACGTGTAGTCGGGCGTAACCTGCTGCACGGCCTCGTTCCAGAGGTAGTGCGTCTTCATGTAGTCGAACATCCAACGGTCTATGGCGGCGTTGTCGGTCTTTTCGGCGGGCGACGGGTCGGTGGGGTCTTCGGAACATCCGGCCCCGACCAGCGCGGCCGCGAGCAGCGCCCGCAGGCTCCGGCGGACAAGGGATTCGAGTCGTTTCATAGCGAGTTATCGGTTTGTGTTCGTTTTCTTGTTATCGGCAATGTATTTCCGGCACCACGCGGTCAGGCCGCAGGCATCGCATTTGGGCGCACGGGCGATGCAGGTGTAGCGTCCGTGCAGAATCAGCCAGTGATGCGCCACGGGCAGCAGGTGCGACGGGATGTTCTTTTCGAGCGTCAGCTCGGTTTGGAGCGGCGTTCGCGAGCCGGTCGTGAGCCCCATGCGCTCCGACACGCGGAAAACGTGCGTGTCGACCGGCATCACCTCCTTGTTCCACAGCACGGCGCCCAGCACGTTGGCCGTCTTGCGGCCGACGCCCGGCAGCCGCTGCATCTGCTCCAAGTCCGACGGCACCTCGCCGCCGAACTCCGAACACAGCATGCGGGCCATTGCCGCGAGGTTCTTGGCCTTGTTGTTCGGGTAGGAGATGCTGCGGATGTAGGGATAAATCTCCTCCGCCGTCGCCCGGGCCATCGCCTGCGGGGTCGGGAACGCCTCGAACAGCGCGGGCGTGGTCATGTTGACCCGTTTGTCGGTGCACTGCGCCGACAGGATGACCGCCACCAGCAGCTGGTAGGCATCGGCATAGTGCAGCTCGCTTTCGGCAACGGGCATGTGCTCCGAAAACCATGCGATGATGCCGTCGTATCGTTGTTTGGTCGTCATGTTTTTCTCTCTTTTATTCGGTTGCGGCGCAGGGACTTTCCGAAGCTCCTCGACTATCCATCGCGCTAATAAACCCCGTTCTTAACGGGGGCGGGCCGAAGCCTCCGCCCGCGGAGGCCCGCTCGTGTACTCGCGACCTCCGCAGTCTTCGTCCCGCTTATCGTTTGGTCAGCTTGGCAAAGCGGGCTAACAACGTCTTTTCGCCGGCATTCCCGAAGTCCACCACCAATTTGTGGTCGGTCGCCAGCGTCTCGATGCGCCGGATCACCCCCTCGCCGAACGTGGGATGCGTCACGCGGTCGCCCACCGCATAGGCGCAGTTCCCGGCCGCCGTGGCCATGCCGGAAGGCATCCCCTCCGGCCGTCCGATGCCCGGCATGCCGGCGGGCGCATCGTCCGTCTCCTTGCGCCGCACGCCCATGCTGCGCATGCCTGCGGTCGAGGTGCGCGGCGTCTGCACCAGCGCGGGGTCGGGGGCTGCCGGTCGCGACGGGGCCTTGCCCTGCGCCGAGAAGCCGCCTTGTGCCGGTCGCTGCCGGAAGTCGCCGCGCGGATTGCTTGCGCCCGTAGTGCGTGGCTGGAAGCCGCTGCGGCCGCTGCCCGCGCCGTTCTGCTGGAAGCGGTAATCGAACCGCCGGCGCAGTTGGTCGAGCGCCGATTCGCCCGTCTCGCGGCCGGAATCGGCGGGCTGTTCGTCGTCGCGGTCGAAATCGGCCTGCACGTACCGCGCGTCTATCTCGCGCAGGAAGCAGCTCGGACGCGAAAACTCCATGTTGCCCCACTTGAACCGGCTCTCGGCATACGAAAGCGTCGCCGCGACTTTCGCGCGCGTGAGCGCCACGTAGAACAGCCGCCGCTCCTCCTCGATGCCGTCGGGCGTCTCCATCGCCCGCTGCGAGGGGAACAGGTTTTCCTCGACGCCGACGATGTAGACGTATTTGTACTCCAACCCCTTTGCCGAATGAACGGTCATCAGCGTCACTTTATTGCGGTCTTCGGGGTCGTCCTTGTCCATGTCGGTCAGCAGCATGATGTTCTGCAACCACTCTTCGAGCGTCGCTTCGTCGCCGGCCGGACGTTCGTTGTTGCGCACGGCCGCGTCGACCTGCTCCTTGAAAAGCTGCATCGAGTTGAGCAGCTCTTCGATGTTGTCCAACGCCGAAGCGGCTTCGGGCGTGTTCTCGGCCCGATACAGCGCCAGAATGCCCGAACGCGACGCGACCTCCAAACCGAAATCGTACAATCCCTTTTCCGCCCGCATCAACGACAGCGCGCGAATCAACTGCACGAACTCCGTGACCTTGCGGACAATCGCTTTTTGCATGGTGTCGACGACGGGTTCGGCGACCAGTGCGTCGACCGCCTCCCACATCGACACGCCGCGCTCCTGCGCCAACTGGGCGATTCGTTCGACGGTCGTGTCGCCGATGCCGCGCGCGGGGTAGTTGACCACCCGCCGGAACGCCTCGTCGTCGCGCGGGTTGACGATCAGCCGCAGGTAACCGAGCATGTCGCGGATTTCCTTGTGGTCGTAGAACGACGACCCCTTGTAAATCCGGTACGGAACGGCATGGTGCCGCAGGCTGTCCTCGATAGCCCCTGACTGCTTGTTGGTGCGGTAGAGGATGACGGCTTCCGACCATTGGTCGCCCGTGTCGCGCATCTTGTCGCGCAGGTCCCGGACGACCATTTCGGCCTCCTCGCGGTCGGTGTAGGCCCGCAGGATGCGGATCGGCTCGCCCTTGTCGCCCTCCGAAAAACAGTGCTTCTCCATGCGGCGCGAGTTGCGGGCGATGACCGAATTGGCCGCCTCGACGATCGTGCGGGTCGAACGGTAGTTCTGTTCGAGCTTGAAGACCTTTGCGTCGGGAAAATCTTTCTGGAACGAGAGGATGTTTTCGATTTTGGCCCCGCGGAACGAATAAATCGACTGCGCGTCGTCGCCGACCACGCACACGCGCGAATGCTGTGCCGACAGCCGCCGGATGATGACGTACTGCGCATAGTTCGTGTCCTGATACTCGTCGACCAGAATATATTGGAACTGTTCCTGATAGCGTGCCAGCACGTCGGGGCAGTCGCGCAGCAGGATGTTGGTCTGCAACAGCAGGTCGTCGAAATCCATCGCGTTGTTGCCCTTGCAGCGTTGGCAGTAGATGCTGTAAATGTTGCCGAATTCGGGAATCTGCGCGTGCCGGTCTTCGGTCGCATAGACCGTTTTGGCCAGATAGGCGCCGGGCGTCACCAGACAGTTTTTCGCATAGGAGATGCGCGACGCCAGCTTGTTGGGCTTGTAGTTGTCCTCGTTGAGGTTGAGTTCGCGGACGATGGTTTTCAGCAGGTTCTTGACGTCGCTCGGCTCGTAGATGGTGAACGTCGGCTGGAACCCGATGCGGTCGGCGTTGTCGCGCAGGATGCGGGAGAACACCGAGTGGAACGTACCCATGCGAATCAGCCGACTCCGGTTGCCGGGCACCATGTCGGCGATGCGTTCGCGCATCTGCTCGGCCGCCTTGTTGGTGAAGGTGAGCGCCAGCACGGAGAGCGGGTCGACCCCCTGTTCGATCATGTAGGCGATGCGCGACGTCAGCACGCGCGTCTTGCCCGACCCCGCCCCCGCGATGATGAGCGACGGCGTGTCGTAATGCACGACCGCTTCGCGCTGTGCGGGATTGAGCCCCTGCAAAATGTTCGATTCGGCACTTTCCATGCCGACAAAGGTACGCCGAATTTTTCAAAAAATAAATTTGCTTTTGTGTGCGGATTTTCGTATCTTTGTCCCGACATATTGAAAGCGCATCGGCTTTTCTTCTTGTTTCGAAACTTAGACACTTTTGATAATAAAGAAGAATTTGAGTTGATGCTCGTGTCGTTTTTAGGCACGGGCAATCTCCAATCTTCTTTATGGGCAGTCTAAGGCCTCGAAACAGGGTTGCATGATTTGCCCGCTTTTTTATTTTTGGCCGAGCCTGCTGGAGAACTTTCTTGGACCTTTTCGCGTCATTCTGATCGAATACTTCGCCTGAATGACCGGAATGCAGTTCTCCGCCGGGTTCGGCCTCTTTCTTAACGCTGCTGCGGGACGAAGACTGCGGACGGCACGACACGCAAGTGGCGGGCCTCCGCTGGCGGAGGCTTCGGCCCGCGCGGCTCGTAGAGCCGCAGTTATAAAACGGTGACGGCGCAGAAACCGTCCGAAACCGAACGGCGGCCTATTGCGCCAATAAAATTATTTCGTATCTTTGCGCCGCAAACAGGCGGAATTGGGATGCCGTCCGTGCCCCGCGACGAACGAAGCGCGCGACCGCATTGAGAACCGCCGGTGGATTCATTAATTAACTATTACAAAATCATGAAGACAGTAACTGTCAAGGCCGTAAAACGCGAAGATTTCGGCAAAAAAGCGGCCAAGAGCGTTCGCCGCGAAGGATTGGTTCCGTGCGTATTGTGCGGAAACGGCGAATCGGTCAATTTCTCGATCGACCCCCGCGAGGTGAAACCGCTGATCTACACTCCGAGCTCCTACATCGTGGAAATCGACTTCGAGGGCAAGAAAGAACTCGCCGTATTGCGCGAGGTGCAGTTCCACCCCGTGCGCGAGCAGATTCTGCACATCGACTTCTTCCGCATCGCAGCCGGCAAACCCGTGGCTATCGCCATTCCGGTGCGCCTGACCGGTAACGCCGAAGGTGTGAAAATCGGCGGTAAACTGGTGCTTTCGGCTCGCAAGCTCATCGTGAGCGCGCTGGTCGAGAACCTGCCCGACGAAATCGTCGTGGACGTAACGCCGCTGGGCGTCGGCAAGACCATTTTCGTCGGCGACCTGCAATTCGACAACCTCAAATTCGTCACTCCGGCCACGACCGCCGTATGCGCCGTGCGCGTAACCCGTGCATCGCGCGGTGCCGAGGCTGCCGAGAAATAACGCCGGATATTATGAAATACCTGATTGCGGGATTGGGCAACATCGGCGCGGAATACGCCGAAACCCGTCACAACATCGGTTTCAAAGTGTTGGATGCTCTTGCCGGAGCATCCAACACGCTTTTTACGACGGGCCGTTACGGCGATGTGGCCGAACTGAAACACAAGGGGCGGACGCTGTTGCTGCTCAAACCGTCGACCTATATGAATCTTTCGGGCAAGGCCGTCCGCTACTGGATGGAGGCCGAACGCATCGCCCCCGAAAACCTGCTCGTCATATCGGACGACATCGCCCTGCCGTTCGGGACGCTGCGCCTGCGCGCCAAAGGGAGCGCGGGCGGCCATAACGGGCTGAAAAACATCGCCGAACTGCTCGGCACCGAAGATTTCGCGCGCATGCGCTTCGGCGTGGGCGGCGACTTCCCGCGCGGGCATCAGGTGGATTACGTGCTGGGCGAATGGACGGAGGACGAACGCGCGGCCCTGCCCGAACGGCTAAAAACGTTCGGCGACGCCGTGTTGTCGTTCGCGACTATCGGGCTGGCCCGCACGATGAACGAATACAACAAAAAGTAGCGGGACACGTCCGGGCATGCGTTTGTAAAAACGGAAATTAAGCGCTACATTTGTATTGCTTTTGCGAATCCCACCGCATATTTGTTTTTGCCATGAAATACGTTTGTTGTGCGATGTTGCCCTTGTTGCTGGCGGGGTGCTCCCGTTCGGCCGAGGAGCGGGCGGGAATGTCCGAAATCCGAATCGTGCCCCGGGTCGAATCCCGTGCGGCGGCCGGAACGTTCGTGCGCAACGATGCGATCGGCCTGACGGTGGCCGACGGCGACGGAATCCGTTGCGACAACCTCCCGCTGACTTTCGACGGGTCGCTTTTTTCGGCGACCGGCCTGTCGTGGCGTTCCGTTGCGGAACAGCCGGCCACGTTGACGGCCTACTATCCCTATCGGCCGGACGGCATGCCGTTCCGGTTCTCGATTTCGACCGACCAGCGGGGCGGCTGCGGCCCGTCGGATCTGCTGGGGGGTCTGCTGCTGGACTTCCTGCCCACGCCGGACCCGATCGAGATGATTTTCCACCATGTTTTCGCCCGTCTGAACATCCTGCTCGACAACCGGAGCGGCCGCGACGTGACGGAGGTCACGGTGGGCGGGTTCGTGCCGACGGCCGATGTCGATTTCCGAACCTTCTCGGCTATGCCCGCACCCGGATACGGGGCGGAGGACGTTGCGGCCTACTGTGCCGCGCCGAATGCCGAATATCAGGCGGTGTTGGTGCCGCAGACGGCCGACCTGACACTCGGCGTGGCGACCGATGACGGTATCGTGCGGAAGCGCACCCTTTCAGCCGTGCCGATGACCGACGGCGAGGCGTACGACCTGCACGTTTCGTTGGCTTCCGATTTGCGGGTCGACTTGGTGCTGGACGACAAAATCGTCGACTGGGGCGCCGGCAACGAAATCGGCGACGAGGGCAACGGCGACGGCCTGCCCGAAGAACCCGACCCCTCGACCCTGCTGGTTTACGAGGGCGAGAGCTATGGCATAGCGCAGGTCGGCGATCGGATATGGATGGCCGAGAACCTGCGTTACATACCGGCCGATGCCCGCGAACGCAAGGATTACTGGTACGTGAACAACGACAAAGACAACGTGTCGGAGCTGGGGCTGCTGTACAAATACGAAACGGCGGTCGCCGGCAACTTCCCCGCGCCGAACAGCTCGGCGCCCGTGCAGGGCATCTGTCCCGACGGCTGGCATATTCCGACTATCGACGAACTCGAAGAGCTCGATGCGGCCGTTCCGCGCGAATTTTTCACTTGGACGGGATTCCATTACGTGCAGTTGCAACAGTACGGTTCCAACCGCACGTACCTCATCAGTTCGACGGTGCCCGCTACCGGGAAGACCGAGTACATGTGGTGGATGAATAGGCTGACTACCGCGACGCGTTACACGACGTTGGAAAACAACGTCGTGGCCGGTTCGCTGCGGTGCGTGAAAAACGATTGAGCGGGTTGCTTGACGAACGAAAAACGGACGCCTTGTCGGGGCGTCCGTTTGTGTTTTATTGGATTTTATGTTTGCGCAGGTAGATTTCTACATCGAACATGTTCAGCGGAAGCGTTTTGAGCGAATGGAGCGGGTGGCGGGGATTGCCTTGTTGCGTCAGCTCTCCGATGCACAGCCACTTCGCGGTGTGCGGCCGCAGCGTTTCGTAAATATCGCGAAGACACCGTTTTAGATAGGGTTTCACGCCGATTCCGTCGCCGAATGCCACCAGCACATCCGATTGGGGGTACTTGGCGGCCAAGTCGCGCATTGCAGTCAAATTTCGGTCGTGCATCGTTTCGTCCAGCGTCGGGGATAGCTTTTTCCGCAAGGTCTGGCGTTCGGACGAGAGGTTCAGCATCGCAAAACCGTCGTAGCCGTTTCCGTCGGCGAACTTCATGACCTGCTTTACTGTCGGGTCGGGTTTCGTTTCATCGGCCGTGCTCGGATTCAGTCCGATGACGAACAGCATCTTTTCGCCGGATTGTTCCAATAGAAACCGGTGGTCGCCTTGCTTCTTGCCGGTCTCTTTGCATTGAGGTTTGTAGTCCATTGTGTTTATTTGTATAAAATCGTGGTGGTCGGTGCTATATGAGATGAATTTCTGCCATCGTCGATGCCTTTGATTCGTCCCTCCCAATCCTTGTTCAGATAGAGCGTTTCGAGAGAAGGCATTGCGCATTTCAATGGCCAAGAAGAAGCACGAGATATTAAATTGGTCATGCTGACATCGAGTGCGGTCAGTTGATTGTAGGAGCAACTCAAATCGGTTAATTTCGTGTTCTTGCTGACATCGAGTGCGGTCAGTTGATTGTAGGAGCAACTCAAATCGGTTAATTTCGTGTTCTTGCTGACATCGAGAGAGGTCAGTTGATTGTTGTAGCAATACAACAGGATTAATTCCGTGTTTTTGCTGACATCGAGTGCGGTCAGTTGATTGTAGGAGCAACTCAAATCGGTTAATTTCGTGTTCTTGCTGACATCGAGAGAGGTCAGTTGATTGTTGTAGCAATACAACAGGATTAATTCCGTGTTTTTGCTGACATCGAGTGCGGTCAGTTCATTGCTGCTGCAATCCAAAAAGTCTAATTTCGTGTTTTTGCTGACATCGAGAGTGGTCAGTTGATTGCCGCTGCAATCCAAACTGGTTAATTTCGTGTTCTTGCTGACATCGAGAGTGGTCAGTTGATTGTAGTAGCAACTCAAACTGGTTAATTCCGTGTTTTTGCTGACATCGAGTGTGGTCAGTTGATTGCCGATGCAATCCAAACTGGTTAATTTCGTGTTCTTGCTGACATCGAGGGAGGTCAATTTATTGTATGTGCCGTTGTATTTATAGCCACAATCCAAATAGGTCAGTTCCGTGCAATACTCGATGCCGGCTACCGATTCGATTTCCATGCTGGGACATTTGATTTCGGTAATTGTAGCGGCTTCTTTGGGCGAAATGCCGCCGTCGCCGTCGGTATCGAAGTTTTCGACCATGTAGGCGGCGAACTTGGCGTCGGGGAACGAGATGTTGCCTTTCGGGTCGAGCGGCGTCCGGTTGGGGTCGGGTACTTCGTCTTTCGAGCAGGCGACCAGCGACCCTGCAACCAGCAGGGCGGCCAACAATTCGGATACGTGTTTCATAAAAAACAGTTGAAATTCGGGCTGCCGTCGACCCCTTGCGGCATTTTTATTAAAAGGAAAGTGTGAAGCCGAATTTCGTCTATCTGACTGAAGGTTGTGGAAAGACCTAACTGAAATAAACGATACGAGATGCCCCACACTTGAATAGATAGACATACGGAACAAGTAAAGAAATACTTTGTTCGCCCGACTGCGTATCTAAACAAGAAATGAGTGCCGTTCGTTGTCCTTCAGTTGAGAAAACTTCCACATTTTCAGTCAAGGACAGTGCGAAAACACTTTCTGTATGTCTGCGCCGATTGCTCGGCACGGACAAAAATAGAAAATAATTTTCACTTGGAACAAACACTCATGGAAAAATCCGGTAACAAAGTTCCAAAAAAGAAATTTTTTCTGCAAGCCCTTTGTGGTACGGAACGATTTTTTGTGCATTTCGCGCGGGCAGGGAGGTCGTGCCGCGGAAAAGTCCGGTAAAAAACGTAACTTTGCAACCGAAAGAAGTCGTTATGCCTGCTTGGTCGATAGTTTTGTTGTGTTCGATTGCGGCCGTCGCGCTGTTCGTGCTCGGCATGTCGCTGACGCTGATAGTCAAGGGGCATCCGCTCGATTCGGAAATCTCGACGAACGAGGAGATGCGCCGGCGCGGAATCAAATGCGCCGTGCAGGAGACGCGCGAAGCCGACGGTACGGCCGTCTGTGCGGACGAAGCGGCGGGGCGGGATCCGCTGGCGGGCTGCACGGGCAACTGCGCGGCCTGCGATGTGGAGCATAAGTGAATTTGTCGTATCTTTGACCTCCGCGTTGTGTCACGGCCTCATAGTTCAAGGGATAGAACGAGGGTTTCCTAAACCCTAAATCCGCGTTCGAGTCGCGGTGAGGCCACCCCCACTTAAGAAGTGGGTTTTAAGGGCTACGGGAGGTCTATTTGCTTCGCGAGGTTAGGAAGCGCTCCGGATATAATGTCTGTTTGCTTTGTGAGGTTGGGAAGCGCTCTGACGAGTGGGTCTGTTGGCTTTGCGGGGTCGGGAAGTGTGCCGACGAGCGAATCCCGTTCGCTTTTTGCAGTCGGGAAACGCGCCGGATGAGCGGGTATTCGTGAAAATTATTTCCCGCTTTTCGGGCGGGCGGTTGCCTCGAACCGACCGTCGGTCAGTTCGACCGACAACCGGTCGCCAGCCTGAATCTCCGCCGCCGAACGGCAGGCCCGTCCCTCTTTCCGCACCACGGCGAATCCCAGCCGCAAAATCCGTTCGGGTGCGTAACCGGTCATCCATTTCTCTGCGGCATCCAGCTTGTTTTTTTGTCGTTCGAGCAACTCGCGGGCACTTGCCGCGAGCCATTCGGCCGCGTGTTCCAGTTGCACGTTCCGGCGGGTGAAGAAAGTCGCGGAGGTCTCGCGCAGGAGCCCGCCGAACCGTTCCAGCCGCACGGCGGCCGCGTGGAGGGTTTCCTGCACGGCGTCGTGCAGTTGCAGGGCGGCCAAGTCGAGTGCGCCCTCGGCTTCGGCCATGCGTTCGACGAGGTGTCCGGCGACGGCCGTCGGCGTTTTGAGGGCCGTGTGCGCCACCATGTCGGCGACGCTCGTATCCTTGTCGTGGCCGATGCCGGTCAGCACGGGCAACGGAAACTGGGCGACGTAGGTGCACAGCCGGTAGCTGTCGAAGCAGGCGAGGTCGTTGCGCGAACCGCCGCCGCGAATCAGCACGGTGACGTCGAAATCGGCCTGCCGGTCGGCGACGTCGCACAGAGCCGCGACGATCGAATCTTCGGCGGCCGTCCCCTGCATGAAGGCGTCGAACAGCGTGACCTCGAACCGGTAGGGGCTTTTGGCCAGTTCGTGGCAAAAATCTTGGTATCCGGCGGCATTCGCGCTCGACACGACCGCGATGCGCTGTGCCGGTTCGGGCCATGCGAGCGTGCGGTTCATCTCCCACACGCCGTCCTGCTGCAACTGCGCGATGGTTTGCTGGCGCTGGCGTTCGAGGTCGCCCAACGTGTAGGAGGGGTCGATGTCGCTGATTTGCAGCGAAAAACCGTACAGCTCGTGGTACGATACGAGTGCCTTGACCAGCACCCGGATTCCGGCGGCGAGCCGCTGGCCCGTGCCGGCCTCGAACGTGGCGGCGACGCGCGGGTATTGGCTGCGCCAGATGACCGCGCGGGCCTGCGCGGCGGGCAGCCCGTCGTCGGTGCCTTTCTCGATGAGTTCGAGGTAGCAGTGGCCCGAATAGTTGACCTTGATTTCGGAAATTTCGGCGCTGACCCAGACCGGCAGCGCGAAATGCTCGTCGAGCACGAGTTTGATGCGGCGTTGGAGCTCTTTGAGCGTGAAATGCGTTTCGGATGCCATGGGACTGCTATCGGATAAGGAGGCCGAGCGTGAGCAGGATGCCGAAAATCCAGATGTTGCGCGCCGTTTCGCCCAGACAGACGTTGAGGGCTTCGCCGTGGTCGATGCGCACCATTTTGCGCCACGTGGCGATGTGCACGGCAAGGTAGGGCAGGGGCAGCAGCGCGGCGGCCGGGCGTCCCGCGAAGAGCAGCGAAAGGCACAGCGCGACGGCCCCGACCCCCAGAGCGAGGTATCCCCAGCGTCCGACGCTTGCGCCGCCGCATACGACGACGGTGCGTTTGCCGCAGCGGGCATCCTCGTCGCGGTCGCGGAAATTGTTGATCATCAGCATGGTGTCGATGACCAGCCCGCACGCCAGCGCAACGACGGCGCTCGTCGCCGACCACGTGCCGGTCTGCAAAAAGTAGGTGAACGTCACGGGCACCAGCCCGAAGAAGAGGATGACCGCCGCGTCGCCCAATCCGTGATAGGCCAGCGGGTAGGGCCCGGCGGTATAGAAATAGGCGAAAACGATGCAGGCGGCCCCTACGGCCACCAGCTCCCACCCGCCGTAGCGCAGTATGCCGGCCTGCACGGCCCATGCGAGCAGGCCGCAGCCGGCGAGACAGGCGGCGAGGGTGAACGCGGCGATGCCGGTGCGCATGGCCGGAAGCGTGATGTAGCCTTTGGCGAATGCGCGGTCGGGTCCGAGCCGGTCGGGCTGGTCGGCACCTTTCAGAAAGTCCCACAGGTCGTTGACCAAGTTGGCGGTGCACTGCATCGCGACGGCGAACAGCAGGCACAGCAGAGCGGGCAGCCAGTGGAAGCCGCCGTCGGACGCGGCCAGTGCTGATGCGACGCCCACGAGGATGACGGCGTTGCCCAAACTGTACGGCCGCACGGCCAAAACCCAAGCGGAAAATGAATTGGTTTTCATCGCTATCTTTCCTGTTTTCAAGTCGTTATGGGCTGCGGCGCAGAAACCATGCGAAACACATCGACAATCTGTCGCCCTAATAAATAACCAATTCCAGCGGGCGCGGCATGCGTTTGCCTTCGGGCAGCTGGATGCGCAGCACCCCCTCGCTGGCGACGGGCTTGCCCGCTTTGGTGGCGGGTTGCCATGCGGGAGCCGTCGCGACGGCTTTCAGCACCCGCCGTTTGAGCCGGCTGTCGGTCGATTCGAGTTCTTCGGTGACGACGGCCCGGCCTTCGGGCGTCACGGTGTAGCGCAGAATCACGCGCGCCGCCGGTTCATCGGCATCCCATTTGACCTCGCGGGCGATGTATTCGCCGAACGTCAGTCCGTCGGCATCGAAACGGGCCGGTTCGTCGTAACGCAGCGTCACGAGCACGACGCCGTTCGAGGCCTCCGCGCCGTAACGGGCGATGCTCTCCTCGTCGGCGGGCAGGGTTTCGATGCGTTCGATGTCTTCGGGCGGAATCCGCGCGATGTTTTCCGTCGTCGGCACGCCGTTGACGATGTAGAGCGGCTGCTGGGCGGCCGCATCCGCCGCGAAGCCGGAAAACAGGAGGACGGCTGCGAACAGCAGGCGGTTCCGGATGGAATTTGGCATGTCTCGTTTCTCTGTCTAACGGAACACGGGCGGAATTATTGCGCGCGCTACAATTCGCTCTCTTTGAGCCGTTCGGCGTTTTCGGCCACGATCAACTGGTCGATGCAGTCCTGAATGTCGCCGTCCATGAAGGCCGAAAGGTTGTAGATCGTGTAGTTGATGCGGTGGTCGGTGATGCGTCCCTGCGGATAGTTGTAGGTGCGGATTTTGGCCGACCGGTCGCCCGTCGAGACCATCGTCTTGCGCTTCGAGGCGATTTCGTCGAGGTACTTGGAGTATTCGAGGTTAAATACCCGCGTCCTCAGTTCTTCAAACGCTTTATCAAAATTTTTCAGCTGCGATTTCTGGTCTTGGCACTGCACGACGATGCCCGTCGGGATGTGGGTCAGCCGGATGGCCGAATAGGTCGTGTTGACCGACTGCCCGCCCGGCCCGCTGGCGCAGAAGATGTCCTTGCGGACGTCGTTCATCGAGATTTCGACGTCGAATTCCTCGGCTTCGGGCAGCACGGCCACCGACGCGGCCGACGTATGGACGCGGCCCTGCGTCTCGGTCTG
>CAZGYX010000030.1:0-18077 GCA_964530735.1 uncultured Alistipes sp. | reverse complement strand
ATCGTGGCGCGGATGTTCTCGGCCAGCGTCTGCTTGAAGAGGGCGGTTTCGGCCTCTTCGAGCTGGGTGCCGGTCAGGTCGTCCATGTTGACTTCGGGGTTCGACGTGATTTTCTCGTAAACCATCGCGAAGTAGTCGGCCGCCGCGAAGCCCAGTTCGGCTTTCACGCGCTTCATGTCGATGATTTTCTGGGTTTTCTCCGCGTGCGCGCCGCCGTCCCAGCCGGTCGAATCGTACTTGTGGAGGATGTTGTGCTGGCCGTTCCACAGCTGCACGGTCGTCGGAACCGGCATGTTGTAGAGTACGCGCACGCCCAGATCGACGGCCGACGGGCCTTTCAGCATGGGACGGAAGAAGATGTGTTCCAGTTCGGAACCGGTGTACTGTTTGGAATTTTCCAAGTAGCTCATAATGATTGAATGATTTGATTAAATGATAATTGGTTGGGTTCGGTAATAGCGCGGACGACGGCCATAAGCAAGACAGCCGTCTATCGCGCTAAGAAAAGCAGCGCGCATCTTCGGCGTAGGCGCGTTCGTTGGAGGTCCGGAGCGTCTCGCCGTAGGAGGGGTCTTCGCGGGGACGGGTCTGCGTCGGGCCGAATTGCGCACGGGCTTCTTCGGCGGCCAGCTGCGAGCGGCGGCGCAGTTCCTCGCGCGCTTCGTCCTCGAAGTGGAGCACGTTGCGGTCTTCGGGCAGTTCGCCGCGTCCGTCGCCCGACGGCTTCCGGCCGATGCCGACGGTCGCAAGGAGGCGTTTCCAGCCGCGCACACGCGGCCGCTCCGCTTCGTCGGCGGGTACCGCCTCCGTCGCTTCGACGATCCGGTCGGCCAGCCCCGCCGCAATCGCTTCGTCGGGCGAGAGCCAGCGGCCGTTGCCGTTGTTCTCGGACATCAGCGCCTCGAACTCCTCGGCCGGACGGCCCGAACGGGCGGCATAGACCCCCGCGATGCGGGCATCGGTCTGGCGCAGCAGGTCGATGCGGCTTTCCAGTTCGGCCGCATTGCCTTCGGTGGCGCACACGGCATTGTGGATGAGGTAGAGGGCGTTGGCCGACAGCTCGCGGCACCCCTCCGTCGCCGCTTGGGCGATGATGGTCGCCGCCGACGCCGTGTAGCCGTAGCAGCGGGTCGTGATGCGGGCGTCGAGCGTGCGGAGGGCGTCGTGGATGAGCAGCGCGTCGTTCACATCGCCGCCCGTCGAACGGATGTTGACGACCACTTCCGGCGCCTTGACCTCCGCGATGCGGCGCAGGGCCTCGCGGAACTTGTCGTAAGTGGCGACCTGCTCTTCGGGAGCCTCGAACTGCCACTCCTCGGGCACGCCGATCGTCCCCTCGATGTCGATGTGGCACGTATCGGCCGCATCGACGATTTGGATTTCGGATTTCATGGGTGTTGTGATTCAGTTGTGGGATTTGAGTTGTTTGTAGAAGGCGTTGCGCGCCTTTTCGTAGGAACAGCAGAACTCCACGGCGACCGCTTCGAGGGCTTCGCAGCGGCGCATGCCGTCGCTTTCCGCACGCCGCACCGCCTCGTAGATGGCCTGCCGTTCGCAGGCCGCGATGTCGATGAGTCCGGCGTCCATCAGTTTTCCGACCGCCTCGCGGGGCGGCAGTTGGCCGACCGCAGCGCACAGCACGTCGGCGAATTTTCGTTCCAGAGTTGTCATTTTTATTAAATTTTTCCAAAAACGCAGCGATGAAACAACAGGGACGGGGTCATGCGTCTTCCGGCAGCCGCTCGAACGTCGCGCGCAGCGCATGGGCTTCCGCGTCGTAGCTTTCGACGGCCGCCAGCGTCGCCCGCACCACGCCCTGCCCCGTGTCGATGCGGAATACCGAGCGGATGTTCGGCAGCCCCAGCTCCGGGACGAAAAGCGCCTCGTACTCGTCCGGCACCACGCGCAGCGTCAGCGTGATGCGTTCCAGCGCGCCTTCGCGGGTTGCCTGCCGCGCATAAAACCGGTTCAGGCCCCGCACGCCGTCGCGGTCCTCGAAACAGAGCGTGAAGCCCTCCGTCGCCGCATCGCCCGCGAAGTGGAACGCCGCCAGCGGATACCCCCCGCCGTTCGACGGATAGCCCCACCGCTCCGGCTCCGGCAGCGCGTGCATACCCGCATAGCGCACGATTCGGGGCGTCGCCGCCGCTTCGTCCTGCGTCAGGTCGTCGCGGTCGCCCATTTCGAGCAACAGGGCCGACGGCGCGTTGCGATAGTGGCCCGCCGCACTGACCGTCGGCGCGAACAGCGGGTTGCGATAGACCTTTTCGCCCGCGAGCGTCGCTTTCGACTGCGCGTCGTGGCTCCACGCGCCCAGCGTCCCGCCCGTCTCGGCTTCGAGCCTGCGCACCGGCCCGTCGCCCTCGCGGTAGCACCACGTGCGCCGTTCGTGCACCTCCGGCGCGATGTCCTGCCGCACGACCGGTTGCAGCCAGTCGGTGCGGCCGCTCCAGTCCGCCTCCGGCCCCTGCCCGAAGAAATCGTCCGCCGGTTCGATGCACACGGTCTTCGTCGCCTCGTCGGTGTGGAACCGCAGGTTGAACAGATGCGCCACCGCCCGCAGCACCTCGATTTGGCGCACCCGCAGCTGGGCCACATCGGCGAAATCGAGGTTCGAGCCGAACCCCGGCCCCGTGCGGAAGACCGGTTCCAGCGAACACTCCTTGTGCAGCGTCAGGTTCATCCCCGGTTCGGCGCCCGCGAAGTAGATGTGGTAAAAATACTTCGGAGAGGTCGGCGTCACCAGTTCCGTCGCCGTGCTTACGCGCACCTCGACCGTCGTCCGCCCCGTCTCGCCGATGTGCCCGTCGTACAGGGCCCAGTCGCCCTCGTAGGGCACCCACCACGCACCGTCGGCGACATAGAGCACCGGATCCGAGAGCACGCCCGCCGCCGGGGTCGTCGCCTGCGCCGAGCGGGACGCGAACTCGAGCCACGCCACCTCCGACGCGCCGTTGCGATAGGTCAGCCGGTATTCCGCTCCCGGCGCGTGGTCGAAGACTATCACCCGATAGGTGTAGTTGGGCGTCAGCGCGCCGCGCCGGTCGACGTAGCGGTTCGCCAGCTCGAAACGCACCTCCGAACCCGGGCCGAGATAGAGCGTATCGAAACCTTTGAGGCGCGTGCGGCTCGCGATGCGGTAGTCGGTCGTGTAGCGCAGGTAGTAGTCGAACCCGACCCGCACGCCCGTCGGCGGCACGAAGGCGATCGCGCCGTTCCGCATGCGGAAGCAGCCGCCGTTGTTGGCCAACCCGGCAATCGGTTCGCCGTCCGCATCGGGCGTCTGGGGCGTCGCCGTGTCGACGATGTTTCCCACCGTGTTGTAAATGGCCGACGGGTCGGCGAACACCCGCCCCGTCGGGCCGGCCTGCGCCGTCGCCGGTGCCAGCCTGCGGGCATGGAATCCCATGCGCGCCATTGCCGCTGCCGTGTCGTGCGACGCATAGGCCCCGCTCATGTAGAGCGACCGGAAAAACTCGCCGTGTAGGAACTCGCTTTGCACCCGATAGCCCGCCTGCCCGAAAATCGCGTCGACCACCGTCGCGAGGTGCAGGAACGGCCGGTAATCGTCCACCGAGAGCATCCGTTCGGCCGGCATCAGGTCGTCCGAACCGTTCGTTTGCGGGTATTCGTCACGGTGCACCGGAAAGAACCGCACCGGCGTGTCGGCCGTCCAGCTGTCGCACACGGTCGTCGGAGTAAGCGCGGCCTTGTAATCGACCCCTAATTCAGAAAACATCGTCCGCGCCGCCTCTTTCGCCCACTGCGCCCCGCCGTCGCGCACCTCGAACGCATACTCCTCGTCCGACGCCGACAGCAGCCGCACCGAACCGGCGAACAGCACGGCCCCTTCGTGGGTCAGTTCGGCCGTGTGGAGCCCGTCGTTGAAACGGGTCGCCGCATGGGGGTCGCGGGCGAACCGGGCGACGGCATCGTTGCGGTCGGTCACCGGCAGCACGATCCGCAGCGTGCGCCCCTCGCGGCAGGCATCCACATCGGCCAGCGCCGCGGCGTCGTACTTCGGCAATTCGGGCAGACGGCCGCCCAAATCGCACCGTTGGCCGTCGATCGTCAGTTCCATGATGCCTCCTTGTGTTTGGCGTCGCGAATCGTCACTTCGAGCCAGCTCATCGTGCCGTGATTGTGGACGACGGCCCGTTCGCTCACCACCTCGACCGGCACATAACCGCTCTCACCGACCATCCACACTTCCGGCGTGTCGACCAGTTCGGCGAGCCCTTCGAGCACTTCGCGCGTTTCGAGGGCCGAGCGCAGTTTGCGGCGGTACTCGCCCGTCGCCCGGCCGACATACCCGTCGGGGCCGTAGGCATGCCGTTTCGCGGCTTCGACACCGGCCGTCGCCTCGACCGGGAAAGTGTACTGTTCGAGCGAACCCGCCCGGCTGCGCCACGCCAGCCGCACCGAACCGCGCATCGGTTGCACCAGCGAGTAGACCACCTTGCCGCACGTCCCGGCGTCGATCGTGATTTTGTCCGCCCGACGGTAGTTGGCCGTATTGAGCAGGAAGATGTGCAGGCCGCCCGACGGGATGTCGTAGGTGTCGGCAATGGCATCCGGCCCGTATTCGGCAATCAGCGTCACTTGGTGGGGGCCCGAGGTCAGCAGCGACAGTTCGTCGCTCGCGCCGACCGGAATCAGCCGGACACGGGGCATGGAGGTGAGCAGCGCAGGGGCCGAAACGGGTTCGGCCGAAGGCAGGAACACGCGGTAGGCCGACGTCGCCGTCGCTTGGGAGGCCTGCACGGCCGGTTCCGCCGCCGGTTGCGCTGCGGCATCGGCCGCCGCCTCGACGACGGTGCCGACGATGCGCGGGGCTCCGGCATAGACCCCCGTCTTGCCGGTAACCGGCGTGAAACGAAGCTGCCGCCGCAGATAGGGTGCGATGTCGAATTCGGCGGCCGCGACTCCGGCAAACCGTTTCGCGCCGTAGAGTCGGGTCTGCGTGCCGTTCAGGATACGGACGGCGACATCGGTTCGCGCGTCGTGTTCGACGGCATAGGTCAGGGGCCCGCCGAGCGGCGCATACGAATCGGGAATACGGGTAAACTGCATAAGCGTATAGAGATAATGAATGAAAAATTTTCGTCCGTGCGGCGGGAGGGCCGGCCGGAGCCGGCCGGCCGGCTGCGCCGTCGATAACCTGTCAATAAAAGCGGAAAAAACTGTTGATAATCCGAAACAACTTTTTTCAAAATTCTGTATTACAGCGCACGACGGTTGTCGATAACCGGTTATTCAAATTTTTGGCATAATTATTCAATTTTTGAACCGCAATGCAAATATATAATCGGCGGACCCCCTTTGTCAAGAGTCCGGCACGTTTTTTCTACCGTTTGTGGAAAAAATGCCGTTTTTTGCTTACCTTTGCGGCACAAAACGTATTTCGATACGCCGCCGGCGCAGGCCGCCGCGGCGCGGACGAAATGAATTTCCGTTTCTTTATGGACGATGGTCACAGTTGTCGCGCGTATAGTCGTTGCCCCGTTCTGCGGTGCAGCCCGTCCCGTCCGGGACATTCGGCACGGAATCGAGTTCCGCGCCGGCGCAGCGCTTCGTGCCCGTCCCGTCCCGTCGGCGTCCGGTAATCGGCGCGACGACGCCTTCACGAAAAAAATCTGGCGCGCAGGCCTGAAAGCCGTCCTGCGGGCCAATCCCGGCTGAAGAGCCTGACGCGGCCCGCCCGCACGGGTCGTCCGCCCGGTCACGGATTTTTTTCATCAAGAGGGTGTACAGCCATGATTACCATCTACCTGAAACAATACAACAAGATCATCCGCAATGCCGACACCCGGCTCTTCGACGAGCTGGGTTACGACGACATTTTGTGGATCGACATGCTCGAACCGACCGTCAAGGAGCAGAAAGCCGTCGAGAACTTCATGGAGATCAGCCTCCAAACCAAACAGCAGGTCGAGGAGATCGAATCCACGTCGAAATACTCCGAAACGGAGAACACGATCATTTCCAACGCCAACTTTTTCGTGCCGACGGGCGATTCGTTCGTCGTCGAACCGGCGTCGTTCATCATCTCCAACGAGGGCGTGCTCGTCTCGGTGCGCAATGCCGAGTTCCGCACGTTCCGGGAAACGGAAAAACGGTTGCAGATGAATTACCGGAGTTATTCGACCGGTTACCACCTGTTCATTTCGTTGTTGGAGGTGCGCATCGACTTCGACGCCGACCTCGTCGAGCTGGTGGCCAAGCAGGTCGCCGCGCTGTCGAAGGACATCAACTCCGAAGACACGGTCGACAAACAAGTCTTGCACCGCATCAGCGCCTTGCAGGAGAGTACCATGTTGTTGCGCGAAAACATTTTCGACCGGCAGCGTGTCTTGTCGGGCATCCTGCGCTCCGAGCGCTTCCCCAACGACATCTATCCGCGCTTGCAGTTGATGATCAAGGACGTCAATTCGCTCATCAACCACGCCGATTTCAGTTTCCAGCGTCTGGATTACATTCAGGACGCCGCGCTGGGCCTCATCAACATCGAGCAGAACGAAATCGTCAAGATATTTTCGGTGGCGGCCGTCATCTTCCTGCCCGCGACGCTCATCGCCTCGGTCTACGGCATGAACTTCAAGGCGATGCCCGAATTGGATTGGGCTTGGACCCTGCCCAACGGGTGGACGATTCCCGTGGGGTACCTTTTCGCCATCTGCCTGATGATTTTCTGTTCCGGCCTTACCATTTGGTATTTCCGGTACAAGAAGTGGCTGTGATTTCGGGCGATTCGACTGCACAAGTCCGAATTATGTTCCGACGTTTTTAACGCCGCACCGGCCGCATCCTCGAAAGCCGTGCAAATAACAATGGGTTCCTTTTTGAAAACAAAAGGAACCCATTTGAGCGTGGGACTATTACTTATTTAAGCTGTTTTGGGGTCTCTCCTACGACCTGCATTCATCGAATAAATTTTCGGCCTCACGCTTTCTTTTAATGATATAGGCATAAAAAAGCGGGCAAATCACTCAACCCGGTTTCAAGGCCTTGGACTGCCCACACAAGAAGATTGAAGAAATGCCCACGCCTAAAAACGACGCGAGCATCAACTCAAATTCTTCTTGTGTCAAAATTGTCCAAGTTTCGAAACCAGAAGAAAAGCCGATGCGCTTTCGATATGTCGGGGACAAAGATACGAAAAGCCGAATACAATGCCAAATTTATTTGCATTTTACACGCGACTTTTCGTACCTTTGTGTAACATGCCCGACAGCGCTTACACATACCTCCCGCGCATCGACTCGCCGAGCGACCTCAAACGGCTTTCGCTCGCCGAGTTGCGCCTTTATTGCGACGAATTGCGCCGCTACATCATCGAGCAGTGTTCGGTCAATCCCGGCCACCTCGCCTCGTCGCTCGGCGCGGTCGAGCTTGCCGCCGCACTGCACTACGTCTTCGACACGCCCGACGACAAACTCGTCTGGGACGTCGGGCACCAGACCTACGCCCACAAAATCATCACCGGCCGCCGCGAGGCATTCCGCACCAAACGCCGGTTGGGCGGCATCAGCGGTTTTCCGCGCATGGACGAAAGCCCTTACGACGCTTTCGGCGGCGGGCACGCTTCGGTGTCGATTTCGGCGGCTTTCGGCATGGCCAAAGCGGCCGAATTGCGCGGCGAGCAGCGCAAGGTGGTCGCCGTCATCGGCGACGGTTCCATGACCGGCGGGCTGGCGTTCGAGGGGTTGAACAACGCCGGCGCCTCCAAAGGCACCGACCTGCTGGTCATCCTCAACGACAACAACATGGCGATCGACCAAGCCACCGGCGCGCTGAAAAACTACCTGCTCAAAATCTCCACTTCGGTACATTACAACCGCTTCAAACGCCACGTGTGGGGGCTTTTGTCGCATACGCCGCACCTGTTGCACCTGTGCCGCAAGATGTGGAACGGCATCAAGTTCGGGTTGCTGAAAAATTCCAACCTTTTCGAGAGCCTCAACTTCCGTTACTTCGGCCCCGTCGACGGCCACAACCTGCCCGACCTCGTGCGCACGCTCCGCGCGCTGCGCGACATCGGGGGGCCCAAGCTGTTGCACGTCATGACCACCAAAGGCAAGGGGTACCTTCCCGCCGAAGCCGACCAGTCGGTCTGGCACGCTCCCGGACGGTTCAACCCCGACACCGGCGAGCGCATCGCTTCGGCACGTCCCGCCGCGCGGTATCAGGACGTCTTCGGCGAGACGCTGCTCGACCTCGCGCGGCTCGACCGGCGGGTCGTCGGCATCACGCCCGCCATGCCGTCGGGTTGTTCGATGAACATCCTCATGCGCGAGATGCCCGAGCGGTGTTTCGACGTCGGCATCGCCGAGGAGCATGCCGTCACGTTTTCGGCCGGACTGGCCGCCGCCGGCATGCGCCCGTTCTGCAACATCTACTCGTCGTTCATGCAGCGGGCCTACGACAACGTCATCCACGACGTCGCCATTCAGGATTTGCCCGTCGTCCTGTGCCTCGACCGCAGCGGCATCGTCGGCGAGGACGGGGCGACGCACCACGGGGTTTTCGACTTGGCCGCTTTCGGGGCCGTTCCCGGCTTGATTATCGCCGCGCCGATGGACGAATCCGAGCTCCGCAACCTGATGTTCACCGCCTTGCACACCGGACACCCGTTCGTGGTGCGTTACCCGCGCGGATGCGGCGAGGGGGTCGCTTGGCGCAACGAGCCGTTCGCCGAACTGCCCGTCGGACGCGGGCGGTGCCTGCGCGAGGGCAGCGACACAGCCCTGCTGACTATCGGCACCACAGGCAACGCCGGTGCCCGCGCCGTCCAGCGGGCCGTCGCCGCCGGATGCGACGCCGCGCACTATGACCTGCGTTACGCCAAACCGCTCGACGAGACGATTCTCGACGAGGTGGGACGCCGCTTCCGGCGGGTCGTCACGGTCGAGGACGGATGCCTGCGCGGCGGCGTGGGCGAAGCGGTCGCCGCGTGGTTCAACGCGCACGGGTTCTCGCCCGCCGTCCGGTCGTTGGGCATCGGCGACGGTTGGGTTTCGCACGGCACGCCCGCCCAGTTGCACGCGCTCTGCGGTTACGACGAGGAGCATATTTATGAAGCACTGATGCAACAATAGCAATCAGTCGACAGTCTGCCACGCTTAAAACCCCGTTCTTAACGAGGCGGCCGGCAGCGACGACAACGGTTTGAATTGCAAAGCGGTCTACCGCGTTTAGAACCCTGTTCTTAACAGGGCGCTAATAAAAAAGCAGCTCTGACGGGGGTTGCGACATACGGACTGAAAAGCACATCGGCTTGACATTCTTCGGAAGAAACTTGGCGGTTTCCGACAACGTGAAGAAAAAGTGGCAAGGTTGATGTCCATGTCGTGTTTACGGCGTGGGCTCATTCGCACGATCTTTCTTCACGGGTACGCCAAGACCTCTTCCAGTAGATACGGTGAATGCGGTCTGCGCTTTTTTCGTGACCGTGCGAACAAAGCCTTTTAT
Organism: uncultured Alistipes sp.; assembly: GCA_964530735.1. Lineage (GTDB taxonomy): Bacteria > Bacteroidota > Bacteroidia > Bacteroidales > Rikenellaceae > Alistipes. The sequence continues at coordinate 8,606 of CAZGYX010000030.1, read as the reverse complement.
TAATTAACTTAACGAGTTGCAAAGCCCCTTAATGAAACACATCGGCATACGTATCCGGGAGGAGTTCGACCGCCAGCGGCACAGCATCGGGTGGCTGGCGCGGCAGCTGGCATGCGACCGGTCGAACGTGTACCGGCTTTTCCAGCGCGAGAGCATCGACACCGCCACCCTGACGCGGTTGTGCAAAATCCTGAACCACGACTTTTTCCACGACCTCTCGCACGAGTTGCACGAAGAGCGGCAATAATGCGCAAATAAATTTGGGTTTGCACTCGACTTTTCGTATCTTCGCCGTATCGAAAATTCCCGAGCCATGAAATACCGACGCATCCTGTTGAAATTGAGCGGCGAGTCGCTGCAAGGAGAGCAGAAATACGGCCTTTCGCCCGAAGTGCTCCAATCCTACGCCGAGCAGATTCGCGACGCGGCGGCCACCGGCGTGCAAATCGGCATTGTCATCGGCGGGGGCAACATCTTCCGCGGGTTGTCGGGCGCCAAACGGGGCTTCGACCGCGTCAAGGGCGACCAGATGGGGATGCTCGCCACGATCATCAATTCACTCGCCCTGCAATCGGCGTTGGAGGACAACGGCGTCAAGGCCAAAGTGCTCACCTCCATTCGCATGGAGCCTGTCGGCGAGTATTTTTCCAAAGAGCGGGCATTGCATTACCTGTCCGAAGGGTACGTCGTCATCATCGGCGGCGGCACCTCCAACCCCTACTTCACGACCGATTCGGCTTCGGCGCTGCGGGGCATCGAAATCGAGGCCGACGTGCTGTTGAAAGGCACCCGCGTCGACGGCGTTTACACGGCCGACCCCGAAAAAGACCCGACGGCCACGAAATTCGGCGAAATCTCGTTCGACGAGGTGCTCGACCGGCGGCTGAAAGTCATGGACCTCACGGCTTTCACGCTCTGCCGCGAAAACCGGCTGCCGATCGTCGTCTTCGACATGGACACGCGCGGCAACCTGCAAAAGGTATTGGCCGGAGAGCCGATCGGCACACTGGTAAATCCGTAAAAAACATACACACCGCATACTATGGAGACTACGACGATTCTCAACGATGCTTCGGCACGCATGCAGAAAGCCATCGACCACCTCGAAGAGGAGTTGTTGAACATCCGCGCCGGCAAGGCATCGACCAACGCGCTCAACGGCGTCATGGTCGATTACTTCGGGTCGCAGGTGCCCGTTTCGGGGGCGGCGAGCGTCACCGTACCCGATGCGCGCACGATCCTGATCCAGCCTTGGGACACCAAGATGCTGCGCGTCATCGAGAAAGCCATCATCGACTCGAACATCGGGCTCACGCCGTCGAACAACGGCGAGAACATCCGCCTGACCATTCCGCCCTTGACCGAGGAGCGGCGCAAGGAGTTGGTGAAACAGGTACGCAACGAGGCCGAAACCGCGCGCATCAGCCTGCGCAACGCCCGCCGCGACGCCGTCGATGCGTTCAAGAAAGCGCAGAAGGAGGGCATGCCCGAAGACGAATCCAAAGAGGGCGAAAACCGCACGCAGAAACTTTTGGACAAATTCACCAAACTGCTGGACGAGTCCGTCGCCAAAAAGGAGAAGGACATCATGACCGTCTGACCCGATGAATCGCCTTGCCGAGCGCATCGCCGCGCTCAAACGCCAAAAGCGGGCCGTCGTGCTCGCCCACTACTACACCCGTCCCGAAGTACAGGAGGTCGCCGACTTTCTCGGCGACTCGCTCGCGCTCGCCGTCCGGGCGCAGTCCGTCGACGCCGACATCCTCCTTTTCGCCGGCGTGCACTTCATGGCCGAAACGGCCAAGGTGCTCTGCCCCGACAAAAAGGTGCTGATTCCGTGCCCCGAAGCGGGTTGTTCGCTCGCCGACTCGTGCGACGCCGCCGCATTCGCCGCTTTCAAGGCGCAGTACCCCGGCCACAAGGTCGTCTCCTACGTCAATACCACCGTCGGCGTCAAGGCCCTGACCGACATTTGCTGCACTTCGGCCAACGCCTTGCAGGTCGTGCAGTCGCTGCCCGCCGACCAGCCGCTGATTTTCGCCCCCGACCGCAATTTGGGCTCTTACATCCAGCGATTGACCGGCCGGCAGAACATGGTCATCTGGGACGGGGCGTGCCATGTCCACGAGGAATTTTCGTTGGAAAAGCTCCTCGCCTTGCAGCAACAGCATCCCGACGCCCTGACCGTCGCGCACCCCGAATGCCGCGCCTACATCCTCGAAGTTGCCGATTTCGTCGGCTCCACCGCCGCGATTCTCGACTTCTGCGGCCGCAACAGCGCGCAGACCTTCATCGTCGTCACCGAATCGGGCATCCTGTCCGAGATGCGCAAGCGGTTCCCCGACAAGACGTTCATTCCGGCCCCGCCCGACGACGAGGCCTGCGGTTGCAACAACTGCCGCTACATGAAGATGGTGACGCTCGAAAACATCTGCGCCGCGCTCGAAACCGAATCGCCCGCCGTCGAAATCGACGAAGACACGCGCCGCCGGGCCGAACGTTCGATCCGCAACATGATCGCCATCCGCTGACACGGCGCGGTGCCCCGACCATTCGGCCCCACCGCCCAACGATACCGATTATGACCGTAATTCGCTTAACCAAAGAGTTTTCGTTCGAGGCGGCGCACGCGCTCGACCAGTACGACGGCCCCTGCCGCGAGATTCACGGACACTCCTACCGGTTGTTCGTGACCGTCAAAGGGGTTCCGGTCGCCGACCCCAGCCACCCCAAACAGGGCATGGTCATGGACTTCGGCGTCCTGAAAGGCATCGTCGGCGAGGAAATCATCAAGCGGTTCGACCACGCATTGGTCTTGCAGCGCACCGCCGCAACCAGCGACTTGCGCGCCACGCTCGCACAGCGGTTCGACAACCTCGTCGAGGTCGATTACCGGCCTACTTGCGAGAACATGCTCGCCGACTTCGCCGCCCGCATCCGGCCGCGCCTGCCGCAGGGGGTTTCGCTCCACGCATTGCGCCTGCACGAAACCGCCACCTCTTTCGCCGAATGGTATGCGGAGGACAACCGATAAGCATGCACGACCTGCAACGCTCTATCCCTCCGAACGCCGCACAACCAAATGAATAAAAAATGAAAAAATTATTTCTCATCGACGCCTATGCGTTGATTTTCAAATACTATTATGCGTTCATGGGACGTCCCATGCGCAACCGCGCCGGCATGAACACGTCGGTCGTCTTCGGGTTCGTCAAGTTCCTGCGCGACATCCTCAAACGCGAACGGCCCGACCTTTTGGGCGTCGCGTTCGACCCGAAGGGCGGCAGTTTCCGCCGCGGCCTTTTCCCCGAATACAAGGCCAACCGCGCCGAAACGCCCGAAGACATCCTTACCTCCATACCCTACGTCAAGCGGGTTTTGGAGGCGATGTGCATCCCGATTTTGGAGGTCGAGGGCTACGAGGCCGACGACGTCATCGGCACGCTCTCGCAGAAGGGGGCCGAGGCCGGTTACGAGGTATTCATGGTCACGCCCGACAAGGATTACGGCCAGCTCGTCCGCGACCATTGCCGCATCTACAAACAGAAAGGCAACGACGGCCACATCGAAATCGTCGACCGCGCCGCCATTCGCGACAAATACGGCATCGACGATCCCGTCCTCGTGCGCGACATCCTCGCATTGTGGGGCGACACGTCCGACAACATTCCGGGCGTGCCCGGCATCGGCGAGAAAACCGCCTGCAAATTGGTGCAGGAGTGGGGCACCGTCGAGAACATCCTCGCCAACACCGGCCGAATCGCCGGAAAACAGGGGCAGAACATCGCCGCTTGGGCCGACAACCTGCGTCTGGCCAAGCAGTTGACCACCATTTGCCTCGACGTCCCTATCGAGTTCCGCGCCGAGGAGCTCACCGTCTGCGAGCCGCACATCGACGCCTTGCGCGCGCTTTTCGCCGAATTGGACTTCAAGTCGTTCCTCAACGACATCGCCAATCTGGCGCCCGCCGAGCCGTTGCCCGACGCGCCGCAGCAGGAGGCGCAGACCCAGCTCGCCGAAATGGCCCGCGCCAAATCGGCCGCCGCCAAACGCGCCGCGCTCGCCGGACAGGGCAACCTGTTCGAGGCGTTCGACGCCCCCGCGCCCGCTTCGCAGCCGGCACCGCAGGAGGCAGCTCCCGCAACGCCCGACGACCCGACGGACGAAAACGAACCCGCGACGGCCGCCACCACGCCCCATACCTATACGCTGGTCGATTCGGCCGACCACTTGCGCCGCGTCGTGCACGAAATCGCGCAGTTTTCCGAATTTTGCTTCGATACGGAGACCACCGGACTCGATGTTTTCAACGACCGCATCGTCGGCCTGTCGCTCGCCGTCAAGCCCCACGAGGCGTGGTACGTGCCCTTCACCCAAGCCTGCACGGCCGAATACGCCGACATCATCCGGCCGTTGTTCGAGAACGCCGGCATCGCCAAAATCGGCCAGAACGTCAAATTCGACCTCATGGTCCTGCGCCGCATCGGGGTCGCCGTGCGGGGCGTGAAATACGACACGATGATTCTCCATTACCTGCTCGACCCCGAATCGCGCCACAACATGAACGCGCTGGCCGAGCGGTACCTCGACTACCGGCCCATCGAAATCGAGACGCTCATCGGCAAGGGGCCGCGCCAGCTGACGATGGACATGGTCAACATCGAGCGGGTGACGGAGTACGCCGCCGAGGACGCCGACATCACGCTGCAGCTCAAACAGACCCTTTGGCCTCGCGTAGAAGAAATAGGTTTAAGAAAATTATATTGCGACATCGAGGAGCCGATGATCGAGGTGCTGGCCGACATCGAAATGGCCGGCGTGCGCATCGACACCGCGTCGTTGGCCGAATACGCCGTCGAGCTCAACCGCAAACTGGCCGAATTGGAGGCCGACATCCGCCGCGAGGCGGGCGAACCCGCGCTCAACATCAACTCCACGCGGCAGTTGGGCGAGGTGCTGTTCAGCAAGATGCGCATCGCCGAGAAACCCAAGATGACCCGCACCAAGCAGTTCTGCACCGACGAGGAGTACCTGCAAACTTTCGCGCACAAGTACCGCATCGTCGACCGCATCCTCGAATATCGCGGCGTCAAGAAGTTGTTGTCGACCTACGTCGAAGCACTGCCCCAGTTGGTCAACCCCGCCACCGGACGCATCCACACGTCGTTCAATCAAGCCGTAACAGCTACGGGGCGTTTGTCGTCCACCAACCCCAACCTGCAAAACATCCCCGTGCGCGACGACCTCGGCCGCCGCATCCGCGAGGCCTTCATCCCGTCGGACGACGACCACCTGCTGCTTTCGGCCGATTACAGTCAGGTCGAGCTGCGCCTCATGGCCCACTTGTCCGAAGACGAGTCGCTGATCGCCGCTTTCGAGCACGGCGAGGACATCCACGCCGCGACCGCCGCCCGCCTTTTCGGCAAGCCGCTCGACGAGGTGACGCACGAGGAGCGCCGCCGCGCCAAGACGGCCAATTTCGGCATCATCTACGGTATTTCGGCATTCGGATTGAGCCAGCGGCTCGAAATTCCGCGCAAGGAGGCGCGCGAAATCATCGACGGGTACTTCGTGTCCTACCCCAAAGTGCACCGGTACATGGAGCAGGCGGCCGAACAGGCCCGCACGGACGGTTACGTGGCCACGATTTTCGGCCGCCGCCGTTACCTCAACGACATCAAGTCGCAGAACGCCGTCGCGCGCGGACTGGCCGAGCGCAACGCCGTCAACGCACCGATTCAGGGTTCGGCGGCCGACATCATGAAAATCGCGATGATTGCCGTGCATCGCCGGTTCGCCGCCGAAGGGATCCGGTCGCGGGTCATCTTGCAAGTGCACGACGAATTGGTCGTCGACATGCTCCGCAGCGAGCAGGAGCAGGTCGTGCGCATCGTCACCGAAGCGATGGAGCAGGCCGCATCCTTGCGCGTCCGGCTGCTCGTCGACTACGGCATCGGCCATAACTGGCTCGAAGCCCACTGACCAAATTCATATCGATCGTCAAAAGCAAAATAACGGTCTATCGCGCTAATAAAAATCCCCGCTCGGCAAAAAAGGCGTGAAGAAAGCAAGCCGTAAAAGCGTATAAAAACGGGGACGGTTTGCTTGCAAACCCGCGATAGTCGCCCGTTTTAGCTTTTACGGCGCAGATATTTCTTAAATTATGCGGAAGCGCATTCGACTGTGAGAAACACATGAACGCTCAGTCGCTTTTAAGACCCCGTTCTTAACGGGGCTGCGGGGGAGGTTTTTACGGTGCTTTTTGCCGGAACAAAAAGCGCCAGTTAAAGAAACGAGACGCATCAATCGCCGTTTTTTAGTCGAATCACCCGCGCCCGGTCGTCGCTCGGCGGCAGCGGCGCGGGACGGAAGTCCGAATACCCCAGCGCAACGACGCACAGCGGCTCGCACCCTTCGGGAATGGGCAGCAACGTCCGCAGATAATCGGCCGCCTGCTCACCCTCCGGCGCGGACTTCACGCGCGGACGTCCGGCGACCTGCACCCAGCACGAACCTAACCCCTGCTCGACCGCTTCCAGTTGCAGCATCGTCGCGGCTATCGCGCCGTTGACCTGCCACAAATCGGTTTTCGCCGTATCGCCCAGCACCACGATTGCCAGCGGCGCACCGGCCATGAACGCCGAGCCGCTGTCGCGCATTTCGGCCATGCGGGCGATGACGGCCGCATCTTCGACCACCAGCAGACGGGTCGACCGGCTGTTGTGCGACGACGGCGCCGCCAGCGCGGCTTCGAGCAGGCGTTCGATTGCCTCCTCGCGCACGGGTTCGGCGTTGAATTTGCGGATACTGCGGCGATGCGCCAAAAGTTTACTCCATTCCATTGCGTACTTTATTTGATTTCACGTTTCGATTCGCCGGAAACGAGCGGCCAAAACCGTGCCGTACCCCGATGCCCCGCATTCGGACATGAAAACAAAGGGCGCCCCGGCTTCCGACAAAAATACTGAAATTTTTTCATTAACTTTGCTTTCGATAAATCCTCCACGACTATGGAAAACCGCTTCACGATCGCCCTGATTTACGACTTCGACGGCACGCTGGCCCCCGGCAACATGCAGGAGTACGATTTCATTCCCGCCGTCGGCAAGAGCAACCGCGAGTTCTGGAACGAGGCCAACTCGCTCGCCGAACAGCAGGACGCCGACATGGTGCTGACCTACATGGCCCGCATGATTCAGGCCGCCAAATCCAAAGGGCTTTCCCTGCGCCGCGAGGCATTTCAGGAATCGGGCCGCCGCGTGACGCTTTTCCCGGGCGTGCTCGGCTGGTTTTCCCGCATCAACCGTTACGCCGCCGAACGGGGCGTCCGCATCCTGCATTACATCAACTCCTCGGGGCTGAAAGAGATTATCGAGGGCACCGCCATTGCGCACGAATTCCGCAAAATCTACGCCTGCTCGTTCCTCTACGACGTCGACGGCATCGCCTACTGGCCGGCCGTCGCAGTCAACTACACCAACAAAACGCAGTTCATCTTCAAAATCAACAAGGGGGTCGAATCCGTGTTCGATTCCAAGCAGGTGAACCGTTACATTCCCGAGGAGGAGCGTCCTGTCCCGTTCCGCCACATGATTTACGTCGGCGACGGTACGACCGACATCCCGTGCATGCGGCTCGTCAAGAATTACGGCGGGCACTCCATCGCCGTCTACAACCCCGAACAGAAAGGCGGCCACAAGGATATGGCGGCCCTCATCCAAGACAACCGCGTCAACCACGTCTGCCCGGCCGATTACTCGGAGGGTTCCGACATGGACAGCATCGTAAAGACGATTATCGACAAAATGGTGGCCGACGAGCGGCTCAACAAGATGCAGGTGGCCAAATAACGTCCCTGCCCCCGAAAACCGACAGCAGCATGACCAGCCCCTTGAAAAAATTGTTGTTCGCCACGAACAACGCCCACAAACTCGCCGAAGTGCAGGCCGTCTTGGGGTCTGCGTTCGCGTTGACCACGCCGCGCGACTGCGGCATCGACGAGGAGATTCCCGAAACCTGCGACACGCTCGAAGGCAACGCTTCGCAAAAGGCGCATTACCTCTACGAGCGCACGGGGTTGGATTGTTTCGCCGACGACACCGGTTTGGAGGTCATGGCTTTGGGTGGTGCGCCCGGCGTCCATTCGGCCCGTTACGCCACCGACGGACATGATTTTGCCGCAAACAACGAATTATTGCTCCGTAACTTGGAGGGGGTCGCCGACCGTCGCGCGCGGTTCCGCACCGTCATCGCATTGTTGCTCGACGGGCAGGAATACCGGTTCGAGGGCATCGTCGAGGGGCGCATCATCAACCGCGAAATCGGGTGCGAGGGGTTCGGTTACGACCCGTTGTTCATTCCCGACGGGTTTTCCAAGACATTCGCCCAGATGACTGCCGACGAAAAAAATGCCGTTTCGCATCGCGGCCGCGCCGTCCGGCAACTTATTGATTTTTTATTGGCACAGTAGATAGTCGGCGTTCTTAACGCCGCTGCACTTTTCAGTTCGACAAATTTTCTCTATCGTACCTTTTGATGCCAAAAGGTACCCAAAACCATCCGCACGGCGAAAATTGCGGGAGTTCTCGGGGTCGTTCACTGAACGA
>CAZGYX010000029.1:0-18716 GCA_964530735.1 uncultured Alistipes sp. | reverse complement strand
TTAGGCCTGCCGCTAGCGTTCATCCTGAGCCAGGATCAAACTCTCCATGGTAAATGAAAAATTAATGTTTCGTTAGAGTCCTGACTATTCGATCTCCTCTTGAAAAGGAAATTGACAGATAAATACTACATTTCTATTCTCTCAAAATTAAACCAGTAATTCAAAGAACCGTATCGGAAAAAACGTCGCACTTTGCGGTGCGAAAGGACTGCAAAGATAAAACATCTTTTTCAATCCTCCAAACATTTTTCTAAAAACTTTCGGTTTTCGACCATCGCCTCGTGCTTCGCACAACCCGGAGAGTTCCGCGCCGCCCTCGGCTTATTATGAAAACCTTGCATCCTTCAAAAAAACAGCCGTCCTTTCGGCTCGGAGCCTCTTTATCGGGAACGCTTCGTCTGGATAAGAACGGGGCATTTTTTCTGAATGCGGATGCAAAGGTAACGACAAAATCCGAACTTGCAAACAATTTATTAACTTTTTTCGAAAAAATGCGCTTTTTCCCGGCAACGGCCAGTACACCTATATTATATAGGGCACCGCCGGGAATTCGGGATTTTTTCTTAATTTTGCGCCGCATAACCGTAACGCCTTAATCGACACACGACCATGAATTTTAAGAAAATAGCACTCCTCACGACCGTATTGGTGCTTCTCGACCAATTAATAAAGGTCTGGGTCAAGACCCACATGCAGCTCGACGAAGCGATCGTCGTCTTTCCCGACTGGTTCCAGCTGCGCTTCATCGAGAACAACGGCGCGGCATTCGGCATGCGCATCGCCACGCCGGGCGGATTCGACTGGGGCAAACTGCTGCTCGGAATTTTCCGCATCGCAATGGTCGGCCTCATCGTGTGGCTGCTCCATAAGTTGTTGCAGAACAAAGAGAAAAAGACGCCGACGGGCGTCATCGTGGGGCTGACGCTGATTCTGGCCGGCGCGCTGGGCAACATCCTCGACAGCGCGTTCTACGGGTTGATTTTCTCAGCTTCGACGCCCTACGAGGTGGCGCAGTTCGGGGGCCACTACGCGGGATTCATGATGGGCAAAGTGGTCGACATGTTCTATTTCCCGCTGTTCCAGTGGAATAGCGTGCCGTCGTTCCTGCGCTTTCTGGTCGACGGCCGCAATTATTTCTTCGGCGCGATTTTCAATCTGGCCGACGCCTACATATCCGTCGCAACGGTCTATCTGCTTCTGTTCCAGTACCGTTACTTCTGCAAATAGGTTACCTTTGAAAAAAATATCGGCCGAAAGGTTTGTGTTTCCGAAAAAAGTGTTATTTTTGCAAACCGCAAATTCCGAAACAGACCTCCGGACGTGCGGCGGTCGGAAAGCTCCCGCCGAAATCGACGGACGGGCAGCGACGACCGAGCAAAACGGGGGACGCCTGAATAAAAATGCCCAGGTGGCGGAATAGGTAGACGCGCACGTTTCAGGTGCGTGTGCCGCAAGGCGTGCAGGTTCGATTCCTGTCCTGGGCACTCGAAGGAACTGACTGACGGTCAGTTCCTTTTTTTTTGTGGGCATACCCACCGCCCCTCTGAAATACGACCACCAAAAAAGCACCCCCATTCGGGAGTGCTTCCGTATTTTCATACACCTTTCCCCACTTCGGAACCCCGAAAGAGCCGGTTCCCAGCGAAGAAAGCTGTCCGAAACCGCACACCGGTACGGTTCGCGCCAATAAAAACTTATTTCTTGCTGCCGTCGTACGCCCACTTGACGTAGATGGCACCCCACGTGTAACCGCCGCCGAATGCCGACATGATCAGGTTGTCGCCCGGACGCAACTCCTTCTCGTAATCGTAGAGGCAGGTCGGAATCGTCGCGGCAGTCGTATTGCCGTTGCGGTCGATGTTGATCATGCACTTCTCCTGCGTGATGCCCATGCGGCGGGCCGTCGCGTCGATGATGCGCAGGTTGGCCTGATGCGGCACCAGATAACGGATATCGTCCGACGAAAGGTTGTGGCGCTCCATCATCTCGACCGAAACGTCGGCCATTTTCGAGACGGCAGCCTTGAAGACCGCCTGACCGTCCCACGTAATGGTGTGCCAGTTGTTCTTGATGGTTTCGGGCGAAGCGGGATAACGCGAACCGCCGGCTTTCATGTAGAGCTGCAGCTCGCCGGAACCGTCCGAACGGAGAATCGAGTCGATGACGCCGAAACCTTCGGTATTGGGCTCCAGCAGCACGGCAGCGGCACCGTCGCCGAAAAGCGGACAGGTCGAACGGTCGGTATAGTCGATAATCGACGACATCTTGTCGGCACCGACCACGATGACTTTTTTGCTCGTACCCGCCTCGATGAATTTCGCGCCGGTAGTCAGCGCAAAGAGGAATCCGCTGCAAGCGGCCGACACGTCGTACGCGAACGCATTTTTGCAACCGGCCTGATCGGCGATGAGGTTGCCCGTCGACGGGAAGAACATGTCGGGCGTCACGGTGGCGCAAATCACCACGTCGATTTCCATCGGGTCGACGCCCGTCTTGGCCAACAGGTCTTTCACGGCACGCGCACCCATGTACGAAGTGCCGATGCCCTCGCCTTTGAGGATATGGCGCGTCTTGATACCCGTATGCGACGTGATCCACTCGTCGTTGGTGTCGACCATACGGCTCAGTTCGTCGTTGGTCAGAAGGTAATCGGGAAGATACTGTCCGACTCCTGTAATCGCTGCTCGTATTTTCATTTATTCAAGTGGTTAATCGTTATTCCTTGAAAGCCTGCCGCAGCCGTTCGGTGAAACCGGCCCGAATGCACTGTTCCGTCGAGCGAATCATGCTGCAAATGGCTTTGGGCGACGAACACCCGTGCCCGATGATGACCGGCGCGTTGACGCCCAACACGGGCGTGCCGCCGATATTTTCGTAATTCATCGCCTCCCAGAACGCGTTTTCGACGCCCGTCGCACGGTTGATCCGGTAAAGTCCTTCGGCCATTTTCAGCACCGTGTTGCCCACGAACCCGTCGCAGACGATGACATCGGCCACCTTGCCCGAGAAAATATGCGACCCCTCGACGTTGCCGACGAAGTTGATGCGCGGTTCGGCTTTCAGCAGCTCGTGCGTCGCTTTCGACTGCGCATTGCCTTTGGCCTCCTCCTCGCCGATGTTGAGCACGGCGACACGCGGCCGCTCGATTCCGAGCACCGATTCGGCATAGACCGAACCGATAAGGCCGTACTGCGCCAGCACTTCGGGCTTGCAGTCCACGTTCAGCCCCACGTCGAGCAACAGGGCCGGACGTCCCGCTATGGTCGGAATGAGCGACGAAATCGTAGGCCGGATAACGCCCTCGATAGGTTTGACGGCATACATCGACCCGACCATCATCGCACCGGTCGAACCGGCGCTCGCGAAGCCGTCGATGGCCCCTTTGGCCAGATAACCGAACCCGACGACGATGCTCGAACCGGTTTTCGACTGGAACGCCTTTGCCGGATGATCGCCCATTTCGATCACTTCGGTCGTCGGAACGATGTCGAACCGATCGGCCGGGCATCCTTCGGCGGCCAAGATATCGCGGATTCGCTTTTCGTCGCCGAACAACACGATGCGGCTCTCCGGCGCAACCGCGCCGAGTGCCATCACCGCTCCCTTGACTGCGGCTTCGGGGGCGAAATCGCCGCCCATCGCATCTACACCGATCTTCATCATAACCAATTCAGACAATAGACCCAAGTTTTACATATCCTTCTTGCGGAAAGAAAAAATCCGATTCCCCTCCACGCTGCATCCGCAGGCGGAAGTGGAAAATATCGCCCGCGACCGGGCGCAGGACGCGCCGGGCCGCTGCCGGAATCCGCGCAACGACCGGCAAGGCCGCCGGATTTATTCGGCCGCTTTTTTCTCGATAGCCAGTTTGCCGCGATAGAATCCGCATTCGGGGCATACGCGATGGTAGAGCGTAGCAGCACCGCAATTGGAACACGTCACGACCGTCGGAACGACCGCCTTGTAGTGAGTTCTCCGCTTATCGCGTCGAGTGGACGAGACTTTGTGTTTAGGATGTGCCATTTTATTAAGTTTTTATTAATCAGTTTCTTTTCTATCTTTTCTCCATTTCAGCAGCGCAGCAACTGTCCGAACATCCGAAGGCCGCACTTCGCGCTTAAAAACCCGTTTCTTAAACGGGGCGCAGGAACCGTCCGAAACTTAATGACTGTCCGTCGCGCTTAAAACGGCGTTCTTAACGCCGCACACTCAAAGCAACTTTCTCAAAGCTGCCTGCTGTTCTTCGCCGAGCCGTTCGGTAGGGTGTTCGGCTTGTTGCTCAATCGCCGAAAACTCCTCGTCCGACACGATCCGAAAGCGTTTCAGCATCTCGGGGTCGCAGCCGCCAGCCGGATGCACCCGCTGGTAGGGCAGCGACAACACGATGCTTTCGTACAGGTACTGTGTCAAATCCACCTCCTTTTCGACGAGCGACAGCCACAACACCTCGCCGTCATATTCGTCGGCCGGCTGGTCGGAAAAGCGTACCAGCAACCGCCCCTCGAAATCGACGGGCACGCGGCAATCCTCCAAACACCGGTCGCACGGAACGACGACCTCCCCCGTAATGCGGACATCGAACGTCAGTTGCGTTGCAGCCCGTTCCAAGCGGACCTGCGCCGAGCAGGCAGCCTCCTTGATTTCGGAGTTTTCGTAGTTGCGGAACAAAGCCCCGTCGACCGAAAATGCGTAATCGTACCCTCCCGGTTTCAGCTCCTTGAAAGCCACGGCATATCGTTCGGAAAGCTCCATTCAAACGCAATTAGTGCGCAAAGTTACGCACAAAAAAGCATAAAACCAAATTTTTATTAGCGCGATAGACCCTCTCCATATTTCAGACGGTTTCTGCGCCCCGTTTAAGAAACGGGTTTTAAGCGCTACGGGCGGTCGTAGTGTTTCTGATAGTTAGGAAGCGCTCTCACCGTATATTTTAATATGTAGCTTTGCTGCACGGTTGTAGCGACCACCACCGGCGGAAACACCCCGACATACGGTCGCACCTAAATCCCCGTTCTTAACGGGGCGGGCGAGGGCGAAACGAATGTTTCGCATAAAGACGAACAAGCAGATACGGAATAACTTGTTATTCAACGTATCTGCTTGTTTGGATTTGTAGACGGATGCTATCCGTCGTCTCCTCGCCGCCAACTTATCGCTTGGGGGAGCGCCGTCCGGCAAGGGGCGCGGAGCTATCGCGCCCCGACGAGGACATCACCGTCAGGCTGGGAGAAAAAAATGAAAAAAATATCATACCTTTGCAGGGCAGGCCCGCTCCGTCGCTGCCGACGCACGTCGGGAGAGGAAAGTCCGGGCAACGCAGAGCACTACGCAAGCTAACGGCTTGATATTCGAGAGGGTATGGCAGCGTAACAGAGAATGACCGCCCGCCGCGAGGGCGACTTCCGGCGGGTAAGGGTGAAAAGGCGGGGTAAGAGCCCACCGCGGAGGCAGCGATGTCGTCCGGCCGTACGTCCCGTAGGTTGCAAGACCATGTACACCGGTTATTTATTAAGCGGGGTGGAGTGCTGATTGCTGTTTTCGTAAACGGTCGCGAGTATTCCCACCCATTTAATAAGAGGGTTGCTCGCCCGATGCCGGGGGGTAGGTTGCTGGAGACGGCAGGCGACTGCCGCCGTAGATAAATGACGGAGACCCTGTCCGACAGGGCACAGAACCCGGCTTACAAGGCCTGCAAAACAAAGCGGGGATGCGACAACAGCGTATCCCCGCTTTTTCGTCTTTCGCCTCGCGCTTTCCGCCTTTTTCCTCCTCCCGCCTTACCAACCTTCCCGAGCTTGCGGGCTCCACGACCCTATTTATTAAAATTTTACGCCGAAATAGAGTGCGGCATAGTCCGTCACATAGAGGAAGCTGCCCTTTTGAAATTCGGTCTGCAAATCGTATCCTGCCGACAATTCGTATTTGGCATTGTCGATGAAAAAGGCCCGAATCGGGAATCCGAACCCGATATTGCCGCACTTTTCATAAACGAACCGGTCGTTCTTTTGGTAGGTATATCGGTGAAAGACATATTGCACGTTCGCGCCGACCTTGACATAGCGGAATTTTTTCGGCAACGGCGTAACCAGCACTCCGACCGCACCGCTCACCATCGTATTCATCCGCACGGGGTCGATTCGCACGGAAGCGAACGAAAGGCGGCTTTGCAGGGCGACGTAGCGGGAGAATCCCCATTGGTATTCGGCGGAAAGCAGCGGCCCGAACCGGCTGTTGCCGTCGTAGTCGGTTTCCATCGCCATGCCGGCACCGACGCGCAGGGTATGGTTTTGCGCATGGAGCGTACCGGCCAGCAGCAGCAATCCGAGCACCCAAATTCGTTTCATTTTTTTTATTTTTTAATTCTTTTTTAATAAAGAATAAGATAAGAATAAATATAATGCCTGTCGATAGTGTCGATAATTTTTCGGGCTATTCGGTTTTTCACAATTTGGAAACCTGTTTGTTTATTTTTATTTCCTTTATTTTATTGAAATAAAAATAGTTAAATAGAAAAATAAACAATTCTTAATAAAAAATTTCCACATTTCGACAACCTTTTTTATCAACATCTTTTGTCGATTTTGGCCGGTCGCGGCGGTCGGTATCTTTTTGAAAAAAAATTTGCTTTTTTCTTGCTTTCGGCTATATGTCGAAGCGGGTCGGTTTTACAATTTTTGGAAGGAAAAGTTTTCGCCACTTTTCATCCCGTTTTCAACCGGTTATCGACCGTTTGTCACCGCTTTTTCAACAATCCGCCGGGCGATGCGGCGGTACCATTCCTCGACGCGCGGGTCGATGCCGACGGCCGGACGACCCTCGTCCGAACACTCCATAATCGACTGTACGATAGGTATTTCGCCCAGCAATTCGATGCCGTTCTCTTCGGCATAGCGGCGGGCTCCCCCTTTGCCGAACAGGTAGTAACGGTTGTCGGGCAGCTCTTCGGGCGTGAACCACGCCATGTTTTCGATGATGCCCGCCACCGGAATGTTCACCTGTTCGTTGCGGAACAGCTCCACGCCGCGCACGACATCGGCCACCGCCACCTGTTGCGGCGTCGAAACGATGACGGCCTCGTCGATTTTCAACTCTTGGATGATTGACAGGTGGATGTCGCCCGTGCCGGGAGGCAGGTCGGCCAGCAGAAAGTCGAGCGTCCCCCATTTCGTCTGATGAATCATCTGTTTCAGGGCATTGACCGCCATTGCGCCGCGCCACAGCAGGGCGTCGGTCGGTTTGATGAAGAATCCGATGGACATCAGCTTTACCTCCATCGACTCGGCCGGTACGATCCGGTCGACGCCCTCTTCCTGCACGGCATCGGGCACATAGCCCTCAACACCGAACATCTTGGGTTGCGAGGGGCCGTAGATGTCGGCATCCAGCACGCCGACCCTGTAGCCCAGATTGCGCAGGGCAATGGCCAGATTGGCCGTGACGGTCGATTTGCCGACGCCTCCCTTGCCCGAAGCAATGGCGATGACATGGGCGATGCCGCCCGTCGCGGTCTGCATCTTGGGTTCCGGACGCGGAGCCTTTTCCCCTTCCCGGATGATTACCTGTACGGCGCATTTGGAAAACGCCTTTTTCAGGAGGGTTTCGGCTTGCGTCTTGATTTTCAGCGCGAACGGGTCGCGCGTCTTGGCGAAATGCAGCGTGACGGTGATTTTGTCCTCCGTGCATGCGACATTGCCGACCATTCCGCCGGCAACGATGTCCGTGCCCGTTTCGGGATGGACGATGCCGGTCAATACCCGATAGATTCGTTGCTCCATATTTTTATTAAATTGCTTCGATAACCTGATTAATATAAGGAGGCTTTCTTTCCTGCACAGCAAAATTCAAAAAAAATTTCCGGCACAACAAATTTAGTAAAAAAGGGCACTCGTTTGTATTTTTGCC
Organism: uncultured Alistipes sp.; assembly: GCA_964530735.1. Classification (GTDB taxonomy): domain Bacteria; phylum Bacteroidota; class Bacteroidia; order Bacteroidales; family Rikenellaceae; genus Alistipes. Next base: position 10,814 of record CAZGYX010000029.1, on the reverse strand, counting down.
CGCGGCTTTTCGTAACTTTGTCGGGATTACAGCCATTCTTGTTCACATGGTACGTTATTACAACGACGATACGAACTACCGTTATCCCGACAAACGGCGCACGGCCCGCTGGCTCGCCGAAGTGGCGGCTGCCGAGGGGTGTACGTTGGGCGAGGTGAGTTATATCTTCTGTTCGTCGCAGCGGCTGCTGGCCATGAACCGCCAGTACCTCGGCCACGACTATTTCACCGACGTCATCACGTTCGATTACGGCGATTGCAAAGGGTCGCATATCGTCGCGGGCGACATTTTCATTGACGTCGGGACCGTTGTGGACAACGCGCGGCAGTACGGCGTCACGGCTTTGCAGGAGATGCGCCGCGTCGTCGTGCACGGCGTGTTGCACCTCTGCGGCCAAAAGGACAAGACGCCCCGTGCTAACGCACAGATGCGCCGCAAGGAGGATAAATATCTGAAATTCTGGGAAAAGTGACACTCGACTACGACATCATCGTCATCGGCGGCGGGCACGCCGGATGCGAAGCCGCATCGGCGGCGGCCCGGCTGGGTTCGCGCACGCTGCTGCTCACGATGGACTTGACGAAACTGGCCTCGATGTCGTGCAATCCCGCCATAGGGGGCGTCGCCAAAGGGCAGATCGTCCGCGAAATCGACGCTTTGGGCGGTTGTACGGGCATCATAGCCGACCGCACGACCATCCAGTTCCGTATGCTCAACCGGTCGAAAGGGGCCGCCATGTGGAGCCCGCGCGCGCAGTGCGACAAGACGCGCTTTTCCGAGGAGTGGCGCCGCACGCTCGAAAATACCCTGAACCTCTATTTGTGGCAGGATGCGGCCACCGAGCTGTTGTTTGAGCCGGCAGATGCGCCGGCCGATACTCCGTCTTTGGCCGGTGCGCCGGACTCCCCTGCCGCATCGGTTGCCCCCGCCATTTCCTCTCCTGCGGCTGCTCCCGCGATTCCCGCCGGTTCGCGCCTCCGCGTTTGCGGCGTCCGCACGCGCATGGGGGTCGAATTTCGATGCAAGTCGGTGATTCTCACCGCCGGAACCTTCCTCGACGGGCTGATGCACTGCGGGGCGTCGCACGCCGAGGGCGGACGTGCCGGCGATGCCGCGTCGCACGGGCTGACCGCCTGCCTGCAAGCCGTCGGATTCGAGGCGGGCCGCATGAAAACCGGCACGCCGGCCCGTTTGGATGCCCGTACCATTGATTTCGAGGCTTTGGAGCCGCAGTACGGCGACGAACAACCCTCGAAATTCTCGTTTTCTTCTGAAACACAACCGGTTAAGGAGCAACTGCCCTGTTTTTCGGTCTATACCACGCCTGAAGTGCACGCCACGCTGCGCAGCGGGTTCGACCGGTCGCCCCTGTTCAACGGGACGATTCAGGGCATCGGGCCCCGCTACTGCCCCTCTATCGAGGACAAGCTCCGCACGTTCGCCGACAAGGAGCAGCACCAGCTGTTCTTGGAGCCGGAGGGACGCTCGACCAACGAATACTACCTGAACGGTTTTTCGTCGTCCTTGCCGTGGGAGGTGCAGTGGCAGGCGCTACATCAGATGCGCGGTTTGGAGGACGTGCATATTTTCCGGCCGGGCTATGCCATCGAGTACGATTATTTTCCGCCGACCCAGTTGCACCATTCGCTTGAAACCAAGCGCGTTGCCGGATTGTTTTTCGCCGGTCAGGTCAACGGCACGACCGGTTACGAAGAGGCGGCCGCACAGGGTCTTTTGGCCGGCATCAATGCCCACCGTCGGTTGGCCGGAGCGGAATCCGTCGTGTTGAAACGCGACGAAGCCTATATCGGCGTGCTCATCGACGACCTCGTTACCAAAGGCGTCGACGAGCCGTACCGCATGTTCACCTCGCGTGCCGAATACCGCATTTTGCTCCGGCAGGACAATGCCGATGCGCGGCTTACTCCGCTGGGCTATGAAATCGGGTTGATTCCGCGCCGGAGATATGAAGAATTCGCGCAAAAAAAATCGCTCGTAGAATCGCTTATTTCGTTCGCGCACGAACGGAGTATCAAACCGGCCGAAATTAACGACTATTTAATTTCGGTCGATTCGGAGCCTTTGACGCAGGGAAAACGGTTGCACGAAGTGTTGATGCGGAACAACGTGACCTTCGAGTCGCTCCGGCCGGTCGTCCCCGCGCTCGACCGGTTCATCCGCGAACACGAAATCGGCGGCGAGGTCATCGAAGAAGCCGAAATCCGAATCAAATACCGCGGATACATCGAACGCGAAAAATTCATTGCCGACAAACTGCACCGATTGGAAAACATCCGCATTCCGGACGGTTTCGATTACCATGCCATGCAGGCGCTGACTATCGAGGCGCGGCAGAAACTCTCGCGCATCCGCCCCGCCACTATCGGACAGGCTTCGCGCATTCCGGGCGTTTCGCCCGCCGACATCAACGTCTTGTTGGTCAAATTCGGCCGGTAGTTTTTTATTATCGGAGGGGGGGCAACCCCTGCGGGCATTCTCCGCCTGACCTCTCTCTTATTATTGCCCGACTTTCGGATTTTGTTATTGCTCCACTGGTTTTTAAAATTGTTCCACGTGGAGCACTTGCTTCCACCGTGCCGCTTTTTCACGGGTTTTGTTCCACGTGGAACATTGAACCGGTTTGCGGAGTCCTTGCCCTTGCCCGTGCGATTCCGCTGAGACGTGTCGCGGCTGCTCCTATAAAACGAAGCGGCGCCCGAATATCGGGCGCCGCTTCGTTTTTTTTTGTGGGCTACTATGATTACAGCACTACCGTGCACCAGCCGTATTTGTCTTCGGCGCGGCCGTACTGAATGTCCTGCAATCCGTCGTAAAGCGCGCGGCTGATTTTGCCGACTTCCGCCCCGTAATCGTAAATCGCGTTGGTTTGCATGTCGAAAATTTTGCCGATGGGCGAGATGACGGCCGCCGTGCCGCATGCTCCGCACTCCTCGAAAGTCGGCAGCTCGTCGACCGGAATTTGCCGGTCTTCGACGGTCAATCCCATGTCGCTGGCCAACTGGCGCAGGCTTTTGTTCGTAATGGAGGGCAGCACGGAGGTCGATTTCGGCGTGATGTACTTCCCCTCTTTGATGCCGAAAAAGTTTGCCGCGCCGCACTCTTCGATGTATTTATGTTCGGCGGCGTCCAGATAGATTACGTTGGAGTAACCCTTTTCGTGCGCATGGTGCCCCGAAAGCAGGCTCGACGCATAGTTGCCGCCGACTTTGACATCACCTGTTCCACGTGGAGCAGCGCGGTCCTGTTCGCGGTCGATAGCGACCGAAATCGGCTTGATGCCCTCCTTGAAATAGGCTCCGACCGGAGAGCAATAGACGATCAGCAGCGCGTCTTTGGCCGGACGAACGCCCAGCCCGGCCGTCGTGCCGAACATCACGGGGCGCAGGTAGAGCGAAGCGCCGCTTCCGTAAGGCGGGATGAAGCGTTCGTTGCGGCGCACGACCTCGATGCACGCGTCGACCACCATTTCGACCGTCGGCACGGGCAGGCACAACCGTTCGGCCGACGAACGCAGACGCTCGGCATTGTCGCGCACGCGGAACAACCGCACGCGGCCGTCGACCCCTCGAAAAGCTTTGAGTCCCTCGAACAATTCGATGCCGTAGTGCAGGCACGACGCCGACATGTGCATCCGAATGTACTCGTCGTCCGTGACGACCATTTCGCTCCACCGGCCGTCCGTGTAGGTATAGCGGACATTGTAGTCGGTCTTGCGATAATCGAAGCCCATTGCGCTCCAATCCATGCTTTCCATGTTGCTTTTATCTTTTCTAAAAACGTTTTTCTAAATTTGCTGTAGCCTTGCGCGTCGTCGTTGGTGCTCGTTCGCCCTCTGCTCGGAGGCTCCGACATCCGGTCGGATTTAATGGCGCGGTTCTCCGATCCGCATGTCTTTATTAAAGGGTCAGAGCACTCAACTATCGGAACCCGATCAACAGGTCGTAGCACTTAAATCCCGCTTCTTAAGCGGGCGCTTCCCGACTTTCCGAAACCCCACGACCGTCTGTAGCCCTAATAAAAAATCAGCCTACGACCGCGCCGTTCGCCACTTCGCCGTCGGGTTGCAACAGCCGCAAGGTGCCCGTCGCGTCTTCGGCCATGAGTATCATGCCGTTCGACAGGATTCCTTTCATCTCGCGCGGCACCAGATTGACCAGCACCAGCACCTGACGGCCTACGAGTTCTTCGGGCGCGAAACGGTCGGCGATGCCCGATACGATTTCGCGGCGGTCGATGCCCGTGTCGACGGTCAGTTTCAGCAGCTTTTTGGTTTTCGCGATTTTCTCGGCCGACAGCACCTTCGCCACGCGGATGTCCATTTTCTGGAACTCCTCGAACGTTACCGGTTCTTTCTGCGCTGCGGCCGTCGCTTCGGCGGCACGGTTCGCCGCCTTGATAGCGGCCAGTTTGTCCAGCTGGCGTTGAATCGCGTCGTCTTCGATTTTCTCGAACAGCAGTTCGGGCGTGCCGATCTTATGGCCCGCCGGCACCAAATCCGTCGCGCCGAGCCGCTCCCACCCGAAAGGCTCTACTGCCAGCATTTTCAGTATCTTGGCGGCCGAAAACGGCATGAACGGTTCGATAGCGATCGCCGTGTTCGCCGCCAGTTGCAACGCCACGTGCAGAATGGTTTTCACCCGTTCGGTGTCGGTCTTGATGACCTTCCACGCCTCGGTGTCGGCCAGATATTTGTTGCCGATGCGCGCGATGTTCATGGCGTCTTTCAGCGCCTCGCGGAAGTGGTACGTTTCGATGTTGTTTTCGAGCGAGGTTTTGATTTCGGCCACTTCGGCCAGCGTCGTGCGGTCGTAGTCGGTCGGTTCGCCTGCGGCGGGGACGACCCCGTCATAGTATTTGGTCGTCAGCACCAATGCCCTGTTAATAAAATTGCCCAAGACGGCGACCAGCTCGCTGTTGTTGCGGGACTGGAAGTCCTTCCATGTGAAGTCGTTGTCCTTCGTCTCGGGGGCATTGGCGCAAAGCACGTAGCGCAGGACGTCTTCCTTGCCCGGAAAATCGTCCAGATACTCGTGCAGCCAGACGGCCCAGTTGCGCGAAGTCGAGATTTTGTCCCCTTCGAGGTTCAAAAATTCGTTCGCCGGCACGTTTTCGGGCAGAATGTAGCCGCCGTGCGCTTGGAGCATCGACGGGAACACGATGCAATGGAACACGATGTTGTCCTTGCCGATGAAGTGCACCAGTTTCGTGTCCGGCGACTTCCAGTAGCGTTCCCAATCGGGCGTAAGTTCTTTTGTGGCAGATATATAGCCTATCGGCGCATCGAACCACACGTAGAGCACCTTGCCCTTGGCACCCTCGACCGGCACGGGGATGCCCCAGTCCAAGTCGCGGCTCACGGCACGCGGTTGCAGTCCGCCGTCCAGCCAGCTTTTGCATTGGCCGTAGACGTTGGTTTTCCACTCCTTGTGCCCGTCGAGAATCCACTTGCGGAGGAACGCCTCGTAGTCGTTCAGCGGCAGATACCAGTGTTTGGTCATCCGTTTTTCGGGCACGGAACCCGACACGGCGCTGTGGGGTTCGATGAGTTCGTCGGGCGAAAGCGTCGAGCCGCATTTTTCGCACTGGTCGCCGTAGGCGCGGTCGTTGCCGCACTTGGGACACGTGCCAACGATGTAACGGTCGGCCAGAAATGTCTGAGCTTCAGTGTCGTAGTATTGTTCGGAGGTGCGTTCGATGAACTTGCCCTCGTCGTACAATTTCCGGAAAAAGGCGGAAGCGGTCTCGGCGTGGGTGGGTGACGACGTGCGCGAATAGATGTCGAATGCGATGCCCAACCGCTCGAACGAATTTTTTATTAAGCGGTGGTAACGATCCACGACCTCTTGGGGAGTAATGCCCTCCTTGCGGGCCTTGATGGTGATGGGCACGCCGTGTTCGTCGGAACCGCAGACCGAAAGGACGTCGCACCCGCGCAGGCGCAGATAACGGGTATAGATGTCGGACGAAATGTAGACGCCGGCCAAATGGCCGATGTGCACGGGTCCGTTGGCATAGGGCAGCGCCGACGTAACCAAGTAACGCTTATACGGATTGTGCTGACTCTCTTTCACGATTCACGCAATTTAATGGAAATTTTCGGTCAAAATTACACATTTTTCCAACAAAATAAAATTTTATTAGCGCTACGGACGGCCTTGCGGTTTCCGACGGTCGGAAGCGCCCGCTTAAGAAGCGGGATTTAAGCGCTATGGCTTGTCAGTTGGTTTCCGATAGTCGGGAAGCGCTCTGACCCTTAATAAAAACATGCGGCTCGAAGAGCCGCGCCGCTAAATCCGACCGGATGTCGAAGTATGCGGCGGCTTCGGCCCGCGCGACGCAAAGCATCGCCCTGATTTTGACATATAATGAAAAATTTGCTAAATTTGCAGATTGCGTAGTACGCATCAAACAACGACACACGATATGACCGACAAAATCAACGAATTGCTCCGCCGGGTCGAATCCTTCGAGCCCAAAGCGGCCGCCGAAGTCGAGGAATTCCGCATCCGCATCCTCGGCAAAAAAGGCGAACTCACCGCGCTGATGGAGGAGTTCAAGCGCGTCGCCCCCGAACTCAAACGCGAACTGGGACAACAACTCAACCGGCTCAAAACCACTGCCGTAGAGCGTATCAATGCCCTGCGCGAGCAGTTGCAGGACGCGGCGGCCGAACACGCCTCGGAGGTCGGCGACATGACCCGTCCGGGCACGGCCGAACCGCTCGGCTCGCGCCACCCCATTTCGCTCATGAAGAACCGCATCGTCGAGGTCTTTTCGCGGTTGGGCTATACGGTGGCCGACGGCCCCGAAATCGAGGACGACTGGCACGTCTTTTCGGCCCTCAATTTCCCGCCCGAACACCCTGCCCGCGACATGCAGGACACCTTTTTCATCGAGAAAAATCCCGATATTCTGTTGCGGACGCACACGTCGTCGATTCAGGTGCGCATGATGGAGCATCAGAAACCGCCCATCCGCGTCATCTGCCCGGGCCGCGTCTTCCGCAACGAGGCCATTTCCTACCGCGCGCACTGCATCTTCCACCAAATCGAGGGGCTTTACATCGACGAAGGGGTTTCGTTCGCCGACCTGAAACAGTCGCTGCTCTACTTCGCCAAAGAGATTTTCGGCGAGCAGACGGCGATCCGCATGCGTCCCTCCTACTTCCCGTTCACCGAGCCTTCGGCCGAAGTCGATGTCTCGTGCAACCTCTGTGGCGGCAAGGGGTGTGCTGTGTGCAAGGGCACGGGCTGGCTTGAAATCATGGGTTGCGGCATGGTCGACCCCAACGTGCTGTCGGCCAACGGCATCGACCCGCAGAAGTATTCGGGTTTCGCGTTCGGCATGGGGATTGAACGCATCGCGATGCTGAAATACGGGGTAAAAGACCTGCGGCTCTATTTCGAGAACGACGTCCGGTTCCTCCGCCAATTTTATTAGCGCTACGGGAACTCCGTTTGCTTCGGACGGTCGGAAGCGCCCCGTTAAGAACGGGGATTTAAGCACTACGGACAGCCTTGCGGGTTCGGAAAGTTAGGAAGCGCGCGCTCTGAAGCGGGTCGGAGACTGCGAAGGACGCCAACGGCGGGCCTTCGCGGGCGAAGTCTACGGCCCGCGCGACGCACAGCGTCGCAAACATGCGAAATGGAGCGGTAGCAACCGCTGCCGGCAGAAACACCGGAACATTCGGTTGTGCTATTGCCGAAAATAAAAGAGGGTGATAGCGCCCACGACCGCCGGAAACTTGGTAACGGTCTATCGCGTTAATAAAAATGAAAAAAATTGCGGTCATATTGCTTTCGGGCGGGCTTTTCTGTTCGGCGTTCGTCGCGGGACGGGCTCCGGCTCCCCTGCCGTCGCCCGATGCCGGTTGGCCCGATTCGCTGTACAGCACGTGGTATTATACCGAGGGCGTGAAACGCAGCGCCATTTCGGGCGATACCGCGCTGGCCCGCCGCTTCCTGCTCGAAGCCGTGCGGATAGATTCGGCCTATGCTCCCGCTTACTTCGCGCTGGCGTCCGAGCGGCTGTCCGCTTCGCCCGACGAAGCGGCCGACATGGCCCGCCGCGCTTGGCTGCTGGACACGGCCAATCTGTGGTATGAACGCAATTACGGGCGGATGCTGTTGTCGGCTTCGCGTTTCCCCGAAGCGTTGGAACGCTACCGCCGCCTGATCGAGAAAGATTCCGAAGACCCCGACAATTATCGCCTGCTGGCCGCGTTGTACGAGTTGCAGCGCAACCCCTACATGGCCCTTGCGACGCTCGATACGGCCGAAATGCGTTTCGGACGCATCCCCTATTTGAGCGCCATGAAACGGCGGCTGCTCATCGCCACCGGCCAACTCGACAAGGCCATTGCCGAGACCCGCACCGCCGCGGAGGAGGCTCCCTACGAACCGGAACACCGCATCGTGCTGGCCGGATTGTACGGACTGGCCAAAAAGGATTCGCTCGCGCTGGCCGAATACGCCGCCGTGCTGGCCGCCGATTCGACCGATGTCGCCGCGCTGATTTCGCTTTCGGACTTCTACAACGACCGGCGCGACTACCGTTCACTGCTCACGGTCACCCAGCGGATTTTCCAGTCCGACGCTCTGCCGCTCGACGAGAAAGTCAAACGTTTCGGGATTTTCACCTCCGACAGCCGCTTCTACCGCGAATACTACCCGCAAATCAACGCTTTGGCGGCGACGCTCGCCGTCCGTTATCCGCACGACCCGCAGGTCGTCGAGCTTTATGCGCAGCACCTCATGCGTTCGGGCGAGTTGGAGCAGGCGTTGGCGCTCTACAAGCTCCACGCCGACGACACCCCGCCGCAGGAGGCTTACTACAAGTGGATTATCGACATCGAGAGCTACCTCCAACGTCCCGATTCGGTCGACCGGTACGTCGAACGGGCCTTGCGGCAGTTCCCCGACCGGGCCGATTTCCACATCGCCAAAGGCAACGTGCACATCTACGCCGGCCAGCCCGACGAGGCGATCCGCATCTACCGGCAGTCGTTGCGTTACGCCGACAGCGATTCGTTGCGCGGGGCCATTTGGGGGTTGGTCGGCGATGCCCACCACCAGAGCGCCGAAGCGGCGCGGAAACAGGCCGCCGGGAGCGGTACGACCGATGCGCCGCGCGCGCGTGCGGCCGTCCGCAAGGCCATGAAATCATGTTACGCCGCCTACGACCGAAGCCTGCGTTACGAGGCCGACAATGCGTTGGTGCTCAACAATTACGCCTATTTCCTCGCCCTCGACAGCGCGCACCTCGACCGTGCGCTGGCGATGTCCGAACGTGCCGTCGCCCTGACCGACAACAATCCCACCTATCTCGACACGCAGGCGTGGGTGCTGTTCCGCTTGGGGCGCATCGACGAGGCCAAACGGGTCATGCGCCATGCCATTGCGCTCGACGCGCGCGGAAGTGCCGAACTGCTCGTCCATTACGGCGACATCCTCCACGCTTCGGGCGAACACTTCTTGGCCGAAACCTATTGGCGCAAGGCCCTCGAAAAAGGCTACGATGTCGACCAGATCGCCCGCCGCATCGCCCGCATGAAAGAAAACCGCTAATCCTCCGTTTTGCCGATGAAACCGCGCCTGCTGCTATCCCTGCTTCCGTTCGTCCTGTTGTCGGCCGCCGTCCCTGCGGCCGTGGCCCAGAACGACCGTAAAATCGCGTTGCAGAAGCAGGCCATCGCCAATTTGGAGCGCAAAATCGCCGAAGAGGAACGGCAAATCGCGAAACTCCGCGCGGGGCAGAAAAACACGCAGGAACAGGTCGAACGGTTGAGCCGCAACTTGGAAAACCGCAACCAGCTGCTTGCGGAGACCGAAAAACAGGCGCGGGGCTTGCGTCGCGAGCTGGCGCGCACGGACAGCGTGTCGGGCGACCTGAAACGCCGGCTGGACCTCCACCGCGAACAGTACGCCGAGATGGTGCGTGACGCCTACCGCAACCACCGGCACCACAATTACCTGACTTATATCTTTTCGTCGCGGAATTTTCGGGACATCGCGCGCCGCATCGTCACGTTGCGCGAAATGGCCGAAGCCCGCGAACACAAAATGACCGAAATCATGTCGCTCGACAAGCAGGTGCAGCATCAGAAGACGCAGCTCGAACGGCGCAAGAAATCGGTCGATTCCGTCACGCAGCAGCTCCGCAACCAGCGGGCTGCGCTCGAACGCGACGCGCGCGACGCTCGGCTGGCCCTGCGTCAGATGTCGACCCGCGAAAAAGCGGCCCTGCAACGCAAGATGTCGCAGCAGGAGCAGCTGCAAACGGCTATCGAAACGTTGCGCAAACTGACCAAAGGCAACAAGGCGGGTGCTTCGTTTTCGGCGAAGACTTCGGGGTTGCGCCTGCCGGTGGTGGGCGGAACCGTGAAACGCTACAAGGAGAACATGGCCGAAATCGTGGGCCCACGCAACGCGAAAGTGCAATCCATTTACGAGGGCAAGGTGGTCGACGTCAAGCAGAACCGCATCACGGGCAAATACGAGGTCTACGTCGCCCACGGCGAGTATATCACGACTTACTCCAATCTTTCGTCGACCGTCGTGGCCAAAGGGAGCGTCGTGCCCCGCAACGGGTTGTTGGGTACGATCGGTTCGGCCATGAACATCCGCACCATGGAGACCGAATACAAAATCGTCTTCGGCATCTACCCGCCCGACCCCAACAAGAAAATGCTCGCCTCCGATTGTTTCAAACGGTGATTTTTCTCCCAGCCTGACGGTGATGTCCTCGTCGGGGCGCGATAGCTCCGCGCCCCTTGCCGGACGGCGCTCCCCCGA
>CAZGYX010000028.1:0-18805 GCA_964530735.1 uncultured Alistipes sp. | reverse complement strand
GCTGCCAGCGGTCGGGGTGGATGTACATCCTCGTAGCGAAATGCACCATTTCGCCGTTGACGGTGATGCGCGCCACGATAGGGACGGTGCCGTCCTCGCGGATTTTGCCTTTCTGAATGATAAAAATTACGGCGAAGGTACTTTTCTGCGCCCGTAACCTTCGGGGCTGTTTCGCGGCATTTTCGTGTAACCGCTGGTTCGTGTCTTTCTTCATAACGATACTTTACTTATTGGTGTGACAAAAATAGTCCAACACAACTATTTGATTGACAAATAGGTAAAGTCAATGAAGGACGTTACGAAGACAAGCCGAGGCAAGGTTACGCGATTGCGATGCGCCGGTTACGAATGGGTTACATTCGGGTGTCCCGAAGTGTCCGCAGGAACGGATTCGGGGCGGTTTCGCGTAAGCCATATGTAACCTGAAGCGGATTTTCTAACACTTTGATGTGTCGCGCAATAGGGGATAAGCAAAAGAAAACGAGACGGTTGCGGTAACCATCTCGTTTCTTCGGCTGCGGTGCGTAGGGGACTCGAACCCCTGACCCCGTGCGTGACAGGCACGTATTCTAACCAGCTGAACTAACGCACCAATTGCTGATTGCGAATGCAAAGGTAGTACAAATTTGCCGATATGCAAATTTTTTTCTCAATTTTTGAAAAAAGAAAATTGCACGCTTCCGTAACTTCTTAATTGCCAGAAATTCGGATGTTCCGAGAACTCCATGCGCTTGGAATGCTCGAAAACGAATACCCCTTCGGGTCGCAGCAGATTCCGCTCGAAAACCGTCGAGACGATGGTTTCGCTTTCCGGCAGGTCGTAGGGCGCATCCGAAAAAATCAGGTCGAATTGCTTCGGACAGGTAATCAGATAGCGGAATACGTTCGCCTTGACCGGATAGAAGTGTTCCATGCCGAGTTGGGCCGCCGTCTGCCGGATGAAGTTGTAATGCACGGGATTGAGCTCCACCGCAGTGACGCTGCGTGCCCCGCGCGAGGCGAATTCGTAGCTGATGGAACCGGTTCCGGCGAAAAGGTCGAGCACGTCGCACGCTTCGTAATCCACCAGATTGTTCAGCACGTTGAACAGATTTTCTTTGGCGAAGTCGGTCGTCGGCCGCGCGCGCAGGTTGTGCGGCGGATTGATTGTCCGCCCCTTGTATTTCCCGCTGATTATTCGCATCGGACGCTTTTGAACCGGTTGCCGGCGACCTTTTCCAGTCGGCGTTTTTCCTTGCCGGAGAGTTGCGCCGCGTATTGTTTCAGCGGGAATTCGGTTTCGAGCCGTTCGAGGGCGTACCGGATGTCCGCATCCGTCGGCGTCGGCAATACTTCGGCCAGCCTCAGCCCGCCGTTGTAGATTCTTATATAGAGGTATCCTGCCGTCCGGTGCAGCAGTACGGTCGGTTTGGCCGGATGCACCGGTGTGAGCAGCGGGGTGGTGTAGTGCAGTTCCGTGTCGGGATTGAGCCGTTCGCGTAGTTGCCGCAAGGCTTGCGCCGGTACGGCCATTAGTGCCACGATGCCTTCGACGGGCGTGCTGTGCACGGTTTCTTCGCCGGTCAACGGTGCTTTTCCGTCGGCGGCGAGCAAAGTCCCGGCATGCGACTCGTCGAACAGCTCTTCGGGAACGAGCAGGGTGCGAGGCGTGAGCACCTCGACGGTTACGGCCGCTTCGGACAGCGCCGCGCTGCTTCCGACAATGGAAAAAGAGTGTCCATCCAACGCAAGCTGAATGGACACTTTGTTTGTAACGTTGCGGAGATCAGTCCTCCCAGTTGCCTGCTTCATTGTTGCCGCTTTGCATAGAGCCGAACTTCACGCCCGCGTAACGGTTGAAGTTGTTCTCGGCATCGTCGATCAGATTGACGACTTCCTGATGATAGGCCACCGTGTCGAGGAACTCCTTGTAGGGCGCGCGGCACTCTACGACCGGAATGACGACTTTCGATTCGGTCGTGATGATGCCCGCTTCCAAATAGAACGGCTTGTTGTTCGAGTAGGGGATGTAGCGCAGCTCTTTCACCTCTTGCTCCGTCAGCTTTTTGGGCGAGAAGATGGTGTCGATGACGGCGATTTTGAATTTCTCGACATTCTTTTTGCGCAATTTCTTCAACATGGCCATGGCAACCGAGTCGTCTTCGTCGACCAGTTTGCGTTCGAGTTCGAGCGTGTCGGTCAGAATGAACTGCTCCAGCGAGTCGAAACTGCCGGTGAAACGCATGTATTTCGATTTGAAAGCGCGTTGTGCCGTGCGGATGTCCTTGATGCGTTCGATGACGGCGGCTTGGCGGGTGGCCAGTTCCTTGTCGAACTTGATCGGCGTGGAGATTTGCTGGTAGATTACATAGACCAGAGCCACGATGACGAACGCCAGAACGATTTGTGCGATTTTCTTTACCATGTTGCTGTTTGTTATTTTAAGTTTTATTATGTTTGCGCAAAATTTACGAGCCCCGTATGGTCAGTACGTATATCGCGACCCAAATTTACGCAAAATTTTGTTTTGAAACAACTTCCGGCCAAAAAAAAATCATCGAGCGGTTGGCCGGGTATTTGGCGGACGACGATTTCTCCCGGATTTTCGTATTGAACGGGTACGCCGGCACGGGCAAAACGACCTTGATTGCCGCACTGGTGGGGGCTTTGAAGGAGCTCGGCATGAAACCGGTGCTGCTGGCTCCGACCGGACGGGCCGCCAAAGTATTGGCCCGGTACGCGGGCGAAAACGCGCTCACCATTCATAAACGCATCTACCGCCAGCGCACCAACGCCCAATACGAACAGCGGTTTTCGCTCAATCAGAACACCGAACGCGGGGCGGTTTTCCTCGTCGACGAGGCGTCGATGCTGCCCGACGGGTCGGGCGACGGGGCGTTGTTCGGCAGCGGGTCGTTGTTGGAGGATTTGGTGCAGTACGTGCGTTCCGGACGCGAGTGCCGGTTGATTCTGGTCGGCGACAGCGCCCAGTTGCCGCCCGTCGGTTCCGATTTCAGTCCGGCGTTGGACGTCGCCACGATGTCCCGATTCGGCGAGGTGGTCTACGCCTCGCTCGACGAGGTAGTCCGGCAGGAGGCCCAGTCGGGGATTCTGTTCAACGCCACGCTGGTGCGGTGCATGCTCGAAAACGGCATTTTCGAGATTCCGCACTTCGAGATGGATTACCCCGATTTCGAGGCGGTCGAGGGCGGCGAATTCCTCGAAAAATTGCAGGATTGCTACGACCGTTACGGCCGCGACGAGACGATTGTCATCACCCGTTCCAACAAACGGGCGAACCGTTACAACGAGGGTATCCGGCGCAATGTGTTGTGCGCCGAGGACGAAATCGAGAGCGGCGACATGCTCATGGTCGTCAAGAACAATTATTACTACACGGAGCACACGGAGGATTGCCCGATGAACTTTCTGGCCAACGGCGACATCGCGCGCCTGCGGCGCCTGCGGCGGTTCGAGGAGTTCTACGGATTCCATTTCGCCAATGCCGTGCTCGAGTTTCCCGACTACGGCGACGCCGAGTTGGAATGCAAGGTGTTGTTGGATACCATTTCGTCGGAATCGCCGTCGCTCACGCGCGAAGAGAGCGACCGGCTGTTCCGCGAGGTCGAAAAGGATTACCTCGACGTCAAAAGCAAAATCAAACGTTTCGAGGAAATTCGCGAAAATCCGCACTACAATGCCGTGCAGGTCAAGTTTTCTTACGCTGTCACTTGCCACAAGGCGCAGGGCGGCCAGTGGCGGGCGGTTTTCGTCGACCGGTGCCTGTTCGGCGACGAACCCATGACGCGTGACATGATGCGGTGGCTCTATACGGCCCTTACCCGTGCCACCGACAAGCTCTATCTGGTCAATTTCGACAAGCAGTTCTATGAGTGAGTGCCTCCACGCCAACAAGAAAGAGGCCGCAATGTTTGCGGTCTCTTTCCCTTTTTATCAGCACGTGGCGCGTTTATATTAGATCGATAATCTGTTGCATATATACCTTGTTTTCTGCCTCGTGCAGTGGTGATGCCAATGCTTTCATTTTGATAACCAGCACATAGTTGTGTTGCCGTATCGAGTTTTCGGGTATGGGTTTATTGCTATTTGCAATAATCAGTACATCGACTGATTTATTTGTATAATCATTTATTACATTCCAAATACCGTTTTTACCCTTGACATAGTCGCCCATAGTGAAGATAGCCACCTTCTTGTTATCGTATTCGAGGATACAGGCGAAGTCTTCGATTTTGTTTGGGGGATTTGATGTGATTTTCTTATTTTCAATATGTTTTACATCCTTGTTGCTTGTGAGTTTGTTGTAAACCAAATGGAGCGTGCTCGTTTTGCCCGAGTCGTTCGGCCCTTTCAGCATGATAATTTTCATAATTGTTGATTTTAATTGGTTAATAAAAGGTTATTAAAATTCCATTTCGTTGATATTTTTGAAAGTTTTCCAGTATTCGGCGGCTCGATAGGCATCGGCACAGCCAATCGGAACATACAGCGGTGTCGAGGTAGCAAACGTCGCACTCTCTATTGTCGGCGGCGTTTGAGCCTTGCAATAGATGCTTGTCAGGCTGCTGCAACCGGCGAATGCCTCGGATCTGATTGACGTCACACTATTCGGAATCGTTACACTTGTCAGACTGCTGCAATCCAAGAATGCGCGGCCCCCAATCTCCGTCACATTGTCGGGAATGGTTACGCTTGTCAGGCTGCTGCAATCGGAGAATGCTTGGAACCCAATCTCCGTCACGCTGTTTCCTATCATTATGCTTGTCAGGCTGCTGCAATATAGGAATGTGTTTTTCTCAATCGCCGTCACATGGTCGGGAATGGTTACGCTTGTCAGACTGCTGCAACCGTAGAATGCGTTGTACCCAATCGACGTCAATGTTCTTGGCAACTTGACGGAGGTCAATGATGTTTTGTCTGGAAATGCTAGAAACGGCAACGTTTCCAGATTGACATTTTCCATATCGAGAATCGCCAGATTGGGGAGCGACTCCAAAGTAGATATGTCTCTCCTGTTCAGATTGCCGATAACGGTCAGTTCGGTAATAGAACTTTTATCATAGTCGGCCAGCAGTTTCGACAATGTGCCCGGTGTCTCGACTGTGATGACGTTTTCCTCAAAACGGGGTTTTATCGACACGGCGATAGCCGCCATGATAGTCTGCGAGCCGTTGGAAACGAAGACTATCACGTTGTTCGCAGTCGGAATTTTCGTTGTGATTTTTATCGTTCCTGTGGTTGCCGAAGTAGCTGTCGTATATAAGGTGTAGTTGCCGTCGAGATTCTGCATCTCGGCTTTCACTACGTTACTGGTTCCGCCGCCCGTAATCGTGTAGTTGACGGTTTTGGTCTCGTCGATGTCGAACAGCAACGAATTGCCCTCGGTGAATTTGATAGCCAACTGCTGCTTTTTGGGCATAACGATGTTTTCGCCGTTTTTCAGGGCGAAGTAGATGTAGTCGTCATCCTGCGTGATGCTTTTGAATATCGAATCGCTGCTGTCGGCTCCGTCTTTTCCGTTTTCGCCGGTCGCTTTGCCGAGTTTTGTCCATGTCGCGCCGTTGTCGGTCGAGACATACCAGTAGCCCTCCTCGATTTTCAGCTGCGGCGTAATGCCGTCTTTCCCGTCCTTGCCGTCGCTGCCGTTCTGACCGGGTGCCCCGTCCGCACCGTCGTTGCCGTTCGGGCCTTGCGTGCGGATTTTGGCGCCGTTTTCGTCGGTGAGCCATTCGCCGCCGATCGTCCAGTAATAGGCGCCGTCGGTATCTTGTTTCACACCGATAACGGGTGGGATTCCGTCCTTGCCGTCGGTGCCGTCTTTACCGTCCGTACCGTGGTAAATGGTAATGGGGCCGTTCTGCGAAAAGGTGATGGTGTAGCCGATGACGGTGCCGCCACTCTCGACGGGAACTACGGAGGTGATGCAGTCGTGGGCTTGCGCGGCCGAAACGAGGGTCTGCAACGCGGCAATGTTGGTGTTCATCTGCCGGCAGAGTTCTTCGAGCCGTGCGACGCGGTTTTCGAGGTCGTCGACCCGCCCTGCGAGGGTCGAATCGTCGTAGGATTCGCTGCAGCTCGTCGAGTACAGCAGGCCTGCCAATGCGAACAGTACAAAAAGTTTCTTCATAATGGTAAGATATTGAAAATTAAACATTTCTTAATAAAATCTTACCGTATCGACTCCTGTGCGGCGGGTTATGTATAAAAGCAGGAAGTGTGGAGCCGACTTTCGTCTATCAATCTGAAGGTTGTGGCGAACCCAAGCGAAAATAAACGATGATGCAATACCCCACACTTGAATAGATATGGGATATAGTGACGCAAAACGCATCCTCGCCAACATCTAAACAAGAAATGAGTGCTGTTCGTTTATCCTATCGCTTTTGAAAATTGCCACATTTTCAGATTAGGACATGCGAAAACACTTTCCGATATGTCTGTCTCGGACAAAAAGCCCTCGACGCTACAAAATTAGAAAATATTTCTCCGACGAACAAGCACTCGGTGGGGTATTGCGGGCAAAAGTCCGCATTATCTTTCGATTGTCGTCGGGCTTTCGTATCTTTGTCTCTATGAATAGCAGCGAACGACACCCTTTGCAGCCCTTTTTGCCCGACGGGGCCCGTGTGTTGATGTTGGGCAGTTTCCCGCCCCAGCGTGTCCGGTGGTCGATGGAGTTTTTCTACCCCAATTTGCAGAACGACATGTGGCGCATCGTCGGTTACCTCGCGACGGGCGACAAAGCCCACTTCCTGCAACCCGACGGCCGTCGGTTCGACCGCGAGCGCATCGAGGCGTTCTGCCGCCAACGGGGCATCGCGCTTTACGATACGGCCGAAGAGGTCGTGCGGCTGAAAAACAACGCTTCGGACAACTTCCTGCAAGTGGTGCGGCCGACCGATTTGGCGGCTTTGCTGGCGCGGATTCCCGAGTGCCGCACGATTGTCGCTACGGGGCAGAAAGCGGCCGAAACCTTGCAGCAGCTGACCGGTTGCGCCGACCTGCCGGTGGGCGGGTTCGCCGAAACGGATTATGCCGGCCGGCGGCTGAAAATCTGGCGCATGCCCTCGTCGTCGCGGGCCTATCCGCGACCCGTCGAGTGGAAGGCCGAATACTATCGGAAGGTCTTTTCGGAAAACGGCATTCTCTGATACCGGCGCGCCGGTTATTCCGCCGAATCTTGAAAAAAATGCGCTTCGGGCGTTGCCGCCGCTCGAAAAAAACCGCTATCTTTGTCGTGAAATAACCCTACGGCAGGCAGGGTGCACGCGGCAAATTCGGACTCCGCTCCGGCTTTGCATGGGGTGTGCCGTCCGTGCCGGAGAATTTGAATTCCTTTATCGTGAGCGAAGAGAAGAAAACCTCGAAAAAGAAGTGCGAAACGCCGTTGATGGACCAGTACTACCGCATGAAGGCTTCACAGCCCGATGCCGTCATGCTGTTCCGCGTCGGCGACTTTTACGAAACGTTCGGCGAGGATGCCATCAAGACCAGCGGCATCTTGGGCATCACGCTGACCCGTCGGGCCAACGGTGCCGCTTCGTATGTCGAACTGGCGGGATTTCCCTATCATGCGCTCGACACCTACCTGCCCAAACTCTTGCGGGCGGGCGAACGGGTGGCCATTTGCGAGCAGTTGGAGGACCCAAAGACGGTCAAGGGGCTGGTCAAACGGGGCATTATCGAGCTGGTGACGCCGGGCGTCGTCATGGAGAACAACATGCTCTCGAACAAGGAGAATACCTACCTCGCTTCGATTTTCTTCGGCAAAAAGCTCACGGGCGTAGCCTTTCTCGACATTTCGACCGGCGAATTTTACGTCGCCGAGGGTTCCGACGCCTATGTCGACAAGCTGCTGGCCAACCTGCGGCCGAAGGAGGTCGTTTTCCAGCGCGGGTGCGAGGAGCGTTTCGCCGCTGCGTTCGGGTCGCAGTATTACACCTATAAACTCGACGAGTGGGTTTTCGCCGAGGAGGTCGACCGCGAAAAACTGTGCCGGCAGTTCGGCACCCAGTCGCTCAAAGGATTCGGCGTCGACCACTTCACGAGCGGCATTTCGGCCGCCGGCGCCATTCTCCATTACCTCGAATTCACCGAGCACCGCGATACGGCCCATATCCGTTCGCTGGCCCGTATCGACCAAGCCGATTCCGTGTGGATCGACAAGTTCACGATCCGCAATCTGGAGCTTTTCACCTCGAACGGCGGGCGCGAAAAGGGCAGTTTCGCCGAGGTCATCGACCGCACGCTGACCCCGATGGGCGGGCGTCTGTTGAAACGTTGGATTTCCATGCCGTTGCGCGACCCTGCGCGGATCGGCGAACGACTCGACATCGTGGAGCGTTTCACGAAAGATGCCGAGTTGGCCGATACCGTGCGTGGGCAGGTGGAGCAGGTGGGCGATTTGGAGCGTATCGCTTCGCGCGTCGCCGCCTTGCGGGTCACTCCGCGCGAGTTGGTGCAGTTGAAAAGTTCGCTTACGGCGGTCGAAACGCTCAAAACGATGCTGGAATCGACCGACGAAGCCCGTTTGCAGGCACTGGCGCAGCAAATCGACCCGTTGACGGCGGTTCGCGACCGTCTGGCCCGCGAAATCTATCCCGACCCGCAGTACAACCAGATACAGAAGGGCGGCGTGATTGCCGACGGCGTGGATCCCGAACTCGACGACCTGCGGCGCATCGCCTTGCACGGCAAGGACTATTTGGCCCGCATCCAGCAGCGCGAAATCGAGGAGACGGGCATCCCGTCGCTCAAAATCAGTTACAACAGCGTTTTCGGCTACTACATCGAAGTCCGCAACGCGCATCGGGAAAAGGTGCCCGAGACGTGGATTCGCAAACAGACGCTGACCAATGCCGAACGCTACATCACCGAAGAGCTCAAAGAGTACGAAGCGAAGATTCTGGGGGCGGAGGAGAAGATGCTGGCGCTCGAGCAGCGCATCTACAACGAAATCATCGCTTTCATCGGCGATTCGTTGCGGCCGTTGTTGCGCGACGCCGCTGTCGTGGCGCAGATCGACTGCCTGCAATCGTTCGCCCGCATGGCTTGCGAGCGGCGTTACGTGCGGCCGAAGCTGGACGAGGGCAAGCGCATCGACATTCGCGAGGGACGGCATCCGGTCATCGAAACGCTGATGCCCGTGGGCGAGGAGTACATCCCCAACGACGTGATGCTCGACAGCGACAAACAGCAAATCATGATGATTACGGGCCCCAACATGTCCGGTAAGTCGGCCTTGTTGCGACAGACCGCCTTGATTATCCTGATGGCGCAAATGGGGTCGTTCGTGCCGGCGAAATCGGCGCATATCGGCGTGGTGGACAAGATTTTCACGCGCGTCGGGGCTTCGGACAACATTTCGCAGGGCGAATCGACCTTCATGGTTGAGATGCTCGAATCGGCCAGCATCCTCAACAACATTTCCGACCGGAGCATCGTCCTGCTGGACGAAATCGGGCGCGGTACGAGCACTTACGACGGTATTTCGATTGCTTGGGCGATGGTCGAATACCTGCACAACCATCCGACGGCTCGGGCGAAAACGCTTTTCGCCACGCACTACCACGAACTCAATGAAATGGAGCGCATGTGCCCGCGCGTGAAGAATTTTCACGTGACGGTCAAGGAGATACGCAACCAAATCGTATTCCTGCGCAAGTTGGAACAGGGCGGCACGGAGCACTCGTTCGGCATCCATGTCGCGCGTATGGCGGGTATGCCGTTGTCGGTGGTGTCGCGGGCCGACGAGATTCTGCGCAACCTCGAACAGGTCTACGGCAACAACGAAATCGTGCCGAGCCGCAGTCTGAAAGAGCGCGGCCGGAAACTGACGGCGCAGGCCGTGCGCGAAGCGGCCGACACGCAGGATGCGCCGAGCGTGCAGCTTTCGATGTTCCGGTTGGACGATCCCGTGCTGGTGCAGATCCGCGACCAGATCAAGGGTTTGAACCTCGATTCGCTGACGCCTATCGAGGCGCTCAACAAACTGAACGAAATCAAGAAAATCACCGGTTTGTGATGCCGGAGACAAAAGACGGAAAGGCCGAAGATGCATATCTTCGGCCTTTCCTTTCGTATGATTGGGTCGGTTACTTGTTGATTTTCGCCCACGAATCTTTCAGCGTCACCGTGCGGTTGAATACCAAATGCTCCGGCGTCGAATCGGTGTCGGGACAGAAATAGCCCACGCGCTCGAACTGCACGGCCTGCCCGACCGGAATGTCCCGCAGCGAGGGTTCCAAGTAGCCCTTGATTTTGACCATCGAGTCGGGGTTGAGGTTGTCTTCCCACGTCTGGCCTTCCTCCACGTCGTCGGGATTCTCTTTCGTGAAAAGCGGATTGAACAGGCGCACTTCGGCTTCCAGCGCATCTTGGGCTGACACCCAGTGGATGACCCCTTTCACCTTGCGGCCGTCGCTCGACGAGCCGTTGCCCGACATCGGGTCGTAGGTGCAGTGCAATTCGGTGATGTTACCTGCGGCGTCTTTTATGACCTCCTCGCACTTGATGAGGTAGGAGTAGCGCAGGCGCACCTCGCCGCCCGGTTGCAGGCGGTAGAATTTCTTGGGCGGGTTTTCCATGAAATCGTCCCGCTCGATGTAGAGGACTTTCGAGAACGGCACCTGCCGTGTTCCGGCGGCTTCGTTTTCGGGGTTGTTGATCGCCGTGAACAGTTCGGTCTTGCCCTCGTCGTAGTTCGTGACGACCACTTTCAGCGGATTCAGCACCGCCATGCGCCGTTCGGCCACCTTGTTGAGGTCTTCGCGTACGCAGTACTCCATTTTGGCGAGGTCGATGACGTTGTCGCGCTTGGCGACGCCCACCATTTCGGCGAAATTGCGCACCGACGCGGGCGTGTATCCCTTGCGGCGCAGGGCGCAGATGGTCGGCATGCGCGGGTCGTCCCAGCCCATGACGACGCCTTCCTGCACGAGTTTCAGCAGCTTGCGCTTCGACATCATCGTGTAGGTGAGGTTCAGCCGCGCGAATTCGTACTGGTGCGACGGGAAGATGTCCAGCGCTTGGATGAACCAGTCGTACAGCGGACGGTGCACGTCGAATTCCAGCGTGCAGATCGAGTGCGTGATGTGTTCGATCGAGTCGCTTTGGCCGTGCGCATAGTCGTACATCGGGTAGATGCACCACTTGTTGCCCGTGCGGTGGTGTTCGGCGTGGATGATGCGGTACAGAATCGGGTCGCGGAACAGCATGTTCGGATGCGCCATGTCGATTTTCGCACGCAGCACTTTCTCGCCGTCGGCGAACTCGCCCTTGCGCATGCGCTCGAACAGGTCGAGGTTCTCCTCGACCGTGCGGTTGCGCCACGGCGACTCCTTGCCCGGCTCCGAAACGGTGCCGCGCGTCTCGCGGATTTGCTCCTGCGACTGGTCGTCGACGTAGGCCAGCCCCTTTTTAATCAGGACGATGGCCCATTCGTAGAGTTGGTCGAAGTAGTCCGATGCGTAGCGTTCCAGCGCCCAGTCGAATCCGAGCCACCGGATATCGCGTTTGATGGAGTCGACGTATTCGACATCTTCTTTCACGGGGTTCGTGTCGTCGAAACGCAGATTGCACTTCCCGCCGTACTTCTTGGCCAGTCCGAAGTTGATGCAGATGCTCTTGGCATGGCCGATATGGAGGTAGCCGTTCGGTTCGGGCGGGAAACGGGTCTGAATCTCCGTCGTGCCTTTGGCGATGGACTCTTCGATGATTTCTTCGAGAAAATTGAGCGATTTTTCGCGTGTTTCGTTCGTTTCGCTTGCCATATTCTTATTCAATTTGTTATCATGCTATTGCTGCCGGTCTTGTTTGCCGGTGCGGAACAGTTTTTCGAGGTTCACGGAGAGTTGCACGACCTGTTGCGTCCCCAAACCTTTGCCGTCGTAATGCAAGGCGATGCCCGCATCTATGTGCACGGTGTCCTTGAAAAAACGGTTTTCGTAGCCGAGCCACGTGCGGTTGTAGACGTGTTCGGTCGTCGCATAGAAACTCTCTCCCGCATAAAGCCCGTCCGTCCCGTAGGTGAGTCCCGTTTCGGGATCGGCCGCGACGAATCGCAGCGGTTGGAGGTTCTGGCCCAGATAGAGGTTGTTTTCCAGTTTGACGCCCCATTTGCGGATGACGATGTCCAGTTGTCCGCCGCACGGTTTTTTCCAGCGGTTGTCCACGCTGCGGCCGCGTTGGGGTGCCAGCAGCATTCCGGCGCGCAGGTCGAACGCGAAATAAGCGTCGAACTTCCAGCCGACGTAGGGATTCAACAAAAGGTTGTCGGAAACATTGCCTACTTGTTTCGACATGGCGAAATGGAAGAGCGAAAAGGCGTAGCCGAAGTACCCCCCCCCGCCGAATGCGTAGCGTCCGGCCGACAGGATGCGGAACTTCTCGCGCGTCGTTTCGCCCAGCATGCCTTCCCAGTCGAGGGCCAGTTCCACGTAGGTGTCGGGCCGCCGGGTCGAGCGGTAACGCCCCAGAAAGCCCGACAACCGGTTGCGGTAGAATACCGTCGAATCGCTGAAAAACGCCGCCGAGTAGTCGCCCGCCAGTTCGCTCCGGTCGAAGATGCCGGCATCGGCCTGCACGTTCGCCGTTTTGAAGCGGTAGTACAGGAGCGGTTTGACATCGCTCAAAAAGGGTTCGCGGACGCCGTTGTGCTCTCCGAAATTTTGCAGCAGTTCGACCCCGAAGACCAGCCGGTTTTTCTTCATCCATTGGATGCCTACCTGCGGCGTGAGCCGTGCGCTGAACAGCGTTTGCGAGTGATCGAACGTGTTGCCTGCATATTCGCGGTTGTCGAAGCGCGTTGCGAAATCGGCTCCGGCGATGAACTGCTGGGCCGAAGCCCCTGCGGTCGTCGCGACGAGACACAGGAGAAGCATCCGTTTTTTCAAAGACATGGAGCGAATGGATTTAGACCCCCAAAAATAGGTAAAAAATTTTTATTTGACTACTTTTGCGCCCGAAAACCGGTGCCTATGCGCAAGATAACCAACGAAGAACTCGGGCGCCCGACGCCCGATGCCTATGCCGCGATGGAGAAGATGCCCGTGACGGTGGTGCTCGACAATGTGCGTTCGATGCAGAACGTCGGCGCGTTTTTTCGGACTTCCGACGCTTTCGGGGTCGAACACATCGCCTTGTGCGGCATTACGGCGACGCCGCCCGCCCGCGACATCCATAAAACGGCTTTGGGGGCCGAGCAGACCGTAGCGTGGAGTTATCATGCGACGACCGAAGCCTGCATCGCCGACCTGCACGAGCAGGGGTATGCCGTCTATGCGGTCGAGCAGGTCGTCGGCGCGACGATGTTGGAGGATTTCCGCCCCGAACCGGGCCGCCGCTATGCGCTCGTCTTCGGCAACGAAGTGGCAGGCGTGGGGCAGGCGGCCATCGATGCGTGCGACGGGGCGATCGAGATTCCTCAAATGGGCGTCAAACACTCGTTGAACGTTTCGGTTTCGGGCGGCGTGGTTTTGTGGAACTTTTTTTGCCGAATCCGTCCGAATCATTAACTTTGCCCCGCTCGGCCGGCTTCCTTGCGGGCATGACCGAACTTAACCCAAACAGTGATTAGCACCAAAACCTCTTAATAAAAGTATGTCTGTGGAGAGTACGGTCCGCGCGGTAACGACTTACCGGTTGACCGAAATGAAACAGCGGGGCGAAAAGATCGCCATGCTCACTTCTTACGATTATTCGATGGCCAAAATCGTCGATGCCGCCGGTATCGACGTCATTTTGGTCGGCGATTCGGCCGCCAACGTCATGGCCGGTTACGAGACGACCGTGCCTATCACGCTCGATATGATGATTTACCACGCCCGCTCCGTGACGCGCGGGGCGCAGCGTGCGCTGATCGTGGTCGATTTGCCGTTCGGCACCTATCAGGGCAACTCGAAGCTCGCGCTCGATTCGGCCGTCCGCATCATGAAGGAGACCGAGGCCGACGCCGTGAAACTGGAAGGCGGCGAGGAGATTCTCGAATCGGTGCAGCGCATCCTGTCGGCCGGTATTCCGGTCATGGGACACCTCGGCCTGACGCCGCAGTCCATTCACAAGTTCGGCACCTACAACGTGCGAGCGAAGGAGGAGGCCGAGGCCGAAAAACTCGTCCGCGATGCCCATTTGTTGAGCGAAGCGGGGTGTTTCGCCGTCGTGCTCGAGAAAATTCCGGCGGCGTTGGCTACCCGCGTCACCAAAGAGATTCCGATTCCGACGATCGGCATCGGGGCCGGTGGCGGCACGGACGGTCAGGTGTTGGTCATCCACGACATGCTGGGCATCAACAAGGGTTTTTCGCCGCGTTTCCTGCGCCGTTATGCCGATTTGCACGCGGTCATGACCGACGCCGTGACGCACTACATCGACGACGTAAAGCGCAGCGATTTTCCCAACGAGCAGGAGCAATACTGATATTAATAAAAGATTGGGCACGCGGGTGACGGCCGGAATGCCATGACCGCCGCCCGCCGACGGATAAAAATAGCATGCCTATGAAGCAATAGCGCAGCAGGTACGCGCATCGGACATATTTTCGGAAAAAGCGTTAGCTTGTATTCTTGTCTTTGAAACTTCGACACTTTCGGGACTGTCAAGAGTAAAGCGTTGACGCTCACGCCGCTCGGCGTGGGCTTTACTCGTTTGTTTGGCAGTCAGGTAGTCGAAGACCTCAAAGACAGATAAAACGGAGTTTTGTCCGCGCTTTTTTTGTGCGCGTACTGCGAGGAGGATTTCCCGTTGAATCTAAAATGCAGTTCGTTATGAAAGAGTGGCTTTTGTGGTTGATCGTGATGCTCGGCATCGTGCTGGCGATGTTTTGCGGCCGGAGATAGGGGTGCGGTTTGTTATCGCCATTGCGCGGAGCGACGCCGGGAATCAGCCTTTCACCTTTTCTTTCGCCGGCAGGAGTGCGGCGAAGGCCGCCGGCGACAGTGTTCGCACCGTGCAGCTGCCGATAGCCGTCGGAAAGACGATGCGCAGTTGGCCGTCCTTGATCTTCTTGTCTTTGGCGACCTCTTTCAGCATCCGTCTCGTCTCGACCGGCGGTTCCAGCGCGAAGCCCGACTTTTTCAGCAGGGCTACGATGCGTTCGCAGTCGGCGGCCGCCAGCAAATCGGCTTTGACCGCCGCTTCGGCAATCAGCCGGATGCCGACTGCCACCGCTTCGCCGTGATTCATCCGCACGGAACACTTTTCGATGGCATGGGCCAGCGTATGGCCCAGATTGAGTTTGCGCCGTTCGTCCGCCTCGCGTTCGTCGCGTGCGACGATTACCACCTTGACCCGGACCGCGGCCCGGATCACCTCCGTCAGCAGTTGCTTGTCGCGGCGCAGCTGTGCGAAATCGGCCGTTTCCAGCCGTGCGAACAGTTCCGCATCGGCAATAATCGCGGCTTTGATGATTTCGGCCAGCCCCGCACGGAATTCGCGGTCGGGCAGCGTGGCGAGCAGCTCCGGGTCGCAGATGACGAACTCCGGCTGCGTGAACGTCCCCGCCATGTTCTTGTATCCGTCGACGTTCACGCCGTTCTTTCCGCCGATAGCGGCATCCACCTGCCCGAGCAGCGTCGTCGGGATGAATCCGAACCGCAGCCCCCGCATGTAGGTCGATGCGGCGAATCCCGTGATGTCGGTCACGATGCCCCCTCCGATGCCCAGCACGAACGTCGAACGGTCGATGCCCGCTTCCAAGAATCGGCGGTAAACGGCTTCGACCGTTTGCAGCGTCTTGATGCTCTCGCCCTTGCCGACGAGCACGGCCCCGTAGGGGGCCAGCAGTTCGTGGTAGAGCCGGTCGATAGCCGCATCGGAAATGGCCGCGACGCGCCTTTCGGGCAGCACCTGCGGCAGAATTTCGCTGACCGGACCGATGTAAATCCGGCTCCGGGTTCCGATGACGAACGATGGCTCCATAGATTCCGAACGATTTTAGGAAGTGCGCAAAAATAGCATAATTTACCGATAATTTGTGTACCTTTGCGCCGTTAAAAAGTGCTGCTATGCAAAAACTGCGCAATATCGCGATTATTGCCCACGTGGACCACGGAAAAACCACGCTCGTCGATAAAATGATCTTGGCGGGACACATCCTGCGGGACAATGCCAAACAGACCGGCGAGCTGATACTGGACAACAACGACCTCGAACGCGAACGCGGGATCACGATTCTGTCGAAGAACGTTTCGGTCATCTATAAGGACTACAAAATCAACATCATCGACACACCGGGCCACGCCGATTTCGGCGGCGAGGTCGAGCGCGTGCTCAACATGTGCGACGGCGTGCTGTTGTTGGTCGACGCGTTCGAGGGCACCATGCCGCAGACGCGGTTCGTGTTGCAGAAAGCGCTGGCGCTGGGCAAAAAGCCGATCGTCGTCATCAACAAGGTGGACAAGCCCAACTGCCGTCCCGAAGTGGTCAACGAGCAGGTGTTCGACCTGATGTTTTCGCTCGACGCCACTGAGGAACAGCTCGATTACAAGACGATTTACGGTTCGGCCAAACAGGGTTGGATGTCGCATAAATGGAACCAGCCGACCGATTCCATTGTGCCGCTGCTCGATGCCATTATCGACGAGATTCCCGAACCCCAGACCGTCGAGGGTACGCCGCAGATGTTGATTACATCGCTCGAATACTCCTCCTATACGGGCCGTATCGCCGTAGGCAAGGTGACGCGCGGTTCGTTGCGCACGGGGCAGAACGTCACGCTGGCCAAACGCGACGGGCAGACGCTGGTCAAGACCAAAATCCGCGAACTCATGGTGTTCGACGGACTGGGCAAAAAGAAGGTCGACGAGGTGCCGTGCGGCGAAATCTGCGCCGTGCTGGGGGTCGACGGATTCGACATCGGCGACACGATTTGCGATTACGAAAATCCCGAACCACTGCCGCCTATCGCTATCGACGAACCTACGATGTCGATGCTCTTCACGATCAACAATTCGCCCTTTTTCGGCAAGGACGGCAAGTTCGTCACGTCACGCCATATCAAGGAGCGGCTCGACCGCGAGTTGGAGAAGAACCTCGCGTTGCGCGTGACGCCCGGGCCGTCGGCCGACAGTTTCAACGTCTTCGGACGCGGCGTGCTGCACCTTTCGGTGCTCATCGAGACCATGCGCCGCGAGGGCTACGAGTTGCAGGTGGGCCAGCCGCGCGTGATTACCAAAGAAATCGACGGCCGGAAGTGCGAGCCTATCGAGGAGATGACGGTCGACTGCCCCGAGGATTGTTCGGGCACGGTCATCGAACTGGCCACGAAGCGCAAGGGCACGCTGACGAACATGGTCTCGAACGGCGACCGCGTGCGGTTGGAGTTCGATATCCCGTCGCGCGGCATCATCGGCCTGCGCTCGAACATGCTGACCGCCACGGCCGGCGAGGCGATTATGACCCACCGGCTCAAAGATTTCCAGCCGTGGGTGGGCGACATCGAAATGCGTACCAACGGCTCGATTATTTCGGGCGAAACGGGCACGGCCTATGCCTATTCGATCGACAAGCTGCAAGACCGCGGGCGGTTCTTCATCAATCCGATGGATCAGGTCTACGAGGGGCAGGTCATCGGCGAGCACACGCGCCAGAACGACATCACGGTGAACGTCACCAAGTCGAAACAGCTGACCAACATGCGCGCTTCGGGTTCGGACGACAAGGCGGTCATCGTGCCGCCGAAAGTTTTTACGTTGGAGGAGGCGCTCGAATACATCAAGGAGGATGAATACGTCGAGGTGACGCCCCACGCGATGCGTCTGCGCAAAATCCTCCTGCACGAAGTAGACCGCAAACGCGCCCCCCGTTAAGAACGGGTTTTTAAGCGCTACGGCCTGTCAGTTGGTTTCCGACGGTCGGAAGCGCTCTGGCCGTTTTATTAACGTGCGGCAGGTCAGAGCGCTTTCTAACCTCCCAAAGCCCACCGACCGTCCGTAGCGCTAATAAATCCCCGCTCGGCAAAAAAGGCGTGAAGAAAAAAGGCGTAAAAGCGTAAAAAAAACGGGGACGGTTTGCTTGCAAACCCGCGAAGTCGCCCGTTTTAGCTTTTACGGCGCAGGTTTTAGCCTTTTTTGTCTGCGGGGGAGGTTTTTGGCACTTTTTGCCGGAACAAAAAGTGCGGTTTTAAGAAAGCTGTTTTTAAGCGCGGTGGGCGGGCGTTCGGATTCGGACGGTCGTCCGCGCTATCACTCTATCGTTAGAGCGCAATTATTTTCGTCGTTTCCCTGTATGGATTATCGAATAAAATAGCTATCTTTGCAATATATTATTGTATCGTTTGCTTATGAAACATTGATAAACAGTGTTATATCCCGTATCGGCATCCTCGTCGGGTGACCGGTACCGAAACATAAAAAGCATTGGCTTTTCTTCTTTGTTGCTTGAAATCTCGACAGTTTCGGACAGAAAAAAGAATGAAAGGTTGGTGCCTGCTTTCTCGCGGGCATTTCCTTTTATCTATTTTCTGTGGGCTGTCGAGAGCCTCAAGCAACGGATAAAAGATTTGTCCGCGTCTTTTTTTGTGTTCTATTCAGGCGCATTCCCGTTCGGAACAAGGATTTTTCCCGCTTTGCGCATGGATAAAACGAAAATTGTTGCTATTTTTGTTGTATTGTGTCATGGCGTTCTCTTTACGAAAAACGCAGGGTGCTTCCGGACGTCGGAACATCGCCTGCGGGCGGTATCCTGCGGGGCCGAACGGCGGATTGTCCGAATGAAAAAAAACACAAGCGCATCGCTCGTATGCACTTGTGTCAGAAGTAGTCCCGACGGGAATCGAACCCATATCGTAAGAACCGGAATCTTGTATTCT
>CAZGYX010000027.1:0-21528 GCA_964530735.1 uncultured Alistipes sp. | reverse complement strand
GGGTTTGCAAGCAAACCGGCCCCTCCGCCGGACGCTTTTAGTCCGCACTCCGTTTTACGGCTCCGACATCCGGTCGGATTCAATGGTGCCGCTCACGCGGCAATTTTATTAGGGGTCAGAGCGCTTCCTGACTATCGGAAACCGCAAGGTCGCCCGCAGCGCTAATAAAATGTCGAGTTTTTTGGAAAAACGAAAAAAAGAATCTACCTTTGTTGCCCCGATTAGGGAAAAATCAACTAATTAACAGATTGTATGAACAATTACGAAACCGTTTTCATCGTCACGCCCGTCCTTTCGGACCAGCAGGTCAAGGAGGTCGCTGACAAATTCCAGGGTGTCATCACCGAGAACGGCGGTCAGATTGTGAACATGGAGGCATGGGGCCTGAAAAAATTGGCCTACTCCATTCAGAAAAAGACCACCGGCTTCTACTTCTTGGTGGAGTTTACGGGCGAAGGCTCGCTCATCAACACGCTCGAAACGCAGTACCGCCGCGACGAGCGCATCATTCGTTTCTTGACGTTCAAGCAGGACAAGTTCGCCGTAGAGTATTCGGAGAAACGTCGTGCGAAACTTTCTAACAAGCAGGAGGAGTAAACATGGCACAGGAAAACAAAGCAGCACAGTCCGAAATCCGCTACCTCAATCCGGTATCGGTCGATGTGAAGAAGAAGAAATACTGCCGTTTCAAGAAACTCGGTATCAAGTACGTCGATTACAAGGACGGCGAATTTCTGAAAAAATTCCTCAACGAGCAGGGCAAAATTTTGCCGCGCCGCCTGACGGGTACGTCGCAGAAATTCCAGAAAAAGGTCGCACAGGCCGTGAAGCGTGCCCGCCACCTCGCTATCCTGCCTTTCGTAACCGATTGCATGAAATAATTAAACGAGGAGGAGAGTACTATGGAAGTGATCTTGCTGAAAGATATGGACAATCTGGGTTACACGAACGACATCGTGAACGTGAAACCCGGTTATGCGAACAACTACCTCGTGCCGCAGGGCTACGCCAAAGTAGCGACCGCCGCCGCCAAAAAGGTGCTGGCCGAGAACCTCAAACAGCGTGCGCACAAGGATGCCAAAATTCTGGCCGACGCACAGGCTTTGGCCGAGACGATCGGCAACCTGTCGCTGACGCTGCGCATGAAAGCCGAAGAGGGCAAGTTGTTCGGTACGATTACCGCGACCGACTTGGCTGAGGCGCTGGCCGCCAAAGGCATCACGATCGACCGCAAGGCCATCGCCGTCGATGCAATCAAGACGGTGGGCGAATACGAAGCCGTCGCCAAACTGCACCGCGAGGTGAAAGCTACCGTCAAATTCTCGGTAGTCGCCGCCGACGCAGAGTAACCCGTTTAAGAAACGGGTTTTATTAAGCGCGACCGCTTGTTCCGGCGCTTCGGACGGTTTAGCCCGCTATGACCGCCGAACCGGAAAACCGAAATCCCGAAAATCGAATGATTTTCGGGATTTTTCGTTACGCAAAGGTGAGAGCGCTTCCAACCACTGGAAACCAACTGACGGGCCGTAGCGCTAATAAATATCTTTACCGACGACGGCTTCGAGTTCTTCGACCGTCACGGGGATTTTCCGGTCGCCGATGATGCGGCACCCCGTTTCGGTGACCAGCAGGTCGTCCTCGATGCGGATGCCGCCGAAATCACGGTAGGCATCCAATGCGTCGTAATCCACGATACCCTTATAAAGGCCTTCGGCGCGGCACTTGTCGATGAGCGCCGGAATGAAATAGATGCCCGGCTCGTCGGACATCACCGTGCCCGGTTCGATGCGCCATGCCGACCGGTAGATGCACGTCGCCGAACGCGCGGCGCGCTCGGCAATCGACGCGAAATCGAACGACCGCTCGCCCATCGCCTCGCAGTCGTGCACGTCCAGCCCGATGCCGTGCCCCAGTCCGTGCGGCATGAACAGCGTCATCGCGCCCGCCGCGACGGCATCCTGCGCCGAACCTTTCATCAGCCCGAGCGCAATCAGCCCTTCGGCCAGCACGGTGTAGGCCGCGCGGTGTATTTCGGTGTACATCATGTGCGGCTTGACGATGCGCGCCACATGGTCATGCGCCGCCAGCACGAGGTTGTAAATATCTTTCTGTTTCTCCGTAAACCGGCCGCCCACCGGATAGGTGCGCGTATGGTCGGACACGTAATTGCTCAACGCCTCGCCGCCCGCGTCGCACAACAACAACCGGCCCGATTGCAGCACGCCGTCGGAATTGAGGTTGTGCAGCGTCTCGCCGTGCTGCGACACGATCGACGGAAACGACACGCCCAGCCCGTGCGACTTGGCGATGCCCTCGATCGCACCGGCGATTTCGCGTTCCACGACGCCCGGGCGGCACATCCGCATGGCCGTCGTGTGCATTTCGTAACCGATGCGGAAAGCCCGTTCGAGTTCTTCGACCTCTTCGGCACTCTTTTTTTCGCGCATTTCGGCGACGGCGAACATCAGGTCGACCGACTTGTATTCGTGCAGCAGCGCGGGACGGATTCCCAGCAGCGCGGAGAGTTGCAGTTTGGTTTCGCCGCGATAGGGCGGCAGGTAATGGATGCGGCGGCCCAGCGCAATGGCCTTGCGCAGGCGTTCTTCGAGTGCCGACATCGGGTAGGTGGACGTGATGCCGACCTGCGCGCCCAGTTCGTGCAGCGTGGGTTGCGGGCCCGTCCAGATGATGTCCTCGACCGTGAAATCGTCGCCGAAGAGCATCTCCTCGCCCGAATCGACGTCCAACAGACCCACGAGCGACGGCAGATTCAGCCCGAAATAGTACAAGAACGTCGAATCCTGCCGGAAATAGTAGGCATTGTTGGGGTAATTGTTGGGTGCGGGCGCATTGCCGGGCAGCAATACGATGCCCGAGTCGATTTTCGTGCGCAGCAGATTGCGGCGGGTGCCGTAGGTTTTCGCAGAGAACATAGGCGATAAGTTTGCTTCAAAGGCAAAGATACGAAAAGTCGAGCGCAGAAGCAAGCGATAGCTTGATTATGCCGAGACGGAGTATCTAAAACGAAGTTAAAGATACGATTTACCGAAAGTACCTTGCATCCCTCGATAAGGCGGAAGAGTGCCCGCCGCCGCGCACCGCTGCCCCGTATGTTAACAAATTGTTAAATTTATTTAAGATATTCGTAAAAAATTTGCATAATTAAAAAAGAGGCCTTATCTTTGTCTCGAAGTTTTAAGGTTCATTTAGGTTAGTAGTTTTAGGTTGGTAGAAGCGATCGGCAGGTCGTCGCCGGGAAGTTCCCGCGACTGAAACCCGGCAAACGGTGCTCGTTTGCGGGTCGAGATGCCTCCGGTCGGTTCTCGAAAGAGGGGGTGGTTCCCCTTGAAAGAAGGTCAGAGTCGTGAGATTCCGACCTTTTTTGTTGCCCCGCCCGTTTAAGAAACGGGTTTTAAGCGCGATCGTCTGTCGGGGTGTTTCCGCCGGTAGTGGTCGCTACCACCGTTGTTTGCGGGGCGGTCGGAGCGCATCCTGACCGTCCGAAACCGCAAGGCCGCCCGTAGCGCTGATAAAAGCTGGTAAAAAATGTTGCGTTTTCGGGGGCCGGTACGTCTTATTGTTGTCATGACCGAACAAGAGCTCACCCGACAGATCATCGCCTTGCGCGACCCGATGTTCCGCTTCGCCCGCACGCTTCTCCTGCGGCGCGACGAGGCCGAAGACGCCGTCGCCGACGTGGTGGCCCGTCTGTGGAACGCGCCCGAACGGCTGGCCGCTTGTCGCGACTTGCGGTCGTTCGCGATGACGGCCGTGCGCAACCGGTGTTGCGACCTGCTGCGGCAACGGCAGGCCGGCATCCGCCGGGCCGACGCACTGGCAACCGTCGCGGAACCGGAGGCGGCGGATTCCGTCGAACGGTGGGAGGCCCGCGAACTGGTGCGGCGGGCAATGGCCATGCTGCCGCACCGCCAGCGCGAGGTACTCCACTTGAAGGAGATCGAAGGATTCGCCACCAAAGAGATCGCCGCGATGTTCTCTACGGACGAATCTCAAATTCGCGTTTTGCTCTCCCGCGCCCGTTGCCGCATGCGCGCGGAGGTCGAAAAACTGATGCACCATGAAACGAAATGAAAATCCCGACGCTTTGCTGACCCGCTGGTATGCGGGCGAAACGACCGACGCCGAAGAAAACCGGCTGCGCGGGCACTTCGCCGCCGCCGGCCGTCGCAAGCGTACCCTCTCCACGCCGGACGAGCGCGCAATCGACGCGATGCTCTTCGCCGGATTTCGGGCGTTGGGCACCGAACGGATGCCCGACTCCCCGCTTCATCCGAGCTGTCCTCCTGCGACCCGCCCGAACCGCCGCCCTGTCCGGCATATTCTCTGGAAATCGGCCGCCGTCGCGGCTGTGGTCGCTCTCGGCATCCTATTGGGGATGCAGTTCCGCACGCCCTATTGCTACATCGACGGGGTCGCCGTCTACGACAAGGAGACGGCGCTCGCCGCCACCGACTGCCTGAAAGGGCTTTCGGCGCTGGAACTCCCCGAACGCATGCTGGAACAACTTTTGGAAAACTGACACACTCAACCTTATGACACGCAACACCTTATTATTATCGGCTCTTGCGGCGGGCATTTTGCTCGGCCACGCGGCCCATGCCCAACTTTACATCGACAAAGCTCCCGAAAACGGAACCGCCACCGCCGACCCGACGGCAAAACCGGCCGAACGCATCCGGACGAACGTCGACACCCTGCGCCGTATCGACCCGTCGGACAGCGAAATCGTGCGGCTGCGCGAAGCGGACGAAAAGGGCAACATGTTGTTGGAAATCAACGGTCTCGGGCTGACATTGGGACGCTCCTACGAATCGAAGACATGGGACGACCTGAAAAAAAAGCGTTTTGCGCTGACATTTTGCAGCGACGTCGAACTCGGATTCACTTCGCTCTTGGGCGTAACCTACGACCGTCCCCACGAGACCATGCCCGGTTTTCTGAACCAGACGCTCGGCTGTTCGTTCCACTTCGGCTTCGCGCCTGTCGGCATTTCGATGCGGTTGGACCGGAAAAGGCGCTCCCACCTCAATCTGGGCATGGGCTACTCCGTCGACAACATCCGGCTGACGAATCCGGCGCTGACGGTCCGCAACGACGGAACCCGCCTCGTACCGGTCGCACTCGACGAACCGGCCCGGAAATCGAAACTCCGCTACACGACGCTGGGCATCGTCCTGCGCTACAACTGGACGCCGGTCGACAAACTGCGCATCAGCGCCTCGACCCACTACGATTTCTTGATGAACGGTTGTGCCATTACCAAGCAACCCAAGCGGAAGACCGACCTGTCGGGGTTCGCACCGTTCCGTTTCGGCGTGGGGGCTTCGGTGAATTACCGGTACGTCGGTTTATTCGTGCGTTATACGCCGACGTCGCTGTTCCGGTCGTCGTCGGGCCTGCAAGCGCAAAGCATCTCCTACGGCTTCACGCTCAATTTCTAACGGTTCGGAAAATCAAATCGCAATTACGATGAAACGTCTGATTATCATAGGATTGTTGCTTCTGCCGCCGATGCTGTCGCGGGCGCAGAGCCCTGCAATGGAGGAGTTCTTCGACTGCTACGGAGCGGCCGAAGGGATTACGAGCGTCGCGTTCGAGCGCAAGATGATGCACATGATGAGCGCACAGGCCGCCCAGCGGGGCGATGCCGAACTGGCGCAGCTGCTCGACGAAATCGTCTTCATCCGCGTGCTGACGACGACCGACGAGACGGACTTGGCCGCCGAAGCCGAACAGGCCGTCAAGGCGGGCAAACATTTCGAGCGGCTCGCCTCGACCACTTCGGACGGCCGGACTACACGGGTCTATCTGCGCGACTCGAAGCTGAACGAAAACAAGGAGTTGGTCGTGATTACGCACAGCGAGGACGAAACGGCGGTGGTGCATATCTCCGGTTCGTTCGACGTGCACGAAGTCTCCCGCATCACCTCGCTCCGTCCCTGACAAAGAGCGCTTCCCGAATGCGGCAAACGAAAACACTCCCGTATCTTTTTAAGATACGGGAGTGTTTTTAGGAACCGGCATCGGTCTCCTTGCGGAAACCGGCGGGAGCGGTTATTTGATGCGCTCGTAGTACTCGCGCGTGCGCGTGTCGACGCGGATTTTGTCGCCCGTGTTGATGAACAGCGGCACGCGGATGGTCGCACCGTCGGGGGCCGTCGCCGAATTGACCGTGGCGGGTTTGAGCGAATTGGTCGAAGCCGTGTCGCCCTTGATGCCCGGTTCGGTGTAGATGACCTCCATGTCCACGATCGGCGGAAGCTCGGCCGACAGGACGGTCTCCTTCTCGGTGTGGAACATCACCTCGACCACTTGGCCGTCGGTAATCAGGTCGTAGTTGTTGATGAGGTTCTTGTCGATGTTGATCTCCTCGAAGGTCTCCGTGTGCATGAAGTGCGCACCGAGATCGTCCTCGTAGGTGAACTGATAGGGGCGGCGTTCCACGCGTACCTGTTCGATTTTCTGGCCTACGGACGAGAAGGTGTTTTCGAGCACGCGGCCGTTTTCGAGATTTTTGAGTTTCGAGCGGACGAATGCGGGGCCTTTGCCCGGTTTGCAGTGCTGGAAATCGACTACCAGAAAAGTCTTGCCGTCCATTTCGATGCACATGCCGATTTTGATGTCAGCAGCAGTAATGGTCATAATATCTGTTGTTTTTGGTTTTTCCCGGAGCCAAAGATACGAAATTTTTTGTTAACCGGCATTTTTTATCGGCGCGATAGCCGGTCGTCGTGCTTTTGCCGGTCGCAGTATTACCACACAATCGGTTCCTTGCCGACGCTTTGCAGGTAGGCGTTGGCCTGCGAGAAGTGGCGGCAGCCGAAAAATCCGCGGTAGACCGACAGCGGCGACGGATGGACGGCTTTCAGGATGCAGTTGCGCTGCGGGTCGGCGATAGCGCCCTTGCGCTGGGCGTAGGAACCCCACAGCATGTAGACGATGCCCTGCTTGCGCTCGTTGATTGCCCGCACGACCGCATCGGTGAAGGTTTCCCAGCCGTGTCCGGCATGCGAGGCGGCCTCGTGCGCCCGCACGGTCAGCACGGCGTTGAGCAACAGCACGCCCTGCTCGGCCCAGCGGTCGAGGTTGCCCGTCGGCGGAACCGGCGTACCGGTGTCGTCGTGCACCTCTTGGAAAATGTTTTGCAACGACGGCGGAAACGGCACCCCGTCGCCGACCGAAAAACACAATCCGTTGGCCTGTCCGGGCCCGTGGTAGGGGTCTTGGCCGATGATGACCACTTTGAGCCGCTCGAACGGGCATTTGTCGAATGCGCGGAAGATGTTGCTGCCGCGCGGGAAGATACGGCGCGTGGCGTACTCCTGCCGCACGAACCGGGTCAGCTCCTCGAAGTAGGGTTTTTCGAATTCGGGGGCCAGCAGCTCTTTCCAGTCCGCAGCGATTTTTACGTCCATAGGGTTAGTTTATTTTTATTGCTTTTGGAAAATGGTAATTTTTCCGCTTATCTTTTTATCCGCACTTTTTGTACCGTCAAAAAGTGCCAAAAACCTCTCCGACGATGTCTCCGCCTACTGCGTGCGGCCTAACGCTGGCTGCGGGCGCCTGACGCGGGTTTGCAAGCAAACCGGCCCCTCCGCCGGACGCTTTTAGTCCGCACTCCGTCTGACGGCTCCGACATCCGGTCGGATTTAATGGAGCCGCTTACGCGGCAATTTTGTATTAACAAGGGTCAGAGTGCTTCCCAAGCATCCGAAGCCCGCCGCCCGCCCGTAGCGCTTAAAACCCTGTTCACAACAAGTCCACCAGCGGCACGTTTTCCTGCGAATCGCGTGCGCTGCGTTTCAGCCGTTCCAGCTCGCAGTCCACGCGCGCGAGGTCGGGCGTCGCCGCGAAATCGAAGTGCAGCTGTCCGCAGTGCTCCACCGCTTCCAGTATCCCGTAGACCGTCAGGGTCGAAATGTCGTGCGCCGGCGAGTAAGCCACTTCGCGGTCGCCGTCGCCGCTCCGCACGGCGATGAGCTGCCCCGCCTGCACCAACTGGAACAGCACGTCGTTGACGATGCGGGTCGGCAGGCCGAGCCGGTCGCGGATCGCGTCGGCCGGATAGGCGCCGCCCTCGTCGCGGAAGTGGCGCACGACCAGCACCATCGCCGCCAGCAGGACTTTGCGCCGCTGGTCGTAGCTGATGAAAAGCGATTCGCGTTCCTCGCCGAAGCGGGCCACGTTCTGGTAGGCGAACGACAGCTCGCCGCCGAACAACAGGATCTGCCACGACGTCTGCAACCACACGAGCAGCAGCGGCAGGGCCACGAAACTGCCGTAAATGGCGTTGTACGAGGTCATCCACCGTTGCAGGTAGACGTAGCCCCACTGGAACGACAGGAAGAAGGTGCCCGCCACCATACCGGCCGTCAGGGCGCTCGTGAAACGCACTTTGGCGTTGGGGATGATCATGTAGAGCAGCGTGAACATCACCCAGATGACCACGAGCGACGCCAGCCGCGACAGCGCGGTGAAATACCATGTACCGTGCACGCCACACAATTCCTGCGCGTAGTTGCCCACGGCGTTGGCCACGATCCACAGAATCGGCACGATAAGCACGACGGCGATGTAGTCGGTGTACTGGCGGGTGATGCTGCGTTCGACCTTGACTTCCCAGATGTTGTTGAAGGCGTTTTCGATGGAGCTGAACACCTTGATGACCGCCCAGAACAGCGTCAGCAGGGCGACCGTCGCCACGATGCCGCCCTGCGTCCGTGCCAGCGCCCGTTCGGCGAAGCCGACCAGATAGTCGACGATTTCGGTGTTCTGCGGAAAAAGCCCGTAGAGGTTGTCTATCAGCCGGTCGGCGAGCCCGAATCCCTTGACGATAGCGAAGACGACGGCGATGATGGGCACCAGCGACATCAGGGTGTAGAACGTCAGGGCGGCCGACCGGATCATCGTGCCGTGCTCGACCAGTCCGCGTGCCGTGTAGAACAGCAGCCGGTACTGCCGCACGAACCACCGCGTCACGGGATTGTGCCATTCGTGCAGGTCGAGGCGGAAAATCGTGTCGGTGAAAAAGACGAACAGTTTTTTGAAGTTCATGATGCTACAAAGTTAGCGATTTCAGCCGGATAACCCAATACCCGTCTCCGATTTTGGTGCAGGCCAGCCGCAGGCCGCTGCCCGCGCGCAGTCCCAGCCGGCGCATCACCTCCTCCTGCGCAATCGGGAACTCCCTTTTTATTAAATCGGTGGGAATTCTGTTAAACCTCTTTTTTAGTTTGCGCGGCTCGTAGGGCAGGAACTCCTCAATCGGCAGCAGCCGCACCAGCGGGTCGTCGAACGGTTCGGCGGCGAATCCGAAACCGTTGTTGCTCCATATATCGGCTTTTCCGGCCAGCCGCAGGCGGGCGAGGCGGGCCTTGCGCAGGGCGACGTCGGGGACGGCCAACCACCGGTAGCGCTCCGGCTCGAAGCGCTCGGGCAGTGGCGGAGCGGGGGCGTTCCAGCGGGCCGCGAAACTGCCGCGTCCGACCGCCGTGGCGATTACCTGCGGCTCCGCGCCGTCGGCATAGACGACCACCTCCTTGCACTCGTCGCCGACCGAGAGCACCTCGACGCGGCACGGCCCGAAGATGCGGGGCGCCTCGTCGATGTCGAACAGCGGCGAATTTTTCACGCAGAGTTTCGGGGCTGCCTCCCGCAGCTGTGGCAGCAACGCCACCACGTCGGGCGAACAATCCTCCATGCGCACCAGTTTCCGTCCGTCGGCGCTGCGGCGGTCGGGGTCGGCGTAAATCCAGTCGAACCGCAGGCCGCCGCGTTGCAGGAATGCTTCGGCCGGGCTCTCCACCACCTCGATGTTCGCAACGCCCAATCTGGAAAAATTCTCCCGGGCGACGGCGGCCAGCACGGGGTCGCGTTCGAGGGTCGTCACGCGGCGGAACCGGCGGCTCAACGCCCACGCGTCGACCCCCAGTCCGCACGTGAGGTCGAGCACGCTGTCGCCTTCGAGGTGCTTGCACTGTGCGCAAGCCTCGCTCGACGCCTGCTCGAACGCGCGCGGCGGAAAGATACAGCCCGCCGCCGCGAACGACGGCAGTTTGTGCCGGGCACGCTGGCGGTATTTGACTTGCGTGGCGACCAAGCGGGCATAGGGTACATGCGCATCGAGCGCAACCTCCAACGGGTCGCGCTCGCAAGCCTCGTCGACCGCCTGCCGCACGGCGGGCGACGACAACAGTCGCAGTTCTTCCGAATCCACGACGGATGCGCGCTTAATGGGCGTTCTGCCAGATGAGGGCCGATGCGCCAAGAATCGCGGCGTTTTTGCCTTGAATGCCGCTCGGCAGCAGTTTGACCTTGTTCTTGAAGACCGACAGCATGTTCTCCTCCATGTACCATTGCGTGGGCTCGAAAATCAGCTTGCCGGCTTTCGACAGCCCACCGAAGAGGAAAATCGCTTCGGGCGACGTGACCGTCACGGCATCGGCCAGCGCGCGGCCCAGCATCTCGCCCGTGAAGCGGAAGGCTTCGAGCGCAATGGGGTCGCCCTGCTCGGCGGCGGCCGAAACCATCGAGGCGTCGAAATCGTCGAACGCGATGCTGCGCAACTTGCTCGGTTCGTTCATCTTGGCCATCAGCTCGAAGACCGTACGCTTGATGCCGGTCGCCGAGACGTAGGTTTCCAGACAGCCGCGTCGCCCGCAGCCGCATTCGCGGCCGTTGCGTTCGGCGCAGACGTGTCCGAATTCGCCCGCGAAACCGTCGTGCCCGTAGATGAGCTCGCCGTTGGCCACGAACCCCGACCCGAGACCCGTGCCGAGCGTGATCATGATGAAGTCGCGCATGCCTTTGGCGTTGCCGTAAATCATTTCGCCGATCGTAGCGGCGTTGGCGTCGTTCGTGACGAGCACCGGCTTGTCTTGGAACCGGCGCGCGATGTCGGCGGCCAGCGGAAAGATGCGGCGGGCCGGATCGGGATTCGGCTCGTCGGTGCGGAATTTCCACAGGTTGGCCGGGATTTCGATGGTGCCTTTGTGGTAATTGGCATTGGGCGCCCCGATGCCGATGCCGACCAGCTCGTAGTCGAACGACAGGCTGTCGGCCAGCGTGCGCATCGACTGGCACAAGTCCTCGACGTAGGCGGGATAGTCGTCCACGTAGGGATATTTCTTGGTCGAAACGACCGATTCGGCGTACAGGTCGCCGTTTTCGTCCACGAGCCCGAAGGCGGTGTTGATGCCGCCGATGTCGACGCCGATGGCTAATTTTTTCATGTTTTTATTCATTTTTCGATGTGTGCTGATTTTCGACGAAGTCAAAGTTACGAAAAATTCGGCAACCTCAAAGTTTTTTTCTATTTTTGGGTGCGGTAAAATACGGTCGGAAGCGACGACGGGCCGAACCGCAAAGCGGTCTGCCGCGCTGAACGGCACAGGAACGTTCCGAATCCGCACAACCATAAATCGACTGAACGGCGCAGAAACTTTCTGAATCCGCATAACCATAACATCGCGCTGAACGGCGCAGAAACCTTCCGAACCGCACAACCATAAATCGCGCTAATAAAAATGCAAACCAACGAACAACTGCTCGCGGCCATTGAAACTTATCTGGCCCAATGCGAATCGCCCGCCGAACCCGAACTGCTCTATGCGCCGATCGGTTATTCGATGACGGGCGGCGGCAAACGGCTGCGGCCGATGCTGGTGTTGCTGGCCTGCGGGCTTTATGCCGACGACATTCGTCCGGCGCTTCCCGCTGCGGCGGCCGTCGAGATGTTCCACAATTTCACGCTGCTGCACGATGACATCATGGATCATGCCGCCGTGCGTCGCGGCAAGCCGTCGGTCTTCGCGAAGTGGGGCGAAAACGCCGCAATTCTTTCGGGCGACGCGATGCTGATTTGCGCCTACCGGCTGTTGGCGCAGAGCCCCGAAGCACGTTTGCCCGAATTATTAAAGGTATTCAACGAAATGGCTTTGCAGGTGTGCGAGGGGCAGCAGTACGACATGGATTTCGAGCGGAAACCCAAAGTGTCGGTGGTCGAGTACATGCACATGATCGAGCTGAAAACGTCGGTGTTGCTGGCGGGGTCGGCCGTCATCGGGGCCATTCTCGGCGGGGCTTCGGAGGAGGATTGCCGCAAGCTGCAGCGGTTCGGCATCGAGTTGGGGTTGGCGTTCCAGTTGCAGGACGACCTGCTGGACAGCTACGGCGACGAACGGCTGGGCAAGGTCATCGGGGGCGACATCCTCGAAGGCAAGAAAACCTACCTGATGATTACGGCGATGAGCCACGCCGACGAAGCCGGCCGCGAGGTGTTGCGTTCGACGTGCGGCCGCGCGGATTTGTCCGACGCCGAGAAAATCGCGGCGGTCAAGGCGGTTTACGACCGTTACGACGTGCCACGTCTGACCGAGCAGCAGATTTCGGTGCGGTTCGAGCGGGCGTTGTCGATTTTGGATACGCTCGACGCCGATTCCGCGCGCGTGCAGCCGCTCAAAATTTTTGCCGGAGGGTTGTTGGGACGCAAAAAATAAAAAATTACTTTTTGACTAAAAAAAGATATTCGCAGGTTCGGGCATCGCTATTTATCCACTCATTGGTCCATCGCATTTGCCCCATGACATTGGTTTTATAATCGATTTCTAGACATTTGAGCAAAAGCCCCTCTGTCTCTAAAATATCGCATAAATCTTTTTTTGTCGCCCTTCCGCCCGAACTGTACGACAATAAAATATACTTCGCATCCGTCTTCCGAATCAATTCACGGATTGCATTCATAGCCGTATAATGGCCGTCGTCGTCTTTTCGGTAAGCCTCGAAAACCGAATCGTTCACGCCATCCCGAGAATCTATGCGGCGGTTGGCTTTACCGAATACTTCCGGCTTGTCGTTCAATACGATAGAAGTCCAAATATGATAATAGGCATTGTACCGTACACGACTCGAAGGCATTTTTTCATTGTTAGAACCATATGGCGGATCGAAATACGCCAAATCGCATGGTTCTGTACGTATTAGATTGAATATGTCTTCCTGATACACTTTGCTTTGACCCACGTTCGGACAAAGAGACGGGACTTTAAGAACCATATCGTTATAGGAACGAGTACTCCATCCCGATAAGTAAGAACAATAATGTCCGAGTGTATTATCAACTGCGTCCAATGCCAAAATCAAACTCGTCAAAGCTACGGCTTTGTCTACGGCAGATAAGTGTAATCGGTCTATTTCGTCTCTGATAGCGTCGAGTTTCAAAGTGTTTTTTAGCTGGAAAGGACGTTTCTCCGTCGAATCCTCTGTCCCTCCGTAATGCAAAGAGTACCATCCTTCATAACCGTTCAGATTATTCAGATAGTCTATCAGTTCTTGGTAGTAACGAACCGGCTTGTCATGCAACAAATAAGCGGTGGCGAAAGTTTGCGACCATGCGGAAATATCGTTTGAAATCACGTTATAACCTTGATGCGCGAACATTTGAGAAACTCGTGTGGAACCGCTGAAGCCATCCATTACGGTATCGACATCCAATGAAGAAACGGTATCGAGAATATAGGGTAGAATTTTGAGTTTCGACCCTGCATATTTGATACCTTCGGTACGAGGTACGTCTTGAAAGTTATGGAACAGGGTTCTCATTCCCGATTTCTGAAATTGGAGATGTCCGTTTGCAGAATGGCATTGGCTGTTTCATGTCCCTCTTTCGT
This sequence comes from uncultured Alistipes sp., assembly GCA_964530735.1. GTDB lineage: Bacteria > Bacteroidota > Bacteroidia > Bacteroidales > Rikenellaceae > Alistipes. Next base: position 7,840 of record CAZGYX010000027.1, on the reverse strand, counting down.
CGCATTCAGTGCCAAACGGAATAATTTTACCAGTTCCATATTGTGGTCGTAACTAATCCAACCGTTCGTAATGCTGATAAAATAGGTTTCGGCTTTTTGGGTATGTGTCCACAATCCTCTTTGCAGCGCATTTGCTTCGCGGCCACCGTATCTCACCTCGAAAACATAATTCTTGTTAGAAGATAAAAATTTATAAATCGGATGTTTTCGACCGTTGTCTTCTTCGACCAATTCGATTTCGCAGATTTGTCCGATTGCTTTTTCATAGTCGAATATCATGATATTGCATCGTTTTTCCTGTTCCTTATAAATCAACGGCATGATATTCATTTGTCGAATGGCATCGAATTGTTCGGATTGCAATATTTCGGCTATTTCTTGTTGGTTGGTTATGGATTTACGTTCTGCGAAACGTTCGGATAAAAAAGGATATAACGTACAATTTTTATCTGTGGAGAGTTGCAAAGGCCCATTGCCATAGGCTTTTAGACTTACCGGAATTTTGACTTTGGAGAGTTCGTTTATTATGACGATGTCTTCTTCATGTTTTTTGGCTCTGAATAAGTCTTTCCCTACATGTTCGCTTTGAAAATCATACATGAATTGATTGATGAATTCGGAAATGCCGATTTCCGCCAAGTCCCCATGCGTTTTATTGCCTATGAGCCGCATGGTGAATATGTTGCTCAATGTATTGATTATTAATTCGGGCCGTTTTGTTGCTAAAACTTGGAACCGCAACAGGAAATCCTTGTAATCGCTGGTGGTAGACATGATTTATGCGCTATAACTTTATGACAAAGGTACGTAAAATATGTAAATAATGTTTATTTTTGAATTTTGAATGGAAGATACGAAAGATGCAACGCAAAGATATTGAAATCATGGCTCCGGTGGGTTCTTACGAATCGCTTGCCGCAGCCATTCAGGCCGGAGCCGATTCCGTCTATTTCGGGGTCGGAAAACTCAACATGCGTTCCGCGTCGGCGGCCAATTTTACGCTCGACGACCTCGCCCGCATCGTGCGCACCGCCCATGACGCGGGGGTCAAAACCTATCTGACGGTCAATACCGTCGTCTACGAGGACGAAATCCGCACGGTGCACGAAGTCATCGACTGCGCCCGCCGCGAGGGGGTCGACGCCATTATCGCCACCGACATGGCCGCCATTCTCTATGCGCGCCGCATTGGGCAGGAGGTGCACATTTCGACCCAGAGCAACATTTCCAATTCCGAAGCCGTGCGGTTTTTCGCGCAGTGGGCCGATACGGTGGTGCTGGCCCGCGAGCTGACCCTCGAACAGGTGGCCGCCATTCATCGCGAAATCGTCGAAAACGACATTCGCGGGCCGCGCGGCGAGCTGGTCGAAATCGAGATGTTCGCGCACGGGGCGCTCTGCATGTCGATTTCGGGCAAATGCTACCTCTCGCTCTACGAAACCAACTGCTCGGCCAACCGCGGTGCCTGCCGCCAGCTCTGCCGGCGCAAATACACGGTGCGCGACTGCGAAACCGGCGCGGAACTCGACATCGACGGACGCTATGTGCTGTCGCCCAAAGATTTGTGCACGGTCGATTTTCTCGACAAGATGCTTGCGGCCGGTGTGCGGGTGCTGAAAATCGAGGGACGCGCGCGCGGTGCCGAATACGTGAAACGGGTGGTCGAGACCTACGATGCGGCGCTGCGGGCTATCGAGGCGGGCACCTACACGCCCGAAGCGGCCGCCGGATACAAGGAACGGCTCGCGACGGTCTTCAATCGCGGATTCTGGGAGGGATATTATGCCGGACGTCCGGTTGTGGAGCATAGTCCGGCCTACGGTTCGTCGGCCACGCGGCGCAAGGTCTACGTGGGCAAGGTGACCAATTTCTACAAGAAAATTTCGGTCGCCGAAGTGCTGGTCGAAGCGGCCCCGCTCGCGGTCGGCGAGGAAATTTTCTTCATGGGTCCCACGACGGGGGTCGCCGAACAGCGGCTCGAAGAGTTGCACGGGCCCGACGGCGAGGTTGTCGGGTCGGTCGCGCAGGGTTGTTTGTGCGCCGTCCGCACGCCCGGCCTCGTCCGTCGCGGCGACCAACTCTACAAATTCTCCCCCGCTTAAGAAGCGGGATTTAAGCGCTACGGCCTGTCAGTTGGTTTCCGACGGTCGGAAGCGCTCTGGCCGAATGCAATAATACCTTTATCGCCGAATGATAAGGGTCTTTTTGCGTTCGGCCGACCAGTCGTAGAGGAATTCCAATCCGCTGCCGGGCGCGAACGCGGCGAAAATGTTTTCGCGAGCCGTTTCGGCGACGAACCGGTTACGGGCCAATGCGGATTCGCGTGAGTGGGACGTTCCGCCGGCCAACGAAACGACCGCCCACACCCTGTCCTTGATAAGGCGGAACACGTCGGGCTCGAACCGGCGGAAAATCGACCGCCCGAGCGCCCAGACGACGGGCTGCCGGTATGCCAGAAAGATGCGGAACAATTCCTGCTCGAGCGGCGAATGAAAGCCGCTGATAACGACTTTGTGCGGTTCGGTCAGACAGAGGTTTTCGGCCCAGTCGCGGCATGCCGCGACGGTGAGCGGAGCAACGTGGCGCGAAGCGAAGAACCCGACGGAATCGTCTGCCGTCAGCAAGTCCCGATTCCCGATGAAATCCAGAATATCCATAAAAAAATAGCGTAGGTTGTCGTGTTTCCTACCCCACTCATGGCCTTCGCTGCCCGTATCCGGAATAGTAACACGGACAGCCCACGCCAGAACGCAGTATTACACAGAGCAATACGCACGCTCGGTGGACGTCCAGTTACATCTCTTCCGGATACCAAAGTTGCGAAGTTTAGAGTGGAAGAAAACGTAAATAAAACGTCTACTTTTATTAAATATGTTTAGGGGATTCCGCGCCGTTCATAGGGAACAATACGGAATCCGCTGCAAAGTTAAAAAAAATTCTTACTCCTCACGCTGAATCAAGGAGACCTTGCGCCAGTCGAACCGCTCGACGGCCTGCCGGTTGCAGGTGGTGTCTTTCGCGCGGATGTGCAGCTGCTCGAACGTGAAGTCGGAGAGGTGGTACTGCTCCTCGGCCTGCCGGACGTCGAAAAAGCGGTCGCAGTCGAACCGGATGCGGCGCATGGTGATGTGCGACGAGTAGGACATCGGCGTGTCCTTGCGGCCTTTGAGGTCGAAGAACTGCGTCCACGGTCGCACGTAGAGGAATGCGCGGGCATTGCCCTCGATGTCCTCCACCGTGATGTATTCGTAGCGTTGGGGCGTGTCGGGGCGCATTTTGAGCCACAGCAGACGCGACGCATCGCCGACCTTGCAGCGGCGCAGCACGATGTTGCGGTCGTGGACCGACTCGCTGCCGCAGGTCAGTGCGCTGTGGCAGAACCCGAACTCGCAATCCTCGATGAGGATGTTGTAGTTGCCGCCGTTCGCGGGGTCTTGGTCGGCATAGGGGCCCTTGCCGCCTTTGAGCGCAATGGCGTCGTCGTTGACCGACATATAGCAGCGGCTGACGTGCAGGTCGCGGCAGGCGTCGACATCGAGCGCGTCGGAGCTCGGCGCCTTGACGGGTGCCGCCGGAGCGAAAATCGTGAGGCCGAGCAGGCGCGTCCGTTCGCAACGGTAGAGGTGCGTCGTCCAAAAGGGCGAATTGCAGAGCCGCACCCCTTCGAGCTGCACGTTTTTCGAGTTGGAGATGTAGACCAGCCGCGGGCGCATTTCGTCCATGTTGGTGCATTTGGGGTTGACTCGGCGGCGCAACCAGAACGAGCGCCAGTAGCGCAGGCCGTTGCCGTCGATGGTGCCCGTCCCCGACAGCGTGAAACCGTCGGCATGGTCGGCGTTGACCAGCGCGGCGAAATAGGGCAGCGACTGCCCCTCGATGCGGGTGTCGACAATGGCGAAATCCGAAATGTCGTCGCTGCCTTTCAACACGCCGCCCTGCCGGATGTGGAGGTGCGTGCCGGGTTTGAAAAAGAGCGAGCCCGACAGGAAGACCCCTTCGGGAATGACGACCACGCCGCCCTGTTCGGCCGCACGGTCGATGACGGCTTGGAGGGCCCGGGTCTGGACGAGGGTGCTGTCGCGCACGACGCCGTAGTCGGTTACGACGAATTGGCGACCGAGCGAAGCGACGTCGACGGGACGGGCTTCGTGGAACCAAGCGTCGACAGGCGTGCCGTCGGGGAACCGTTCGGCGGCCTGCGCCGGTGCGCCGGAAAGTACTGCCGCGGTTGCATAGCAGTAAAGCAAAAATATGGAAATTCGTTTCATCGGTTTCGTTCGTCGGGGGTTCAGCGCACCTGCACCTGTTGGCGGGGGGTGTTGTCGGGGCGGACGGGGCGTCCCGAAGCGAGTTCGTCGAGCAGGACTTCGTTCACCAGCATCTTGTGGAGAATCCGGCCGCGCGTGCGGTCGATTTCGGCGTAGTTGCGGTAGATGTAATCGTTGAGGGCGATGCTGTAACGGCGTCCCGCTTGCAGGTCGGGGAACACGACGTCCAGCGCATTGTCTTCGGCGTCGGTCACGAGCGTGTAGGGTGTCGTGGCGATGAGGTCGATGCGGTGCGCCTCGCTCAGGTTGCACGTGTCGTTGTATTTCGACAGGATGACGGCCCGCAACTCCTCGGGCGTCATGCGCGTGACGGTCACGGGCGTGTTGAACGGTTCGAGCGCGTAAATGGCCGCGCGGCTCACCTCGCCCGCCGGAATCGTGTCGAGCCGGACGCCGCCGCGGTGATAAAGCCCGATTTCGGATCGGGTCGCCGCCGCGATGCTGCGGGCGATCCACTGGGCCAGTCCGAGTTTGTCGGCGCCTTTGGCGAAGCGGCCTGCCGTGCGGTTGAGTGCGGGATCGTCTTTGTAGGCCACGACCATATCGGCGTAGGGCTGCGCGGCGTCGTAGGAGGCGAGTTCGACCAGCCGGAACGACAAGTCGACGACCTTGCGGCCGCGCATGCGGACGACCGTCGCGCCGACGTGGTTCAGCCGGCTGCCGGTTTGCGTGAGCAACGTCCCTCCGACGACCGAATTGCGGATCTGGTGCGTGTGGCCGCCGATTACGAGGTCGTAGAGCGGCTGTTCGTCAGCGCTTTGCGCCGCCGTGAGCAGCATTTCCTCGTCGCGTTTGTCGCCCATGTGCGAGACCAGCACCAGCAGGTCCACCTGCGGGCGCAGCTCGCGGGCATATTGCAGTGAGGTTTGCTGCGGGTCGGGAAAGGTCAGTCCCACGAAGCTCGACGTGTGGCCTGCCGGATGCCCCCCTTCGTAGTTGGTGACCGCGCCGACGAATCCGATGCGGATGCCGCCGCGTTCGAGAATCGTGTAGGGCGGTACCTGCGGGAAGGTGCAGGTGTCGCTGCGGAGGTTGGAGCAGACGACGGCGAACGCCACGCTGTCGAGGATGCGTCCCAAGTGGGCTTGCCCGTGGTCGAATTCGTGGTTGCCGAAGGTCGCCACGTCGTAGCCCAGCCGGTTCATCAGCCGGATGATGGGCATGCCGGCGGGTGCCGTCCGGTCGACGAACGGGTCACCCGTCCAACGGTCGCCGGCGTCGACGAGCACGACGTTCTCGACGGTGTCGCGGCACGCTTCGACGGCGGCGGCCAACTGCGGGAAGCGGTCGATCTGGGCGTGGATGTCGTTGGTCGAGAGCAGCACGACGGTGCGCTCGGTCGGCGTGCAGGCTGCGGCCGCCAGCAGGCAAACCGCAACCGAAAAGTGCGAAAGTTTCATATTTTTATTAAATTTACAATTCACATATCGGCGGCTCGAAGAGCCGCGCGGGCCGCCCCGTTAAGAACGGGGTTTTAAGCGCGACCGCTTGTTTCGGTGTTTCCGCCGGTCGTGGTCGCTATCATTCTATTTCACATTTGTTGCGACGCTTTGCGTCGCGCGGGCCGAAGCCTCCGCCCGCTTTTTATTAAGGGGTCGGCGCGCTTCCGGCCGTCCAAAGCCCAATGCCGCCCGCAGCCCTTAAATCCCGTTTCTTAAACGGGTTTGTCAAAGATAGAAAAAATTTTTATCTTTACCCGTTATTTAAGCGTATAATTGGAAAAGTTCGCGTCATGGTCGATACCGTTTCCGTCGTGTGCGACAATCTGGGACAAACGCTCGACGTGCCGATGGGTACGCCGCTGCTCGAACTCGCCCGCAACATCCGGTCGGGCGGACGGCCTTTTCTGGCTGCGATGGTCGACAACCGCATCAAGGAGCTGAACTACCGGATTTATACGCCCGTCACGGTGCGCTTCATCGACATCGCGTCGTTCGAGGGCATCCGCGTCTACCAGCGAACGGCGTGGTTCCTGCTCCAAAAGGCGGCGCACGACGTCTTTCCCGGCCACAAGCTGCACATCCGCCATTCGATCGGTCACGGCGGGTTCTACTGCGAGCTGGACGGTTTTTCGGAAATCACGGCCGATATGACCGGGCGGTTGGAAAAACGCATGCGCGAACTGGTCGCCGCCGACCTGCCCATCGTGCGGCACAAACTGCTCACGTCGCAGGTGCGCGAAATCTACGCCGCACAACATTCCGAAGACCGCATCGAACTGTTGGACACCCGTCCGCGCCTGTACAGTTGTCTCTATACGCTCGACGATGCGGCGGGTTATTTCTACGGGTCGCTGGCTCCGTCGACCGCCTATGTCGACCGGTTCGCCGTCGAACCCTATTACAACGGGTTTTACCTTTCGCTGCCGCAGCGCACCGCTCCCGACGAGCTGCATACGCAGGTCGGGCAGGAGCGGATGTTCGCCATTTTCCGCGAATACCAGTCGTGGGTCGGGCTGATGGGCGTGCCCACCGTCGGACGGCTCAACGCCGAAGTGCTGGCCGGAAACGCCGGCGGGTTGATTTTGGTCGCCGAAGCGTTCCACGAACGCAAGTTCGCCGAGGTCGCCGACCGCATCGAGGAGGCCAACCGCGAGCGGGGCGTGCGCACGGTGTTGATTTCGGGCCCGTCGTCGAGCGGCAAAACCACGTCGGCCAAACGGCTGGCCATTCAGCTGGGCGTGCTGGGGCTGCGTCCGGTGCTGATTTCGCTGGACGACTACTTCGTCGACCGCGAGAAAACGCCCAAAGACGAAAACGGCGAATACGACTACGAGGCGCTGGAAGCTATCGACCTCGCGCTGTTCAACGACCACCTGCAACGCCTGATGCGGGGCGAGCGGGTCGATATTCCGCGTTACGACTTCATCACGGGGCGCCGGACGTGGCACAACACCCCGCTGCAACTGGACGAGCGGTCGGTGCTCATCGTCGAGGGCATCCACGGGCTCAACCCGCGTCTGACGCCGGGCATACCCGACGACCGGAAATTCAAAATTTACGTGTCGTGCTTCACGTCGGTGGCGATGGACAACCTGTCGCGCATTTCGACGACGGACAACCGCCTGCTGCGGCGCATCACGCGCGACAACACGCAGCGCGGCACCGATGCGCTGCGGACGCTGGAACGCTGGCCGTCGGTGCGTCGCGGCGAGGAGCGGCACATTTTCCCCTATCAGGAAAATGCCGATGTGATGCTCAACTCGTCGCTTTTGTACGAAATAGCCGTGTTGCGGCCCTATGCCGAGCAGCTGCTGCACGAGGTGCCGAACACCGTGCCCGAATACGACGAAGCGCGGCGTCTGCTGAAATTCCTCGACAATTTCAGCCCGATTGTGCCGGACACGATCCCGCCGACCTCGATTTTGCGCGAGTTCATCGGCGGCTCGGCCTTTTATTAGCGCTACGGGCGGTCGTGGGGTTTCCGACGGCCGGAAGCGCCCGCTTAAGAAGCGGGTTTTAAGGGCTACGGACGCTCCGTTTACTTCCGATGGTCGGAAGCGCTCTGACCCT
>CAZGYX010000026.1:0-21767 GCA_964530735.1 uncultured Alistipes sp. | reverse complement strand
GTCTGCCGTTCGGGGTAGACCAGCGTCAGCAGCTGGTGGACGTTGCGGTAGGTGTCCCACAGGGAGAAGACCGTATAGCGGTCGCCCGTTGCGACGCCCGTTTCGCCCGACCGCTCCATCAGGGGATACTCGCCGTTCGTGTCGCTCAGCAGGTTGGGGTGAATCAGCGTGTGATAGAGTGCCGTGTAGAACACCGTCCGCTGCTCCGGCGTGCCGCCCTCCACGCGGATGCGGCCCAAATCGGCATTCCAACGGGCACGGGCTGCGGCGTGCACCTCGTCGAACGTCGCGCCGGCCGCCTGCTCGGCGTCGAGGTTGCGGCGTGCGTTCTCGGTCGAAACATACGAAATGCCCATGCGGACCTCCACCTGCTCGCCGTCGTGCAGGTCGTCGAACGTGAACCAGTAGCCCACGTCGTCGCCCGACAGCTCGCGGCCGTATTTCGTGTAGAGTTTGTACTGTCCGTTGTCGGGCGTCCACTCGGCCTCGACACCCGTCATCGGGCGCTGCTTCTTCCAGTAACCCGACTGCGACGGCCTCTTCGACACGCGCAGCACGAAATAGACCGGGAAGACCGCCTGCGGATTGTAACAGAACGTGCCCAGCAGCTTCGAACCCTCGATTTCGGTGGCGCTCACGCGGCGCACCGTCGCGCCGCTCTCGTTCGTGAGGCCCTCGCCCAGATTGAGCAGGATATGCCCCTGCCCGGCCGGAAAGGTATAACGTTCTACCGACGTGCGGGCCGTGGCCGTAGCCTCGGCGCGGATGCCGTACTTAGAGAGCGTCGCGGCGTAATAGCCCGGCGAGGCGGTTTCGTCTTTATATGGACTGCCGTACTCCTTGTAGTCGACCGCGAGCGGCCCGGCGGTGGCCATGGTGAGCAGCGCTCCCATATCGGGGCAGCCCACGCCGCTCAATGCGCCGTGTGCGAAGCCTGTGAAAAAGGAGTTCGTGCGCTCATAAGGCGTCGACCACCACCGTGCGTCCTTGTCATAACGGTTCGCAGCGGAGCCCATGACGTTGAACGGCACCACGGACATCATGCCGTTGGGGCAGACGGCGCCCGGATTGCAGGTGCCGAAGTTCGTCGTCCCGATAAAGGGGTCGACCCACAAGGCTGGTTCCTGCGCACGAAGCGGCGCGAAAAGAAGCGACAGCGTAAAAAACGCGATGCCGGATTTCACAAGCGGTTTCACGGTCGGAGGATGTCGGTTTGCCGGATAAAGTTAATGATTTCGGGGATATATCCGAACGCCACGCCCGTCACGGTGTCGGCACAGCCGTAGTAGACGGCGATGCGGCCCGTCGCAGGGTCGTGCAGCGTGGCGCAGGGGAAAGTCACGTTCGGCACGTCGCCCATGCACTCGTAAGGCTCGGCAGGAGCTAAAAGGTAGGCTCCCGTCCGGGCGAGCACCCGCCAAGGCTCATCGAGGTCGAGCAGCGCGGCACCGACCGAATAATTGAAGCCGTTGCAGGTGGCGTGGACGCCGTGATAGATCAGGAGCCACCCCTCGCTCGTTTCGATGGGCACGGGGCCGGCACCGACTTTCGTGCACTGCCAAGCGCTCCGCTCGAACGGCGCGGGAGCCATGACGTGGCGGTGACGCCCCCAGAACTCCATGTCGGGCGATTCGGAGTAGTAGATGTCGCCGAACGGCGTATGCCCCTTATCGCTCGGACGGGAGAGCATGGCGTAACGGCCATTGATTCGGCGGGGAAAGAGCACGCCGTTGCGGTTGTAAGGCAGGAAAGCGTTTTCGAGCTGGTGGAAGGTCTCGAAATCCTCCGTCCACGCCACGCCGATGGTAGGCTCTCCCTTGTAACCGTTGCACCACGTGACGTAGTAGCGGCCGTCGATTTTCGCTACGCGCGGGTCGTAGCCATAGACCCACGTGCCAACTTCGGGGTCGGCGCCCGTCAGCGGCATGTCCTCCTCGCGGATTTCCCACTTCAAGCCGTCGACGGAGAAGCCGACGTGCAGGCGCATCCGCACGTTGGTATCGTCGCAGCGGAAGATGCCGGCGAAGTTGTACTTGCCTTTTCGGAACGGTACGACTGCCGAATTGAAAATCGAATTGGAGGTCGACAGCGCATAGCGGTCGATAATCGGGTTGTGCGAGTAGCGCCACAGAATCTGCTTATAACCGTCGGGACGATCCTCCCACGGCATGTTCGGGAGTACCTCTCCCTTGATTTTCAGATTATTCATGGTTTTATTTCGTTTTGGTTTGTTCATTATAGGTGAAGGGTACGATTTTCATAACGAAACCCTCGCCCAGACGGTAGAGGATGATAAGGCGATGTAGCACCAGATATGCTTTTTGGAGAAGAATGAGACGACGACTTCGCGCAGGCTGCGCAACACGCTGCCCGAAAAATCGCACATCGGAGAAACACGGCCTGCGGGCAAGGCCCGGACGTGCCACAAACCGGCACCGGCCATGATAAGGGCAAGGATACACAAGATAATGGCCCATGCCGCGCGCGAAGCAGCCGGCGCGTCACTGCCGGCTGCGGAGAACCGGGAAAACAACCACCCGGCGCACCAGACGAGTCCGCCGGTGGCGACGAGCTTGGCGAGGTTGTAGAACGCCCCCTGCACGCCGATGAACCGGGCCTGCTCCTGTGCGGAGAGCGCATCCATATAAACGCCGTCGGCGACGATGTCGTGCGTAGCCCCGCAAAAAGCTACTGCGGCGAACAACGCGATGACCACGGCGAAGAACGCGGGCAAGTGCAGCGCCAAAGCTGCGAGGCCGAACAGCACGCCACAGGCGAGTTGTGTAGCCACGACCCAAAACTTTCCCATCGCGAAATAGAGCGACGGAACCCAACGAATGGGTGATATGTGCATAATTTTCAGGTTAAAAACCGTGCAGCCGTCACAAATGCTATTCATGCGACTGCACGGTTCCGATCCATTGGGGATTATGTCATCTTATCGATAGATAACCGATTCTGCATTGGTTGTAAGATCAAGCTCCTTGCCTTCCAGACTCTTGGGCAGAATCAACGTTTCGAGATTCGCACGCTCGCATTGTACGGTCGTCAGCGAGGGACAGGCCGACAGATCGATCGTCGTGATCTCGTCATAAGACCGCGTGCATGAGGAGTAGAACTCTTCGAGAGCCTCGCCGCTGACGGTCAGCGTCTCGAAGTCGACATACTGGCTTCGGCCGTTGAGCACGCCGAGCTCCTTGACGGGATTGGCACCCAATACGATGGTCTCGCAGTACGTACAGCTCGACATGGTCAGTTCGCTGACTTTGGAAAGGGCCGAAATGTCGAACGTCTCCATATAGTTGCCACTTACGTCCAGCGTCGTAAGCTCCGTGAAATAACCGATACCTGTGAAATCCGAAATTTTCTCGTATGAGAGGTCGAACTCCGTTTCGGTTGCGCCGGCTTCACTGACAGTATACATGTCGTCGCCCACCTCTTCGATATAGTCGTATTTTTTCAGGAACTTGAGGAAATTCGCATCGGGAATCTCCACGATAACCATGTTGGGATCTTTCTGCGAAACCGCAAACGACGCCAGAGGCTTCCACTTGTCGCCGTCGGACAATACCTCGACCTTGGCACTGCGGGTCTTCTCCGAGGCAGCGACATGGAAAGTCAGCATCTCGATACGCAATCCTTTCTCGTCGGAAACAAGCTCTTTCGTCGCTTCGATCCAATCGCATGTATCGCCCCAGGAGAGTTCGTAATCGAGGTTCGTGCGCACCTCGACCGTAAAGTCATGCGCATCGATATCCTCATAGGCGTATTTCTCTTCGGCATTCCATTCGAAGAACGAGGGCTTGTCCTGTACGAGCGAGATTTCGAAGCGTTTGTCCAAACCGCTGACGACGATTTGCGCCCGACGAACCTGATAGGAAGTGTTCGCCGCTACGGCAAAGTTCAATGCCGTAGATCCGAACGATTGCGATTCGCCCTGAAAATTCACCCATGCCTCATCCTCCGAGTCCGGGTTCTCGTAGACCACTTCGCAATTCAGGTCGTCGATGTTCGAGTTCAAGCGCAGACAGAGCGACGACGCCTCCGTTCCGAAACTGTACTCCGTGTCGGAGAGCAACTCCAACACGAATACCGGATCGGATACGATTCGGAACGGCACGACTTCGGCTCCGGTGAAGAATTTGAACGTCGTTTCGCGGCGCACTCCCGTTTCGTTGGGCTCTACCGTGAAGATCACCTTGTCACCGCTCTTTCCTGCAACGGCCGAAGGCTGTGCCCAGATGCAATCACCGGCGATGCGCCAATCGGCCGAACTGGTCACTGTCACTTCGACCTGTGCGCCATCGGGACCCACAGGAGCCGATTCGGCCGACAAGGCGAGGCTATCGCCCATCGGCGCGATATTGTCGTCTTCGGAGCAACCGCTCATTGCGCATGCAAGAGCGACGCATGCTAAAAATATCTTTTTCATCGTTCTGTATCTATTTTAATTCCGAGATCGGGTAACGCTCGGTGCTGTTCGTCTTGTAGTTCAACTTGTAATAGTGAGTCGGCTCCGGCAGCGTCTTGCCGTAGAGGTTGCGGCAGATGGTCTGGCATTTGGCTACATTCGTATAGTTCTTTTTGTAGTAGTTGACAGGCTGCATGGCGAAGAACATGTAATAACCGTAATCATGGCTGCAAGTAAGTTGGCCCCGACCGTTCTGCATCTCATACGACATGCCTGCGCAATCTTTCTTGGTCATGCCCGATGCCGGTTTGGCCGCGAGGTTGTAGTCGGCGACCGCATAGTCGAGAAAGTCCCCGACCTGCACGCCGTCGATATCGGGCATAGTATAGGACAGACGCCCCAGATAGTAGGTCATCACGATCTTGTCGGGCATGGCCGATTTCACTTCATAGAGCATGCGTGCTGCGGCATAGGTCGATTTCGGTGCCATGAGCGGACTGGTAAGATCGGGATCGGTGGAATACTCGTCGTCGAATCCCGCGCCGTCCAGGTCGTATGCCTTGATACAGGCGGCCAGCTCGGCGGCGAATTGACGGGCTCCCAGGTCGGACATCTGGGCCAGTCCGGCAGCATCATGGTTGCCCAATACGCTCAAGATGACCTTGATGCCATGACGGCGCAACGGTTGGATGAGCTCATCGTTGTGCTCCAGCAGATATTTCGTCTCGTCGTTCAAATGCAGGTAAATCCGATCGTTGGCCTTGTCGTAGTTGATGTTGGCCGAGAAGAGCACCACGTGGTCGATGAACAGACACCCGTCCTCGGTCACGAACGTGAGTGCATTGAGCGGATTCATATCCTTGGTATCGAAATAGGCCACCGTCTTGATGGCATCATCCCCTTTGTAGGGACTGAGGCCCTCCCAAGGATCGTCGCTCAGGTAATCGTCCGGCAAATTGTTCATGTTCTTCACCAGATACACCATCCGCCCGGTGGACTCGTTCCACGAAATGCCTTCCGTGTCGCAAATCGCCTTGAGCGGCAGCAGATAGGTTTGGCCGCCTTGCAGTTCGTCGTCCGCCTCGATGCGAACGTTCACATTCCCTGAACGGACTTCGTCGGGAGCCAGCAGCAATACGCCGTTACGGCCGATTGCGACCTTCTCCGCAGGGTAAAGTCCGAAATCGGTACCGTGTGCGGCATTGTAGGTCTCGACGTAATCGGCATCCACTTCAATCCGAATGTCTACGCCGCGGGCCGGAAGTTTGGTCAGGGAAAAATAGATGTCGGTTTCGACAGCATCGCCGCGCAGCTCGACGACCTTGGAACTGCGGTTGGTGGAGGCATCGAACAACATGCCTTCGATGCGGGATGCCGATACATAGGCGTTCTCGTCGATATCGTATCCGCTTTCGATCGTATCGGCGCAGGAGATCAGCGCCCACATGCCGAACAACGGCAGTACGAAATGCGTCAGCGTGCGATTCAAATTTACTATCGTATTCATTTGTCTGATATTTCGTTGTTGAACTCGGTTTACTTATTCGTTTCGGGCAAAGAGACGTCCTGCCATTTCACATTGCCTACGACATACATATCATTGCCATAGGTCGTATGATCCCGAATCGTGCCGGATGCACGGTCTTCTTCGTCGAATTTCCAGTAGGATACCAATCCTTCGGATGCAGGGTCGACCGTATAGAAATGGTCCGCAGCATTGATATCTTCGGCCGTAAGAGCCTTGTTCCAGATACGGACTTCCGAAATCCTGCCGTCGAAGCATCGTTTGTTGTCATACGAATATCCGACCCAGAAGCAGCGGGGGCCATTGTCCTCGGTGGCTCCGGCAGCGTGTTGCACGCCGAAATCGACCGTACTCATCGTCACGCTGCCCGAAAGTCGCTCCACTCCGTCGAGATAGACCTTTATAGCTCCGTCGTCGAACGTTACGGCCAAGTGATACCAACGGTTGGGCTCCAGTTGCAACTGCTCGTTGGTGCGGTTTCCGCGTTTGGTGGCGATCTGAATCTGATTCGCCGGTACGCCGGCATCTCCGATACGAACGAGGAAATAGCCCTCGATGCCCAGGATGGTGGAGATCATTTTGTCGAAACGATTGCCGTTGATCAGAGCTTCGAGCGTGAACTGCGCCATATCGTTTACGGGTGCAGGATTTCCCCACGTCGGCGACGCATAAGCATCGGCGATATCGGCTACGACATTGATAAGAGCCGAACCCTTGAAAATGAAATATACCGTGCGGGCGCTCTCCAGAATTTCAATGCCGCTCGCCGAAACGATCGTCACGGGCAGTACATAGCGTTTTTCGCGGTCGAGCAGATTCGTATCGCGGAATTCCACCGTCATGGGCGTACCCGTAACACTGCCGGCGGGAATGCGCGTAGAGGAGTGAGCGATTGTATAGAACTCTTCGCCGAGCAATACCGCCTCGTCGTCGTAGTATGCGGCGCGGTAGTGGTCGTACAATGCGGCCGAAGCCCCGATCTCCACCTCGATATCATACGCTACGGGAGTGGCTATGCCGACGACGACGTCGCGCGAATAGGATGCGACTGCACTCTTGATGAGCATTTCGTCGGTAGGTGTCGAGGCCGAGATATAGAGCTTATTGTCGAAATGAAGCTCGTCAGGGTCTTCGTTCTTACATCCGACGAACATGGCTGCGGCAAGAGCGATGAATAGGAATATGCGTTTCATGGTTCGTATCAGTTTTTAGGTGCAGGGTTCATGATGGATATGGCCTCTCGAATGTTTTTGTAGACCAGCGAGATGTTGAAGTAATCGTTCTGAGCGTTGTCGATGCAAATACCGGCTTTCGTGTAGGAGGCTTCGACGAGGGTCCAGCGCGCAGCCCCCTTGATGGCTCGCAGCTGTGATTTCCCGTCGTCGTCCAGGAGCGAGAAATAACCGATTTTGTCCGACGGATCATCGAGCGAGACAGTCGATACGCCGACGATGAACCGGTCGGTCGGAACTCCTGCTACAGAGGTAAGTTCGACATTGAGCGAGAGCTTGTCGCCCGAGGTCGCGTCGAGCGACGGTAGAATAATATAGACGCACCGTGCAAGCAGGCTCTTGTCCGCAAGGTACTGCGGTCTGCCGTTGAAGAACAGAAGTTTGTCGGTGTGAGTCTCCAGCCAGGCGGTTACCGTGCCGAAGAAAGCCTCTTGGCGGGCCATATAACGAGACTGTTTTTCGGTATTCATGCCGAGGTAGTTCTTTCCATTGCAGGAGAGCGTCACGCCGTCGAATCCGAAGCGGTCGCAATACGCCAGTTGCAAGGCCGTCTGCTCGCGGCAGAAGTCGAGGAAACGCTGTTCCAGCACTTCGGCCGGATCGGGCTGCGGCTCGATCTCCCCGCCGTTCCCCTCGTTCTCGTCGGGAGCTTCCGGGGTTTCAGGCTCCTCGGGGCGGTTGTTCTCCTCTTCTTCGAGGATCTGCGCCCAACGGGCTTCCAGTGCATCGTAGTCGATCGTATAGATCACGTGCGTGCCTTTCTCGCGCACCTGCGACATCTCGGCAACGAGCGTCGGATGCACGTCGGCGGCATTTTTCAGCGAGATGAAATCCACGCTGTCGGGCAGAGTCTTGATGTGCTCGCTGCGCTGGCTCGGTGCCGTAGAGGGATTGTCGACCGCGACGAATACGACCTTGTGCTCGCGCGCCTTATAGTCGCGAAGCGCCTGCATATATTGCGCATAGAGCTCGGGATTCTGCTCTTCGAGGGACGGACGGTGAATATCGAGGCTTTCGGTTTCGGTCCAATCGTCGCACGCAATCAGCAGAACGAGCGCGCCGATCGGAAACAGATATTTGATGATGTTGTATTTCATGATATTTCAGCTTTAACGGTTATCGAATCGCCGGATTGCAGTCCCACCACAGGCGCGTAGCCATGTTATCGGCACCGCCGAGCAGCGTTGCCACCGCATAGTTGACATTTTCGTTGTTGGTGGTGTACTCGTCGCTCGGATAGGACATACGGCGTGCGCCGAGTTCCGAATCGACTACACCGAGGCTCTTGTTGCCGTCGGCGGTGGCCGGAATCAAATGCGGATAGCCCGTGCGGCGATAGTCGGCCCAGGCTTCGTTGCCCAATCCCCAGTTGGCGATCCATTTCTGGATGATGATGCGCTCCTGCTTCTGCTCGGGGCTCGCAGTCTCGTCCCAGGCGATGGTCGCGGTCGAGAGTGTTTCGGCATAGGAGTTCGTGCCGGCCGGATCGGTATAGAGTTTCGGCACGCGCACGGCATCTGCCAGATAGGTCTCCGCACCCGATACGCCCCACTGTTCGAACGACAGACGGATACCCTCGTTGTAGAACTCCTCCGCCGAACCTGCGCCCATGTCGAACCCGAAGACAGCCTTAGCCTCGGCTTTCAGGAATGCCACCTCGGCGGCATTCATCCACACGACGGGCGAGGAGATGCCGACGTTGACGCCGGAGTATTTGAATCCGACGGTCGTCTGCGGAATGACGATACCGCGGCGGATACCGACATAAGGCTCTCCTTCCCACTCGGACGGTATGAAATACTTCTCGCAGCGTGGATCCTCGTAACCGGCCATGTAGCTGGTGATGTCGGCCGCAACGTGCGTATCGCCGCCGGTCGTGCTGCCTTCGTTGTTGTAGTTGACTGCCACCCAAATCGGATTGCCGTCGGCGCCGAACGACGTGAGTTGCGCATTATCGGCATTTGTCGAGATGACGCCCACTTCGCTCTTCACGGCCTCTTCGGCCATACGGCGCGCTTTGTCGGGGGCAGCGTAGACGATGCGTATGGCCAGACGTAGCTTGAGCGAGTTGGCCAGCCGGCACCACCGCTCGGGGTTGCCGCCGTAGATGTAGTCGGCCTTGGCCGAAATGGCTTCGTTGCGGTGCGCGGTCAGCACCTCGATCGCATGGTCGAGCTCTGCGAAAAAGGCATCGTAGACCTCCTCCTGCGAATCATAGGCCACCTGAATCTGGCCGTTCTCGCCGATTTTCGAGTAGGGAATCGGGCCATAGGTATCCGTCACGCGGTGCATGGCCATGACCTTCATCACATCGGCGATGGCCAGCACGATCGGGTCGTCGGTCACCTTCTTGAGCTGACGCAGGTTCGAATAGAGCGTCGGGATGATCTCCCGGCTACGCATGAAGACGTTGGTCCAATCGTCCGTCGGATTGTAGTTGGCGATGGTGTTCGTCCAACTCTGCTTGGTCGGAGCGTAGTAGCCTCCGACCGTACCGCCCAGCAGCACGTCGGTGAACTGCGCCGTGTTGACGTCGGTCGAAACGACCGTGCCGGCCAGCGACGTGAGCGTCGAACCGAGAATATAGCCGTCGGTCTGCATATCGTCCTCCGAAGGCTCGTAAGGATGGGTGTTGATGTCGAGATAGTTGTCCGTACAAGCGGTTCCTACGAGCGCGAATACCGCTACGGCAAATTTCAATATGTTGGTTTTCATGGTCGTCGCAGGTTAGAATTTGAGTCGGAGATTGAAGCCGAAGTTACGCATCGAGGGCATCATGAAATAGTCGATTCCCTGATAGTAGTTTCCGGTGGTAGCGATCGATTCCGGATCGAACGGCGCTTTGTTGTAGATCATCCACAGGTTGCGTCCCACGAGCGAGAGTGTGATTTCGCAGACGTTGCGGGTCAGCTTTTTGGGGATCGTGTAACCGATCGAGGCCTCCTGCAGACGCACGTTGGTAGCCGAATAGGTGTAGTACTGCGGCACGGCGTTACCGCCGCCGACTGCCGTATACCACTTGTTGGCATCGACCAGATCGTCGCCGTTAATCATCACGCCGCCCCGGTCACGGGCTGTGGCCGTCGCCTCGGATACGCCGTAGTTATCCAGCATGGCCTGCGTCCGCGAGAATACCACGCCGCCCAGCCGGGCCGAAACCATGAATCCGAAGTTGAAATTACCCCAGCGGAAATCGTTGCGCCAGGCCATGTTGGCATCGGGCAGCACACTGCCCAGCTTGATGTAGCTGTTCACGTCGGCGATGGGCTCGGTTGCGATTTCACCCTTTTCGTTGGTATAGATATCGCCGTTGCTGTCGCGCTTGAGGTCGACGCGAGAATAGAAATCGCCCAGCGTACCGCCCTTGCGCAGAATGAAGCGGGCATCGCCCAGACCACCCATGTCGAGCTGGTCGACCGAGAAATGTTCGCCGGTTTCGGGGTTGACCACATTGTCGGCCAGCGAGAGAATCTTGTTGCGGTTGACCGAGAGGGTGTAGTTGGTATCCCACGAGAACTTGCCCCATGTATTGTTATAGCCCAAAGCCAGCTCGACACCGCGGTTGCGCACGTCGCCCGACTGAATGGTCAGCGACGAAGAACCAGAACCGGTCGAAATCGTAGGCTCGAACGTTTGATCCGACGTTTTCGTATCGTAGTAGGAAACGTCGAGGTTGAAGTGACGCAGGAAGCGCATCGTAAGGCCTATCTCGAAAGATTTCGTGCGCTCGGGTTTGAGGTTGTAGACAGGAAAGCGCGTCTGCGAGCTCCAGTTCAGACCGCTTTTGCTCCACGAGAACTGCGGATTGGCCAGGTAGCGCTCGAAAGCGACACCGACCGAAGCGTAAGAGGCGCGGATTTTCACATAGGAGAGATTCTTCGGCATCTCGGGAATGATCTGCGACAGCACGATCGAGGCGCCGACCGACGGATAGAAGAACGAGGTCTTGGTCGAGTGGGGTCCCGCCAATTGCGAGGGCCAGTCGTTGCGGCCGGTCAAGGTCAGGAAATAGGTGTTTTTATACCCGATTTCGGCCGAAGCGAAGACCGACTGCGTCTGTTCGCGCCAGCCGTCCTGCAGCCGCTCCGTTTTCGAGGTGTTGCTCAGATTCTGGATATTGAAGACGTTGGCGAGCATCGGCTTCTCGTCCGTGATCTCGCCGTCGGGAATCGGGCCGCGGTTCTTCATGGCATCGTAACGCATATCCGAGATCGAAGCACCGATGTTCGCATGTAGCGACCAGTCGTCGCCGAAAGTCTTGTCGATGTTCACCAGCACATCGCCGTAGACCTGCTGGTCTTCGGTCTTCGTAACGCCGTAGAGTCCGTTTTTCGAACCTTCGGTCAGCTGCGTGATGGTCGAGGCGTAGAATTTCTCGGTATAGGTCGTGTTGCTGTTGTCGATGCGTATGCGGCCCGAAACATTGAGCCAGTCCAGAATATCGTACGAAAGCGACGCATTGAGCATGTAGCGGGACTTGCGATTCTCGCGCAGGTTGCGGTAGTTGATCCAGTAGGGATTCTGCATCGTAAGACCTCCGTCGCCGACAGGCCAGTATTGCGTATGCAGACGACGGGCTGCATCGTATCGGGCATACATCTCGATATCTGCCCAGTCGTTGCCGCGGGGAAAGAGGTAGGCGCCGACCAACGGGTTGTTATAGAGGCCCTGATTGGTCATATTGCGATCCTTCTGAAGGATGTAGCTCGCACCGACGTCCAGGCGGAGCTTGTCGTTAAGAAACGAACTCGTATTGCGGAACGTGAAGTTGTAGCGGTCGTAGGTGTTGTTGGGAATCACGCCGCGCGAATTGACCGTCGCGGCGGAAAAATAGGTCTGATTCTTCTCCGTACCGGTCGAGAACGAAACGCTCTCCGTGCCGGTGACGCCGAGCTGGAAATAATCCTCGCGCGGATCGTACCCGCGCATGTTGGCCGCATTGAGCCGGCGGCCCCAGCTCTGGACGATCGAGCCCTCGCTCGAATAGATGTTGCCGGTTCCGTAACGGTTCTGGAACTCGGGCAGCATGAAGGGCGACGAAATCTCGGTGTTGCTCGATACCGTGACGGAGGTATGCCCGGCCTTGCCGCGCTTGGTAGTCACGACGATTGCGCCGTTGGCAGCATCCGAACCGTAGAGCGCGGCGGCCGCCGCACCATTCAATACAGACATAGACTCGATATCCTCGGGATTGATGTCGGCAATGGGGTCGGTCGCACCTTGCGATCCGAACTCCGTGCTGCCGTCGCGAGCCGTCGTATACATCGGCACGCCGTCGATGACGTAGAGGGCGTTCGAAGACTGTGTGATCGATTTCTGACCGCGCATGACCACCTTCGAGGCACTGCCCACGCCGCCGGCCGAAGCATTGATCGTCACGCCGGCCACCTTGCCCGACAGCGAATTGACGAAGTTGACATCCTTGTTGGCAAGGATGGATTCCGAGTCGACCGACTGCACGTTGTACGACAGCGCTTTTTCCGATCGTTTGATACCCAGCGCCGTCACGACTACCGCATTGACATCGACCGTATCCTCTTTCAAGATAACGTCGATGACCGTCCGATTGTTTACGGCGACTTCGACAGGAGTGTATCCCAGATAATATATCTCCAAGACAATCGGATCGCCATCCGATGCGGGGGGGGTAATTGCAGGCTGTAGCTACCGTCGCCGTTCGTGCTCGTACCGATCGTAGAGCCTTTTACGATTACCGATGCGCCGATAATCGGCAACATTGCCGCATCGGTCACCACGCCGGAAACCTTTGCAGCGACCGCTTTCTCCTGCTCTTTTTTCGATAGCAGGATTTGCAGGTTGTCGATCTTATAGGATATATCCGAATCCTTGAAAATGACATCCAATGCTTTTTCGATACGCATATCCCGAATATCGACACTGACCCGCCGGTTGATATCGATATTATGGTAAAGAAACACATATCGGGATTGATTCTCAATCGCTTTCATCACCTGAGCCATAGTGGCATCCTGCATTTTGAGTGTAATACCCGCATTCTGCGCCTTGGCGGCGGAGATATTCAGAGTCAAAAATAGGACGAATAAAAGCTCAAACAGTTTCCCTATTTTTTTGTAGAACGCTGTTTTATTCATACTTTTGTAAAGTTTTTGGTAATTAGGTTAGTAAGAGTTGTCAAAGACATTCGATCTATTTACCGGGCCTGCGAACTTCCACTTCGCGGGCTTTTTTTATCGAATGCCCGAAAGGTCACTTGTTGGGTTTCATCATAGGCAAATTATTTTGTATCGGTTTATATTCGGATTACTTTATGCGAATCGTGTTCTCCGCTTCATCGATCTCGTAATCGAAATGCAATACGGACTGCAACCATCTCAGCGCATTGTCCACACCGGCATTTATCCGGATCTTACCGCCGATACCGGCCGTAGAGGGTAGTGTGTTGCGTTCGATAACGACCCGGACAGCGAATACCTGTTCGATTTTCTCCATCAGTTCGTTGAACGAAAGTCCGGTGATGTTGAGTTGGCCGTTCATCCAGCAAGGCGAATCATAATCATCCATTTTGGAAGCATACAGATAGTTGCCTATCAGGTCGACCTTCTCGTTCGGCTGCATGACGATATGCTCCTGACCCGGATTCAGCCGGTTCGAAATCCGGACACATCCTTCGAGCAGCGTCGTCGAGAACTTGCGATGCTCCTCATCCGCATCCACGTTGAATTTGGTGCCCAGCACGCGTATGTCCGAGGCGAAAGTTTCCACCACGAAGGGATGGGACTTGTCGTGACTCACCTCGAACATCGCCTCGCCGGTCAGCTTCACCCGCCGAACGTCCCGGGCGAAGAGCACCGGATAGTCCAACTTCGACTCCGAGTTCAGCCAGACGCGGGTTCCGTCGGCCAAGGTCAACTCCATACGTTGTCCCGCAGGCACGTAAATGGAGTTGCGCATATCGGACAACTCACCGAGCGAGTGCCGGTCGGCGAGGAATGCCGCACCGACGGCGATCGTTACCGTCGCTGCGACCTGCACCGCATAGCGTCCCAGCTTATGCCAGCCGACAAGAGATACCTTGCGCGATGCCCGCAGTTTGTCGCCATAAAGTTCCGCGCTGTCGAACAGGAACCGAACGGCATCCAATTCTTTCTGGTTTTCCGGATCGGCAGCGAGCCATTCTGCGATACGGATCTCCTCTTCGGCCGTCGTGCGGCCTTTCAAATAATTATATAAAAGTTCTGTTTCCACGTTCATTTTTTGATATGTTCATTATAAAAGCGCATGAAACGAATGGTCTTACACGAAAAAAAACATTTTTATACAAATAAATTTATTTAATAATTTATAAAATTAATTTACAAACGCAACTACGCTATTAATGGCCAAAAAACGTTATATTTGCATAAAATTTCGGATATTGCAGCTAACCACATCCATACTCAATCCCGAGGATTTCGGAAAGTTTTTTTCCGAAAACAATGCTTGGTTCGTAAATATTGCATTTTCCTATGTGAGGGATATGGAGGCGGCCCAGGATATCGTCATGGACAGTTTCGTCTACATCTGGCAGCGCAGACGCGAGCTGGAGCACGAATCCAACATGAAGGGATATGCCTACCTGTGCGTCCGGAATCGCTGCTACTCCTATCTTCGGCAGCTCAAAATACGCGGACAAATGTCGCAGACCGACAAACAGCTTCTGCAATCCTCGTTGGAGTCGTTGGCCAAAAACGAACTGTTCGAAAAAGTAATCAGCGACGAGATTCTGGATATCTTCCGGATCGAGCTCGACAAAATGCCTGTGCAAACCCGAGAAATTTTCCTTGCAAGTCGCAACGAGCATCTGACATATGCGGAGATTGCCCAACGCTTCGACATTCCCGTGCGTCGCGTAACTGCGGAGATTCAGTCCGCCCTGCAACTGTTGCGGCACGCACTCAAAGATTATCTGCCGGCCGGAATGCTTCTGATGTTTTTGGGCGAGTTGTAGATTTTGCCTCCGATTCCCCTCTCGGTATAAAACGATTCGCACAAGTAGGCAGCTAATCCAACCGAGTCCGATTCTCATAATTCGGAAGAGTTGTATCTCAGAAGGTTCGATTCCGAGTTTTTGTTTTTACTGCCCCCTTCCTTTGCGCCTTTTTTTCCTTCGCTGCTGCTCCTGCTGACGTTCCTCGTAAGCCTGCATGTCGAACAGTTCCAATATCTTGCGAGCGGGATGAGTAGACGAATAATACTCCTGCCACGAACGGTTTTCGTAGTTTTTTGACGACGGTTGTTGTGATGTTGCGAGGCTTTGCGACCGGCCATAAAGCATGTCGAATACATTGGCCGCATAGTGCTTTCCGAGCATCGAGCCGTTGGCGACGATGCCCTGTGCATGGTCTACGAACGTCACGCCGTAGATGCGTCCCGTCGGGTTGATGCGGAATACTGCCTCGACGCCCTTTTCCCGCAGATGCCGGCAGAACGACTCTTGCGACCGGGAGGTCAGCACCGTGCTGCGAACCTTGCTCCGCAGATCGTCCAACACTCCCGGTTCGTGCAGGGACGCCTTCGACCGGACGTAATACTGCTGCAACGCTTCGTATCCCACGTCCTTGCCCATGCGGCTCGATTTGACAGGCTTTCCTCGTCCATAACCGTCATCGCCCATCGCACCGTAAACGATGCCCGCATAGTCGCGTCCGTCGATCGTTCCGGTCATCTCCATAATTTGAATATTGTAGAGTTCCAGCAGCGTCCGCAACTCTCCGAACGAGGCGCAGCAGTAGCGTTTCAGACACTCCCGCACCGAAGATTGAATCTGTTGCTTGATGTTCCCCGCTTTGTAGTCCACTTTCCGCAATTCGGGTGTCGCTTTCTGCTCCTGTCCCGGTACGGCAGGATGCAGTCCGTATTTGCGTTCCAGATCGCGTAAAATCCCCATCGACCTGCGGGCCTCGAAGTCGTGCGGCAGTTTTCGCCCTTCGGCGTCGATGCGCAACGATACGATATGCAGATGTTCGCGGTCGATGTCGCGATGCTTGAAAACGATGTAGGGCTGCCGGACGTATCCCATGCGCTCCATATACTCCGCGGCAAACTCCCGTAGCTGTTCGTCGGAGAGCCGGTCTTCGGGTGCAGGGTTGAGCGAAGTGTGGAATACGGTGTTCGTCGTGCGCCGGTTGGCGTGCAGATAAGGCATGAAACTCTCCAT
The DNA here is from genome assembly GCA_964530735.1 of uncultured Alistipes sp. GTDB lineage: Bacteria > Bacteroidota > Bacteroidia > Bacteroidales > Rikenellaceae > Alistipes. Next base: position 5,421 of record CAZGYX010000026.1, on the reverse strand, counting down.
GCAGACCGCCGTATCGAGCTTGCCGTCGTCCGCGAGCGGCGACAGCATACGATGTGTCAGGAGCACGTCGGCCTCGCCCCGGTCGACCTTCTCCTTGTTGTAGCGGAGCGCACCGCCGACCGTCGCACCCGAGCGGATGTTCGCTACCATTGCTTTGCCAGACGTCTTGCAAGGTTGAGAATTTCCACGCTCAGGGCTTTCAATTCCTGCGTCCGATGCTCCAATGCGGCGATCTGCCGAGGCATGGATACCGACGAGAAGTGCGCATTGATGGCCCGAACAATCTGGTTGTAGTTGTTGCCGATGCGCTGGAACTGGTAGTAAAAGTCGTTCAGGCGGGCGACGAACTCTGTCTTCGACGGGTCGTGCCGGACGACCGTGAAGGGCTCACCGAAAATGCGACGTACGATAAATCGGCTACGGTTGTCCGCGCATCCGGCCTCGGCAAGCATCTGCTCGAAACGGAGGTGCTGCTCTTCGTTCAGGCGGAAAGAATACTTGTAGCTCCGCGGTCTGTTCTCATTTCTATCTTCCATATCATCATCGAATAAAAGTGGCGCGACTTGGGAGCGCCGCACCCGCCCCGCAGGGCGAGCACCTTTGTCGGACAAAACGCAGTTTGTCGGACAAAGGTACAGCTCGCTACCGTCCGGCGACGGTAAAAATCCGCCCCGACGAAAACCCGACGGCTGTTTCGGCATATTCTCGGAGCGGCGTTCTGAACCGGTGTCGTTCCCGATGCAATGTTACGACGATCCGAGGGCAAGAAAAAACGACCGGTGCGGACTGAACCGGACATGAACGGACAAGGCCGTGAAAGCGTAGAAAGTGATTCTATCTTGCACCAGCAAGAAATAATCAGGCAATCGGTCGAATGGATGATTGGATAGGCAAATCCGTAATTCATTCTGTCGGCAAGCGATTGAATGACGGTTCGGAGATTTATAGAAATATTTATTTCTGTAAATCTGCAAACGGATAGAAATTCATATGGATGGAGACTCGAATAACCGGATACTCACATGCTTATTTATTAAAATCAATGAATCATGAAATCTGCAAGTATTTCAATCTGCAATCAGAAAGGCGGTGTCGGGAAATCCACATTCACCGTCTTGCTCGCCAGCTATCTGCACTATACCGCAGGCCGGGACGTGTTGGTCGTGGACTGCGATTATCCCCAATGATTGATCAAGAGGTTGCTCAACAGGAAAGTCCGCATCAGCACCGCTGGTTGTTGAGCCGTGATGCGTCCTGTTACTGCGAAGTGCTCTTAGTTGGTCCTCCACGAATTCTCTTTGGGCTTTAAACCGCACTGTTTGAGCCGCATATCACCGGCACGATTCTTTACGGCGTAGTAGAACATCTGTTCTTCCTCTTTCGGCAAGGATTTGTTCGATATTTTGGCGGTGGAGAAAACATTCTTCATGTCAGCCGTGATATGTTCGTAGCAGAGTTGCCGGTTGCCTTGGGACGATGCACAAGCACGGGGCGCAGGTGCAGGGACGGAAAAATACCGCAGCGTAGCGAGGATGATTTTTTCGTCCCGGAACCGGAGAGGGGCGCCGCAGGCGGCCCGGCCCGTGCTTATCTTTCCCGACGGCAACCAAATAAGGATATAATTATTATGCAATGCTGCTATAAAAATGCTATCTTTGTGTCATATAATGCTATTTGGGATGATACAACAAATTGAAATTAGCAGGTTCAAGAATATTGACCATTTGGAATTACCGTTGCGAAATATAAACATTTTGATTGGGGCTAATAATGCTGGTAAAAGTAGTATTTTACAAGCTATCCAATTTGCAGTATCTATTGCACAAACGACGAATCTGGAACGTACAGCAAGATGGATTAAAGAGACAGATAAACTTCCAATATCTTTAACGCCTAATCAATTGATATATGCACCTCTTAGGGATGTGTATTCTTTGGCGAAAGGTGGAATATTGAAAACAGACGAAAGCTCCGCTATAAAAGTGCTTTTTAGAGATGATGAACTCGAAAATAGTTCTATTATCATTCGAAAAGGTAAGAATAAAAATATTTCCATTGAAATATTTCACAAAAAATTAGGTGATAAGCTCCGAAATATAGAAGCTCCTTTTTCTATTTATGTTCCGGGATTAGCTGGTATTCCCGCTTTTGAAGAGCTAAAAAGTCCCGGTATAATCAGAAGAGCTGCAGCTCGTGGGGATGCCAATAATGTTTTTAGAAATATTTTATGGTTATTGCATAAGTCAGATGTGGAGTGGAAACAATTTCTAAATGATCTTCAAAGTATTTTTCCGGGAGTAGAACTTAAAGTTTCGTTTGATACGGAAAAAGATGAATATCTTGATATTCAAATTCAGAAACAAAATGTTTCTCTTCCTATCGATGCAGCTGGAACGGGTTTTCTTCAGATAGTACAAATTTTATCGTATATTAATTTGTACAAACCCAGATTACTGTTATTGGATGAGCCAGATGCTCACTTACACCCTGATAATCAACGGAAACTGGCTCAAAAACTATTACATATATCAGAATCGCGCGGTATTCAAATAATAATAAGTACTCATTCTCGACATTTGTATGATCAATTGGAAGAGCATGCTCAAATTTGTTGGATTAGTAATGGTGCACTTAATAACGAAGAGCATATAGAAACTCGAGATGTTTTAATGAGACTGGGTGCTCTTGATAAAATAGATATTACCAACGGTGTCAAAACCAAATTGATTGTATTGACAGAAGATACAAAGCAAGAACCGCTCAAAACTATTCTTGAAGCATCGGGCATACCATTAGAGGAAACAGAAATACTATCATATAATGGTTGCTCTGACGTTAAAACTGCAAATATTTTAGTAGAATATATCCATAAACATCATCCGAGAATAGCAACGATTATACATCGTGACCGTGATTATAACTCAGACGAAGAAATTGATAAAATTAAAAACAGTTATAGCCAAGATATTAAAATGGCGTTTATTACAGACGGAACCGATATAGAATCATACTTCATAAACGCTTCTCATATTCAAGCACTATACCCGAAAGACTTAACAAATGAAGAAGCAGAAAATTTAGTGAACCAAGCAATAGAGATGACAAAAGACGATTCGATTGATAAATATATGAATGTCTTGTGCGACCATTCATTACAAGTGAAGCAGGGACATAAAGCCGCACAAAATAGCCGTAAAGCGCAAACTGATTATACGAATAATCCGAAACGTTTTACTCATGGAAAAACGGCTGCGAATACATTGAAGGCATTATTACAAAAACATTTGAAACGTAACGTTTTATTATATCAACCAACCGAATTCATCAGCATCCCTAATTTGATGAAATTAAGGAAGTCTATATGGAAACAATAGTTTGTAATTAGGCCTGTTTTAATCTTATAAATCCGTTGGTATAAATCGGCCATTTCACAGTCGGCATCGAACGCCACAATCGTTGATGCGGATACTCCTTCGGCGAGCAATCCGCATGTCAGCTGTCCAGTACCGCAGCAAACGTCGACAATGCGGCCGTCGTTCTCGAAATATCGAACCGCCAACGCCACCATTTGTCGGGCCGTGCGATCCGGCGTCAGGTATTGCGATAAATCCACGCCCCGCCGTTTCTGCCGTTCGCACATCGCATCGTACAGCCAGTTGTCGCCTTCGTAGCGGAACGGCAATTCACCATATTGCTCTTGGTAATCGAGTATTTCAGCCATCGTATCGGGCCATGCCGGCCTCCAGTTCTTGTAATAGCTGTTCGTCAGAGCATAGCGCTTCGTGAGTTTTTCAAGATGCAAAGATGGCACGCAGGAATAGAACGTTCGTATAAGTAAACGTTTCGGAAATGATTTTTTCTAAAACAAGCTGATTATCAGCGAACTCAAATAGAAAAGCGGTTCTGTAATTTCTCTTTGAGCCTCGAAACCTCCCGGTCGATCATCGGTTGGGTTACTTTTGCGTAGATTTGGGTCGTCGTGATGTTTTTATGCCCCAACATCTTCGACAAGGTCTCCAATGACACACCATTCATCAGACAGATCGTAGTCGCATAGGTATGTCTTGCGATGTGGAACGTGATGTTTTTCTCGATGCCGCACTGCCGGGCGATTCGCTTCAGCGAAGCATTGATGGTATGGACTTGCGGCATACCGTCGAAGAGTTTGTCCGACGATGACACTTTCCGATATTTGTCGAGAATGGCAAACGCCATCGGCAGTAATTTGACGACATACTGCGTATCCGTTTTGCACCGGTTGCTACTGATCCACCAGTCGCCTTCGGAATCCTGCGTAAGCTGTTTTATAGTCAGTGTACTCATGTCTTTGTGGCAGATGCCCGTAAAGCAGGAAAAAAGAAACAAATCCCTGTTCCGGGACTGGCTTTTACTGAGACATGTTGCATTTTGCAGTATGCGGATTTCCTCTTCGGAGAGAAAGTCCCGCTCGGGTGTCGGTGCGAAATAACGATAGGATGCGAACGGATTACGGGGTATCAGTCCGCTATTGAACGAGATGTTGACGATATTGATTAGGCAATCCAGATAACGGCAAACGGTGGTCGGTTTGAAACCGCGTTCCGTTTTCAGAAAGATGGAATATTGCTCAATGAACGACTGTTCCAGCTCGGCGAGCGGCATATCGTTGACACGATAAGTATGCTGCATGAACGCCCGCAAATGGCGGATCGAACTGTTGTAACGATACCATGTACATTTTGCCCGGTCGATACCGACACGTTTGCGGAGGTTGTCGGCGAAATGCTGAAACGCATCCAGCAAGGTTTTGTATCTCTGTCCGAAACCCTGCCAAGCGTTCTTTACTTTCTCTGCCGTTACATAGTTTTCTCGGTCGCAGATTTCCCGATAATGGGACTCTATCTGTGTTCGGATATTGTCCAGATGACGGTTAATCCGGTCTGCTTCGAGACTCCGGCCTTTGGCTCTGCCGCCGCGAACTTCCCACAACTGCTCCGGGACGGTGAGTTTAGCGCTGAACTGGGCGATCGTCCCGTTTACTGTGATACGGCCCATGACCGGAACGACCGGCTGCGATTTTTCCTTGTTCCTTTTCAGGTAGAACAGAACCTTGAATGTACTGCGCATGGCACTCTGCTTTTAAGGGGTGTAAAAATAATTTCAGCAGAGTTGTCTGTCAAGATGAATAAATGCGTAATAGACTGTAAAACATCGTTATGCGAAATTCGACGCATTCCCGACAAGGTAACGATTTGGAAACTGAACTATCGGTTATAAATGCGCCGAACCGCTCTTTTTCCGCTGCGGACATTCGGAAACGAAACGCATAACGAACAGACAGTCAATACCATTTCGTCTATTTACTTTTATTAGGTTTTAGACGTGATTTTGCAAGCAAACCGGCCCCTCCGCCGGACGCTTTTAGTCCGCACTCCGTTTAAC
>CAZGYX010000025.1:0-22295 GCA_964530735.1 uncultured Alistipes sp. | reverse complement strand
GCAGCCAGCGTTAGGCCGCACGCAGTAGGCGGAGACATCGTCGGAGAGGTTTTTGCGGCGCTTTTTGACGGACCAAAAAGCGCCCTGTTAAGAACAGGGATTCATTAGCGCTATGGGCGGCCTTGCGGTTTCAGAAAGTAGGGATGCGCTCTGACCGAAGCGGGACGAAGACTGCGGACGGCACGCAAGTGGCGGGCCTCCGCTGGCGGAGGCTTCGGCCCGCGCGACGCAGAGCGTCGCTATTGCATTTAGACAGAGGGTCGGGAATGGCTCTCGCCGAATCCTTAATCATTGCGCCACTCGGTTCCCAATTGGGAAATCTGCGGAAAGAGCCAGCCGGCGAATCGGGAAACCGGTTCGTAGGTTTTCGATTGCGCGAGGGTCTGCGGCTCGACCAGCCGGAACCCGTCGTTCAACCGCCCGAAAGCCGAAAAGAGCACGCTCAACAACAAGGCGTATTTGACGACGGCGACGGCGATGCCGAGCGCCACGTCGAGGAATCCCAGCCCGACGAACCGGAGCAGTTTGCGCATGCCCCGACCCAAGAGGACGGCCGCAATCAATACGGCCAGCAGCACGATGACGAACCCGCCGGCCGTGGCGTATTCGGGCGTGATGCCGGCGCGCAGCCCCACCGCCGGCCCGAGGCGCATGGCGAGCCACACGGCGACGAGCAGCCCCGCCAGCCCGCACAACTGCACGACGCACCCCTTGCGCCACCCGTTCCAAACGGCCAGCGCAAAGACGATGCAGACGATCCAGTCGATCCAGTTCATAACGGAATGGCTTTGCATTTCAGCCCCGCTTTCCGTGCCTGTTCCAGCGTGCGCGGCAGGGCATAGCGCATGTTGCGGAAGGCTTTTTCGCTGTCGTGGAAGACGACGATGGCTCCGGGAGCCAGATGTTTCGTCACGTTTTTCAGACACGAGCGCGGCGACAGCCGGCGGTTGTAGTCCCGCGACAGGATGTTCCACATCACCAGCCGGTAGCGCTGGGCCAGCAGCCGCGCTTGTGCGGGCGTTATCAACGCATACGGCGGGCGAAACAACTCGCTCTTAATAAAATCGTTGGCGAAATCGACATCTTCGGTGTAGCGTTCGAGCGACATCCGCCAGCCTTTCTGGTGCGAGTAGGTGTGGTTGCCCACGCGGTGCCCGGCGTCGAGGATCCGCCGGTAGAGGTCGGGGTACATCTCGACGTTTTTGCCCAGCACGAAGAACGTGGCTTTGGCATCGTACTTGTCCAGCGTGGCCAGAATCCACTCCGTCACGCCGGGCGTCGGGCCGTCGTCGAAGGTCAGGAACACGCCTTCGGCATCGTCGATTTCCCAAATCAGGTCGGGCATCAGCCGGCGGATGATTTTCGGTGGTTTCAGTCGCATAATACAGGGTGTCGCAAGCACTCCCGCAAAATTAATGAAAATTCTCGCAATTCGGGCGCCCCGTCCCGTAGAAACCGGCGGCGGGCTTGCCTTTTCGCGATTTATGTATATATTTGTATCGAAAGATAAGAACCTATCGTTTACGAAGATGAAAAATTTTTCCTCGCATCGGCTTGTGCGGCTCGTCGCCGTGCTTTCGGTCGCCGCCGCTGCCGCCGGTTGCGACGCGTTCCGCTCGCTGCGCGGCACGGACGGCATGACGGCGCAGGGACGCCCCTACGAACTGGTCGTCGTCTGCGGCCACGAAGCGTGGAACGGCGCGCTGGGCGACTCGCTGCGTGCCGTCTACACGGCTCCGGTGCCCTACCTCAACCAGACCGAACCGCTGTTCGACGTGCTGCGCGTGACCGAACGAAGCTACACGGGCACGGTGGCCCGTCACCGCAATGTGCTGCAACTCGTCGTCGACCCGGCGCTGACGCAGACCCAAGCGGGCGTCCGTTACGACGTCGCCGCCCAGCCGCAGGTGGTGGTCACGTTGCAGGGGCCGTCGGACGAGGCGTTGACCGAGTATCTTTCCGGCCACCGCGCCGAGCTGGTGCAAGTCTTCGAGCAGGCCGAACGCGACCGCGCCATCCGCTTCACCGAACAGTACTTCGCGCCGGAGGTGGGCAAGGCCGTCGAATCGGTTTTCGGCGTGCGGATGAAGGTGCCGCGCGGGTACATCGTGGCCGCCCGGCAAGACGATTTCCTGTGGGCCCGCTACGAATATCCGCAGGCCAGTCAGGGATTTTTCGTGTACAGCTACCCCTACGAGGGACCCCAGTCGCTTTCGCCCGGAGCCTTGCTCGCCGCCCGCAACAAGTTCGCCGCCCGCATTCCGGGCCCGTCCGACGGTTCGTACATGACCACTTCGGACGTCATCGAACCCGGCTACCGGATGTTCCGCTTGGAGGGGCGCCTGTGGTGCGAACTGCGCGGGTTCTGGGACGTCGCGGGCGATTACATGGGCGGGCCGTTCGTGAGCTTCACGACGGTCGACACGGCCACGAACCGCGTCTTCACGCTCGATGCCTATGTCTATTCGCCGAAATTGCACAAACGCAACTTCGTGCGCGGCGTCGAACACCTGCTCTATCAGGTAAAATTCGATTAGGGCTACGGGCGGCCTTGCGGCTTCGGACGGTCGGAAGCGCCCTGACCCTTAAAAAAACGGGCCGAACTCGGCCGGGAACCGAGACAATCATTCTGCCGAAGGCCTGTGAGCATTTGTATGGGCAATCAGAATGACCGAAACGTAAAGACAAGGTTCCTCGACCGGTTCGACCCTAAAATAAAAAAGCGGGCAAATCACTCAACCCGAATCGAGGCCTTAGACTGCCCGTAAAGAAGATTGAAGATTGCCCGTGCCTAAAAACGACACGAGCATCAACTCAATTCCTTCTTTACATCAAAAGTGTCTAAGTTTCGATTCAGAAGAAAAGCCGATGCGCTTTCAAATATGTCTTGGGACAAAGATACGAATAAGCGAGCGTAAAAGCAAATTTATTTGCATTTTGCCGAGCGGGAGTATCTTCGACGAAGTCAAAGATACGAAAAAATAATTTACAATTCAAATATGTTGCGACGCTTTGCATCGCGCGGGCCGCAGTCTTCGTCCCGCTTCGGTGATAGCGCTTCGACCGTCCGAAACCACTTGACCGCCTGTAGCGCTTAAATCGGCATGTTTAACGCCGCGACGACATAGGTGCTGCCGCCGATGAAAATCAGGTCGTTCGGCTGTGCCAGTTCGCGGGCGCGTTCGACGGCCGCCGCAACGCTATCGACGGCTTCGCCCTGCAATCCGTAAATAGCCGCTTTGGCTGCTAGCTCCGATGCCGGCAAGGCGCGCGGGGTTTGCGCCTGTGTGAAGATATAATGCGCCTCGCGCGGCAGTAGCGGCAGGATGTGCGCCAAATCCTTGTCGCGCACGAAGCCGATGACGCAATAGAGCCGCTTGCATCCGCTCTGTTTGAGTTGCGCGGCCACCCGGGCGATTCCGTGCGCATTGTGGCCCGTGTCGCATACCGTCAGCGGCGCATCGCCGATTTTTTCCCAGCGTCCGTGCAGCGAAGTGTTCGCCGCCGCGTCGCGCAGCCCCTCGATGAAGGCGCGGCGCGAAATGGTCAGCGGCGTCTCCTCGTGCAGGAAGTCGATGGCCGCCATTGCCGTAATCAGATTTTGCCGCTGGTAGTCGCCCGCAAGGTCGAGTTCCAGCTCGTAATCGCGTCCGTCGCGCAGGCGGCACATGCGGAAATGCTGCCGCCCGTCGGCCGTGTGCTCCTGTGCGTCGCACCGCACCTCGCGCTGGGCGTAGACCACTTTCGATTTGTTGGCCGCCGCGATTTGTTCGAGCACCGGATCGTAGCGTTCGTCCGCCTCGCCGATGACCACCGGAATGCTCTTCTTGATGATGCCGCCCTTTTCGGCTGCGATTTTCTGCAACGTGTCGCCCAGCAGGTCGGTGTGTTCCAGCCCGATGTTGGTGATGACGCTCAACACCGGCATGATGACGTTCGTGGCGTCGAGCCGTCCGCCCAGTCCCGTTTCGATGACGGCCACCTCGACGTCGCTCTGCGCGAAGTAGTCGAATGCCATGGCCGTCGTCATCTCGAAGAACGACAGCTCCTGTTCGACCATTTTGTCGTGGTACTTGTCGACGAAATTCACGACTTTCTGCTTCGGGATCATCTCGCCGTCGACGCGGATGCGTTCGCGGAAGTCCTGCAAGTGGGGCGACGTGTAGAGCCCCGTGCGGTAGCCCGCCTGTTGCAGCACCGACGCCAGCATGTGCGACACGGAGCCTTTGCCGTTGGTGCCGGCCACGTGGACGGTGAAGAAATTGCGCTGCGGGTTGCCCATCGTCTTGCAGAACGCGGCGATGCGTTCCAGCCCGGGTTTGTAGGCCGATGCGCCTTTCCGCTCGAAAGCGGGCAGCGACGTGAAGAGAAAATCGAGCGTTTGAGCGTAGTTCATTTTTTTATTAAGAGGGGGTGGAAGTGCTAATCAACCGAATGGAATTTAATCGACCAAGTGCGATTTTTTGCGGATGCGGTAGGCGAGGGCGTAGAGCAGGCATAGCATCCAGAGGAATACGGCTATGCGGGCCACGTAATCGCCGTAGCGCGTGTAGAAGGTCCGGCGCGATTCGAGCGGCACGCGCGACGTGATGACGCCGCGTTCGTCCCAGCCGAGCGTGCGGCCGATGTCGCCGCGCGGCGAGATGAATCCCGAACGTCCTGTGTTGGCCGACCGCGCGATAGCCCGCCGGTGTTCGATCGCCCGCAGGCGCGAAATGGTGAACAGGTGGCGGTAGCCGGGCGTGTCGCCCCACCAGCCGTCGTTCGAGACGATGGCCATGAACTGCGCGCCGTGCCGCACGAAGTCGCCGAAGAAATCGCCGTACAGCCCTTCGTAGCAAATCGCCGGCCCTACTGCCGTGCCGTTGTGCGTGAATGCCGTGCCGTGCTGACCCTTGCCGATTTGGCCGAGCGTGCCGCCGAGGTCGATGACCAGAAAGCGCATGACGTCGAAAACCCACGTCGGCGTATTCTCCACGCCGATGACCAGCCGCCCCTTGTGGTGCAGCTGCACCCGTCCGGCGGTGTCCAGCCCGACGGCCGTGTTGAAATGGTCGTAGTAGGTTCCGGCGCGCAGGCGGGCGGTCGCGGTCGCTTTCTCGGGCCCGTAGAAACGCATCGTGTTGGCTCCCGTGACGAGCAGGGCGTCGGGGTGGGCGCTGCGCAGGCTGTCGGTCAGCCGCAGCCACACGTCGGAAGTGCCCCCGTCGGGGAAAAAGAGGTCGGCCAGTCCGGGTTCGCGGTAGTAGCCCGGCACGGCGGTTTCGGGCAACAGGATGAACTGCGCATCGGCCGGCACTTCGGCCAGCAGCTGGTGGATGTTCTCCTCCTGCCACTCCTCGCTGTCGTTGAATTTGGCATAGCAGTCGACATTGGGCTGGATGATGCTCACCGTCGTGCAGCCGTCGGGGGTACGGCCGCCCTCGCTGTGCCAGATGCCGAGCGAAACGGCCGCCGGCAGCACGAGCGCGGCAGCGGCGGCGACCCAACGTCCTGCGTCGCGGCGACGTTGCAAAGCCTCGAAAAAGAGGATGTTGCAGACGATCACCCACAACGACCCGCCGAAGACGCCGGTGTATTCGTACCACTGCACGGCCCACACCTCGTGCGAAAAACCGTTGCCCAGCACGAGCCACGGCCACGAGAAATCGCTGACCGTATAGGCGTATTCGGTGGCGATCCATGCAGCGGCGAGGGTGATGTATCCGACCGTGCGGCCGACCGATTTGGCGACCGTATGGAAAGTCATGAAAGCTGTGAGGTTGAGCGTCGTGGAAGCCAGCGTCGCGGCAACGGGGCCGACGGGCGTGGCGTACCAGATCCACCAGACGGTGGCGACGTTCCAGAGCACGAACGCGAGCGCGGCCCAGCCGAACATCCCCCACCAAGCGCGCCGCGAGCTGTCGTAGGAACTACTTATCCACAGCAACGGCACGAAAGCGACGGGAAGCGTCAATCCGCTGACCGACAACCAGCCGGGGGAGAGCAGGGCGGCCGCCAGCAGCGCAGCCCCGAAACGACGGACGGAAAGGCTCTTTTTCACGTCGACAAAAATACAGATAAATTCATAATTCACAATTCAAAATTCAGAATTATCGGCAATGCTTTGCATTGCGCGGGCCGCAGCCTCCGACCCGCATTTTTGTAATCTCCCCAAAAAAGGCTATTTTTGCACCGATACATATTGTTACACACGGAAAGTGTAAGTTTATTTTCCAGATACAAACGTAGGAAATTTGTCGACAGTGAAAATAAGCAAGCATTTCTCCGCGTCGTATCCCGTAAATTGGGATATGGGCGTGGGGTCTGTTGCTTATTCAAGCTGTCAGGGTTTCCTACGACCCGTATCTGTTGAATAAGTTTGCGGCACCACGCTTTCTTTTTTGTAAATACGCGTCGTAGAGGGGCCGGACGACACCCGAAAACATTTATTCAATACCATGAAATTCCGAATATTGTTCCTTGCCGCTACGACAATCATTTTAGCGGTCGGATGCACCGGCACGCCCGAATTTCCCCGCACACCCGAAAACCTCGCCGGAACGTGGCAGTTGGTGCTCGAAAAGGGCTGGGAGATGAGGGCCGGTCGCAAAAGTACGTGGGTCATCGAATACAACGGGGTCAAATTCGAGCCGGTCGGGAAAGAAGAACCGTATTACGAAGTGTGGACGTTCGGAACGGAGGACATGTGCATCGAAATCAAAGATTGCAACGGTCGAACGTTGCGAACGGACCGTCACGATTACGAATGCTCCGGCGATACGCTCGTTCTGTCCGGCCCTACCCAACGCCATTTCGACCGAACGGCCTATCGAATCGAAAAACTGACCGCCTCGCAACTCGTTCTGACCGAACGGACGAACGGAGCTTACGGCAAAGTCGATTGGACGCTCGTCTTCAGCCCTGCAAAAACCATGACGGCGCAGGAACTTTGCGAAGCCGAACTACCGTGCATCGCGCCTAAAACTCCGTTCTTAACGGGGCGGGGTCGAGAGTAGTCCGCAGGCGGCTTGGATGTCTTCGCCGCGCGAGGCCCGGATGGTCGTCTGGATTCCTTTGGCGGTCAGCGCGTCGCGGAATCGCACCATCGCGGCTTCGTCGGGCGAGAAATAGGGCGAATCGGGTATCTTGTGGAACCGAATCAGGTTGATGCGGCACTTGATGCCGTTGAGCAGCCGGCACAGCCCGCGCACGTGGCGCGGCGAATCGTTCAGCCCGCTCATCACGATGTACTCGAACGACACGCGCCGCTGGTGCGAAAAATCGTACTCGCGCAGAATCTCGGCGACTTCGGCAATGGGCCACGCCCGCTCGACGGGCATGATTTCGGCCCGTTCGTCCGGGAACGGGTTGTGCAGGCTCACCGCCAGATGCACCTTCGTGGCATCGAGAAACCGCCGCAGTTGCGGCACGACGCCCGCCGTCGATACCGTGATGCGGGTCGGCGACCAGCCGAATCCCCAGTCGGCAGTCAGGATTTCGAGCGCCCGCAGCACGTTGTCGAGGTTGTCCAGCGGTTCACCCATCCCCATGAATACCAAGTTGGTGAGCCGGTCGCGTTCGGGCAGCGAGGCGATTTGGTTGAGGATTTCGGCGGTCGCGAGCGACTGTTGCAGCCCCTGCCGTCCGGTGGCGCAGAACCGGCACCCCATGCGGCAGCCCGCCTGCGACGAAACGCACAGCGTCGCACGGTCGCCGTCGGGGATGTAGGCCGATTCGACGAAGTGCCCCTCGTGCGTACGGAACAGGTATTTTTTCGTGCCGTCGGCCGAGCGGCTCTCGCGCAGCGGCGGCGTCAGGGCCTGCCCGAACCGTTCGGCGAGCCGCTCGCGACGGGACGCCGCGAGGTCGGTCATGCGGGCCGGGTCTTCGGTGTGGCGTTTGTAGAGCCAGCGCGCCAGCTGCCCCGCCGTGAAACGGGGCCACCCCTCGCCCGCGCAGAGGTCGGCCAACCGGTCGAGTGTCGAACCGTACAGAAAATCGGGTGCAGCCATCTTGCTTGGTTTCGGTCGAAAAAGAGTTCCGCCGTGCAAAATTAACGATTTCGTGAATTTTTTTGCGCCGAACGGTGCGATTTTGGAATTTTATCCCTATATTTGTGCTGCGTGCATGCGTCCGTGCAACCGCATGCCCAATCACGAATTTAACGAAAAAAGAGGAAAGATAGGTATGGAAATCAAGAAATCACCGAAAGCCGACCTGCAAAACAAGCGGGGCCTGTTGCTCGAAATCGGTCTGTGCATCGCGCTCGGACTGGTTATTCTGGCGTTCGCCTACACGCCGAGGGAGTACCGTATCGACCAGATCGACATGAACTACGGGCCGGTCGAGGAGCAGATTACGGAGATCACCCGTCAGGATCAGAAACCGCCCGAACCTCCCAAGAAAGTCGAGGTGAAGGTGATCGCCGACCTGTTGGAAGTGGTGACCAACGATACCAAAATCACGACCGACGTCGATTTCGCCGACTTCGACGAGGACGCCGAGATCACGCAGATCGTATCGGTCGAGGAGGAGGAAACCGTGGACGAGGAGGTCTTCTTCCGCGTCGAGACGATGCCTTCGTTCCAAGGCGGCGACCTCAATACGTTCCGCCGGTGGGTGCAGGAGAACGTGCGTTTCCCGCAAATCGCATTGGAGAACGGCATCTCGGGCCGCGTGACGCTGACTTTCGTGGTCGAGAAAGACGGTACGCTGACCAACATCCAAGTGTTGCAGACGCCCGACCGCTCGCTTTCCGAGGAGGCCGTCCGCGTGCTGAAAAAGTCGCCCAAATGGACGCCCGGCAAACAGCGCAACCAATCCGTGCGCGTGAAATACACGCTGCCCGTCGATTTCCGCGTAGCCAACTGATGCCCGCGTGCCGATGATATAAGGGGTATTCGCTTTCGGGTGGATACCCTTTACTATGATAATTTTATCGGTGCCGCCGGTAGGGTATTTTATTAAAGGGTGATAGCGACTACGACCGGCGGAGACGCAGCAACAAACGGGCGCGCGAATAAAATGGTGAATCGGTCGGAGCGCTTCCTACCGTCGGAAACCGAAAAACGGTCCGTAGCCCTTAAAACGGCTTTCTTAAAGCCGCGTTAATAAAAATTCATGAACGAATCGAAGCATACCGGAACTTCGCCGGAGCCGGAAACGCCCGAACGGGCCGTGCTCGTCGCCGTGACGCCCGATGCCGCCGACAACCGGCGCACGGCCGAATACCTCGACGAACTGGAATTTCTGGCCGAAACGGCCGGTATCCGCACCGTGCGGCGTTTCACGCAGCGCATGCCCCAGCCGTCGTCGCGCATCTACGTCGGCCCCGGCAAGTTGGAGGAGATCGCCGGGTGGTGCAAGGAGCACGAAGTCGATGTCGTGATTTTCGACGACGAGCTTTCGCCTGCCCAGACCCGCAACATCGAAAAGGCCATGCCGTGCCGGATTCTCGACCGCACGCGGCTGATTCTCGATATTTTCCTGTCCCGTGCGCGCACGGCCTATGCCAAGACGCAGGTGCAGCTGGCCCATTACGAGTACATGCTGCCCCGCCTTTCGGGCTTGTGGACGCACCTCGAACGGCAGCGCGGCGGCACGGGAACGCGCGGCGGCGCCGGCGAACGCGAAATCGAAACCGACCGCCGCATCATCCGCAACCGTATCGCCAAACTGAAAGAGGACCTTCAAAAGATAGACCGCCAAATGGCGGTGCAGCGGTCGAATCGCGGGCAGCTGGTGCGCGTGGCGCTGGTGGGCTATACCAACGTCGGCAAATCGACGCTGATGAACCTCATCGCCAAGAGCGACGTCTTCGCCGAAAACAAACTCTTCGCGACGCTGGACACCACCGTGCGCAAGGTGGTCTTCGACAACCTGCCGTTCCTGCTTTCGGACACCGTCGGGTTCATCCGCAAACTGCCCACGCAGCTCATCGAATCGTTCAAATCGACCCTCGACGAGGTGCGCGAAGCCGACCTGCTGGTGCACGTGGTCGATATTTCGCATCCGCAGTTCGAGGAGCAGCTTGATGTGGTGAAGCAGACGTTGCAGGAAATCGGCGCGGGCGACAAACCGGTCTATCTGGTTTTCAACAAGGTGGACGCCTACACCTATATAGAGAAAGACCCCGACGACCTGACCCCGCCCACGCGCGAAAACCGGTCGCTCGAAGAGCTGCAGCGCACGTGGTTCGCCAATGCGGGCACGCCCTGCATCTTCCTGTCGGCGCGCGAACGCATCCGCATCGACAAGTTCCGGTCGGACCTCTACGGCATGGTGCGCGAAATCCACGCCGGCCGCTACCCGTTCAACGATTTTCTATATTAACATCCATCACACCCATGACCATCCATATCCTGAACCGCGAGAACACCGTTCTCAACAAATTCATCGCGCAGATTCGCGACAAACGCATCCAGCAGGATTCGATGCGTTTCCGGCGCAACATGGAGCGCATCGGCGAAATCACGGCCTACGAGCTTTCCAAAACGCTGGATTACCGGACCCGCACGGTCGAGACGCCGCTCGGCGAAGCCGTCGTGCAGGAGATCGACGACCGCGTGGTGGTGGCCACGATTCTGCGGGCGGGGCTTCCCTATCATCAGGGATTCCTCAATTACTTCGACGATGCGGAAAACGCCTTTGTGTCGGCCTACCGCAAGAGCACGAAAGACGGCAAATTCACCGTGAAGGTCGAGTACATTTCGTGCGGTTCGCTCGAAGGCAAGGTGCTGCTGCTGGTCGACCCGATGCTGGCGACCGGTTCGTCGTTGGTGTTGGCTTACAATGCGTTGTGCGAACGGGGCGGCACACCGGCCCATACCCACGTCGCGGCGGTCATCGCGAGCGAGCAGGGCATCGACTACGTGGAGCAGCACATGCCCCGTCAGACCACGACGATTTGGGCGGCGGCGGTGGACGAAGAGCTGACTTCGCGTTCGTACATCGTGCCGGGCATCGGCGATGCGGGCGACTTGGCCTACGGCAAGAAGCTATAATGCGCCCGCTTAAGAAGCGGTTTTTAAGGGCTACGGACGGTCAACGGGCTTCGGAAAGTCAGGAAGCGCTCTGACTCTGTTTTGCGGGACGAAGCCTGCGGACGGCACGACACGCAAGTGGCGGGCCTCCGCTGGCGGAGGCTTCGGCCCGCGCGGCTCGGAGAGCCGCAGTCATAAAACGGCAACGGCGCAGGAACCGTCCGAAACCGAATAGCGGTCTATCGCGTTAATAAAAAATATGAAATCGTCCATTCTGATTATCTATACCGGCGGCACGATCGGCATGAAGACCGATGCCGCGACGGGGGCGCTCGTGCCGTTCGATTTCAGCGGCATTTACGACGAATTCCCCTCGTTGAAACGTCTCAACATCGACATCGAGGTGTTCACGATGACGCCCGTCATCGACTCGTCGAACGTCTGTCCCGACAACTGGCTCGCGCTGGCCCGCATCATCCGCGACCAGTATGCCCGTTACGACGGTTTCGTCGTCCTGCACGGCACCGATACGATGTCCTATACCTCGTCGGCCGTCAGCTTCCTGCTCGAAAATTTAAGAAAACCGGTGGTATTCACCGGCAGCCAGATCCCTATCGGCGTCCTGCGCACCGACGGCCGCGAAAACCTCATCACGGCGATCGAAATCGCCGGTGCCCGTATCGACGGGCGGCCCGTCGTGCCCGAAGTGTCGCTCTACTTCCAGAACCGCCTGTTCCGCGCCAACCGCACCACCAAACGCAGCGCGGAGGCGTTGAGCGCCTTCCGGTCGTACAACTATCCGCCGCTGGCCGAAGTCGGCGTCAACATCTCCTACAACCTGCCCGCCATTTTGCGGCCGGCCGGGCAGGGGGAGGGCGACACGGCGGAGGAACTCCGCATCGCCGACCGGCTGGACAGCAACGTCGCCTTAATCAAATTGTTTCCGGGCATCGGCGAACCCGTTTTGCGGGCGGTGCTCGATGCGCCCGGACTGCGTGCCGTCGTGCTGGAAACGTTCGGCGCGGGCAACGCTCCGACCTCCGAACGCTTCATCCGGATGCTGGAAGAGGCTATCGCGCGCGGGATTTTCATCGTCAACATCACCCAGTGCGGCGGCGGGCGCGTTTCGATGGAGCTTTACGAGACGGGGCTGCGGCTCCAGCGGGCCGGCGTGCTGTGCGGCTACGACATGACGACCGAAGCGGCCGTCACGAAACTCATGTATCTGCTGGGCAAGGAAATGCCGGTCGATGCCGTGCGCGAAGCGATGCGCAAATCGCTGCGCGGAGAATTTACGCCCTGAAACGTTGCATGGAAAAGAAATTTTTTATATATTTCGCACTGCTAACCCATGCGATTTTGTCGCGGCGGGTGGCCGGAAAGAGTGGAAATTAGCTGTAAGGTGTTGATTTTTATTGTATTTCGCGACGCCCCATAGCATATTGAGCTGATTTTTGAAAAATGCAATAACACACAAAAAAACTATCAAAAACTAAATTTATCTAAACAACCATGAAAAAATTTCTTCTGATTCTGTCGGTTGCCCTGTTGGGTGCCGCAGCTGTGTTCGCGCAGGATGCCGCCGTTGCCGAAAGCGCGGCTGAAACCGCTGTTGCCGGCGAGAGCATGCACCACATCCTGATGCAGAAATTCCTCGAAGGCGGTTGGGGCTGGATGCTTCCGGTGCTCCTCTGCTTGGTCATCGGTCTGGCTGTCGCTATCGAGCGCATCCTCTACCTGACGCTCTCGACGATCAACACCAAGAAATTCGTCGCTGAGGTCGAAAAAGCACTCAACGAAGGCGGTATCGAGAAAGCCAAAGAGGTGTGCCGCAACACCAAAGGCCCGATCGCTTCGATCTACTATCAGGGTCTGGACCGCTATGCACAGGGTCTGGACGCAGTCGAAAAAGCAGTCGTTTCGTACGGTTCGGTTCAGACGGGCCAGATAGAATCGGGCCTGTCGTGGATCGGCCTGTTCATCGCCTTGTCGCCGATGTTGGGATTTATGGGTACCGTTGTCGGTATGATCGGGGCGTTCGACGCCATCCAAGCTGCCGGCGACATCAGCCCGACGCTCGTTGCAGGCGGTATCAAAGTCGCCCTGTTGACCACCCTCATGGGTCTTATCGCAGCGGTTATTCTTCAGTTGTTCTACAACTATATCGTTTCCAAAATCGACTCGCTCGTGAACGATATGGAGGATGCTTCCATCACGCTGATGGACTTCCTGACGGCTTACAACAAGAAATAATCTCCGCTAAACATTTTCTCTGAAAGGCAATGAAAAAAGTATTGAACATATTGTTGGGTGTTTTGCTGCTCATCACGGCTGCGCTCGCGGTCTTCGCGATGGCTGCCAACCACCCCGAAAACCCCGCAGAGTACGATGCTTCCGTTAGCATGAATCTGTGGTGGGGTTACCTCCTCTTCGCCGCCGCGATCGTCGCCGCGATCGGGTGCGCCGTATGGGGAATGGTCAAGAACCCTGCGGGTATCAAGGGCACGGTGCTCTCGCTGGTGCTGATCGTCGTAATCGTCGGCGTGTCGTATTTCCTGTCGGCAAGCCACGACGTGCAGATCGTCGATTTGCAGAACAACGGCTTTTTCAGCCACGGCGAAACCGTCATTACCGAAACCAGCGTCCTCGTAACCTATGTCGCCATGGCGGCCGCTTTCGTGACGGCCGTTGCGACGGAAATCTGGGGCGCGTTCAAATAGAAAGGGACGACCATGCCAGTAGATAAAAGAAAAGTTCAGGAGATCAACGCCGGTTCGATGGCCGACATCGCTTTCCTGTTGCTGATTTTCTTCTTGGTGGCCACTACGATGAACGTCGATACCGGTTTGGTGCGCATGCTGCCGCCGATGCCCCCCGAAAATCAAAAACAGGAGGACATCAAGGTCAAGGAACGCAACCTGTTCCTCGTGCTCGTGTCGGGCAGCGGCAACATCATGGTGGGTACTCCCAACCATCAGGAAATCACCGACCTGCGCCAGATCAAGGACCGGACGAAGGAGTTTGTTCTGAATCCGATGGACGACGAAAACCTGCCCGAAAAGAAGGACACGGAGATCGAACTCGCCGACGGCTCGAAATGGGTCTATCCCGAAAGTCAGGGCGTCGTATCGCTCCAAACCGACCGTAACACGGACTATCAGGTTTACATTCAGGTGCAGAACGAACTGACGCGCGCTTTCAACGAAGTGCGCGACGAAGTGGCGATGCAGAAATTCGGCAAAAAATTCTCGGAACTCGAAAAGGTCGACCGCGATGTCGTATCGAAGGCCGTGCCGATGAAAATTTCCGAGGCGGAACCGCGTAACATCAAGAAGTAAAGGAGTATGGCAGTAATGAAAAAGAAGGGCAGCAAAGGGTTGCCCCCGATCTCGACCGCATCGCTTCCGGACGTTATTTTCATGATCCTCTTCTTCTTCATGGTATCGACGACGATGCGTGAACAGGAGTTGCTCGTGCGTTACACGTTGCCCGATGCGACCGAAGTGCAGAAGTTGGAGAAGAAATCGTTGGCGACCTACATCCACGTCGGACAGCCGTCGTTGGCGATGCAGGCGCAGTTCGGTACGGCTCCGCGTATCCAGTTGAACGACTCGTACCGGACGACGAAGGACATTCAGGACTTCGTTGCCGCCGAACGCGACAAGCTCAACGAGAGCGACCGTGCTTCGATGACCGTCGTGTTGAAGGCCGATGCCAATACCAAAATGGGTATCATCACCGACGTGAAGCAGGAGCTTCGCCGTGCGAATGCGCTGAAAATTTCCTATGCGGCTTCCAAGTCGTTGGGATATTGATTCATCCGCAATCCGATTGCGAAAGCGGGACACCCGAATGGGCGTCCCGCTTTCATTTTTATTGAAGTCAGTGGCTGTTTCCCGTTGTCGGTTTGCCTTTCGCCGTGCTTAAAAGCGCGGCGCGGGCAAATGTGCAGGGCAGTGCCGCTCGTTCCGGCCGTGCTGCCGCCGCGTCGACTGCGCCGTCAGCCTTTGGGTTTCAGGTCTTTGACGCGCAGCTGGGTCGACACCGTGCCGCGATAGTGGTTTTCCACAATCTGGTAGCAGACGTCGATCGGACGGCCCGAACGCACCCATTCGTAGTGCGTGGGCTGCTGGAACGCGATGGCCTGCATCCGCGTATTGGGCTTTTCGCGCTGCATCAAGTCCATGCGCAGGTGTTCGCACTCGGCTCCCACCAGCTTGGCCTCGCCGTTGTTGCTCACGCCGTAGGTGACGAATACCGGTGCCACGTTGCCGGGCCCGAACGGCTGAAACCGGTTCAAATCCCGCCGGAACGAGGGCGTGATGTCCGAAAAAAGCAGTTCGCTGTCGATGTCCACTTGGGGCACCAGCATCTGCGGGTCGATATTTTCCTCGACGAATGCGTTAAAGCGCTTCGTGAACTCCTCGACGTTTTCCGGCCGCATCGTCAGCCCGGCGGCGTACATGTGGCCGCCGAAGTTTTCCAACAGGTCGGAACACGATTCCACCGCCTGATAGAGGTCGAACCCCGGCACGCTGCGCGCCGAACCCGTCACGAACCCGTTGCTCATCGTCAGCACCACCGTCGGCCGGTAGTAGCTCTCGATGAGCCGCGACGCCACGATGCCCACGATGCCTTTCATCCACTTCGGGTTGTAGACGACCGTGCTCTTGCGGGCTTTCAGTTCGGGGTTTTGTTCGATGTAGTCGTGCGCCTCCTGCGTCACCGAACGGTCGATCGACTTGCGGTCGCGGTTGTAGTCGTCGATGACTTTGCCGAATTGCGCCGCCACCGCTTCGTTACCCTCGATGAGCAGCTCGACGGCGGCATGTCCGCCCGACGGCGAGGCATTCTCGTCGTTTTCGTCCATGCGCATGCGCCCCGCTGCATTGATGCGCGGGCCGATTTTGAACACGATGTCGTCGATGGTGATGCAGTGCTTGTCCAGCCCGCAGATTTTGATGATCGACAGCAGCCCTTTCGACGGTTCGCGGTTGAGCCGGATCAGTCCGTAGTGGGCCAGTACGCGGTTTTCGCCTGCCAGCGGCACGATGTCCGACGCGATGCTGACGACCAGCAGGTCGAGCAGCGGCGTGATTTCGTCGAACGGCATGCCGTTGCGCTGGGCATAGGCCTGCACGAGCTTGAACCCTACGCCGCAGCCCGACAATTCGTCGAACGGGTAGGTGCAGTCGACCCGTTTGGGGTCGAGGACGGCTACGGCCTGAGGAATCTCCTCGGCCGGAAGATGGTGGTCGCAGATGATGAAATCCACGCCTTTCTCTTTCGCATAGACGACTTTTTCCGTGGCCTTGATGCCGCAGTCCAAAGCGATGATCAGCCCCACGCCCTTGCGGGCGGCGAGGTCGATTCCCTTGACCGAGATGCCGTAGCCTTCGGTATAACGGTCGGGGATGTAGAACGTCAGGTTTTTGTGCCCGATGTGGCGCAGGAATTTGTACACGAGCGCGACGGCCGTACAGCCGTCTACGTCGTAGTCGCCGTAGACCATGATTTTCTCTTGGTTACGGACGGCTTGCCCGATTCGTTCGACCGCTTTGTCCATGTCCTTCATCAGGAACGGGTCGTGCAGGTCGGCCAAACGGGGATTAAAAAATTTCTCCGCCTTTTCTACCGTGTCTATGCCTCTCTGTACGAGTAGGTTGGCCAGTACGGACGAAATCCGCAGACCGGCAGCCAATGCCGCTGCCGTCGCGGGGTCGCCCTGCGCCTTCACTACCCAACGTTTTTCTGTGGGCATATGAACTGTTTTTTATTATATATTTTCTTAACATTCTTATTAAGTTCGGCGGAAATACTTCCGACCGTTTTTTTTCGCGTCCGAGCCGCTTTTCACTCCCGAATGTCGACTCCCAGCCGCTGTCCGAGTTCTTCCAGCACGATGCGCTTCACTTCGTCCATCGGCGGCCGCATCCCCGTTTCCGACGCAATCGACGCGACGCCCCGGTCGGTGAATCCGCACGGATTGATACGCGAAAACCATGCAAGGTCGGTCGTCACGTTGAGGGCGAACCCGTGCATCGTCACGAAGCGCGACGACCGCACGCCGACAGCGCACAATTTGCGCGGTCGCGGGCCTTGTTCGTCGATCCACACGCCCGATGCGCCTGCGATGCGCCCCGCCCGGATTCCGTAACGGGCAGCCGTGCGGATGACGCACGTTTCGAGCGTGTCGATGTAGTCGCGCAGGCCGATTCCGATCCGTTCCAAGTCGAGAATCGGGTAGCAGACCAGCTGCCCGGGCCCGTGAAACGTGATGTCGCCTCCCCGGTCGATGTGAAAGAACGTGGCACCCCATGTCGCCAACTGCTCCGGCGCGACCAGCAGATTCGCCGCGTGGCCGCTTTTGCCGAGCGTGTAGACTGGCGGATGTTCGACCAGCAGAATCGTGCCGGCCTCGTCGCTCGCCGCATGTTTGCGGGACAGCAGGTCGTCGAACAGCTGCCGTTGGAGTTCCCAGCATCGGGCATACTCCATGCGACCCAAATCGCGGCAAAGCACGTTCATCGCCGTTCCGGTTCGACGCTTTTGAGCGCCTCCTCCGCCAAGTACGACGACCGCACCAGCGGTGCGCTCGCGCAATAGCCGAATCCCATTTCCAATGCCAGCCGGCGGTACCGCTCGAATTGTTCGGGCGTGACGTACGCCGCAACGGGCACGTGTTCCAGCGTGGGACGCAGGTACTGGCCTATCGTGACGATTTTCACGCCTGCTTCGCGCAGGTCGCGCAGGGTTTGCAGAACCTCCCCGTCGGTTTCGCCCAGCCCGACCATGAGGCCGCTTTTGGTCGTCGCGCCCTGCCCGGCGAGCAGTTGCAGCGTCCGCAGGCTGGTGCGGTACTCCGCGCGCGAACGGACCGCAGGGGTCAGGCGTTCGACGGTTTCGATGTTGTGCCCGATGATGTCGGGCCGCGATGCCGCGACCGTCGCCAGCAGTTCGGGCCGTGCATCCAAATCGGGAATCAGCACTTCGATAGCCGTCGCGGGGTTGAGCGACCGAATCGCCTCGACGGTCGCGGCCCAGTGTGCCGCACCGCCGTCGGGGAGGTCGTCCCGCGTGACGGAAGTAACCACGACATACCGCAGTTTCATCAGGGCGACGCTTTCGGCCACGCGGCGCGGTTCGTCGTCCTCCGGCGGCAGGGGCCGTCCGGTGCGGGTGGCGCAGAAACGGCATCCGCGTGTGCAGACATCGCCCAGAATCATGAAAGTCGCCGTGCGGTGGCTCCAGCATTCGGACTGGTTCGGGCAGCGTCCGCTGCTGCAAATCGTGTGCAGCCCGTGCCGTTCGACGATATGCCGCACTTCGGCATAATCGGCGGAGCGATGAAGCCGGATTTTCAACCAGTCAGGTTTGCGCTGCGCGTTCACCGGATCATACAACTTCGGCATGAAAGTCTGCTAAAATCCCAATTTGTGCAAAAATACGAAAAATTCGCGGAAGTTCCAATTTTTTATTAGCGCTACGGACGGTCGGCGGGCTTCGGAAAGTTAGGAAGCGCTCTGACCGTTATTTGCGGGACGCGGCCTGCGGAGAGACCGACACGCCAGTGGCGGGCCTTCGCGGGCGAAGGCTGCGGCCCGCGCGACGCAAAGCGTCGCTGTGATTCAGTGAGTGCGCTTCCTACCGTCCGAAGCGAACAGAGCATCCGCAGCGCGAATAAAAAAACGGGCCGAACCCGGCCGGGAACCAAAACGATCATTCAGGCGAAGTTCGGAATCAGAATGACCGAATGCCACAACCGTTCTCCGGCAGGCTCGACCCGCTTTTTTATTCGCGCGACCGCTGGTTTCTGCGTTTCCGACGGTCGTGGTCGCACCCGGACATAAAAAAGCGGGCAAATCATTCAACCCGCGATTGAGGCCTTGGACTGCCCTAATAGAAGATTGGAGAAATGCCCACGCCGTAAAACAGCGCGAGCATCAACCTTTTATCCTCTATTAATGAAATGTCCAAGTTTCAATCGCAGAAGAAAAAGCCGATGCGCTTTCAATATGTCTTGGGACAAAGATACGAAAAGTCGAGGACAAAAACAAATTTCTCTATCGTACCTTTTGCTGCCAAAAGGTACCCAAAACCATCCGCACGGTGAAAATTGCGGGCGTTGCGTTCGCCGCCTGCTGAACGAACACGAAAGACTCCGCTTTTCGCACGTTCGTTCCGGGCGCAGCCGGCTCGCTCCACGCTTTATCCGCAATTTTTACAGTGCGGAGTTTATGGTGCGGCTTTGCCGCATGTTAATAAAACGGCCAGAGCGCTTTCGACCGTCCGAAGCAAACGGAGTGCCCGTAGCGCTAATAAGATTATTGCTGAAAAATGTTCAGGTGGGCGAACAAGGCGTTGCGGCGGTCGAGCAGCAACGTTTCGAGCAACAACAACATCAACGCGGCGAGAAGCAGATACTGGTATTGTTCGTTGTACTCCTCGAAACGCACGGTCGAAAGTTCGGTCTGCTCCATTTCGTCGATGCTCCGCACGATTTCGTCTAGTCCGATGGATTGCTTCGAGGCTCGGACATAGGTTCCGCCCGTCGTTTCGGCCAACTGCGCGAGCAGCGTTTCGTCGAGTTTCGAGACGACCATGTCGCCCTTTTCATCCTTGATGAATTCGCCGCCGATTTGAATCGGGGCGCCCTCCGGCGTGCCGATGCCGATCGTGTAGATGCGGATGCCTTCCTCTTTGGCCCGCGCGGCGGCTTGCAGGGCGCCGCCCTCGTGGTCTTCGCCGTCGGTAATCAGGATGACCACGCGGCTGTGGGTCTCGTCGGTGCTGCTCGAAAACGACAGCAGCGCCTGTTCCAGCGCCTTGCCGATAGCGGTGCCCTGCACCGTTACCAGCGACGGGTCGATGCGCCGCGCGAAGGCTTTGGCCATGCGGTAGTCCGACGTAATGGGCAGCTGCACTTTGGGTTCTCCGGCAAAGACGATCAGCCCCACGCGGTCTTGGTGCAGGCCGTCGAAGAGTTTGTCTATGGCGTATTTGGTGCGTTCGAGGCGGTTG
Organism: uncultured Alistipes sp.; assembly: GCA_964530735.1. GTDB lineage: Bacteria > Bacteroidota > Bacteroidia > Bacteroidales > Rikenellaceae > Alistipes. The sequence continues at coordinate 2,310 of CAZGYX010000025.1, read as the reverse complement.
GGCTCGAAATCTTCGGCCAGCATTGAGTTCGACACGTCGACCGCCAGCATCATTTCGATACCTTGCGCCTTTTGCTCGAGCAGGCGGGAACCCAACTGCGGACGGGCGGCCGTGAACGACAGCAACAGCCATGTGGTGCAGAATATCGTGAATTTCAGAACGATGCGACCTGCCGAAACGTCGGGCATCAGTTCTTCGAGCGTCGCCGGATTGCCGAATCGGGCGAGCCGGCGTAAGCGCGTGCGGCGCATGAACAGAAAGAGCGCGACCCAGACGGGCAATGCGGCCAACAACCAGAGATATTGAGGATTAGCGAAACGGAACATGGCGGTGCGTGATTTTTCTTACGGGATACGGTTCAACACGAGGTGCCGGAGCAGGAATTCGAGCGCGAGCAACCCCAATGCGGCCAGCACCCACTCCAAATAGAATTCGTGGTGGGTGATGTGGGAGAAAACCTCTATTTTGCTCTTTTCCAGCTGGTTGATTTCGTCGTAGATAGCGCGGAGCTTGGCCTTGTCGGTGGCGCGGAAATAGCGGCCGCCGGTCTGTTCGGCCATTGTGCGCAGGGTCTTTTCGTCGATTTCGACTTTCTGCTGCACGAAAGTCCGGTTGCCGAACATGTCGACCGCCGGATAGGGGGCCGTGCCCTGCGTGCCGACGCCGATCGTGTAGACCCGGATGCCTTGCGCCCGGGCGATTTCGGCGGCGGTCAGCGGCGCAATTTCGCCGCGGTTGTTCACGCCGTCGGTCAGCAGGATGACGACTTTCGACTTGGCGTCGCTTTCGCGCAGGCGGTTGATGGCCGTTGCCAGACCATTGCCGATGGCGGTGCCGTCTTCGATAAGGCCGCTGCGGACGCGTCCCAACAGCGTTTGGAGCGTGCCCTGATCGGGGGTCAGCGGGCTTTGGGTGAAGGCTTCGCCGGCGAATACCACCAGCCCAAGCCGGTCGCCCGTGCGGTCGGCGATGAAGTCGCTGGCCACCTCTTTGGCGGCGGTGATGCGGTCGGGTTTGAAGTCGCGGGCGAGCATCGAACCCGAGACGTCGATCGCCAGCACGATGTCGATTCCTTCGGTGTTGGTGCGGGCGTTCTCCTCGATGCCTTGCGGACGGGCGAGGGCGACGACGAGCAGCGCCAAAGCCCCGATACGCAGGGCGAACGGCACGTGGCGCAGCCAGTAACGCACGGTTTTGGGGGCTTTCAGCACGCCGTCGACGGTCGAAATCCGAATCGCCGCGCCGCCTTGCCGCTGCCGCCAGACGTAATAGGCGGCGAGCAGGGGCAAAAGGGCGAAAAGCCACAAATAATAAGGTGATGCAAAGTGCATAGTTTCGATTTGTATTTTTATTGGGTGAGAGCGCGGATGAGTTTCCGAAGCCGGATAACTGTCCATCGCGCTTAAAACCCTGTTCTTAACAGGGTTACCAGTTTTTGGTGCCGCGCACGACGACGCCCTGTTTCTCTTTCAGTTTTTCCTGCGTGCGGTCTTCCTGCGCTTGGATGGCATCGAGCATCTGTTGCTGTTCCTGCTCGGAAATCCCCGCCGGAACCGGCTGCGGCTGGCCTTGCGACTCGTCGTCGCCCTGCTGCGGGTCGTCGTTGTTCTGCGGGTCGTTGCGGTCGCCTTGCTGTTCGTCCTCGTTGCCTTGCTGCGGGTCGTTGCCGTTCTGCTGGTCCTGCCGGTTTTGGTCGTTCTGCTGATTTTGTTGGTCTTGGTCTTGGCCGCCTCCGCCGTTCTGGTCGTTGTCGAGCAACTTTTTGGTGTAGGCGTAGTTGTACTTCGCCTCCATGTCGGCCGGATTGAACCGCAGCGACTGTTTGTAACTTTCGAGCGCCTCCTTGTACTTCTGCTGCCGGAACTGCGCGTTGCCCAGATTGTAGAACGCTTCGGCCCGTTCCGTCTCGGTGCGCAGGGTGTCGGCCGCAGCCTGACGCAAGGTCTGCTCGGCTTGGTCGTACCGCCCGGCCTCGTAGAGCGCATTGCCGAGGTCGTAGGTCGCCTCGAACGAGGTCGGAGCGAAAGTCAGGGCCTTGCGGTAACGGTCGATACTCGCCTCGTAATTCCCCTTGTGGAACTGCCGGTTGCCGCTCCGCACGGCCGACCGCTCGGGCATCCGCTGGGCCGAGACCGGCACGACGGTCAACAAAACCAACCCAATCGTATAAAGTAATTTATGCATATTTCTTTGTTCTCCTCTGTCGCACTTTTTGTACTGTCAAAAAGTGCCAAAAACCTCTCCGACAATGTCTTCGCCTACTGCGTGCGGCCTAACGCTGGCTGCGGGCGCCTGACGCGGGTTTGCAAG
>CAZGYX010000024.1:0-23714 GCA_964530735.1 uncultured Alistipes sp. | reverse complement strand
GGTGGCTCCGCACGCAGGGATTCCTCTACAACTCCGACCTCTCGGCGCTGTGCCACAGCTTCAACAACGGCACCATGTCGGAGGAGGTAATCGGGGGACGCTTCGCCGAACTGGCCGCACAGGTGAGCATCGGGGGCGCACCGGCCGATTTGGCCGTTTTCGCCCGCGACTATCTCACGGCTTTCAACACGGGATTCCACTATGCGTTCGGCGTCGCGATCGTGGCCATGCTCTTTTCGCTGGTCATCTTCGTGGTGAGCAAGAAGAATCTGCCCGACCCGAAGGATGCCGCCGCCGAAAAAGCGGTTTCCAAAGAGGAAATCCGGCAGGATGCCCGCGAAATCAAACAGCGGCTCTATGCGTTGTTCGCCGTGTTCGCCGTGGTGATTTTCTTCTGGTTCTCGTTCCACCAGAACGGCCTGACGCTCACGCTTTTCGCGCAGGATTACACGCGTCTCGAAATTTTCGGCATGCCGATTTCGGCCGAGATTTTCCAGTCGGCCAACCCGATTTGCGTGGTGGCGCTCACGCCGGTTGTCATCGCGCTGTTCGCTTGGCTGCGCAGCCGGGGCAAGGAGCCGTCGACCCCGATGAAAATCGCTATCGGCATGGGCATCGCCGCTGCGGCTTATGTGCTGATGGTTTTCGGTTCGCTGGGACTGCCCGCACGCGCCGAAGTCGAGACGATGGGCGGCTTGGGTGTCGCCGACCGCGTAACGCCGTGGCTGCTGGTGGCTACTTACCTGATTCTGACCGTCGCCGAGCTTTTCATCTCGCCGCTGGGCCTTTCGTTCGTGTCGAAGGTCGCGCCGCAGAAGTTGCAGGGCCTGATGCAGGGGTGCTGGTTGGGCGCTACGGCTTTGGGCAACGGGCTGCTCTTTTTGGGCCCGATTCTCTACAACCACATCTCGATTTCGGCCACGTGGGGCGTTTTTGTCGCGGTCTGCGGCCTTTCGATGCTCGTGATGCTGGCAATGGTCCGCTGGCTCGAACGGGTGACCCGATAAGTCCTGCCGGCACGTGCCGATAAGGTTCGCCGTTGCGGATTTTCCGCAACGGCTTTTTTATTCTTCCGCCTTTTTTTCGCTCCGGCCGGATACGATTCGTCCGTTCTCCGGTCGAAAAAGAGCGAAATTGTTTTGAGCAGCAGGTTTTTTTGCTAACTTTGTCGCTTGTATCTAAACGATATTCGTATGAAAAAATATCTGTTGGCGCTCTGCTTCGTATCGGCAGTTCCGTGTTTTGCCGTCGCGCAGCTGCGTTTGACGCTCGATGCGGCGGTCGAAATGGCTTTGAGCGAAAACCCCACCATCCGCGTGGCTGAAATGGAGGTGGCGCGTTACGACTACGTACGCCGGCAGACTTGGGGCAATCTTTTGCCGCAGGTCGCCGTGAACGGTCAGGTCAACCACACGTTCATCAAGCAGAACATGTCCAAAGGCTTTTCGCTCGGCGGCGACCAGTACACCACTATCAGCGGTGGGCTCGACGTCACGATGCCGCTCTTCGCTCCGGCGGTTTACCGCACGCTGCGGATGAACGACACGCAAATGGCAGCGGCCGTCGAGGAGGCGCGCGCTTCGCGGGTCGACCTGATTGCCGAGGTGCGCAAGGCGTTCTACAACATTCTGTTGGCCAAACAGTCGCTGGTCGTGCTGCTCGAATCGCAGGCGACGGTGCAGCGCACGGTCGACGATACCGAACTGCAATACCGCAACGGCCTCATGTCGGAATACGACCTGCTCACCGCGCAGGTGCAGTTGAGCAACCTGAAACCGACCATTATCCAGACCGAGAATTCGATCGCCGTCGCCGAACGGTTGTTGAAGATGTATCTGTCCATTCCCGAGGAGGTGGAGATCGAGGTCGTCGGCGAGTTGGATTCGTTGCGCGACGCCGTGTTGGAGGGCACCGAAGGCCTTTCGACCGACGTGTCCGAAAATACCGACCTGCGGACGCTCGAATTGCAGGAGGAGCTGCTCGTGCGCCAGTTGCGCGTGTCGAATGCCGGCCGTTGGCCGACCGTCGGGCTGTTCGGCAATTTCACGCTGTCGGGCAACAACATGGGAACGTTCAAATTTCAGGATATGTCCGTCGTGCAGGACGGTTACTACTGGCAGCATCCGCTTTATGCGGGCGTGCAGGTTTCCGTGCCGCTCTTTTCGGGCCTTACGAAGATGAACCGCGCGCGCGAGTTGAAGAATCAGATCGCGCAGGTCGGCGTGCGGCGCGATTACCTGCGGCGTCAGGTCGATGTGCAGGTGCGTTCGGCGCTGAACGACTTGGTGACCGCCCGCGAAACGATGTTCGCACAGGAACGGACGGTCGAGCAGGCGCGCAAGGCCTACTCCATTTCGGATACCCGTTATCGGGCGGGTGCCGGTACCATTCTCGAACTCAATTCGGCACAGTTGTCGCAAACGCAGGCGCAGTTGAACTTCTCGCAGGCGATTTACGACTACCTGACCGCCAAAGCGGAGTACGACCGCATCGTGGGACGTGAAAAATAAGAAAAAAAAAGATATTGCTATGAAAAAAAGTTTGTGGATCGCTGCCGCCCTGACGTTGTGGGGTTGCGGCGGTAACCGGAACAACGCGCCGGTCGAGGCCGATTCGGGCGTATTGACCAAGACCGTTGCGGCGGAGACTGCGACCGTGCGGCTGACGGAAACGTTCACCTCCGAAATAGAACCGTATCGCGAAAACGACATCACGCCCGCCGCTTCGGGCGTGCATATCGACCGCATTCTGGTCGACGTCGGCGACCGCGTGAAGAAAGGCGAGCTGCTGGTGACGCTCGACCCGACGCAGTACAACCAGCAGCTGGTGCAGCTGCGCACCATCGAGGCCGACTACAATCGGCTGTTGCCCGTTTATAAGGCGGGGGGTATCTCCAAGCAGCAGATTGACCAAGCCCGCGCCCAGCGCGACGTGCAGCGCGAGGTGGTCGCCAACCTGAAAAAGAACATCGAGGTGCGTTCGCCGATTACGGGCGTCGTCACGGCCCGCAACTACGAATCGGGCGACCTGTTCGCCCAGCAGCCCATTCTGCACATCATGCAGATCGAGCCGTTGAAGGTGTTTGTGAACATTTCCGAGCAGTATTTCCCTTACGTCAAGGTGGGGATGCCCGTCGACGTGCAGGTGGACATTTTCCCCGATAAGAAATTTACGGGTACCGTTTCGTTGATTTATCCCGCGCTCGACCCCGCGACCCGCACGTTCCGCGTCGAGGTGCGTCTGCCCAACAACGACGGCACGCTGCGTCCGGGCATGTTCGCCCGCACCAATTTCAATATGGGCAAGAAACGGGGCGTCATGGTGCCCGATGTCGCCGTGCAGAAGCAGGTGGGCACGGCCGACCGTTACCTCTTCGTCATCAAGGGCGATTCGGTGGCCGAACGCCGCCGCGTCGAAGTGGGGCGGCAGGTCGGCGACCGCGTGGACATCCTGTCGGGTGTCGAGCCCGGCGAGCAGGTGGCCGTCACGGCGCTCTCGAAACTCTACGACGGTGCTCCTACGGAGATTCAGAACGACTGATAAATAACCGCTCTTGCCATGAAAATTTACGAAAGCGCGGTTCGCAAACCGATTTCGACGGCGTTGATCTTCATCGGGGTCATCGTCTTCGGCCTTTTCTCGTTGTCGAATCTGGCCGTCGACCAGTATCCCGAAATCGAAATCCCGCAGATTTCGGTCATCACGATGTACCCGGGTGCGAATGCCGCCGACATCGAAACCAACATCACTCGCGTATTGGAGGACAACCTCAATACGGTGAGCAACCTCAAAAAGCTGACCTCCAAATCGCAGGACAACGTTTCGATGATTACGGTCGAATTCGAGTACGGGTCCGACCTGAACGAGGGGGCGAACGAAATCCGCGACGTCGTGTCGCGCGTGCAGTCGATGCTGCCCGACGACATCGACTATCCGACGATTTTCAAGTTCTCGACGTCGATGATTCCGGTGATGATGCTCGCCATCACCGCCGAGGAGAGTTATCCGGCCCTGAACAAAATTCTCGACGACAAGCTGGTCAACGTCCTGAACCGCGTCGACGGCGTGGGCGCCGTGTCGATTATCGGCGCGCCCGAACGCGAGGTGCAGGTGAACGTCGACCCCTCGAAATTGGATGCTTACGGCCTTTCGGTCGAGCGGTTGGGGCAGATTATCGCCGCCGAGAACGTCAATATCCCGAGCGGTACGATCGATATCGGCAACAACACGTTCAACATCAAGGCCGACGGCGAGTTCAAGCTCTCCGACGAGTTGCGCAAGGTGGTCGTGTCGAACCGCGGCGGCCGCACCGTGATGCTGACCGACGTGGCCGAAATCCGCGACACGCTCGAAAAAGCGACGATGGACGAACGGGTCAACGGCCAGCGCGGCGTGCGCGTCATGTTCCAGAAACAGTCCGGCGCGAACACCGTGAACATCGTGCACGAAATCCAGAGCCGTCTGCCGGAGATTCAGCGGAGCCTGCCGGCCGATGTCAAAATGGAACTGATTTTCGAGGGCTCGCAGGAGATTACCGATGCGATCGGGTCGTTGTCCGAGACCATTCTCTACGCGTTCATCTTCGTGGTGCTCGTCGTCATGATTTTCCTCGGACGGTGGCGCGCGACGTTCATCATCTGTATGACGATTCCCGTGTCGTTGATTTGTTCGTTCATCTACCTTTTCGCTACGGGTTCCACGATCAACATCATTTCGCTGTCGTCGCTCTCCATTGCGATCGGTATGGTGGTCGACGACGCTATCGTGGTGCTGGAAAACATCACCACCCACATCGAACGCGGTTCCAATCCCAAAGAAGCGGCCATTTACGCCACGAACGAGGTGTGGCTTTCGGTCATCGCCACGACGCTGGTCGTCGTCGCCGTCTTCCTGCCGCTGACGATGGTGCCGGGTATGGCCGGCATCCTCTTCCGCGAGTTGGGTTGGATCGTCTCTATCGTCGTCTGCGTTTCGACGGCTGCGGCCCTCACGCTGACCCCGATGATGTCGTCGTTCCTCCTGAAAATCGACGGCGGCGTCCATACTTATAAAGGTATCGGCATCGTCTACAAGCCTATCGACCGCGCGTTGGACTGGTTGGACAACGCCTACGCCCGGATGCTCCATTGGGTGGTGCTCCACCGGCGTATTACGGTCTTGCTGATGATGTCCGTCTTCTTCGTTTCGCTGATGCTCTTGTCGAAGGTGCCGACCGAGTTCTTCCCGCCTTCGGACAACGGCCGCATTTCGGCGACCGTCGAGTTGGAACAGAACGTTTCGGTCGAATATACCGCCCGCATCGCCCGCCAGATCGACAGCATCATTTACGAGAAATTCCCCGAAGTCGTGCTCGTATCGGCTTCGGCCGGCGCCAACTCGTCGGACAACGCTTTCGCGGCGATGCAGACGACCGGTTCGCACATCGTCAACTACAACATGCGCCTGCCCCGTTCGACCGAGCGCGAGCGTTCCATTTACGTCATTTCCGACCTCCTGCGCAAGGAGCTCGACCGCATTCCCGAAGTACGGCAGTACACCGTCACTCCCGGCGGCCAGTCGGGCAGCATGAGCGGTTCTTCGACCGTCGACGTCAAGGTGTTCGGCTACGATATGGACATGACGAACGCCATTGCCAACGATTTGAAGGATAAACTGGCCGCTTTGCCCGGCATGCGCGACGTGAAGCTCTCGCGCGACGACCTGCGGCCCGAATTCAACGTCGTGTTCGACCGCGACCGGCTGGCTTATTACGGCCTGAACGGTTCGACCGCTTCGCAGGCCGTGAGGAACCGCATCGACGGGCTCGTGGCCTCGAAATACCGCGAGGACGGCGATGAATACGACATCGTGGTGCGGTACGCCGAGCCGTTCCGCATGCGCATCGAAGACGTCGAGAACATTACGCTCTACAACGCACAGGGTGCGCCCGTGAAACTGAAAGAGGTGGGCCACGTGCAGGAGGAATTCGCCGCTCCGATGATCGAGCGCGAGAACCGTCAGCGCGTCATCACCGTGAAATCGACACTCGGCGCGGGCGTCGCTTTGGGCGAGGCGGTCGCCGCCGTGCAGCGGCTCATCGGCAACTATGCACTGCCCGACGGCGTGGATTTGGAAATCGGCGGTACGGTCGAGGATCAGGGCGACGCGTTCACTGACTTGCTTACGCTCTTCGCACTCATCGTCATTCTGGTTTACATCGTCATGGCGACGCAGTTCGAGTCGTTGAAGTTCCCGTTCATCATCATGTTCACCATTCCGTTCGCCTTTACGGGCGTATTCCTCGCCTTGTGGATGACCTCCACGCCGCTGTCGCTGATTGCGCTCATCGGCGCCATCATGCTGGTGGGCATCGTGACGAAAAACGGCATCGTGATGGTCGATTACATGAACCTCTTGATCGAACGCGGCTCCGACGTCTTCGACGCCGTGATTGCCGGCGGCAAGAGCCGTCTGCGTCCGGTGCTGATGACTTCGTTCACGACCGTGTTGGGCATGCTGCCGCTGGCGCTCGGTACGGGTTCCGGTTCCGAGACGTGGCAGCCGATGGGTATCGCCGTCATCGGCGGTCTGACCTTCTCGACCATTCTGACGCTCTTCATCGTGCCGGTGCTCTACTCGATTCTGGTGAACCGGGCCCAGCGCAAGGCGCGCGAAAAGGCTGAAAAAGCCGCAAAAGCGGAAAAGGAGGCACGTGCAAAGGCGCAACAGCCGACTGCGACAAATCAACAAGAATTGCCATTATGAAAGCATTGTTCATATCTTACAATCAGGCATTGACCGACCGCGTGAACCGGATTCTCGACGAACAGGGCATTCGGGGCTTCACGCGGTGGGCCTTGACCGAAGGACGCGGTTCGTCCGACGGCGAGCCGCACTACGGCACGCACGCATGGCCTTCGATGAACGCTTCGGTGCTGGCCATCGTCGAGGACGAAAAGGTCGCGCCCGCATTGGAAGCACTGCGGCAGATGGATGACGCGACGAAGATGCAGGGTTCGCGGGCATTCGTCTGGCATATCGAGCAGATGTCGTAGCGGTTGCGCGACGATCCGATGAAACTCACTTTTTTAGGAACGGGAACTTCGCAGGGCGTGCCGGTCATCGGGTGCCGTTGCGCGGTTTGCACCTCGTCCGACCCGCGCGACCGTCGGTTGCGTACTTCGGCGATGGTCGAAACGCAGGGGCGGTGCATCGTCATCGATGCGGGTCCCGATTTCCGTTGCCAGATGTTGCGCACGGGCGTGCGGCATATCGACGCCATTCTGCTGACGCACGAACACAAAGACCACATTGGCGGTCTGGACGACGTGCGGGCGTTCAATTTCGTGGATTATCCGACCGTGCACCGGGTCGATATTTTCGCCAACCCGTGTACGGCGGCCTGCGTGCGCAAGGATTTCGATTACGCTTTCACGGAGAACAAATATCGCGGCGTGCCCGAAATAGCCCTGCATGAAATCGACGTGAACGTTCCGTTTTCGGTTGCCGGAATCGGGGTCTTGCCCGTTTCGGGGCACCACTCCGAGCGGTTCGCCGTGACGGGTTACCGCATCGGCCCGTTGGCCTACCTGACCGATTTCAAGACGATAGCGGATTCCGAAATCGGGAAATTGCAGGGCGTCGAAACGTTGGTGGTCAACGCGTTGCGCTTCGAGCCGAACGATTCGCACTACAATGTCGAGGAGGCGTTGGCGCTCATCGGCCGGATTCGGCCGCGCAGGGCCTACCTCACGCACATGTCGCACGACATCGGGTTGCATGCCGTCACGGAGCCGACCCTGCCCGAAGGCGTGCGGCTGGCTTACGACGGGCTGACGGTCGAAATCGGAATGCAGGAGCGGCCGCTCCGGAATTTCGGTATCGCGAGCCTGCATGGCGGGCGGGATAATAATAAACACAATGAATAAAATTCGCTTATGAAAAACACGCTCCGAAATAAAACGGTCGTCATTACCGGTGCTTCGTCGGGTATCGGCGAGGCGATGGCCCGCACCTATGCGGCGCAAGGGGCCCGCGTGGTGCTCGGCGCCCGCAGTGCCGAAAAACTCGAACAGCTGGCCGCTGCGATTCGGAATGCCGGCGGTCAAGCCGCGTGGTGCGCGGTGGACGTGACCGACGCCGCACAGTGCAAGGCGTTGGTCGATACGGCCGTAGAGGCGTTCGGCGGCATCGACGTGTTGATTTGCAATGCCGGTATTTCGATGCGGGCCTTGTTCGACGACGTGGAGCTTTCGGTGCTCCACCGCCTGATAGACGTCAACTTCTGGGGCACGGTGAATTGCTGCAAATACGCCTTGCCTTACGTGCAGGCTTCGCACGGTTCGATCGTGGGCGTTTCGTCCGTCGCCGGTCTGCACGGACTGCCCGGCCGCACGGGTTATTCGGCCTCGAAATACGCCATGACGGGCTTTTTGGAGACCTTGCGTATCGAGAATCTGAAAAAAGGGTTGCACGTCATGGTCGCGTGTCCCGGATTCACGGCCTCGAACGTGCGTTTCGCGGCCTTGACCGCCGACGGCTCGCAGCAGGGCGAAACCCCGCGCAACGAGGCGAAGATGATGACGCCCGAAGAGGTCGCGCGCATCGTCGCACGAGGCATCCGGCGGCGTAAACGGTTGTGCCTTATGGAAATCGAGGGCCGTGCCACCCATTTCGTCAAGAAGTTCGCTCCGGCGTTCCTCGACCGGATGTTCTATTGGGTGATGTCGAAAGAGCCCGATTCGCCCTTGAAATAGGAGGGCTGTGAAACAGGCGAAAAGGCGGGATTGGGTTGCTACTCCTGCCTTTCGACTTTTTGTGCAATCCGAATGCTCGCTTCGTAGAGCCCGTAGAGGGGCAGCAGCACCAGCACCATGCTGAACGCATCGGGCGGGGTGATAATCGCCGCCAGTATGGCCAGTGCGACGACGGCATGCTTCCGGTAGCGGCGCAGCAGGTCGGGCGTCAGTATCCCCGCGCGGGTCAGAAAATAGACCAGCAGCGGTAACTGGAAGACCAGCGCGCAGGCCAGCGAGACGTTGAGCACGGTCGACAGATAGGAATGCACGTCGATCAGGTTGGCGATTTGTCCGCTGACGTGGTATTGCGTCAGAAAGGCGATGCTCAACGGGGCAATCAGCAGATAGCCGAACGCCAGCCCCACGAAAAATCCGGCCGACACATAGCCTACGAACCGGCGGCAGGCACGCGCTTCGCGCGCCGTCAGCGCAGGCCGCACGAACCGCCACAGCTCCCACAGCAGGTAGGGGAATCCGACGGCGCAGGCCGCCGCCAGCGAAACCGCCAGATGCAGGTTGAACTGGCCTGCTACGGAGGTGTTGATGAGTTGGAAATCGGCGCTTTGCACGTTCAGTCCGTCGGCACCGGAGAGCTGTCCCAGCCACGCCAGCAGGCGGTTGGTCGGAAAATCGGGCCGCAGGGGGCCGAACAGCAGGCGGTCGACCAGCAAATCCTTGCAGCAGAAAGCCGCGACCGCGAGCAGCAGAATCGCTCCCGCGCCCCGCATCAGGTGCGGGCGGAGGGCGTCGATGTGCTCGCCGAACGACATTTCGTCGGCGCGGTTTTCCGCTTGCGGCGTCATGGAGGACTATTTGTCGTCGGGTTCCGGCGTGCCGGCGCTCTTTTTCTTGCGCGTCGGGGCGTCTTTGTCCGCGTCGGCTGCCGAACGGCCGGCCGGTGCATCGGGATTTTCGAGCGCATCCTTGAATTCGCGCACGCCGCGTCCCATGCCGCGCATCAGTTCGGGAATCTTCTTGCCGCCGAACAACAGCACGACGATGAGCAGGATGACGATGATTTCGGTCATGCCTAAATTGAAAAGCAGGGGATACATGGTTCGTTCGATGATTTATTTGTTTTGTCGTAAAAATCCTCTCGGTTTCGGATGGCGATGCCGTCCGGCCGGGAGCATACCGAGGACAAATTTAACAAAAATTCGGTTATGTTCGTGCGTTTTGTTACTTTTGCACCCATGATGAAACCGAATCCCGAACAATCCGCCGCACACGCTCCGTCCCGCCGCACGCCCGCCGCTTGGGTGGCTGCCTTGCCGCTCGTCGTCCTGACCCTTTTGCTCTACGGCGTGATTCGCTGCTTCGGCGGCGACGCGATCAACGGCGGCAGCCAAATGGCGCTGCTCTCCGCCGCATCGGTCTGCGTCATGCTCTCCATAGGCTTTTACGGCGGCCGGTGGGCCGTGCTCGAAGGGGCGATTATCGAGAATATCCGTTCGTCGGCTTCGGCAATCCTCATCCTGCTGCTCATCGGGGCCATTGCCGGAACGTGGATGGTCAGCGGCGTCGTGCCGACGATGATTTACTATGGGCTGAAAATCCTCCACCCGTCGTTTTTCCTCGTCGCTTCGTGCGTCATCTGCGCCGGCGTTTCGGTCATGACCGGCAGTTCGTGGACGACTATCGCCACGATCGGCGTCGCGCTGATGGGTATCGGCGAAGCGATGGGCTTCGCCCCCGGTTGGGTGGCCGGCGCGATTATTTCCGGCGCCTACTTCGGCGACAAAATTTCGCTGTTGTCCGATACGACCGTGCTCGCGTTGTCGACCGTCGGCGTGCCCGTCTTCACGCATATCCGGTACATGCTTTATACGACCGTGCCGTCGTTCGTCATCGCGTTGGGCGTTTTCACGGCCGTCGGTTTCTGTTGCTCGCACAATAGCGCCGATTGCACGGGCGTGTACGCCGAGGCGCTCGCTTCGACGTTCCGCATCACGCCTTGGCTGCTCCTCGTGCCGTTGGCGACCGGCCTGCTCATCGCGCGCAAATTGCCCGCTATCGTCACGCTTTTCGCGGCGACGGTTTTCGCCTGCATCGCCATGCTGCTGACCCAGCCCGAACTGGTGGCGCAGGTGGCCGGTGCCGAACGGTTGTCGCTCTATTCGGGTTTCCGGGGCGTGCTGATGAGCTGCTTCGGTTCGACGGCCATTCCGACCGGAACGCCCCAGCTGGACGAACTGGTCGCCACGCGCGGCATGGCCGGCATGCTCAATACCGTGTGGTTGATTCTGTGCGCCATGTGCTTCGGCGGCGTCATGACCGGCAGCGGGATGCTGCGGGCGTTGACGGCGGTCTTCCTGCGCTTCGTGCGCCGGACTTTTTCGGCCGTCGCGGCGACTGTCGGGGCCGGCATCTTCTTCAACCTCTGCACGGCCGACCAGTATATCTCCATTATCCTGACCGGACGTCTGTTCCGCGACCTTTACGCCGGACAGCACCTCGAAGAACGGCTGTTGAGCCGCTCGGTCGAAGATTCGGCGACGGTCTGCTCGGTGCTGATTCCGTGGAACTCGTGCGGCATGACGCAGGCTACGGTGCTGGGCGTTTCGACGTTCGTCTACATGCCGTACTGCATTTTCAACATCGCCAGCCCGCTGGTGTCGCTCGTCGTGGCGGCTGCGGGGTGGAAAATCGTGAAGGGCAAAGGTGCGCATTGAGCTGGCGATATTCGATTTGGACGGCACGCTGCTCGATACGGTCGGCGATTTGGCGGCGGCCTGCAACCGCATGCTCGCACTGCGCGGATTGCCCGAACACACCTACGACGATTATTGCCGGTTCGTCGGCAACGGCATTCTGCGGCTCGTGGAGCGTGCCTTGCCCGAAGAACTGCGCACGCCGGAATACGTTGCTGCGGCGCGGGCCGATTTCATTCGGTTTTATTTGGGGGCTATCGACCGTTATACGAAGCCTTACGCGGGGATTCCCGAACTGCTCGCCGAACTGGCCCGTCGGGGCGTGCGGCTGGCGGTCGCGTCGAACAAATTTCAGCAGGGCACCGAGCAACTGGTGCGGCGGTTCTTTCCCGAGATTCCGTTCGTTGCGGTGTTCGGCCAGCGTGCCGGCGTGCCGTTGAAGCCTGACCCTGCGGTGGTGTCCGAAATTCTTGCCCGGACGGGCGTTCCGCGCCAGCGGGTGTTGTACGTGGGCGATTCGGGCATCGACATGCAGACCGCCCGCGCTGCCGGCGTGCGTTCGGCCGGCGTCACGTGGGGCTTCCGTCCGCGCGAGGAGTTGCGGCAGGCCGGAGCCGACGTGTTGGTCGATCGGTCGGAAGAGTTGTTGGGGTTGCTGTGAATCGCAGGATGCCGCGACGGAAATTTCCGAAAAAATCCCTACCTTTGGGGGCTTTTGTGTGGAACGGTTTGTGATAAAAAGGTAAAAAACTTATGACTGCAATCAAGTGTATCGGCGTCCTGACCTCCGGCGGGGATGCTCCCGGCATGAACGCGGCGATTCGCGCCGTCACCCGCAGCGCCATTTACAACGGCATCGCCGTGAAAGGCATCATGCGCGGGTACAAGGGGCTGGTTTTCAATGAAATCGTTGACTTCCGCTCGCAGAGCGTCAGCAACATCATCCAGTTGGGCGGCACGATTCTCAAAACGGCCCGCTGCAAGGAGTTCACCACGCCCGAAGGCCGCAAAATGGCCTACGACAACATGCAGGCGGCCGGTATCGACGCGCTGGTCGTCATCGGCGGCGACGGTTCGTTGACCGGTGCCGGTGTTTTCGCCGGCGAGTACGATGTGCCGATCGTCGGGCTGCCCGGTACGATCGACAACGACCTCGGGGGCACCGATTCGACGATCGGGTACGATACGGCGCTCAATACGATCGTCGATGCGGTCGACAAGTTGCGCGACACGGCGTCGAGCCACGAGCGGCTCTTCTTCGTCGAGGTAATGGGCCATACGGCCGGTTATCTGGCGCTCAACAGTGCATTGGCTTCGGGTTGCGAGGCGGCGATTATCCCCGAAATGGAAACCGAAGTCGACCAGCTGGCCGAACTCATCAACAACGGGTTCCGCAAGAGCAAAAATTCGGCGATCGTCATCGTCGCCGAGAACCCCCAGACGGGCGGGGCTACCGGTTTGGCCGAGCGCGTCAAAAAGGAGTTCCCGCAGTACGATGCCCGCGTGACGATTCTCGGCCACATCCAGCGGGGCGGTTCGCCGACGGCGTTCGACCGGATTCTGGCATCGCGCATGGGCGAGGGGGCCATCGAGGCCCTTATGGAGGGCCAGCGCAACGTGATGATCGGCATCGAACACGGCAAAATCGTCTACGTGCCCTTCTCCAAAGCGGTCAAGCACCACAAGGAGATTAATCGCAGCAAACTCGAACTGGTAAAAATCCTCTCGATTTGATTCGGATACGCCGCATTTTCCGACGACGAACCGCAGGGGCGGAAAAAGAAGCCCCCTGAACCGAACCCCTGAACAGCCCCCCCCCTGAACCAAACCCCTCAACCGAAATTAGAAATCCCCTTTAATAAAATCTATCCCGAACGAATGAAACGAGTAATCGGCATCGGCAATGCCCTGACGGACATGCTGGTCAACCTGAAAAGCGACGCCGTGTTGAAGCGTTACGCTTTGGCCAAAGGTTCCATGAACTTGGTGGATACCGCCCTGCAAACGGAAATCTCGAAATCGTTGGCCGGTCTGCCGTATTCGCTCTCGTTGGGCGGGTCGGCCGGCAACACCATCCGCGCAATGGCCCGGTTGGGGTGCGAGACCGGATTCATCGGCAAGGTGGGCCACGACACGACGGGCGATTTCTTCGTGCAGGCGCTCGAGAATTTGCGCGTCCAGCCTTGCGTGTTTCGCGGCACCGAGCGTTCGGGCAAGTGCGTGTCGTTGATTTCGCCCGACGGCGAACGGACGATGGTCACGCATCTCGGCGCAGCGCTCGAATTGTCCGCACCGGAAATCGAACCGGAACTTTTCGACGGATACGATTGCCTTTACGTCGAGGGATACCTCGTGCAGAACCACGATTTGATTCGCACGGCCGTGCGCACGGCCAAAGCCTGCGGGTTGCAGGTGGCTATCGACTTGGCGAGCTTCAACATCGTGGCGGAGAATCTGGAATTCCTGCGCGGGCTGGTGCGCGAATCGGTGGACATCGTTTTCGCCAACGAGGAGGAGGCCAAGACCTTCACGTGCGAGTCGGAGCCGCTCAATGCGTTGCAGTCGATTTCCGAGACGGCCCGTCTCGCCGTGGTGAAAATCGGTACGAAGGGCGCACTCATCAAACACGACGGCGAAGTGGTGCATGTCGGCATCATGGCGGCGGCCAAACGGGTCGATACGACGGGTGCGGGCGATTTCTATGCGGCCGGATTTTTGGCCGGCCTGTGCGACGATTTGTCGTTGCGCCAGTGCGGCACGATCGGGGCCATTACGGCCGGCAAGGTCATCGAGGTGGTCGGCACGACGTTCGGCGAGGAGGCTTGGGACGAGATTTTCCGCTTGGTGCGCAAGGTCAAGACCGAAAAATACCTCTTTTAATAGCGCTACGGACGGTCGGCGGGCTTCGGAAGTTTAGGAAGCGCCCCGCCCGCTTAAAAAGCGGGATTTAAGCGCTACGGGCGGTCGTGGGGATTCCGATAGTCGAAGCACTCTGACCGAAGCGGGACGAAGACTGCACCCCGCGCGGCGCAAAGCGCCGCCGATATTTGCAACTTTCGCAAAAAGTCCTTACCTTTGTCCGAAATAACCACGCAGACATGATGGGCAAACCCGATAGATTCTCGAAACAGGCCGTTTGGCGACAGCACGACGGGTCGAGTGTCGCATCGCCGTCCGTTTGCGCCGATTTTGTCTTGTTAGGGTAACTGTTTTTCAGTTGCCCTAATTTTTTGTCCTGTTCTTAAATGGAACGGGGGCAGTCGGCCGGAAGTTGAAGAACAACGCATGAAAACCATTTATAAAAACGCGCGGATTTGGCGCGACGGACATTTCGAGTTCGGCAGCATCGCGGTCGAGGACGGACGTATCGCCGTTTCGTGCGAGCCTGCACCCGGCGACCGGTGCATCGACCTCGACGGCCGTTGGCTGGTTCCCGGATTGGTCGACGTGCACGTGCACTTGCGCGAGCCCGGTTTCCCGCACAAGGAGACCGTCGCCACCGGTACGGCCGCTGCGGCTCGCGGGGGATATACCGCTGTTTGCGCCATGCCCAACCTGCATCCCGCTCCCGATGCGCCCGATACGCTGGCGCAGGAGACGGAAATCATTCGGCGCGACGCCCTCGTGCGGGTCTATCCCTACGGGTGCATCACGGTGGGGCAGCGCGGGGCGGGCGAGTTGGTCGACTTCGCCGCTTTGGCTCCCGATGTGGTCGGTTTTTCCGACGACGGGCGCGGCGTGCAGTCCGACGAACTCATGGAACAGGCCATGCGGGGTGCGGTGGCGGTCGGCAGGCCTATCGTCGCGCACTGCGAGGTCGACGAGTTGTTGCGCGGCGGGTATATCCACGACGGCGTTTACTGCCGCGAGCACGGGCATCGGGGCATCTGTTCCGAGAGCGAGTGGCGGCAGGTGGAGCGCGACATCGCGCTGGCCGGGAAAACGGGTTGCCAGTACCATGTTTGCCACGTGTCGACCGCCGAGAGCGTCGAATTGGTGCGGCGGGCCAAAGCGCGCGGCGTGCGCGTGAGTTGCGAGACGGCGCCGCACTACCTGTTGTTGTGCGACGAGGATTTGCAGGAGGACGGACGGTTCAAGATGAACCCGCCCCTGCGCAGTCGGGCAGACCGCGACGCCCTGCGCGAGGGGCTTCGCGACGGCACGATCGAGGTCATCGCCACCGATCATGCGCCCCACACGGCCGAAGAGAAGTCGCGCGGGCTGGCCGGCAGTGCCATGGGCATCGTCGGGTTGGAATGCGCGTTCCCGGTGCTTTATACCGGATTGGTGCGCTCCGGTTTGTTGCCGCTCGAAACACTGGTTGCGGCGATGACCGACAACCCGCGCCGGATTTTCGGCCTCGAAGGCGGATTGCACGCGGGCGGGGCGGCCGATTTCACGGTGCTCGACCTCGACGGCGAATATGTCATCGACCCTGCCGCGTTCCGGTCGAAAGGCCGTGCGACCCCCTTTGCGGGGTGGCGGGTGCAGGGCTGCGCCGTGCGGACGGTCGTGGGCGGACGCACCGTCTACGATAAGTTGGATAGCTAAACCAAGGTATTTTTAATGAAACCTTTTACGAAAAAAATCGTCTTGGAGAACGGCCGTGAGTTCTACGGCTACGGATTCGGCGCCGATTGCGAAGCGGTGCACGAAATCGTCTTCAATACTTCGATGGTCGGTTATCAGGAGATCATCTCCGACCCGTCGTACACCGGTCAGATGGTGGTGATGACCTACCCGCTCATCGGCAATTACGGGACGGCCGAGGAGGATTACGAATCGAAATTCCCTTCGATCGGCGGCCTGATCGTGCGCGAGTACAACGACATCCCGTCGAATTTCCGCTATACCCGCACGTTGCACGAGGTCTTCGAGGAGTTGAGCATCCCCGGCATTTCGGGCATCGACACCCGCGCCCTGACCCGCATCATCCGCGACGAGGGGAGCCAAAAAGTGATGATTACCGATGCTTCGACCCCCCTCGACGAGGCGTTGGAGCGCATCCGCGCCTGCGAATTGCCCCACGACCAAGTGTCGCGCGTGAGTTGCAAGAAACGTTGGTTCTCGCGCACGCCCAATCACCGGTTCGACGTCGTGGCGATCGACTGCGGCATCAAGTACAACATCATCCGGTGCCTCAATGCGCGCGGTTGCAACGTGACGGTCGTGCCGTTCGACGCTTCGGTCGAGGAGATTCTGGCTTTCCGCCCCGACGGCATCTTCCTGTCCAACGGCCCCGGCGACCCGACCGACGTCGAACCCGTCATCGAAAAGGTGCGCCGCCTGCGCGGCCGATTGCCTATTTTCGGCATCTGCATGGGGCACCAAATGGTCGCTTTGGCCTACGGCGCCCGCACGTTCAAGATGAAGTTCGGGCATCGCGGCGGCAACCACCCCGTAAAGAACCTGCAGACCGGTAAAATCGAAATCACGAGCCAGAACCACAGTTTCGCCGTCGACATCGGCTCGTTGCAGGGCACCGGTCTCGAATTGACCCACGTCAATCTGTTGGACGACACGGCCGAAGGCGTCGAGTGCCGGGCCGACCGCGTTTTCTCGGTGCAGTACCACCCTGAGAGCGCGCCCGGGCCGCAGGACAGCACCGGGCTGTTCGATAAATTCATTCAAATGATGGAGGAATACAGAAATGCCTAAACGCAAGGACATCCGCAAGGTAATGGTCATCGGGTCGGGCCCGATCGTCATCGGACAGGCCGCCGAATTCGATTACGCCGGTACGCAGGCGTGTCTGGCGCTTCGCGAGGAGGGTTACGAGGTGGTGTTGGTCAACTCCAATCCGGCCACGATCATGACCGACACCCACATCGCCGACAAGGTTTACATGGAGCCGCTGACGCTCGAATACGTCGCCAAAATCATCCGTTACGAGCGACCCGATGCTATTGTGCCGGGTCTCGGCGGGCAGACGGGGTTGAACCTCGCCGTGCAGTTGGCCAAGAAGGGTATTTTGGACGAGTGTCAGGTCGAGATTCTCGGTACGTCGTTCGAGTCTATCGAGCGGGCCGAAGACCGCGAACTGTTCAAGGAGTTGTGCGAATCGTTGGGCGAGCCCGTCCTGCCGTCCGAAATCGCCACCTCTATCGAGGAGGGCGCCGAAGTGGCCGCCCGCATCGGGTATCCCGTCGTGCTGCGCCCCGCGTTCACACTGGGCGGCACGGGCGGCGGTTTCGCCGACAACGAGCAGGAACTGCGCGAGTTGATGCGCAACGCCCTGTTCCTCTCGCCCGTGCATCAGGTGCTCATCGAAAAGAGCATCAAGGGCTACAAGGAGATCGAATACGAGGTCATCCGCGACAGCAACGATACGGCGCTGGCTATCTGCAACATGGAGAACATCGACCCCGTGGGCGTCCACACGGGCGACTCGATTGTCGTCGCGCCGAGCCAGACGCTCACGAACCGCGAGTATCAGATGTTGCGCGATTCGGCGTTGAAAATCATCCGCGAACTCAAAATCGAGGGCGGCTGCAACGTGCAGTTCGCTTTGGACCCGTTGTCGTTCAAATACTACCTCATCGAGGTCAACCCGCGCGTGTCGCGTTCGTCGGCCCTCGCCTCGAAGGCTTCGGGGTATCCCATTGCCCGCGTCAGCGCCAAAATCGCCGTCGGGCTGACGCTCGACGAAATCCGGCTGGCCAATACGCCCGCCAGTTTCGAGCCGACGCTGGATTACGTGGTGACGAAAATCGCCCGTTTCCCGTTCGACAAGTTTTCCGATGCGTCGAACAAGCTCGGCACCCAGATGAAGGCTACGGGCGAGGTGATGGCCGTAGGCCGCACGGTCGAGGAGTCGCTCCTCAAAGCGGTGCGGTCGCTCGAAACGGGCGTCTGCCACATCCACCACCGCAAGTTCGACGACTGGACGGCCGAACAGCTGCTCACCTACATCAAGGAGGGCACCGACGACCGCTTGTATGCCATTGCGCAGCTCATCCGGCTCGGGGTCGACTTGGTGCTGATTTACAACAATACGAAAATCGACTTGTTCTTCCTCGAAAAGTTCAAGAACATCGTCGAGTTCGAGCGCACCGTGCGCGAACATCCGCACGACCTCGAAACCCTGCGCGACGCCAAACGCATGGGCTTCAGCGACAAGTATATCGGCCGTCTGTGGGGGCTTTCGGAGCAGGAGATGTTCCGCCTGCGCGAGCGCAGCGGACTCTTCCCCGTCTACAAGATGATCGACACCTGCGCCAGCGAGTTCGCGTCCTACGTGCCTTACTTCTATTCGACCTACGAAATCGAAAACGAATCCGTCGTGAGCGGCCGGCGCAAAATCGTCGTGCTCGGGTCGGGGCCTATCCGCATCGGGCAGGGCGTCGAGTTCGATTATTCGACCGTGCACGCCATTTGGTCGATTCGCGAGGCGGGTTACGAGGCCATTATCATCAACAACAATCCCGAAACCGTCTCGACCGACTACACCACCAGCGACAAGCTCTATTTCGAGCCTCTGACGGTCGAGGACGTGATGAACGTCATCCATTTGGAGCGGCCCGAAGCCATTGTCGTCTCGCTCGGCGGTCAGACGGCTATCAATCTGGCCGAGCCGCTCGCCGCACTGGGCGTGCCCATTATCGGCACCGACACGGCGGCTATCCGCAATGCCGAAGACCGCGGGTGTTTCGAGCGGATCATGGAGGAGTTGGGCATTCCGCAGCCCGAAGCCGAAGCCGTCACCGACATCGAAGCCGGCGTCCGCGCTGCCGCCCGCATCGGGTATCCGGTGCTCGTGCGGCCGAGTTACGTGTTGGGCGGCCGCGCCATGCAGATCGTCTCCAACGAGGAGCGCCTGCGCCACTACTTGCAGACGGCCGTCGAGGTCAACGTCGATTCGCCGGTGCTGGTCGACCGGTACATCATGGGCAAGGAGCTGGAGGTCGACGCCATTTGCGACGGCAAGGAGGTATTCATCCCCGGCATCATGGAGCACGTCGAGCGTACGGGTATCCACTCGGGCGACTCGATCAGCGTCTATCCCACGTTCAGCGTCTCGGAGCACGCCAAACAGCAAATCATCGACTACACCGTGCGGCTGGGTTTGCGCATCGGCATCGTGGGGCTTTACAACATCCAGTTCATCCTCGACCCCAACGACGACGTTTACGTCATCGAGGTCAATCCCCGTTCGTCGCGCACCGTGCCGTTCCTCTCCAAATCGACGGGCGTGCCGATGGCCCACATCGCCACGCAGGTCATCTTGGGCAAGAGCCTGCGCGAGCAGGGCATCGGCGAGGTTTACGGCAAGGAAAAAGCGCGCTGGTACGTCAAGGCACCCGCTTTCTCGTTCGCCAAGATACGTGGCATGGACAGCTATCTTTCGCCCGAAATGAAATCGACGGGCGAGGCGATCGGCTACGACGACAAACTGACCCGCGCGCTCTACAAGGCGTTGCAGGCTACGGGCATGAACGTCAGCAACTACGGTACTATTTTCGTTACGATCGCCGACCGCGACAAGGAGACGGCGCTTCCGTTGGTGAAACGCTTTTACGACCTCGGTTTCAACATCGAGGCGACGACCGGTACGGCCGAGTTCCTGCGCGAACACGGCATCCGCACCCGCACGCGGCGCAAGTTGAGCGAGGGCAGCAGCGAAATCATCGACTCGCTGCGGCAGGGCCACGTGAGCTACGTCATCAACACGATCGACATCAACCAGCACGACACGCGGCTGGACGGTTACGAAATCCGCCGCACGGCCGTCGAAAACAACGTGACGGTCTTCACCGCGTTGGAGACGGTCAAGGTGCTGTTGGACGTCTTGGAGGAGATTACGTTGCGCGTGTCGACCATCGACGCATAGCCGCTTTTGAATGAAAGATGCAAAAAGTTGTTTATAAAATCCTGTCGAACGAGCCGTTGACGGCTTCGGTGTGGCGGATGATCCTCGCGGGCGAAACCGGTGCGATTACCGCGCCCGGGCAGTTCGTCAACATCGCTATCGACGGCCTCTACTTGCGGCGTCCCATTTCGGTGTGCGACTGCGTGGAAGGCCGCCTGACCCTGATTTACAAGGTCGTGGGCGAGGGCACCGAGCGCATGAGCCGCATGAAGGCGGGTGACGCGCTCGACTTGCTGGCCGGTCTCGGCAACGGATTTTTCGTAAAGTCCGGTGTGCAGAGACCGCTGCTTGTTGGGGGTGGGGTCGGCGTGCCGCCGCTCTACCTGTTGGCCAAACGGCTGCTCGCTGCGGGGCTTCCTGTGCAGGTGGTGCTGGGCTTCAACACCGCCGCCGAGTGCTTCTACGAAGTGGAGTTCCGCGCATTGGGGTGCGGCGTGACGGTCGCGACGGCCGACGGGTCGGCCGGTGTCCGGGGCTTCGTTACTACCGCTATCGCCGAGCGCCGGCTCGATTTCGATTATTTCTATGCCTGCGGGCCGCTGCCGATGCTCCGCGCGCTCTGCGACAGCGTGCCGCAGGACGGCCAGCTTTCGTTCGAGGAGCGCATGGGTTGCGGCTTCGGCGGGTGCATGGGGTGTTCGTGCCAGACCCAAAACGGCCCGAAACGCATCTGCAAGGAGGGTCCCGTATTGGAGAAAGGAGAGGTGATATGGTAGATACTTCGGTCACTTTGAGCGGTTGGCGGCTGGACAATCCGGTCGTGCCGGCCAGCGGTACGTTCGGTTACGGCAACGAATTCCGCGAGTTCTACGACATCGATCTGTTGGGTACCTTTTCGTTCAAGGGCACGACGCGCGAGCCGCGTTTCGGCAACCCGACGCCCCGCATCGCCGAGTGCACGGCGGGGATGATCAATGCCGTAGGGTTGCAGAATCCGGGCATCGACGCCGTCATCTCCGACGAGTTGCCCCGCCTGAAAACTTTTTTTCATAAGAAAGTGATTGCCAACATTTCGGGCTTCTCGGTCGACGATTACGCCTATTGTTGCGAGCGCATCGACCGCGAGGAGCAGGTCGGGCTTATCGAGGTGAACATTTCGTGCCCCAACGTGCGGCACGGCGGCATGTCGTTCGGCACCTCGCCCGAATCGGCCGCCGAGGTGACCCGTGCGGTCAAAGCCGTGACGACGAAACCCGTCTACATGAAGCTGTCGCCCAATGTCACGGACATCACAGCCATTGCGCGTGCTTGCGTCGAGGCCGGTGCCGACGGGTTGTGCCTCGTCAATACGCTGCTCGGCATGCGGGTCGATGTGCAGCGGCGGCGGGCGGTCATTGCCAATACGATGGGCGGATTTTCCGGCCCCGCTATCTTTCCGTTGGCCGTGCGGATGGTCTATCAGGTGGCCCGCGCGTGCGCCGTGCCCGTCATCGGATGCGGCGGCGTGCAGTCGGCCCGCGACGTCATCGAGATGATGATGGCCGGTGCGACGGCCGTCGAGGTCGGCGCGGCCAATCTGGTGAATCCCTACGCCTGCAAGGAGATTGTCGAGGCCCTGCCCGTCGAAATGGAGCGGCTCGGCATCGAAAAATTGAGCGATATAATCGGAATAATCGAATAAGAATCATGCAACACGACGTCATCATCGCCTGCGATTTCCAATCGGCGGAGGATACTTTTCGTTTCTTGGATCGCTTCACCACCGAATCGCGAAAACCTTTTCTGAAAATCGGCATGGAGCTTTTTTATGCCGAGGGGCCGGCCATTGTCCGCGAAATCAAGCGGCGCGGCCACCGCATCTTCCTCGACCTGAAACTCCACGACATCCCCAACACGGTGCGCAAGGCGATGGCCGTGTTGTCGCGTCTGGACGTGGATATGTGCAACGTCCATGCGGCCGGTACGGTCGAAATGATGCGGGCGGCGCGCGAGGGGTTGACCCGTCCCGACGGGACGCGTCCGCTGTTGATTGCCGTGACGCAGCTCACCTCGACGAGCGAGGAGCGGATGCAGCGCGAACTGCTTGTCGGTGCTTCGATGAACGAGACGATCGTGCAGTATGCCCGCAACGCCCGTGAAGCGGGGCTCGACGGGGTGGTTTGTTCGCCGTTGGAGGCCGGAATGGTGCACGAGTCTTGCGGGGCGGATTTTCTGACCGTTACGCCCGGCGTCCGCTTCGCCGACGGTGATGTGGCCGACCAAGTGCGCGTCACGACGCCCGCCCGTGCGCGTGAAATCGGGTCGGATTTCATCGTCGTGGGGCGGCCCATTACGGCGGCCGACGACCCCGTAGCGGCCTACCGTCGCTGCGTGGAGGATTTTTTATGAACGGGCACGAAGCCTGCCGGTGAAAAACATAGATAAAGGAAAATAATATGGAAATGACGATGGATAAAAAAATTGCAAGGGACTTGTTGTCCATTGGGGCCGTGTTCCTGCGTCCCGAAGAGCCTTTCACGTGGGCCAGCGGCATCAAAAGCCCGATTTATTGCGACAACCGGCTGACATTGACCGCCGTCGAGGTGCGCAAGCACGTCGAGGCCGGACTGGCCGAAATCGTCCGCACGGAATTCCCCGAAGCCGAGGTGCTGATGGGCACTTCGACCGCCGGCATCGCCCATGCGGCCATTACCGCTACGCTGCTCGACCTGCCGATGGGTTACGTGCGGTCGGGGAACAAGGACCACGGCCGCCAGAACCGCATCGAGGGTCGACTCGAAAAGGGACAGAAAGTCGTCGTCATCGAGGATTTGATTTCGACGGCAGGGTCGTGCATCGAGGTGGTCGAGGCGTTGCGCGAGGCGGGCGCCGAGGTATTGGGCGTCGCTTCGATTTTCACTTACGGCATGCAGAAGGGCATCGACCGGTTGCGCGAGGCGCAGGTGGTCAACCACAGCCTGTCGAATCTCGACACGTTGGTCGAGGTGGCGGCCGGCGAGGGGTACATCCGTCCCGAAGACAAGGCCCGCCTGTTGCGGTTCCGCGACAATCCGTCGGATGAAAGTTGGATGAAATAAATCAAATATATGTTGCGCCATTTGATAGACCCCACCGACCTGACGGTCGGGGAGACCGAACGCATCATCGGCTTGGCCGAGCACATCATCGCGCACCGCGACGACTATCGCGAGGCGTGCAAGGGCAAGAAACTGGCCACGTTGTTTTACGAGCCGTCGACCCGCACGCGGTTGAGTTTCACGTCGGCCATGTTGGAGTTGGGCGGGCAGGTCATCGGGTTTTCCGATGCCGCGTCGTCGTCCGTGTCGAAGGGCGAGACCGTCGCCGACACCGTGCGGGTCATCCGGTGCTTCGCCGACATCATCGCCATGCGCCATTTCAAGGAGGGGGCGCCGCTCGTGGCGTCGCAGTATGCCGGCATTCCGGTCATCAACGCCGGCGACGGCAGCCATGCCCACC
>CAZGYX010000023.1:0-24477 GCA_964530735.1 uncultured Alistipes sp. | reverse complement strand
TGCGGGCAGGCGTCGGTCGAGGTGAAAATCATGCAGTCGTAATGGGCCGATTTGATGCCGACGTTGAGCGCCATTTTGCGCGAAATGGGGAAGCGGGGGTCGAACAGGATTTTCGAGGTGTAAATCTGCGGGAACGAATTTTTCAGCCGCAGCAGGTCTTCGTAGAAATCGTTGTCCTGCCCCACGTAGACGATGACTACTTCGTAGGCCGGATAGTTCTGGGCCAGCAGCAGGGGCAGCCGTTCCTCGACGAACGTGTACTCTTCGGCGAACATCGGCACGATGACCGACACGGGCGGTTCTTTTTCGCGGATTTGCGTGCGGCGGTTGTTCCGGTAGGCGGGAATCCGTCCGTACGAGAAGACGTAATAATAGAGTTGTATGCCGAACAGCACCAGCAGAATGCCTGCGAGTGCGACTCCCTGCCAGCCGTAGGCGGCCAAAAACGGTTCCAGAATCTGTTCCATGATCGTAATGGTGTGCGTATTCCGATGCGCGCGGTGCGGTTTTCGTGCCGACTTCCGCCTTTGGGACAAAGATACGAAAAGTCGAGCGCAGAAGCAAGCGATAGCTTGATTATGCCGAGACAGAGTATCTTCGACGCAGTCAAAGATACGAAATTTTTTATTAGCGCAATAGACCGCTGTCCGGTTTCGGACGGTTTCTGCGCCGTTACCGTTTTAGAATTGCGACGCTTTGCGTCGCGCGGGCCGCAGCCTCCGCCCGCGGAGGCCCGCCACTTCGTGTCAGGCCGTCCGCAGTCTTCGTCCCGCAGCAGCGTTAAAAAAGAGGCCGAACCCAGCGGAGAACCGCAAGGCCGTCCGTAGCTCTAATAAAACGGCGTCCTCGAAGGGGTGTTGTTCAAGTGTGGGAAAATGTTTCGTTTATTTTTGCTGGGTCGCTACAACCTTCCTGTAATAAACGAATGTGGGCTCCTCTCTCGTTTACAAACACCCGATCGACGAACGCCGTTTTTTATTAGCGCGATAGACCGTTACGGTGTTTCAGACGGTTTCTGCGCCGTTAAGCACTACGGGCAGTCAATTGGTTTCCGACAGTCCCGGTCGCACCCGGACATAAAAAAAGCGGGCAAATCACTCAACCCACAATCGAGGCCTTGGACTGCCCATTACGAAGATTGAAGAAATGCCCACGCCGTAAAACAGCGCGAGCACCAACCTTTTTCTTCGTAAAAGTTCGAAATGTCCAAGTTTCGATTGTAGAAGAAAAGCCGATGCGCTTTCAATATGTCTGCGACAAAGGTACGAAAAGCCGGGCACAATGCCAAATTTATTTGAGCATTGCCGGGACCCGGCATCCGAAACGCCGCCCGGGATACGCAAAAAGCGGTTGCACGTCGACGTGCAACCGCTTTTTGCGAGAGCTGTTGACGAGGCTTGAACTCGTGACCTCTTCCTTACCAAGGAAGTGCTCTACCACTGAGCTACAACAGCATTTTCCCTTTCGGGCGGAGCAAAAGTACGCAAGAAAAATGAATCGACCAAAAATTTGTACGATTTTCCCGATTATTTTCTACCTTTACTTCGAATTTCAACCCGAATTCCATGAAACGAATCCTCATTGTCGGTGCGGGCGGCCAAATAGGCTCCGAACTGACGGTCTACCTCCGCAAAATCTACGGCGATGCGCATGTCGTGGCGACCGATATGCGCGAATGCCGCTCGCTCGGCGAAACAGGCCCTTTCGAGGTGCTCAACGCCCTCGATGCGACGGCGATGGCGTCGGTCGTCGCGCGGTACCGCATCGACACGATTTTCAATCTCGTGGCCCTGCTTTCGGCAGTCGGCGAGCGCAATCCCCAAATGGCGTGGAACGTCAACATGGGCGCGCTCAACAACTCGCTCGAAGTGGCCCGCCAGCATCATTGCGCGCTGTTCACGCCGTCGTCTATCGGTGCTTTCGGCCCGACGTCGCCCAAAGACGGCACGCCGCAGGACACGATCATGCAGCCGACCACGATTTACGGCGTGTGCAAGGTCACGGGCGAAATGCTCGGCAACTACTACCACCACAAATACGGGGTCGACACGCGTTCGGTGCGCTTTCCGGGCATCATCTCGAACGTGACGCTGCCCGGCGGCGGCACGACCGACTATGCGGTCGAAATCTATTACGAAGCCGTCCGGTCGGGACGCTTCACCTGCCCCGTGCCGGCGGACGTCTACATGGACATGATTTACATGCCCGATGCGCTGCGGGCGTGCGTCGAACTGATGGAGGCCGACCCGGCGAAGCTGCGCCACCGCAACAGTTTCAATCTGGCGTCGATGAGCTTCACGCCCGAAATCATCCGGGCCGAAATCCAGAAACGGATTCCCGGCTTCACGATGGACTACGATATCGACCCCGTGAAAAAGGAGATCGCCGAAAGCTGGCCCAACTCGCTGGACGATACGTGCGCGCGCGAGGAGTGGGGCTGGAAACCCGAATGGGATTTGTCGGCGATGACCGACGACATGCTGGAACACATCCGCCGGAAATCGCTCTGACAGCGGGCGGCGGGGGCCGTTATTTGACCGCTACGGCGTCGATTTCGACCAGCGCGCCTTTGGGCAGGGCGGCCACCTCGAAGCATACGCGGGCGGGCATGTCCGCCGTGAAAAACTCGGCATAGACCTTGTTCATGGCGGCGAAGTCCGCGATGTGTTGCAGCAGGACGGTCGTCTTGGCGATGTCGCGGTAGCCGTAGCCCGCTTCGCGCAGGATGTGGCCGATGTTCGTGAGCGACTGGCGGGTCTGCGCTTCGATGCCGTCGGGCATCGTGCCGGTGGCGCCGTCGATGGGCAGTTGTCCCGAAATGTAGAGCGTGCCGTCGGCTTCGACGGCCTGCGAATAAGGCCCGACGGCTGCCGGAGCGGCGGGCGATGCGATGATGCGTTTCATGGCGGAAAAAATTGATTGGACAAAAATACGAAAAATGAAGCAATTTATTAAATGGGCGTTGCTCGTTTCGGTGGCGGTCGGGTTGGCCGGCTGTTGCGCGTGCCGTGCGTTCCAGACGAAGACGCGCCGTCCGCTGGTCGGCACCGAGTGGCAGTTGATTCAGCTGGGCGGCCGGAACATCCGGGTCGAAACGGAAAAATTCGTCGTGCGGTTCGCCGCCGATGGCACGGTGTCGGGCAGGGGCGAATGCAATACGCTGTCGGGACGTTACGAAACGGGCAAGGACAACGGGTTGAAAATCGGCCCGCTGGCCTCGACCTTGCGGGCTTGTCCCGACGGCATGGAGACCGAAGCGGCCTTTGCCGGAGCGCTGGAAGCGGTCGACCGCTACGACATGGACGGCCCGATGCTGCTGCTGCTCTCCGACGGCGAGTTGCAAGCGGTGTTCCAAGCACAGGAGTAATTGCTCGAAAAAATAGCCTGCCGAAGAGGCAGGCTATTTTTTTATTCGATGAATCGGCTGTCCGGAATCGGATGACAGCCCGTTGCGCCCATGCGCCGCCCGATTATTTCAGATAGGGGTTGAGTTTCGGCCATTCGCCGACCGGCGGGATGACGCCCATGGCAATCACCTCGTCGCGCAGGGTGCAGAGGTGCTTGTAGCTCTCCGTAAGCGTGGCGTGTTCTTCGGGGGTGCCGTGCACGTCCTTGTAGCGGATGCCGTCGGCCGTGATTTCGCTCTCCATGGCCATCAGGATGTCGCGGTATTCGTCGTTGCGGAGGAATACGCCCGCCGGATAGACGAACGGCTTGCCGCCCATGGCCGCCGCAATCATGCAAATCGACAGGTAGGCCGGACTCTGGAACGACGAACGGCCCCGCAGGTCGATGATGTGCTTGCCGCCCTGAATGACCCGCTGTTGCAGGGCGTGCCAGTCGTCGACCGGCATGCTGGTGCCGATGAGTTCCGACAGCGGTTTGCCCGCCACGAGCGTCGTCGAGGCGAATACGGCCATTTGTTCGCCGTGTCCGCCGTAGGTGCGGCAGTCGGTGATTTCGTCGGCCGGGATTCGGAAGTATTCGGCCAGCTCCGAGCGCAGGCGCGTCGAGTCGAGCGCCGCGAGGGTCGAAAGGCGCGACGGCTCGATGCCCGCATGAATCAGCGTCACCAAACCCGTGATGTCGGCGGGATTGAATACGATGACCACGTGCTTCACATCGGGGCAATAGGCGCGGATGTTCTCTCCCAGCTCCTTCGCGATGAGCGTATTGCCTTTCAATAAGTCTTCGCGGGTCATGCCTGCCTTGCGGGCCGCTCCGCCCGACGATACGACGTAGGATGCCCCCGTCAGCGCATCGCCGATGTCGGTCGTCCACGTGATGTTCACGCCCTCGAATGCGCAGTGGTACAGCTCTTCGGCCACGCCTTCGAGCGCCGGGCCGAACGGGTCGTACAAGCAGATGTTCGGCGTCAGACGCATCATCAGGGCCGTCTGGGCCATGTTCGAGCCGATCATGCCGGCCGCGCCGACGATCGTCAGTTTTTCGTTTGTCAGAAAATCCATGTTTTATATCTCGTTTAGTGTCATTCGATTTCCCGCCGGTTGCGCAGGGCGTGGGTAATGGTCAGTTCGTCGACGTATTCCAGCTCGTCGCCGAAGCCGATGCCCCGTGCGATGGAGGTGATTTTCACCCCCTCGAATCCGCGCAGGCGGTTCATGATGTAGAAAAGCGTCGTTTCGCCCTCGACCGAGGTCGAAATGGCCAGTATCACCTCTTTCACTTCGCCGCGTGCGACGCGCTCCGTGAGCAGGTCGATTTTCAGGTCCGACGGCGAGATGCCCTGCATTGGCGAGATGACCCCGCCCAAAACGTGGTACAACCCCTTGTACTGGTGGGTGTTCTCGATCGACAGCACGTCGGCGACCTGCTCCACCACGCAAATGGTCGTGCGGTCGCGTTCGCGGTCGGCGCAAATGGGGCACAGCTCCTCGTCCGAGAGGTTGTTGCACTCCTTGCAGTATTTGACTTCCGTGCGGAACCGGT
The DNA here is from genome assembly GCA_964530735.1 of uncultured Alistipes sp. Taxonomy (GTDB): domain Bacteria; phylum Bacteroidota; class Bacteroidia; order Bacteroidales; family Rikenellaceae; genus Alistipes. The sequence continues at coordinate 19,527 of CAZGYX010000023.1, read as the reverse complement.
CGATGCTCCGCGTCATTTCGGCCACCGAGTCGCGCTCCATGCGCAGGATATGGATCGCCAGCCGCAGTGCCGTGCGCCGGCCCACGCCGGGCAGCTTCGAAAGCTCGCCCACGACATCCTGCAAGAGTTGCGACATCAGATCGTTTCGATTTTCGAGTTTTCAATCCAGCCTTTCTTGCCGTCGGCGATGGTCACCTCGCACCACTTGTCGAGCCGGCCGACGATTTGCACCGTCGTGCCTTCGTGCAGGATGAAAAGGTCGGTCGCCGACTTGTCCGGTGCGCTCGACACGGCGGCCGACGTGGCCATGACCACCGCTTCCGAGCGGTCGAGCTGGTCGCGGCGTTCGCCTGCGGCGAAGCCGGTCGTCAGCACGAACAGCACGGCCGCTGCCAACGTGCCGTAGAATCCCGTCTTGCGCAACGACAGCCGCTGTGCCAGCAGGTAGAGCAAAAAGGCCGCCAGCCCGCATGCCAGCATCGCGAGCGACAGCACGCTCCACGCCGTGGCGCTCATCGTGCGGCGGATGCTTCGGAACCACTCGGTCAGGAAAAATTCGGGGACCCGTTCGATGCGGTCTTTCGTGCGGGCTTCGGCGACGGTCAGGTTGTAACGGGCGTCGGCGTTGCCCGGGTCGAGCCGGAGCGCACGCCGGTAGAACAGAATGGCCCGGCCGATCCGCTCCTGCTTGAAGTAGCTGTTGGCCAAGTTGTAGAACAGTTTGGCCGAACCGTATCCCCGGGCGACCAGCTGTTCGTAGGCTTTCGTCGCTTCGTGGTAGTTGCCGTCGAGGTAGGCCGTGTTCGCCGCGTCCCACAGCCGGGCGGGCGTTTCGTCGTCCCATGCGGCGGCGCGTTCGCCGGTCGGTCGGTCGGCCTGCTCCTGTGCGGCCGGTTCCGCAGCGGGGCGGGCGTCCGGTGCGGCGACCGACGTCCCTCCCAACAACAGCAGACAATATAGCATCGTTCGCTTCATGATTCTCCTCAATGTTTTATCGCCGATTCGATTTGCGAAATGAAATCCACCCCTTCGGCGTAGACTTCGTGCATCTGCGACGAGGCGGCGGGCGAATACTGCGCTTCGTCGCACTGGGTCACGATGGCCGTGAAACGCTGCGACTGCTCGGCCGCGATGCCGCGCTTGTGCAGCTCCTCGCGGACGTTCTCTTTCGTCAGGTTGGCCACCGGGATGTTGAACTTGTCGCTCATGTAGCCCCACAGCGCCCGCAGCATTTCGTCGTAGAATGCGTGGCGGTCCTGCTCCTCCATGTGGCGTTTGGCCGCGCGGAACCGCTGCACGGCGACCTTGTTGGCCCGCTTGCCGCGTACGAGGGCGACGTTCTGCCGCTCGCGGATGCGGCGGCGCAGGGCGACGTATGCCGCGCCGAACGCCGAGAGGATGACGACGAGCGACACCCAGTAGGCCGTGCCGAAGTGGAACGGCTTGCGGCCGAGCCGCAGCTGGGGATTGCCGAGCTTGATGAACCGGATGTCTTGCCCCAGCAGGCGCACCTCCTCTTTCGACATGCCGAGCCCCGGCACGACGGGGGCGCCGCTGCCGCCTCCGGCATCGGGCGTCACGTCGAGGGTCAGCGGTTTGGCCCGCAGGGTGGCGTATTGCATCCGTTCGGGGTCGAAGTAGGAGAACTCGACCGGCGCGATTTCGTAGGTGCCTTCGGCCCGCGCGATGAACGGGTACTCGAACTGGCGGTATCCCGTGATGCCGGCGGCCGTCGTGTTGATCGACTCGGTGGTCTTGACGTTGTACAACTCGAACGAGGTCGGGAGGGTCAGCTTCGGCGCCTGCACGAAAGTGAGGTTGCCCGAACCGGCGATTTTCACCGTGTAGGTCGATGCCGAATTGGCGGCGATGCGTTCGGGCGGCAGCGCGGCGTCGAGCGTGAACCGTCCGACGGCCCCGTTGAAACTCTCCGGTGCGCCTGCGGGCAGGTTCTTGACCGTGACGGTGACCCGCTGGCTCTGCACCTTGCGCGGGACGTTGTAGACCTCGTGCCCGCCACCGAAGAAGGGGTCGATGTTGCGGCTCTGCACCACGACCTGCGCGACGGCGGTCAGTTCGGCCGGGTCGATAGCCAGCGTGCCCGACTGCTGCGGGTAGAGCAGGAATTCGCGGGCGACGAGCGTTTCGTAGACCTTGCCGTTGTAGGTTTCGCGGCGGCGCGGGGCGTTGTCGGTGTTGAGCTCCTGCGCCCAGAAACCGTTGAACGACGGGAACTTCACCCCGTCGTACCCCACGACGTTGACCCGTTCGTAGAGTTTGAACGTGACGCGCAGCGGTTCGCCCTTGAAGACCTCCGTGCGCGACACGATAGCCCGCAGCAGGATGTCGTCGTTCGCGATTTGGCGCTGGGCGCTGGCCGCGCCGCCCTGTTCGTCCCGATTGTCGCGGCCGCCCTGCGGGTGTCCCGCGCCGTGCTCCTGCACGACCTCGACAGGCAGCGGATTGGTGGCGTATCGTTTGCCGTCCGCCGCAATCCGCGCCGGGCCGATCGTGAGGTTGCCCGCCTGCTGCGCCAGCAGGACGAACGTGTAGGTATGGCTGACCGACTTGGTCATCGAGCCGTTGATGATGGAAATCGACGAACCTTTGGAGACGGTCGGCCCCGCCAGCACGTCGAACCCCTCGAACGAGGGAGCCTCGAACGTATCCTTGTCGGGTTCGGCGTTGAGCGTGAACTCCACGCGGAACGCTTCGCCGACGGCCACCGTCAGCGGCGACGAGGCCTCGAACGTGACTTTTTCGGCCGCCCCGGCACGGAAGACCGTTCCGACGGCCCACAAAAGCAGCGGGATTTTATGGATGAATGGTCTCATGGTCATTCGGTAACGGCGCGGCCGCCCGTCCGAATCCGAACGGACGACCGGCCCTCGCGCTAATCGGCGGTTAATGTTTGAAATCGGCGAAGAAGTCGTTGCCCTTGTCATCGACGATGATGAAGGCGGGGAAATCCTCGACGTAGATTTTACGCACGGCCTCCATGCCCAGTTCGGGGAAGTCGACCACCTCGACCGACTTGATCGAGTTCTGCGCCAGAATGGCCGCCGGGCCGCCGATCGAACCGAGATAGAACCCTCCGTGCGCCTTGCAGGCATCCGTCACGGCCTGCGAGCGGTTGCCTTTGGCCACCATGACCAGCGAGCCGCCGTGCTGCTGGAACAGGTCGACGTAGGGGTCCATGCGGCCGGCCGTCGTCGGGCCGAACGAACCCGAAGCCATGCCTTCGGGCGTCTTGGCCGGGCCGGCGTAGTAAATCGGGTGTTTTCGGAAGTATTCGGGCATCGGTTTTCCCTCGTCGAGCATCTGTTTGATGCGGGCGTGGGCGATGTCGCGTGCCACAATCAGCGTGCCGCGCAAGCGCAGGCGGGTCTTGATCGGATACCTTGTTAAAATAGCTCTTACCTTATCCATACCTTCATCAAGGTCGATGTCCACCGCCGGCGACATGGCCGGAGCCTCTTTGGGCAGGAACCGGGCCGGATTTTTCTCAAGCTCTTCGAGGAAAATGCCCTCCGGCGTAATCTTCGCGCGGATGTTGCGGTCGGCCGAGCAGCTCACGCCGATCGCGACGGGGCACGAAGCCGCGTGGCGCGGAGCGCGGATGACCCGCACGTCGTGCACGAACGCCTTGCCGCCGAACTGGGCGCCGATGCCGCTGTTCTGGCAGATTTTCAGTACTTTGTCCTCCCATTCGAGGTCGCGGAAACAGCGTCCGCCCTCGTTGCCCGACGTGGGCAGTCCGTCGAGGTAACCGGCCGACGCTTTCTTGACGGTCGAAAGGCACATTTCGGCCGACGTGCCGCCGATGCAAATCGCCAAGTGGTAGGGCGGGCAGGCCGATGTGCCGAGGTCTTTGATGTGTTCGGCGATGAATTCCGTGAGCGATTTTTCGTTCAGCAGGGCTTTCGTCTGCTGGTAGAGGAACGTCTTGTTGGCCGAGCCGCCCCCTTTGGTGATGAAGAGGAATTCGTATTCCATGCCGGGTTTGCCGCCGTAGATGTCGATTTGGGCGGGCAGGTTGGTCGCCGAGTTCTTCTCGTCGGTCATCGTGAACGGCACCACCTGCGAGTAGCGCAGGTTGCGTTCCTTGTAGGTCTCGTAGACGCCGCGCGCGATGTGTTCGGCATCGTCCGCACCCGTGTAGACGTCCTCGCCCTTGTGCGCGATGCAAATGGCCGTGCCGGTATCCTGACAGGTCGGCAGCTTGCCTTCGGCGGCCACGCACTGGTTGAGCAGCATGGTGTAGGCCACGAACTTGTCGTTGTCGCTGGTCTGTGCATCGTCGAGGATGTCGCGCAGTTTCTGCAAATGGCCGGCCCGCAGGTAGAACGACACGTCGCTGTAAGCGGCCCGCGAGAGCAGTTCGAGTCCTTCGGGCTCGATTTTCAGCAATTTGCGGCCGTCGCATTCGACGACTTTCACATGGTCTTTGGTCAGCAGACGATAGTTCGTCTTGTCCTCCCCGACGGGGTAGGGTTCCTGATAGATGAATTCCGGCATAACACGCTTGTTTTATGCGGCAAAAGTACAAAAAACAATCCGTAAAACGCAATTATTTTCGGCCGGCTGTTATTTTTTTCACAAAAAAAACCGCCAGTCGAGAAAAATTCGTACATTTGTGCGCATTTGGAAACAAGCGGCACGTTTCCGGCAAGCCGGGGCGGAAGATATGAACGGTTTTTGCAAACGGATTTTCATTCAAAACATTCAATAATTATGGTATCCTACAAGGAACTGGGTCTGGTGAATACCCGCGAGATTTTCGCCAAGGCCATCAAGGGCGGTTATGCCATTCCGGCCTTCAACTTCAACAATATGGAGCAGATGCAGGCCATTATTCAGGCGTGCGTCGAGTGCTCGTCGCCGGTGATTTTGCAGGTGTCGTCCGGCGCCCGCAAATACGCCAACCAGACGCTGCTGCGCTACATGGCGCAGGGTGCCGTCGAGTATGCCAAGGAGCTGGGCAAGAACATTCCGATCGTGCTGCACCTCGACCACGGCAACTCGTTCGAGCTGTGCAAGAGTTGCATCGACATGGGTTTTTCATCAGTCATGATTGACGGTTCGTCGCTGCCTTACGAGGAAAATGTGGCGCTGACCAAGCAGGTCGTCGACTATGCGCACCAGTTCGACGTGACGGTCGAGGGTGAGTTGGGCGTGCTGGCCGGTGTCGAGGACGAGGTGGTCGCCGAACACTCGAACTACACCGACCCGAAAGACGTCATCGACTTCGTGTCGAAGACGGGCGTCGATTCGCTGGCCATTTCGATCGGTACGTCGCACGGTGCCTACAAGTTCCGTCCCGAGCAGTGCACCCGCAACGCCGAGGGCATCCTCGTGCCGCCCGAACTGCGTTTCGACATCTTGGCCGAAATTGAGACCAAGCTGCCCGGATTCCCGATCGTGCTGCACGGCTCGTCGTCGGTGCCGCAGGAGTACGTGAAAATCATCAACTCGCACGGCGGTGCCTTGAAAGAGGCCGTCGGCATTCCCGAAGAACAGCTGCGTCAGGCTGCCAAGAGTGCCGTTTGCAAAATCAACATCGACTCCGACGGCCGTTTGGCCATGACCGCCGCCATTCGCACGGTCTTCGCCGAGCAGCCCGCCGAGTTCGACCCGCGCAAATACTTGGGCCCCGCCCGCGACGAACTGAAAAAACTCTACAAGCACAAGTGCGAAGAGGTGCTCGGTTCGGCCGGTAAAGCCTGATCCGGTTTCCGATGAAAAAGGATGCCCGCTGTTGCAGCGGGCATCCTTTTTTCGTGCGGTTCGGAGGCGGGTCAGCCCCTTTCGTAGATGCTTTCGCCGCGCGGGCGGTCGTGCGAATGTTCGTCGTTCTGACGGCTGACGCTCAATATCATGCCAAGCGCAATGGTCGTGAAGAAGGTCGACGACCCGCCGCGCGAAATCAGCGGCAGGGTCTGTCCCGTTTCGGGAATCAGGTTGACCGTCACCATGATGTGCAGCAGCGCCTGACACGTGATGAGCAGGGCCAGCCCCAGCACCAACAATCCCGGAAAGGCCGTGCCGCAGCGTCCGAATATCTCGATAGCGCGGAAAAATATCCACAGGTAGAGCATCAGCAATACGGCCGCCAGCAACAACCCGTACTCCTCGACGAAAAAGGCATAGGCATAGTCGCTTTCGGGGTGGATCATCTCCACGCGCATGATGCTCTGGCCCGCCCCTTCGCCGAAGATGCCGCCGTTGTGGATGGCGATCATCGAACGTTCGGTGTCGGTGAGTTTTTCGACCGGTTTGGGCGATTCGACGTTGTATTCGTAGGTCCACAGGTGCCACCACGTGGCGAGGCGTCCTTCGGCGGTTTCGCTGCGGCCCCAGCCGATTGCGAGGATGAACAGGAGGGCTGCCGTCGTCCAGCCCAGCAGTTTGATCAATTCGCCGATGCGGACGCGGCCGATGAGCATCATGATCCACGAGGTGAGGAAGAGGAGCACGGCCGCCGACGTGTGGGCCGGAAAAATCACGAGGCAGGCGCCCAGCACCGGAACCAGAACGGGCTGCGTCCCTTCGCGCCAGATGCGGCGTTGTTCGCGCGACGTGCGCCACGTCCAGAACCGCCACGAGGGGATGATGCGCAGGCGGTCGATGTTCTTCTGCCGGCAGGCGAGCTGGCGCGCCAGAAAGAGCACCGTCGCGATTTTCAGCGCTTCGGAGGGCTGGAACTGGATCGAACCGATCGGGATCCAGCGGGCGGCCCCGTTGGCCGAACGCCCGATGAAATAGGCGGCGACAGTCGCCAGCAGCGAGAGCAGGTAGACCCACTTGGCGCCCCGGTTGTAGAACCGGCAGTCGATTTTCTGCACGGCGCACATCGTGCCGAGGCTCAATACGAGGATGAAGAACTGCTGCCGCAGGAAGTGCATGGTCGAACGGGCCGAATCGGGCGCATAGGCCATTTTGGCCGTCGAGGAGTAGACCACCAGCACCGAAATCACGGCCAGCATCGCGATGATGACCCACAGCACGCGGTCGCCCGAAAAAAACCGGTGGCGGTCGATGTCGGCCGCGGCGGCCGGCCGTGCGGGGCCTGTGTCGGTCGTGCGGTTCATGGGGTCAGGCGTTTTCGTTCACCCATTGTTTGAACAGTTCGCCGCGTTGTTCGTAGTTCCTGAACAGGTCGAAGCTGGCGCAGGCGGGCGACAGCAGCACGGCATCGCCTGCACGGGCCGCCGCGCGGGCGGCCTGCATCGCGGCGTCGAGCGAATCGGTGGAGACGATTTGCGGCACGACGCCCGTAAATTCGCGCACCAGCTTGGCGTTGTCCAGCCCCATGCAGACCAGCGTGTGCACTTTCGCGCGGGCGAACGCTTTCAGCGGGGCGTAGTCGTTGCCCTTGTCCGTGCCGCCCGCAATCCACACGACGGGGCGTTTCATGCTTTCCAACGCATACCACACCGAATCGACGTTGGTCGCTTTCGAGTCGTTGATCCACAGCACGCCGCCGGCTTCCCTGACCGGTTCGAGCCGGTGTTCGACCGGCGCGAAGTCGTAGAGCGCCTTGCGGATTTCGGACGGGGCGATGCCGGCCGCCAGCGTCGCCAGTGCTGCCGCCATTGCGTTGTAGGCATTGTGCAGCCCGCCGATTTTCATCTTCGCCGTGTCGATTTCGACCGAACGGTCGCCGACCGCCGCCGTGAACCGGCCGTCGCACAGGAAAGCGTCGCCCGCCCCGCTCGCCACGGCGTTTTTGGCCGCGAACGGCAGCTGTTTCATGCGGAAATCGTATTTCGGGAATTGTTCCCAAATCACTTCATCATCCCCCGAATAAATAAAATAGTCGCGCGAGTTCATGTTCTGCGTGATGCGCATTTTCGAGTCGACGTAGTTCTGGAAACAGTGGTCGTAGCGGTCGAGGTGGTCGGGGGTGATGTTCGTCAGCACCCCGATGTGGCTGCGGAACTTGTACATGCCGTCCAGCTGGAACGAGCTCAATTCCAGCACGTACCAGTCGTAGCGTCCCGTCGCGACCGAATAGGCGAAACTTTCGCCGATGTTGCCGCCCAGCGCGACGTTCGCGCCCGCATCGCGCATGATTTTGTAAATCAGCGAGGTGGTCGTGGTCTTGCCGTTGGAGCCCGTGATGCAGATGCAGCGGGCGCCGTCCAAGTAACGCCCCGCGAACTCCATTTCGGAGATGACCGGGATGCCCCGTTCGCGGATTTTCCGCACGATAGGGGCGGTTTCGGGGATGCCGGGCGATTTGATTACCTCGTCCGCCGCGAGGATGCGTTCTTCGGTGTGGCCGCCCTCCTCGTAGGGAACGTGCCACTCGTCGAGGCGGTTTTTGAACCGGTCAGCGATGCGTCCCGCGTCGGAGAGAAAGACGTCGAACCGCTTTTTCCGGGCGAGAATGGCCGAGCCGTAGCCGCTGATGCCGCCGCCCAAGACGACGATTTTCTTATTCATGTTTCTTCATTTTGGGTTTCCCGCTTTTTCGGCGCGGGGCTTCCTCCTGCGTGCGGATGCGGATGGCGGCGCGCATGCCCTTGCCTTTCGACGACACGATCTGGAACGTCCCGCCGAGCGAATTGACCCGCGAAGCGATGTTCGACAACCCCATGCCGCAATCCATCATCGCCTGCGGGTTGAATCCGCGTCCGTCGTCGGTGTAGTCGAGGGCCAGTTCCGAGCTGTTCTGCGACAGCGAAAGGTGCACGGCCTTGCAGCCGGAGTGTTTCAACGAATTGTTGATCAGCTCGCAGATGACGCGGTAGAGTATCACCTCGACCTCCTTGTCGTAGCGTTCCGAACGCAGGTTGGTCGTGAAACGGATTTTGACGTCGTGGATGGCCGCGCTCTTTTCGATGAAGTTCTGCACGCCGCGCGCCAGCCCGAAGTCGTTGAGCACGTGGGGCGAAAGGTTGTTCGAGATTTCGCGCAGCGAGCGGATGGCCTCGTCGATGACGTAGGTCGTGTTGTCGATGATTTCGCGTTGTTCGGGGGTGCGCTCGTCGAGCGAAAGGGCTGTCAGCGACATTTTGGCCGACGACAGCAGCGGGCCCAATCCGTCATGCAGTTCTTTGGAAAAGTGCGAGCGGGCCTTTTCTTCGGTGCGCAGGACGGCCGTCAGGATGCGGCGGTTGAGCAGCTGGTGCTGGCGGTTGAGGCGGTCGATGTACTTGAACAGCTTGTGGGCGTACATCACGCCGATCGAAAGGCACATCGAGATGACGATGCCCAGATAGACGACCCACGCTCCGGGTTCGTAGCCTCCGGTCTCGCGGCACAACTGCACGATGTGCTCGACCGACAGCAGGAAAAATCCGATGATGAAGAGAATCCACACCGAATTGTATTTGGTCGTCCGCACTAACCGCAGGGCGAAGACCGTCGCGACGGTCTGAATCAGAATGGCGATTACGAGCAGGAAAGTCAACATGGCGTCCGTTTAGTTTTGAGTCGGAAATACTTCGCGCAGCGCTTCGAGCTGCCGGTAGTCGGTCATGTCGACCTGCACCGGCACCACTGCGACGTAGCCGTGCGACAAGGCCCATTCGTCGGTGTCTTCGGCTTCGGGTTCGTTGTTGACGAACTCGCCCGTCAGCCAGAAGTACTCGCGGCCGCGCGGGTCTTCGTGGCGGAAGAACTCCTCGCGCCAGAATCCGCGGTTCTGCCGGCAGAGGCGCATGCCGCGTATCTCGTCGGGTCGGCCTACGGGCACGTTGACGTTCAGGCAGAGCGGCAGCCGCCGGTTGTGTTCCAGCACCTCGCCGACGATGCGTTTGCCCCACAGCACCGCCGCCTCGAAGTCGGCCTCCGACGCGTGGTCGTCGAGCGACAGCCCGACGGAGGGGCAGCCGTAGAAACTGCCTTCGATCGCCGCGCCCATCGTGCCCGAATAGAGCACGTTGACCGCCGAATTGGAACCGTGGTTGATGCCCGAAACCACCAGATCGACCTTCTCTTCGCGCAGCAGGTAGTCGAAGCCCATTTTCACGCAGTCGACCGGCGTGCCCGAAAAGGCGTAGACATCGAGCCCCGGCTCCTCGCGGACGCGGCGCAGGAACAGCGGGGAGTACATCGTAATGGCTTGGCTCATGCCGCTTTGCATGGTCTCGGGGGCGACCACCACGACGCGTCCGAACGTGCGGGCCACCTCGATAGCGGCCGCCATTCCCTGCGACCCCACGCCGTCGTCGTTGGTGACGAGTATCAACCGGTCGTTTTCGTTCATCTGGTACGAATGCTTTGTCGGTTGCAAAGGTAGTGATAAAATAAGGAAGCGCGGCATGCGTCCGGTCGTTTTCGTGCACGATTTTGAAGAAAAAAGCGCGATTTTTTTCTTTTCCGATTTTATTGCCTATCTTTGCACTCCCTGCGAAGGGCATATACCGACCTCTTTCATTGGGTGCCGGAGCACAGGCGGGTCGCGAAAATCGTTTCGGGGCTGCGGGATTGACGGAATGGAAAAGACTCCGTCATGGTAGCGAGGCACAGCGGGAATGTCGGGTATGAAACCGAAAAATCATTGCTGCAATGAACAAAGATGCAATCATCAAGGCCGTCAACGAGCAGTTGTGGCCCAAGACGGATGCCGACGTGCCGTCGTTCAAGGCCGGTGACACCATTACCGTGACCTACAAAATCGTCGAGGGCAACAAGGAGCGTTTGCAGAGCTTCCGCGGTGTCGTGATCCAGATCAAGGGATCGGGCAAGACGAAGATGTTTACCATCCGCAAGGTGTCGAACGGCGTGGGCGTGGAGCGTATTTTCCCGCTGTACTCGCCGCACATCGAGAAAATCGAGGTGAACAAGGTCGGTGTCGTGCGCCGTGCACGCATCTACTATCTGCGTGGCCTGACGGGCAAGAAAGCCCGCATCAAGGAGAAGCGCATGGTCCGCACGGAAGAGAAATAATCCGGCGGAACAGGCAAAAAGAGAGCGGGGCGCCCATTCGGGTGCCCCGCTTCTTTCGTCGTCCGGCGGCGTTATTCCACCGGAATCCCTTTGTTTACGTTCTTGCAGCCGGCCACGCCGTAGTAGAGCAGGTAGCCCAGCGCGACGACGATCAGCCAGTAGGAGGGCATGTAGCCTATGCGGTTGGCCAGATACTCTTGGATGACCGGCAGCACGCCGCCGCCTACGACCATCATCATGAAGATGCCCGACGCCTGTGCCGTGTACTTGCCGAGCCCTTCGACCGCGAGGTTGAAGATGCCGCCCCACATCACCGACGTGCACAGGCCGCACAACACGAGGAACAAGGCGCTCAACGGCACCTGCACCATCTCGAACCCGTTGCCGACGCTGTAGCTGGGCATCGTGACCGATACGGTCTTGGGCGTGAAAATGGCGATGAGCACGAAGACGATGGCCGTGACCGATACGGCAACCAGCTGCGCACGGCTCGAAATTTTGCCGCTGATAGCGCTGCTGACCAGTCGGCCGACCAGCATCAGCAGCCAGTAAATGGCCGCGATTGCGCCGCCGATCGCCGCGCCGTTGACCGCGATGCCTGCGCCGCGTGCCGAGCTGTCCGAAAGGTAGAAAATCAGCGTGCCCGGGATGCCGATTTCGATGCCGACATAGACGAAGATGCCGATGACGCCCAGTACCGTGTGGCGGAAGCTCCACGGGCTGTATTTCTCTTTGGTCTTGACCGACGCGTCCGCTCCGAAGCGCGGTTCGGGAATCGCCACGAACAGGATGATGAGGAATGCCAGCGCGAATACGCCCATGCCGATGAAGAGCAGCGGCGTCACGTCGGACATCGCCGTGCGTTCGGTGACCGTGCCGATCAGCGCGCCCACGAAGAGCGGCGTCAGCGTTCCGGCGAACGAATTGAGCGCACCGCCGGCCTGAATCAGCTGGTTGCCCTTGTTGCCGCCGCCGCCGAGCATGTTGAGCAGCGGGTTGACGACCGTGTTGAGCATGCAGACGCAGAATCCGCAGACGAATGCGCCGAACAGGTAGATGAGGTAGTTGAGCTTGATAGCCGTTTCATGATAGGCGAACAGCTCGGTGTCCACGCCGACGTGGCTCGAAAGGTACTGCGTGAACAGCCCGGCGATGCCGACGCCCATGGCGATGAGCGTGGTGCGTTTGTAGCCGATGCGCTCGATCAGCTTGCCGGCCGGAATACCCATGAAGAGGTAGGCCAGAAAGTTCATCATGTTGCCCATCATGCCGAGCGACGGGTACTCGTTTTTCCAGATGGTACCCATCGGTGCCGCCAAGTTCGTGACGAACGAAATCATCGCGAAGAGGAAGAACATCACGATGATCGGCAGAAGGTTTTTTTTCGGTTGTGCCATAAGAATTTTGATTAAGGTTTTCGTTTCGAGTGCCGGTTTACCGGTCGCGTTCCGCCACGAACCGGCACAGCCCGACGAGGGCCTGCCGGTAGGGGGTGTCGTCGTAGTCGGCGAGCAGCCCGACGGCCCGGGCGATGTGCCGCTGCATCTCCTGCCCGGCCGCTTCCGGCCCGCCCTCGTTCGTCACGAGCTCCCGAAGGTAGTCGACCGACGCTTCGTCCTCGCGGCAGCGGGAGAGGCGTTCGAGCAGTTCGGCGCGCCGCCGGTCGTCGACGCGTTCCAGCACGGTGAGCAGCGGCAGGGTGATTTTTCCCTCGCGCAGGTCGTTGCAGGCGGGTTTGCCGGTGTTGTTTTGCGCGCGGTAGTCGAGGATGTCGTCCTGAATCTGGAAGGCCATGCCCAACGCTTCGCCGAAGCGGCGCATCGTCGCCACGCGGTCGTGCGTCGCCCCGACGGCCAGCGCACCGGCCGACGCGCTGATGCCCAGCAGGCAGGCGGTCTTCTTGTAGATGATTCCGGCATAGAGGTCGCGCGTCATGCGCTGTTTGTCCGCGCAGTCGGCCTGCTCGATTTCGCCCTCGCAGAGCGACGCCATCGCCCCGCAGATGTGCGTGACCAAATCGAACTGGCCGCTTTGCAGGCCGATGGCCATGTTCCGTGCCAAGATGTAGTCGCCCAGCAGCACCGCCTTGTGCGACTGCCAGCGGGCATTGACCGACGGGCGGTTGCGGCGGGTGTCCGATTCGTCGATCACGTCGTCGTGGATGAGCGAAGCGACGTGGAGCATCTCGACCAGCATGGCCGCCAGACACGTGCGGCGTCCCGCCGCTGCACCGGGCGTGGCGGCGTGGAGCGCGGCCGAAAGCACGACCAGCAGCGGACGGATGCCCTTGCCGCGCGCTGAAAGCGCGTAGCGCAACATCTCGGAGAGCAGTTCGCCTTCGGCCGTGAATTGCCGTTCGACGAACGATTCGTAGGCTTCGAGTTCGGTGGCGACGGTCGCACGTATGGAGTCGAGTGCCGACATGATTTTCTGTTAGCGCGGTGGCCTGCTTTGCGGCTCGGGGCGTCGTTTGCGCTTCCGGCTCTGTTTGCAATGCACAGTCAAAGATACGAAAAGCCGGGCGCAAATCCAAATTTATTTTGGAGTTTGCCGGGACGGAGTATCTAAGGCGAAGCCAAAAGTATGAAAAATCGAATACGACACCGAATTCCGGTTCACATTTCGGATTTTTTCCTACTTTTGTAAAAACAATCCGCAAAAAACAATCCCCAAAACCAATCGGCTATGTACGACAAATTCAGAACATATCTTCGAGAGGAGCTGGACGCTATCGAAGCGGCAGGGCTCTACAAACGCGAACGCGTCATCTGCTCGCCCCAACGGGCCGAAATCGAGGTGGCCGGACGCAAGGTGCTGAACTTCTGCGCCAACAATTATCTGGGTCTTTCGGACAACCCGCGCCTCGTCGAGGCGGCCAAACGGGCGATGGACGCACGCGGCTACGGCATGTCGTCGGTACGCTTCATCTGCGGCTGTCAGGACATCCACAAGGAGCTCGAAAAGGCCATTGCGGACTATTTCGGCACCGAGGATACGATTCTTTACGCCGCGTGCTTCGATGCCAACGGCGGGGTGTTCGAGCCGCTGTTCGGCGAGGAGGACGCCATCATCAGCGATGCGCTCAACCATGCCTCGATCATCGACGGCGTGCGGCTGTGCAAGGCCGTGCGCTACCGCTATGCCAACGCCGACATGGCCGAACTGGAAGAATGCCTGAAAAAAGCGCAGGCGCAACGTTTCCGCATCATCTGCACCGACGGCGTGTTCTCGATGGACGGCAATGCCGCCCCGCTGGCCGAAATCTGCGCGCTGGCCGAGCGCTACGACGCGCTGGTCATGGTCGACGAATGCCACTCGGCAGGCGTCTTGGGCAAGACGGGGCGCGGCATCACCGAACTCTACAACCTGCGCGGGCAGGTGGACATCCTGACCGGCACGCTGGGCAAGGCGTTCGGCGGCGCGGTGGGCGGATTCACCACCGGCCGCAAGGAGATCATCGACATGCTGCGCCAGCGGTCGCGGCCCTACCTGTTCTCCAACTCGCTGCCCCCCGCCGTCGTGGGTGCGGGCATCGAATTGTTCAAGATGCTGGGCGAAAGCGACGAAATCCACGACCGGCTGGTCGCCAACGTCGGACATTTCCGCACGGCGATGCTCGCCGCCGGATTCGACATCAAACCGACCCAGTCGGCCATTTGCGCCGTGATGCTCTACGACGCCAAGCTGTCGCAGGAGTTCGCGGCCCGCTTGCAGGACGAGGGCGTTTTCGTCACGGGGTTCTACTATCCGGTCGTGCCGAAGGGACAGGCGCGCATCCGCGTGCAGGTTTCGGCCGGGCACACCACCGAACAACTCGACCGCTGCGTGGCGGCGTTCGTCAAGGTGGGCAAAGAGCTCGGAGTACTGAAATAACAGTAGAAAACAATGGCAAAAGCGAAACTCGACGCAATCGACTACAAAATCCTGCGGGCGCTGCTCGACAATGCACGGATGCCCTTTTTGGAAATCGCCCGCGAATGCGGGATTTCGGGGGCGGCCATCCACCAGCGCATCCGCAAACTGGAAGAGTCCAAAGTCATTCTGGGCAGCCGGCTGATCGTCGACCCCAAGATGCTGGGATTCGACGTCTGCGCGCACATCTACATCACGATGAAAGACCCGCAGCTGCTCCACAAGACGGTGGAACTGCTGAAAGACATTCCCGAAATCGTCGAATGCCACTTCATCACGGGGCACGGCAACATCTTGGTGAAAATGTACTGCGTGGACAACGAGCACCTCATGCACACCATTTTCGACGGGATTCTGCGCATTCAGGGGGTCGCCTCGACCGAGACTTCGCTGTCGCTGCAAGAGCTCATCCAGCGTCAGATCGACATCGAATTCGTCGACGAGGGCGAATGATTTTTACCGGTAACGGTGCGAGATGAGCGTCATGAACTCCTCGCGCGTGCGGTGGTCGGAGAGGAAAATGCCCGTGAAGGCCGAAGTGGTCGTCGCGGACTGCTGTTTCTCGACGCCGCGCATCTGCATGCACATGTGGCTCGCCTCGATGACGACGGCGACGCCCATCGGGTTCAGCGCTTCCTGAATGCAGTCGCGGATTTGCACCGTCAGCCGTTCCTGCACCTGCAACCGGCGCGAGAAACACTCCACGACCCGTGCGATTTTCGACAAACCGGTGATATGGCCGTTCGGAATGTAGGCCACGTGGGCCTTGCCGTAGAACGGCAGCATGTGGTGCTCGCACATCGAGTAAAGTTCGATGTCCTTGACCAGCACCATTTGTTTGTACTCCTCGCGGAACATCGCCGAGCGGATGATTTCCAACGGGTTTTCGTCGTAGCCTTTCATCAAGAAGGTCATCGCTTTCGCCACCCGTTCGGGGGTTTTGAGCAGGCCCTCGCGCGTCGGGTCTTCGCCCAGTAGCCGCAGGATTTCCACATAGTGGCTTCGGAGCTCTTCGACCGTTTTTTCAGAAAAACGCTCCTCTTTTTCGTATCGCTTGTCCATAAATAATTAATGTCTCACGCTTCCCCGCCGAACTCCATGAGGTAGGCCTTGATGAACAGGTCCAAATCGCCGTCCATGACCGTTTCGACCGCCGACGTCTGCACGTTGGTGCGGTGGTCTTTCACGCGGCGGTCGTCGAAGACGTAGGAGCGGATTTGCGAACCCCACTCGATTTTCTTCTTCGAGGCTTCCAGCGCCTGCTGCGTGGCCATGCGTTTGTCCAGTTCGCGCTGGTAGAGTTTCGACCGCAGGATGCGCATCGCGTTTTCGCGGTTCATCAGCTGCGAACGGGTCTCCATGTTCTCGATGAGGTACTCGACCGGCTCGCCCGTATCGGCATCCTTGCCGTGGTAGCGCAGCCGCACGGCCGTTTCGACCTTGTTGACGTTCTGCCCGCCCGCGCCCGACGAACGGAACGTGTCCCACTCGATGTCGGCCGGATTGACCGTGATTTCGATGGTGTCGTCGACCGCCGGCGAGACGAACACCGACGCGAAGGTCGTCTGCCGCTTGTTGTTGGCGTTGAACGGCGACAGCCGCACCATGCGGTGCACGCCGTTCTCGCTTTTCAGATAGCCGTAGGCGTATTCGCCCTCGAATTCCAGCGTGCACGACTTCACGCCCACCTCGTCGCCCGCCTGATAGTCGAGCACCTTGACCTTGTAGCCGTGCGCCTCGCCCCAGCGGGTGTACATGCGCAGGAGCATCGACGCCCAGTCGAGCGCTTCGGTACCGCCCGCACCGGCGTTGATGTCCAGTATGGCCCCCAGCTTGTCCTCGTCGCGCCGCAGCATGTTGCGCATTTCGAGCTTTTCGACCGCATCCAGCGCGGCCGCATACTGCGCGTCCATCTCCTGCTCGGTCATGACGCCCTCTTTCAGGAAGTCGGGCATCAGCTGCAAATCCTCGACCCGCCGCCGCACGTCGTCGTACTCCTCGACCCACGCCTTGATGCCGGCCACCTTGCGCAGCTGCTCGCGCGCACGGTCGGGATTCTCCCAGAAATCGGGTTCTTGGGTCTTCTCCTCCTCGTTGCGCAGGTCGATGCGCTTCTGTTCGATGTCCAGACACTTTTCGAGCCGTTCGCGGCGGCCTTCGAGCTCTTTGATTTGTTCGGCAAGTACCATACGGTCAGAATTTCGTTTGCAGTTTCCGTTCGGCGAAGGCGATGATGCACTCCGCCGTGCCGTCGATGCCCAGCAGCGACGAGTTGACGCACAGCCCGTAGGTCGCCGCCGCACCCCAGCGGTGTCCGCTGTAATAGTCGTAGTAGGCCGCCCGCCGTGCGTCGGTGCGCTCCATGCGGGTTTCGGCTTCGGCCGCATCGAGCCCGTCCACGCGGCACAGCCGCGCGATGCGGTCGGCGCGGTCGGCCGTGATGAACACGCTCACCAAACGCGGGTCGTCGCGCAGGATGTAGTCGGCGCAGCGGCCCACAAAAAGGGCCGGCTCGCGCGCCGCGATGTCGCGGATGACGTCGCTCTGGATCTTGAACAGCGCATCGTTCGACAACACGTTGCCGCCTGCGCCGGTGTCGCCCGCGAACGGCGAGCGGAGGTAACCGAGGAGGCCCGACAACATGCCGCGCGACTCTTTTTCGTCGGCTTTTTCGAAAAATTCGGGATACAGCCCGCTCTGTTCGGCGGCCAGCGCGACCAGCTGGCGGTCGTACATGCGGATGCCGAGCCGTTCGGCGATGCGTTCGCCGACGGCGCGTCCGCCGCTGCCCAGCTGCCGGCCGATGGTGATGACGAATTTGTCCTGCATAATCTACCTACCTCGATGACATTACGATTCGCTACAAGCTATTTTAGAAAACCGGCGCAGTTCGCGCATCAGCAGCACGAACGCCACGAACGACGCCAGCAAGTCGGAGAACGGCAGGGCGCACCACACGCCCCAGCTGCCGTCCCACGCGGTGTAACGGTCGAAGAGCGGCGGCAGGAAAACCAGCCCGGGCAACAGGAAGAGCAGCTGCCGCGTGAGCGACAGGAAAATGGACTTGCCCGCCATGCCGATGCTCTGGAAAAAGTTGGTCGCGACCATTTGGAAGCCGATAATCGGGAAGAAGACGAACGCGATGCGCATGCCCTCGGCCGAGATGCGGATGAGTTCGGCATCGGAGGTGAAGAGCGACACGGCCACGTGCGGCAGGAACTCGCCGATGAGGAATCCGCACGAAGTGACGGCCGTCGCGCCGACGGCGGTCAGTTTCAGCACGCGCAGCACGCGGTCGAACTGCCGTGCGCCGAAGTTGTAGCCCGCAATGGGCTGCATGCCCTGATTGATGCCCATGACGATCATCACGAAGAAAAAGGCCAGCCGGTTGACGATGCCGAAAGCGCCGATCGCCAAGTCGCCGCCGTACTGTTTGAGCCCCTTGTTGATGAGGATGACGATGAAGCAGGCCGCCAGATTCATCATGAAGGGCGACATGCCGATGGCGATGATATTTTTTACGATGGTGTTTTGCAGCTTGTAAATGCCCTTTTTGAAATGGAGCAGTTCGCGTTCGTCGGAGAGGATGCGGAACTGCCAGACGAGCGAGACGATTTGCGCCAGCACCGTGGCTATGGCCGCCCCGCGGATGCCCCAGCCGAACCCGTAGATGAACAGCGGGTCGAGCAGCGTGTTGATGACGACGGTGTTGATCGTCGCGTACATGGATTTGCGGGGGTGTCCCGAAGCGCGCAGCACGGCGTTCAGTCCCAAATACATGTGGGTCACGACGTTGCCCCACAGGATAATGGACATGTATTCGCGGGCGTAGCCGACCGTCGCCTCGCTCGCCCCGAAGAAGTAGAGAATGGGGTCGAGGAAAACCAAGACCACCGCACCGAACACGACGCCGATGATGAGGTTGAGCATCACCACGTTGCCCAACACGTGACGGGCGGTCTCGTAGTCGCGCTGGCCGAGCCGCATGGAGATGAGCGTGGCGGCCCCGACGCCCACCAGCGAACCGAACGCCGCGGCGAGGTTCATCAGCGGGAAGGTCAGCGCCAGTCCCGAAATGGCCAGCGGCCCCACCCCATGCCCGATGAATACGCTGTCGACCATGTTGTAGAGCGACGAGGCGGTCATGGCGATGATGGCCGGCACGGCGTATTGCAGCAGCAGCTTGCGGATGCGCTCGGTGCCGAGCGCCAGCGCGGCGGATTTCACTTCCGACATACTATTCCAGTTCCCAGTCGGTTCCCTCCTTGCCGTCCTTCACGCGAACGCCGGCGGCGGCCAAGCCGTCGCGGATGCGGTCGGAAGCCGCCCAGTCTTTCGCCGCGCGGGCTTTCAGCCGCTCGGCGAGCAGCATTTCGACCAGCGGCGTCACGTAGTCGCGGCCTTGCGCCGCACCGGCCGCCTTTTCGTCGGTCAACCCGAGAATATCGAACGCATAGCGGCGCACGGTGGCCCGCAGTGCTTCGAGGTCGGCGGCCGCAATCGTCTCCTTGCCATCGGCCAGCTGGTTGATGATGCGCACCCAGTCGAACAGCGCCGAAATGACCATCGGCGAATTGAGGTCGTCGGCCATTGCCGCGCGGCAGCGCTCCTCCAATTCGGACGGGTCGACCGTCGAGCGGTCGGCCGCGCGGAGTTTGCCGAGCGTCTCGATGCCTTTCATCAGGCGGTCGAGACCCTTTTCGGCGGCCTGCAGCG
>CAZGYX010000022.1:0-24830 GCA_964530735.1 uncultured Alistipes sp. | reverse complement strand
GTCGTCGAGCGGTTGCTGATTCTCTCCTCCGACCGGATTACGCTCGACGACGTGCGGAATTATTGCTGAACGTTCATAGTACAGGCACTTTCGCAGGCTGATTTTTATAATGTTTTTCTAAATAACCATAGAGACCGCAGGGCAAGTCACTCTGCGGTCTCTATCAGTAAGTTGTAGTTCGATAATCCAAATGATTATTTGCACGTCGGATTGCTAACCTTTACCGAGATATTACGAATAACCCTATAATTGCTCGGATATGCAAAAACTACATTTCTCGATTGATAAGGTTCGACTTTTTCCGTAAAATTCCCGCGATAGAGAGTTTTTGACTCATAAGCATTCGTCATACCCTTTACGTCAGCAGTAATGACTACATAGACCGACATCAATGGCTTCGAGGAAGAATTCGCAATCACAAAATTGCCTTTTCCACCACCATCCGAATATGCGGTTACTTCTACATAGTCATTATCCGTACCGTTTACTACACAGCTACCACGACCCTCGTCAGCAAATAAACAAAATGCCGTACCGAAAATCATGATAGTTATAAGAACCAACTTTTTCATGATTCAGAATAATCATCGTCTTGAATAGGTGGTTCCGTTATAATAGAGAGAAACCCCATTGGAGTAGATAGTGATGCTCTCGCCATCTCCAAACGTCAGGGCATAGTTGCCGTAAGGATCCTTTTGGGCACGGAAAGAGTATTCTTTCATTTGCCGGTTGATAACAATTCTCAACCATGAACTTTCAATTTTGATGAAGTCAGAGCCATTGAAAAACACACCCGTAGGGACATTGACTCCAGCCGTGGATACATCAGCTGTTGCAAAGGCGATTTCTTTCGAATCAGACTGACCGGCAATACAAAAAGAAATACCCAGAACTATGGTGCAAACGATAATTACAATTTTTTTCATGTTTTTGTGTTTTTTAATTCGACATTTGATTAATAACGATATTCTTCGGGGGCGGTTGTGTTCCATCCCTGTCTAAATCCTTCTTGAAATTCAGGAGATGACACCAAAGAAGAAATGCTTCCGCATGAGGTCATAAAAACTACGACCATAATAACACAGAATAATAATTTGAGGTTCCTTTTCATCTTTATTTCCTTAATAGATTTCCCTACTCACTTAACGGCATTTCGGGTTACTCCGCTTGTGCTTAGGTTAATTGGGAAGATACGCGCATAAAAAAACGCAGCACTTTTTATAGTATTCCCTTTCAGAGGTGTTTGGCGTACCCAATCGGCAGAATACCAAAAAGCCTGCGCCTTGCAAGCGCAAACCATTTAGCAATAGTCTTACCGATTTTCATTTAGTCGCCAAACTTTCTGAAAGGAGAATAAAACTAAAACGTTTTTTCAATATGTCTAAAATGTGCGTATCGACTACGCTAATGCTTCATAGGCATATACATTTATTTTGTTTCTATTGCAAAGATAAGGCATATTTTCCCAATAAACAAACCAAGCGATATTTTAGTTTTATAGAAAAATTCTTGCCACCAAAGGACAATTATTTGACCACAATCTGAAAAACAAAAATAACTTCGGCACACTCTTATAACGTCCAAAAATACTGCCATGTATTAACGATTTGCAGGTCAACATTGATTGCATGGTATTCTCGGAGAAAGTGTGAGGGCGAAACTTATTTGCAAAACGCTGCACGGCAAAAAGAAAAAGAGCCGCGCAAACGCACAGCCCTTGTCCTTGTCATCCGCAGCCCCTCACAACCGCACCTGCAAGTGCTTGATGCGCTGGCGCCGCCACGTATAGACGATGTGCAGCGTACCGTCGCCGGCCTCGATAATGGCCGGATAGGAGTACTGGCTGACCGGACAATCTTCGAGCGTCATCACATGCCGCCACGTCTTGCCGTCGTCGTCCGAAACCGCAAGGCTCAACGGCGTCCGCGGCCCCTTCTTCGTTCCGGGCAAGGTCTCGAAATCGTTATAGACCAACGCATGGCGCCCGTCGTGCAGCGTCACGGCGTCGATACCCGACTGGTTGTTCTCGACGTCCGACAATTCGAGCCGGCTCCACGTTTCGCCGCGGTCGCTGCTTGTGGCCGTACCGAGTTTGGCGTTGCGCGTGCGGCACAACTGCATCAGCCGGCCGTCGGCCAGTTGCAGGATGCTCGGCTGAATGGCATAAATCGCCTCGACTTTGCCTGCATCGGGCGAATCGGGCGTGCGGTTCTGCGTCTGCACGCTCGGCGCGCTCGCCAACGCGCCGGTTTTGTGCCACGTCGCACCCCGGTCGTCCGTCCACTCGAAATGGATGTTCCAGTGGCCGCCCTCGGTGCTGCACGGCGAGAGAATCCGGCCGCCGACCCACACCGGTTTGTTCTTGGCGGGGCCCAAAAATCCGGCGGGCATCTCCTCCGGCGCGCTCCACGTCCGGCCGCCGTCGCGCGAACGGATCAGATAGCCTTTCCAGCCTGCCACATTGGGCCCCACTTTGTAGAAAAGCCACAATTCGCCGTCGGGTTCGGGCACTTGGAACAACACGGGATTCCAGCACGCATAGCGCAACGTATCGTTGACGATGCCGTCCGCCACCTGCATGGGCGCCGTCCATCGGTCGGAGCCTTTCGGTTTGCGGCACACCCAGATGCAGACATCGGGATTGCGTTCTTTGGTTCCGCCGAAGAAAGCCGTCACCAAATCGCCTGCGGGCGTCTCGGCAATCGTCGCCGAATGGCACTCCGGGAAGGAGGTTTTTTCGTAGAGGAATTCCTCGCACAGCAGGCCGTCGCGGTCGCGGCGGGCGGCGGGATTCAAATCGACCGAGAAACGGTAATGCCCCGACGGCACCCGCCAAACCGTAGCGTCCGCCTCGCGTCCGACCAGCTTCACGTCCCGTTCCTTGATAGCCCGTTCGTCCGCCGTCGGCACCACGAGCAGAGCCGTCGTGTTGCAGGGCACGGTCACCTCCCAATCGAGGTGCATCGGCGTTTTGTGCCACGAGCTGACCACCTCGCCGTAGGGCGTGACATGGCTCGCACGGGCATGGCTCAACTGCTCGATCGAGAAATCGGGCCGCAACAGAATCTCCTTGTACCCGGGACGGGCCGGATTGATGCCACCCAAATCGCGGAAACACCATGCCAGCAGGTCGCCGAGCATCATGACGTGGTTCGCACTGTTCATCGTCCGGGCGGCCGTATCGCCGTTCCACAACTCCCAGATAGTCGTGGCCCCCTTGCCGACCATGTAACCCCAGCTCGGATAGGTGCGGTTCGTGGCCAGCAGGCAGGCCACGTCGCCGCGCCCCATGCGCGAAAGCTGACGCATCAGCCAGTTGACCCCGATGACGCCGCAACCGATATGGCCGTTGTCGACCGTGACGATGCGGGCGATGAGGTTCTTTTCGACCTCCTCGCGGCAGTCGTCGGGCACCATATCGAACGCCAGCGGCAACAGATTCGAGGTCACGGTGTTGTTGCCATAGAAAACGCTGTCGGGATGCAAGATATGCGGTTTCTTCGCCTGCGAAGTGCCGCGCCGCACGGTCAGGAACCGGGCATTGAACCGGTCGCGAATCGTCGCGGCCTCGTGCTCGAAGGCTTCGGCCTCGTCGTCGAGCCGCTGCAACCGCGCAAACTCGGCCAACATCCGCGAAACCTTGTAGTAATAGGCCGTCGCGATGAGCGCGCCGTCCGTGCGGCGTCCGGGCTGCCGGCTGTGAATCAAATCGGGCGATTCGGGCGGCACGCACCAGTCGCCGTACTTGTCGGCGTCGATTACGCCGTCGGCTGTCGTGAAATTGTCGCGGATATGCTTCATCCACCGCTTGATCGCCCCGTAATTGCGCCGGACAGGCTCCGTGTCGCCGTACTGCTGCCACAACATCTCGCACACCACCGGCAGGGTCGACGACCATGTCATCTCGCTCGTATAGTAGTTGTAGAATGCCGGGCAGATGTCGGGAATACACCCGTCTTCGCGCTGCGCCTCGCGCATGTCGTCCGTCCACTTGGCATAGAGGTTCGCATTGTCGAACAGGAAGCTCTCGCCCCAGCTGTTCATCGCATGGTCGCCCAGCCACGGCTGGCGTTCGTCGCGCTGCGGGCAGTCGAGCGGCACGCCCTTGTAGTTGCTGGCATAGCCCCACCACGCATTGCGGCAAACGGCGTTCAGCGTTTCGTCCGACGATTCGAAAGTGCCGTTGTCCGCCATTTCGTCGTAGACGAACTCGGCGGTCAGGTCGTCCGCCGTCAGGTCGTCGCAGCCCGTGATTTCGGCATAGCGGAATCCGTGATACGAAAACCGCGCCGCCCACGACCCGCCGTTTTCTCGGCCGTTGCAGATGTAATAGTCCGTGCTCCGGCTGTGGCGCAGGTTCTCCACGTCCAGTTCGCTGCCCCCGTTTTTCAGCAGTTCGGCATAGCGGATGCGAATCGTATCGCCCTCGCGGCCGTGCCGCAGCCGGATGCGAATCCAGCCGGCCATGTTCTGGCCGAAGTCGACGATGCAGCGTTCGCCGAAGCGTTCGAGCCGAACGGCCGGCAGTCGCTTCATGACCCGCATGTTCGGGGCCCGATTGCCGCGCAGCGTACCGTAGGGCAGCGACACCCGCTGGGGCACGAGCCACGACGAATCGTCGTACCCGGCGCGCGTCCAGTCGCCCAGCTCCTTGCGGGCATCGTAGGTTTCGCCGTCGTATTCGTTGTTGCTGCGAATCGGGCCGTCGGCCGTCAACCGCCAGCCCTGCTCCGTCGTGACGACCCGCTGCGTCCGGCCGTCGGCGTATTCGATAATCAGGTTCAGCCGCAGTTTCGGGTAGCCGAACGTCGGAATTTTGTACGGTTTGTAGTTCTGGCGCATCGTGTAGTAGCGGCCGTTGCCCAGCATCACACCGATGGCATGGTCGCCGCCTGCGAGCCGGTCGGTCACATCGAACGAATTGTAGACGACCGTCCGCCGGTAATCGCTCGGAGCCGGAGCCAGCACTTGGTCGCCGACCCGCTCGCCGTCCATGTAGAGTTCGTAAAGTCCGAGACCGCAGATGTGGAGCGTCGCACGCCGAACCGGCACGTCGTCCGTCCGAAATTCGGTGCGCAGGCAGCGTGCACTGAGCCGGCTGTGCGAATCCTCGACATCCCACGCGAACGGGGCATCCCAACCGATCCAGCGGCCGCCCCAATGCGTTTCGCCGAGCAGGCCCATGCCCCATTCGGCCGGCCGGCTCCATGCGCTTTCGCCGCGCGAAGTCCAGACCTTGACCTTCCAATAGCAGCGGGCATTGCTTTTGAGCGGCGCCCCATCGTAAGGCACCCAAACCGATTCGTCCGATTCGACCCGTCCGGAGTCCCACAAGTCGCCCTTGCCCGCAGCGAGTGCCTCGGGCGACGAAGCGACCAACACGCGGTAGGCCTTTTGCATGACGCCGCGGTCGTCCGATTCGATGACCCAGCTCAACCGCGGATGCTGCGATTCGATGTTGAGGGGGCGTTCCATACGCTCGGTGCGCAACCCGCCCACCTGCACTGCCGCCTGCACGCTTCCCGCGAGCAGCAGCAAAACCGCCGGTAAAATTCGATATAGTTTCATAACCAACATTTTTCGACCGTCGAGGTCGGAAACGAAAAAATTTTCTCAATCGGCCGATACGCCGAAACGGAACTCGGTCGACGACCGGAACGTTTCGCCGGGCCGCAAAAGGGTCGAGGGGAATTGCGGTTTGTTCGGGCTGTCGGCGAAGTGCATCGTCTCGAAACACAACGAATTGCGCCGCGGATAGGCCGTTCCCCGTTTGCCGGCGATGCGGCCGTCGTGGCCGTTGGCCGTATAGACATGCACGGCGGGTTCGGTCGTATGGACCGTCAGTGTCCGGCCCGTCGCATCGTCCCGGATTTCCGCCGCCTTGCGCAGCGTTCCGTCCCAGCCGTCGATGCGCCATGCGTGGTCGTAGCCGCCCGTCACCGCCAGCTGCGGGTCGGGGTCGTCGATGCCGTCGCCGATACGGCAGAACCGCCTGAAATCGAACGCCGTACCCTCGACCGGCAGGAAGCGTCCCGTGACGCATTTGCGCGCGTCGTATTCGGCGATGCTGTCGCCGAAAATCCGCAGCCGCTGGTCCAGCACCGTCGTCGAAAGGTCGCCGCTGATGTTGAAAAAGGAGTGGTTCGACGGATTCAGCACCGTAGGTTTGTCGGTGGTCGCCTCGTAGTCGACGGCCAGCGTATTGTCGTCGCGCACCGTGAAGCGCACCTGTATGTGCAGATTGCCCGGGAACCCGTTTTCGCCGTCGGGCGAATCGTAAGCGAGCGTCAGCGTACGGCCGTCGCAGGCAACCGGCCGCCACACGCGGTCGGCGAACCCGGGCGAACCGCCGTGCGAACAATGCCCGCCGCCACCGGCCTGCAAACGATACTCCACGCCGTCGATCGTAAAACGGGCACCGAGAATGCGGCCGATGTAACGTCCGACGGTCGACCCGAAATTCTGCCGGATGCGCCGGTAATCCGCCACGTTGTCGAATCCGCAGACCACATCGGCCAGCGTACCGCTGCGGTCGGGAACGACGACGGAGACGATACGTGCCCCGTAGTCGGTCACGCAGACCTCCATACCGGCCTCGTTGGACAACCGGTAGAGCGCCGTCGGACGGTCGTCGATGACGGCGCGGAAATCGGCAGGCCGAAGCCCGGAAGCCGTCGCCGGTTCCGCATCGCCGCGTCCGGCCGACAGGAACGCGCACACGGCCGCACCTGCCACCGGCAGGCACAGCAGACGAATCCAGCCCCGCATCGTGCGCCCGTTATTTTTTCAGGAAATCGGCCCGCATCGGGCTGAACATGTCGATCAGCATGCCCTCCTCCAGACAAACGCAGCCGTGAGGCTGGTCGGGGGTCTTGAAAAGGCTGTCGCCCTCCGAAACGACGCGGGTCTCGCCGTCGATCGTGAACTCGAACTTGCCTTTGGCCACATAGGTGCACTGGCTGTGGTAGTGGTGGTGCGGGGCACCGACCGCCCCCTTCTCGAATACCACCTTGACCGCCATGAGCTGTCCGTCGTAGCCGAGAATCTGACGTTTGACGCCGCCGCCGAGTTCCTCCCACGGCGTTTCCGCCGCGAAAATGAATGATTTGCTTCCGGTTTTCTCCATTGCTGTCCGTTATTTTCTTGTAAAAAATCCTTTTCTACGCAAATATAACGATTTCGCCGTTATCCGTCAACCTGCGGCCCCGAAAAAACGCCCCTTTTCCGCTATTTTTCCGCAAAAAAAGCGTATATTTGAAGCAGGTTCGACACAAACCCCTGCCATGAAAGCAAAAATCCGCATCCTCTGCTTGGCCGCACTGGCCCTGTCGCTGCCGGCAACGGCCCAGACCTACCGCAACCCGATTCTCGGAGGCGACTACCCCGACCCGACCGTCGTGCGCGACGGCGCGGACTACTACATGACCCATTCGGCCTTCGACTACCAGCCCGGGCTGACCGTCTTCCATTCGCGCGACTTGGTGCATTGGGAGCCTATCAGTTGTGCGCTCAACACCTATCTCGGTTCGATTTGGGCGCCGGACATCTCCAAATACGGCGACAAATACTACATCTACTTCACGGTCGCCCTGCCGAAAGGACGCAAGAATTACGTCACATGGGCCGAATCGCCCTACGGCCCGTGGAGCGACCCGATCGACCTGCACATCGCCAACATCGACCCGTGCCACGTAGTCGGCGAGGACGGCACGCGCTGGTTGTTCCTGAGCAACGGCAAACGGGCGCGGCTGACCGACGACGGGCTGGCCATTGTCCCGGGCACCGAGGAAACCGTCTATGCCGGCTGGCGCTATCCGTCCGACTGGATTACGGAGGGGTTCTGCCTCGAAGGGCCCAAACTGCGCAAAATCGGCGAATACTACTACTACCTCAACGCCGAAGGCGGCACGGCCGGGCCTCCGACCAGCCACATGATTACGGTGGCCCGTTCGCGCTCGATCGACGGGCCGTGGGAAAATTCGCCGTACAATCCGCTGGTGCACACCTACCGGAACAGCGACCGCTGGTGGTCGAAAGGCCACGGGTCGCTGATAGACACCCCTGACGGCCGCTGGATGGTCGTCTACCACTCCTACGAAAACGGCTTCTACAACCTCGGCCGGCAGACGCTCATGGAGCCGGTCGAAATGACCCCCGACGGTTGGTTCAAGACCTGCGACGCGACCGACATCGAAAACGAAATCGCCGCCCCGCTGCCGTTCGACACGACCGTCGGAGACCGCTATGCGCATCTCGATGAATTCCGGGTCGGTTTGGAGTGGAAATTTTACAAGAACTACGACCCGTCGCGCGTGAGCGTCGGCGACAAGGCGGTGACGATCCGTTCGACGGGCAACGATATGGTCGCTTCGCCCCCGATGCTCTTCGTCGCCGGGCAGCACGCCTACGAAGTCGAAGTCCGCGTCACCCTCGAAGGCGACGTCAAGGCCGGTATCGCCCTCTACTACAACGGCGGATTCTTCATGGGCACAGGATTCGACCGCATGCGCCGCATCCGGCACCGCATGGGACAGGAACGCGGCAGCGGCCCGCACGGGCACCCGACCGAAACCCTGTGGCTCCGCATCCGCAACGACCGCCACGTCGTCACCGGCGAATACAGCTACGACGGCACGACATGGCAGCGCGAAACGTGGGGCATGGACATTTCGGGCTATCACCACAACACGCTCTACGATTTCCAGAGCGTGCTGCCGGGCCTGTTCGTCTACGGCGACGGGGCGGCCCGTTTCGACTCGTTCAAATTCACCCTTCCGACCAACCGATAATGAACATGAAACGTATCTTGATTTGCGGGTTGCTGCTGTCGGCGGCATGCTGTCCGGCGGCATCCGCCCGCCCGTCCGACCCCGACCGGCGCATTCTCGGCGCCATGAAGCAGGCGACGCACTACATGATGGATGTGGCGAGCTATCGCGGCGGATTCGTATGGAGCTACCTGCCCGACTTCTCGCGCTCGTGGGGCGAGCTGGAAGCCAAACGCACCATGGCATGGATCCAGCCGCCCGGAACCCCTTCGGTCGGCCACCTGATGCTCGACGCCTACCACGCCACCGGCGACGAATACTACTACGAGGCGGCCGAACGAATCGCAGCGGCCCTGATTTGGGGGCAGCTCCCGTGCGGCGGCTGGAACTACGTGTTCGACTTCGCGGGAGAGAACTCGCTGAAAGAGTGGTACGCGACCGTCGGCAAAAGCGCATGGCGGCTCGAAGAGTTCCAACACTACTACGGCAATGCGACGTTCGACGACGGCGGCACGATGGAGGCCGCCAAATTCCTGCTGCGCATCTACGTCGAGAAGTACGACCCCACGTTCCGGCCCGCATTGGAAAAGGTCATCGGACTGGTTTTGGAAAGCCAGTACCCCTGCGGCGGCTGGCCCCAACGCTACCCGCTGCGCTACGACCATCCGTTTCAAGGGAAACCCGACTACTCGTCGTTCGTCACGCTCAACGACGACGTGATTCCCGACAACATCGAATTTCTGATTCAGTGCTACCAAACGCTCGGGATGCAGAATCTCAAGGAGCCTATCCTGCGGGCGATGAATTGCGTCATCATCTTGCAGCAGGGCGCTCCCTATGCCGGCTGGGGCGACCAGTACACCGTCGAGGACTTGCAGCCTGCCCATGCCCGCTCCTACGAGCCGCGAAGTGTCAATACCGGCACGACCGCCCGCATCGTACGCGCACTGCTGGACTACTACCGGCTGACCGGCGACACGAAATATCTTTCGGGGATTCCGGCCGCACTCGATTTCATCGAATCGGTGCGTCTGCCCGAATCCGAAGCCGAGCGCTGGGGGCATCCGTCGCGCGACCCCGATGCGATTCTGGTTCCGCGCTTCGTCGACCCCGACGACGGGCATCCGCAGTATGTCCACCGCAAAGGCTCCAACGTGGCCAACGGCACCTACTACACCGACCGGGATATTACGAACACGATTGCGCATTACAGTTCGGCAGCCTACATCAACGTCAAAGCATTGCGCAAGGCCTACGAGGAGGTGCTGGCCCTGTCGCGCGAGGAGGCTACGGCCGGTTCGCCGCTGCTTTGCACCGCCGAAGTGGAACTCGACCCCTACTACTACAAACCGCGTCCGGCCTACGGCCACTTCCCGCAACCGACTATCGACGAACTCATCGGTTCGCTGACCGACGAGGGGTACTGGTTGTCGCCGATTCGCCAGATTTCGCATCCCTACCGGCCGATTCCGGACATGGGCCCCAGCGATGCGACCGAATACCGGCAGACGATGGTGGGCGACGAATACGACACCTCGCCCTACACGCCCGACGAACCGGTCATGGGCATTTCGACCCGGACGTTCATCACCAACATGACCCGTCTGATCGGTGCCCTCCAAAACAAGAAGCGATAAAATACGCCGCCGGAACCACCAAAAAGCCGCAGCCCCATAAAGGGGCTGCGGCTTTTGCATCTGCGGCGAAACACAATCAAAGCGATTCTTGGTTCGTCCGGACGTAATCGGTTCGGCTGTCGGCCGCAACCAGCACCCGGTCATGGCCGGCACCGGTCTCGCCGTCACCGCCGAACGTATGCACACCGTCGGCGAACGCCCCGACATATTGCAGCGAACCGTCCGTAGGCGAATACCACCACACGTTCTTCGTATCGCCCGAAATTTTGCCGAGGTCGACTTGCATCGGCCGGTTCGTATAGGTGTAGACCAACAGGTAATCGTTGCCGCGCGTGGCGATAGCGCGGTCGTAACGAAATCCGTTCTCACCGGCAATCACCGACTGGTCGCCGACACGCTCGAAATAGGGGAACGCCGACATCAGCCGTTTCAGGTATTGCATCTGGTTGAATCCGTCGTCCTTCAACCCCTCGCGCCACGATTTGCGGGCCCCGTAGGCACCGACGCGCCCGCCCGGGTGCATCTGCATGATAGAGTTGTGCCCGTACGTGTGGCCGCAAGCCCCCGCGAAGACCGACCAATAGGCATACCGACGCACATCGGGCGCTTTCCACCACGGTTCATCGGGGTCGTGCAGTCCTTGCGGGATCTCCTCGTAGCTCGGTTCGGCATCCAGAATCGGCTTGACGGGCTGCATCTGCAAACCGGCCTCCACATAACGCCAGTTGTCTTCGGAAACCGAAGCCTGTACCGTGTCGTCGCCGTCGCCGCGAGTCTGGTCGTAGCGCCGGTGGCCGCTCTGGAACATGTTGAAGTCGAGCCAGTCGGCCCCGTGGAACCACTGGACCGACGACGTGCGTCCATAGGGATGAAACGTCATCAGGTGGACAGAATCGATGCCCCGAATCGTGCGGGCAAGCGCCTCCCACACCTCCGTCTTGATGTCGCCGCGAATGTCGCCGCCGATAATCCAAACGATGTTGGGAACATCCTTGTAGCGGTTCGCAAGGAACGTTCCATAGGACACGGCCTGCTCTTCGTTCATGTAGCCGTGCTTCACCAGCCCACCCCAAACGCAGACCATACCGATGTAGATACCCTCCTGCCCGGCCTTGCGGACAATGTAGTCCATGTGCTGCCAGTAGCCGTCCTCGCCTTCGGCGTCGATTTTCGAGAAGTCGAATCCGTCGGGCATCGACGATTTTCCATAGGCGTTTTGGGCCGGCACGCCGTTCACGGTCTGCACCTGCACGACGTTGTATCCGGCTTCGCGGCACGTTTCGAGGAAGAAATCGGCCTCCTCGCGGGTCGTTCGTTCGGGCAGCAGCCAACCGGTATTGCCCATCCAAAAGAACGGCACGCCGTTTTCGTGTTGAAGATAACGGCCGTCGGGCGAAACGACCAACCGGCCGTTTTCCCACGGGAGCGTCGCATCGGAAGCCTGCGGCTGCGAAGTACAGGCCACGGCCAGCAGAGCGACGAAAGTTGCAAAAATAAGTTTCATACTGCGAATGCGATTTTTTCAGAACAAGATACGAAAAATCCGCCGGAGAGCGGGCACGTCCCCCGGAAATTTTTTGCCTGTTTGCAAAAAAAGAGGGCCGATTCATAAGAATCCGCCCTCTTTTTTCGGAATGTAGCTCAATTACTCCTGAGCGAAACCATAACCATTGGTGAAACCACCTGAAAGCAGCGTGTTGATCGTAAACGGCCACAGATAAACCGGAGCTGTTTCATAGTCGTAGTTTTTGAACATGTTGTCCAGATATTCCGCCTTGTACTCTACCAAGGACTTGCCCCAATCTACTTTGGTGTAACCTTCACTCTGAAGTTCCGCAGCTTCCGTGTCATCGATGCGCTCGAAAAGACCTTTGATGGCGAGATTGTAGGTCGTGAAAGCGATCGAGAAACCGGCTGCCGAACCGACAGCAGCCCAGTCGTCGTGCTGACCGCGCCAGCCCGGATACAGAACCGGATCCTCTTTGTCCTGACATTCCATCGTCAGATTGTAACCATAGATCGTCTTGGCATCGACATCCTTCGTGTAAACGTAGTCGCTGATCGTGTTGCCGTTTTCAAAGGTATAGTAGCCTTGTGTCTCCAAACCCTCCAACATCGCAGCCGTCAGTTCTTTCATACGCTTGATCTTGTCGGCGACCTTGCCGGTGCGGATAATCGTCCAGCGGCGGTCTCCCTCACCGGCGAACTCGAAGCCGCGCTCCTCGATGACGGCATCGAGCACATCCTCGCACGATGCGATGAATTGAGCGGTCTTATCCATACCCTCCGGGAACGAGCGTTTGCGGATAGTTTCTATATAGGTGCGCGCCGTAGCCTCGTCGCCCGTTACGGCGCAAGCCTCGGCATAACCTAAGTAAATTTCTGCCATACGCATGTACGGACCGTTGATACCCGAAACACGCTGTTTCGCGTTAGGCAGTTCCTGACGGCACTCATCCCACTTGTTGAGCGAGATACCGCCACCGGTCGTCTGCGAACCCGGCTTGAATGGAAGCAACACTTCATGACCGTTGCCCTGCGAGCCCGTTACCGTGGCCGAAACGTCGCGACGTTTGTCGTTCGGGTCAAACATACCGTAATAGAAAGCCGGATTGAAACGGCCCTGACCATAGTTCTTGCAGGGATAGCCGTTGTCCACCTTGCGCGGGTTACCTCCGGCAGCCGGACGGCCGAACGAGTAAGGACGGCTGTCGTTACCGTTGCCATAGGTCTGTACGATTTCGTATATCGACTCATCGGCATAATGCTCCGACCCCTGCACACAATCTTGGTGCATCTGCTGGAAGAAGTATTGATAGGGGTTGCCGTAGACCCTGCCTTTGGCGTCGGGTTGACGCGGATCGGTCAGGTTCAGCTTAGCCGTACCCGGATTGTCCAATACCTTTTTGAAGTAGGTTTTGGCCGTCTCATAGAAATCGAGGTAGTTACTGCGACGTGCGTAGAATGCGTTGCCTGCACTGGCATTGACTTTGCCCTTGTATTCAAAACTGATCGGGGTGCCCTTGCCGTCGACATACTCGATATCCGAACGATGCGTATGATAACCGGCGGCATCGAGTGCGATGCGACCAATCAGACCTTGTACGAACGTACGCGAAAAGTTGTTCTTGTCCATACCGTTCTCACCCAGACGATACATCAGCGGTTCCACCTTGATCAGGTCGGCGAGGATATGATCATACACTGCATGGCGCGAAACCAAGCCTTCGCTATCGCCGAAAGGAACATCGCCGTAGTAACGAATCAGCTCCCGATAGCAGTTCGCACGCATCGTTATGGCCTCACCGTAGAGCTGGCTCAGTTCGGTGGGCTGATCATCGACGAAGTTGGCTGCCTCGCCTGACGCTTCGATAGCTTCGATCACAGCCGTAGCCTGACCGATGCACTTGAAAGCCCGCAGATAGAGCGAGTAGCTTTTGTTGTCGTCTTCATAAGAGTTCAGGGTGTAGATACCTGCTGCGACACCGTTCTCGTAGAAACCTTCGGGACGATGGCGCGCCAACTGCGCGGTATAGGCCTCCGGGTGATGCTCGATATCCGAGCCGGCAACGTCGGCCGCATAATAAAGGCCGTCGCCGAAGGCATGGTTGCCACCGACCTGACGCCATGCCTCGTAGGCACCGTCGAGCGCTTTGCGGGCGGTCGCGATATCGGAGAAGACAAAGGATTCGTCGACAATCGACGGAGATGAGGTCTCCAAAAATTCCTCGCACGCTGTCGCACCAATCAAAACCGCTGCACAGAGTGCGCTATATATTAAATTTTTCATGTTTTATTCCTCCGTTTTGATTAGAAAGTAAGATTAAGACCGAACGTGTAGGTGCGCATCTTCGGATAGGCATTGTAATCGTAGTTCGGGGTCGGGAAACCGTTTACGCCGTCGGGGCTGGTGTTGATGTCGGGATCGAGACCCGAGTAACCGGTCAGACAGAAGAGATTAGACCCCGTAAAGTAAATGCGGAGTTTCTCGATGCGAATCTTGCTCAACCAACGTTTCGGCAGCGAGTAACCGATCGTGAGATTCTGCAGACGCAGGTACGAAGCATCCTCGACGAAGTCCGAAACGACCGGACCGTACTGCGAGTGCGCCATCGGGTATTTCGCGTTTGCGTTTATCGCATTCAGCCGTTCGGGGTCGGTTACGAGGCCGATATTGCCATCCGCCTGTACGTCATAGATGCGATAAGCATCGGCGGTGTAGTGCAATCGGTTCGCACCGAGTCGGTTATCCTTGTCGCCCATGAGGCTCCACATGGCGTTGGCGTTGTAAATCTGACCGCCGATCTGATAGGTGAAGTTCATCGAGAAGTCGAGATTCTTCCAGTTGCCGCTCAGCGAGAATCCGCCGGTATGGTTCGGCATCATACGGCCGATGATGTCCACGTCATCCAAATCGACCTTGCCATTGCCGTCGGTATCGCGATATTTCGGCATACCCGGATAAGCGGTCTGTCCGGCAGCCGTCGGGAAAGCGCCGCTGCGTTGATACGAAACCAGTGCGTTGTCGATATCGGGTACCCCCGGCTTGAGTGTGTACACGCCATTGGCGTAGTCGAAATCCGCCGGCGTATAGAAGCCCTGCGACACGAATCCCATAACCAGACCTACCGGCTGACCTTCGCGAATCACATAGTCGAACTTCGGCAGAATAGCCGACGAAGCCCAACCCATCGAGGTGTCGGCATTGACATCGGCCTTGATCTTGTCGATTTTGTTCTTGTTGTAGCTGTACGTCGCGTTGAAATTCAGGTTGAAGTTCTGCTTGCGGACCAATGCGGCACCGAGTGCGACTTCGACACCCTTGTTCGAGGTCTGACCCACGTTGGCCATCTGATAGGTGTACCCCGTTGCGGCAGCGGTCGGAACCCGCATCAGAATGTCTTTCGTGGTGTTCCAATAAGCATCGACGCTACCGAACAGACGTCCGTTCCAGAAGCTGAAGTCCACACCGAGATTGCGCGAAACCGTCGTTTCCCACTTCAAGTCAGGGTTGGCCCGCATGTCGTTGGGCTGATAAATCGTCTCACCGGCGGCGTTGGTCGTCGTCTTCCACGAGCTCTTCCACAGGGAGGAGTCGATGTTGTCGGCACCCGAAGTACCCACCGAAACACGCAACTTCAAGTTATCGAGCCAATCGTGTGCATTTTCGAGAAACGCCTCGTCCGAGATACGCCAAGCGAAAGCACCGGCGGGGAAATAACCCCAGTGGTTGTTCGGGCCGAACTTCGACGAACCGTCGGCACGGAACGTACCC
Source organism: uncultured Alistipes sp. (assembly GCA_964530735.1). Classification (GTDB taxonomy): domain Bacteria; phylum Bacteroidota; class Bacteroidia; order Bacteroidales; family Rikenellaceae; genus Alistipes. The sequence continues at coordinate 9,150 of CAZGYX010000022.1, read as the reverse complement.
GTGAAGAGGTATTTGCCGTAGAGCGAATAGTTCGCACGGGCGAAGAATGAAACGGTGTGAGCCGGCGTGCCGATCGTGTTGACGAACGTAGCCGGTTTAACGGAGTTGTCGAACATATCGATCATACCGAATACGTCGTCCCTCGTATAATTCGACGGATAACCGTAACCATCGAAACGCGACGAATTCGATTTCGAAGAGAGTACCTCATTACCGACGAGGAACGAGAGGTTGTGGTTTTCGCCCAATCCCTGAACCTCGTAATTCAGCGTGGTCGCCCAGCGGACTCCGTAACCTTCGCCCTTGGTCAGACGTGCATTGTTATAGGTGTTATCCGAGGCCATCGTACCGGCATCCCAGTATTCCGCCTGACTCCAGTTGCGGCTCAACGCAAGCTCGGTCTTTGCCGTGAAGCCTTTGAATGCCTGCCACGTCAGAGATCCCATGGCACGCAGACGCTGGCGGTAGGTCTGGTTGGTGTAGTTGTTCAGCACAGCCACCGAGTTCTTGCCCGGCGTAACGTACTGGCCGCCCTGCCCCATGAGACCTTCCGAATCTTCACCGAACGGCTCGTCGATCGGACGATACCGGTAAGCCAACGTAGCCTGATCGAACTTGGAACCTTCGATCTTCATGTCGGCGTAACGCAAATCGGCGTCGAAAGTGAGCGTCTTGGCGAGTTTCTGGCTGATTTTGAAGTTGGCGTTCCAGCGGCGGAATCCGGACTTCATCAAGGCACCGTCATCATTCAGGTAGTTGACAGAAGCATAGTACTGCGTCTTGTCGGTGCCGGCGGATACCGAAATATCGTGATTCCATTGGCCCGACGTGCGGAGCACATCTTTCGACCAATTGTGTGCCTTTATGTTGCGATAGTTCTCGAGGTTATTGCCGTACTTCGACCCCAGACCGAAATATTTGGCCACGTTGTCGGCGTAGGAGTCGCCCGTCTCGTAAGCCTGCGACCATGTGTACAGCACGTAGTCGTAAGCATCGAGCGTTTCAAGCACCTCAGGCTTTTCCTTCACCTGATAATACATGTTGTAGCGTACGGTGGTCTTCGACTCTTTCTTGCCGCTCTTGGTAGTGATAAGAATTACGCCGTTGGCACCGCGGGCACCGTAGATGGCCGTCGAAGCGGCATCCTTCAGCACGTCGATCGATTCGATATTGTCGGCCGGAATGTCGTCAATCGAGCTCACCTGCGTACCGTCGACGATGAGCAACGGTTCATTCGACTGCGTAATCGAATTACCGCCGCGAACGCGAATCGACATCGCAGCACCCGGACGGCCGTCTTGCGACGTTATCGATACGCCCGGCAACTGGCCCTGCAACGCTTCGGCGATGTTCGACACGGGGTTGGCCGCCAGTTTGTCACCTGTAACCGATGCTACCGAACCCGTCAGGTCGCGGCGTTTCACCGTACCGTAACCGATGACCACCACATCGTCGACCGCAAGCGTATCTTCTTCCAACACAACGTTGATCTGCGTGCGACCGTTGACAGGAATGCTCTGTGTCGCATAACCGATGAACGACACGGTCAATACGGCCTTCTTCGCATCCGGAACGTTCAACTCGAATCGTCCGTTGACATCCGAAGTCGTGCCGAGGGAGGTACCGTCGACAGCTACGGATGCGCCTATAACTGGCTGACCCTGAGCGTCTTTAATCCCCCCCCCTACAATTTGGGCCGTAGCCGCCTGCGCGAGGCCCATGCCCAGCATCAACAGCAGGGCAAGTTTTGTAAAGTGTTTCATAAAGGTTAGTTTGGTATTAAACATAGTTGTCCCCGCAAAACTTTTTTTTTGCGGATAAACGTAAACAAAATTAGAAAAAATTTCGATTCCGCATTATTTTTTACGGAAATTTTTACCGAAAAAAGTTCCGAATGGCCGTTTCCGTGCAAGCAAGGGCAGAAAAAAAAGCATGAAAAAAATCGGCATTTTATTCAAATGCCGATTTTCTTGCTGCAATTTTATAAAATATCGTCGGGATCGGAACGGGACGGATTAATAACGGGTTTCGACCTTTTTCCAATCGATGTTGTCCCACAAGGCGACGACAGCATCGGCGCGGCGGTTGCGGTAGTCGACATAATAGGCGTGTTCCCACACGTCGAGACACAACAACGGTTTCATGCCGCGACGCAGCGGGTTGCCCGCGTTCTGTTCGCTGACGATGACCAAATTGCCCGATTTGTCCTCGGCGAGCCACACCCAACCCGAACCGAAAAGCGCGGTCGCCGCCTTGTTCATCTGCGCTTTGAGCTGGTCGACCGAACCGAACGCCCGGTCGATCGCCTCTTTCAATTCGCCCGTGGGGTGGGTCTGCGGCGTCGGCGAAAGCTGGTCGAAGTAGAACTCGTGGTTCCACACCTGCGCGGCGTTGTTGAACAACGGGCCGTCGGACGAAACGATGATCTCTTCGAGCGATTTTCCGGCGTAGGGCAAATCGGCGAGCAGTTCGTTGAGTTTGTCGACATAGCCCTTGTAGTGCTTGTCGTGGTGGAAGCGCATGGTCTCCTCGGAGACCTGCGGCGCGAGCGCGTCGTAGGCATAGGGAAGTTCACGGACGGCGAATTGCGTGCGTGATGCGGTGTCGGTGGTGGTCATAATGCTGAAAATAAGTGATAAGATACACGGATACATGAATGCGAAGCGATTTTGTGCGGGCTGCATGCAGGTTCGGCCCGCAGGTGCGACGGACTATTCTTCGACGGGCTCGAAGGCCCATTTGCTCTCGCCGCAGACCGGACAAATCCAGCTTTCGGGGAGTTCCTCGAACGGCGTGCCCGGCGCAATGCCGTTTTCGGGGTCGCCCGCTTCGGGGTCATAGATGTACTCGCAGACGGTGCAACGATACTTTTTCATGGTGGCGAAATGTTTTTGATTCGAGGTCGTCCCGAACAAATAACGTACCGCAAACACCGTCCCGACGGAATCTGCGGGTTCAGGCCGCCGCGATTTTGGAATGTCGCGGAATATCGCTACTTTTGCACAGACATATTGATTACACGGAGAGTGTAGCTTGTTCTCGTCAGACGAACATAGGAAGTTGACAATGGCATAATTTTAATACGTTTAATATCAATAGAATATATATTTATCTTCAGCAATTAAGGAACAACACGGATACAAAATCGGCATTTTATTCAAAATGCTGATTTTTTGTTTTCAGATAATTTCACGGCTTTCATTTGCTCGCAGGATTGCATTGTCCAAAACCTTTTCAATGTATTCTCTTTTCGCAGCATCCTATACTGCCTCATAAAACTTATTGCAGCCAAAAGAAAAGGCAACTTGTATATTTTTCTTTTGGTTGCGAAAATCTCTCCGCTTGGAGTAGTTCACTGACTGCCGATTCGACCGGACAATGTCAAAGCATCTCTTTTTCGCCAGGAGGAGTTGTTGCCAGTTGTACACAAATATCAACCCGATGGGAGCCTAATACCCCAGTCTGCTTGCTCCAGCAGGGAAATTGCCACTTATGCCGCAAGCAGGAAGAGTCTGTTGTAGCCATCGGAATGCACATCGAAAGTGGTAATTCCAATCCAAGCATGAACATGCCATAGTCACTTCTATGATATAGAATATGAGCAATGTTCAAAAATAAGAAAGTCTGGTAGCCAACTCTGGCCAGACTATTATAGATGTGAAATCTGAGAAATTTGATTGAATAAGCGGATACTTTTAGCCTATAATACTTTCGCTATTTTCGCTGTATAAAGACGCATTCTTCATTACACACTCTTTGCTTGTATTAGCATAGCAATAGACGCAGAAATGTCGACAAGTATTATACATCCCAATATCTTTGCTTATCATACAGCCGCAAATCCTTCGTTGTCCTTTATCTTTTAAGTCTTTACTCGCAAGAGGAATTATTAGTTCAGAATTAAACAATCCAACAGAAGGTTCAGGCAACTTTCCGGTATGCAGATAATAAACAAGTTCTGTGTCTTCTGAAAAAATGCGTTCCATCAATTCACCATCTATACACCGATTATGTTCTATACCATAAGAGTCAAGATCGATTGCTTCAGCACAAGTTGCAAGTGTCAAATTCCATCCTTCATTTCCCCAATGCTCGCGCAATTTTACAAGACCTTCAACCAACTCTATTCTCTTGTCGCCTTCAGGCTCGGCTGTCTCGACAGTTTCTCTTGTGAAGTATGGCGTTTCCTTAATCAAATTATTCTGCACCTTGCGATATGCCTTCACGTCAATAAAACTGAATACCAATTTATCAGTATAGCCTTTCAGTTGATTCCCGACATGATAAATCTTATTAAGCAACTGGCGAGGTGATAATCGCTCCGTCAGGATAAGTGGATCGCAGCGCCAAATAACCTTCTCCTTACCAATTTTGCCTGACAACTTCTTGAACACCTCAATTCTATGTTGGAGGTCCGGCACATTGAGCTCAAACCCCTCATGCTCATAGTCATTCAGAGTTACTTGAAAGTAGTAGTGAATACCACGTTTGTCAAGTTCAGGCAGATACTTAATCATTGGCTCCGGATTTTTTGTCCAAAATACCACAACCTTTGCATTCTTGAACGAGATATACATAGGTTGTTGATTAAACGGATTGTACCAAACACAATATCCCGCTTCAAGCCTTTTTATGAACCATTTGGCATAAAAGGCCGGAATATCCGTCGAACGACTTGCAGAGATAATGACAGGCGCAACAGCTTCTACTATCTCACCGTTATCTTTCCGTATGTTGGTTTTATCAGTTGCCATATTTTTTGTGGATAAATCATAATATTATCAGCTCGAATCTCTTTATATATATCCGCACACCAATACCTTGTTAGGGTTTTAGGATGCAAATTACTGTCAATGTATGAGTTTTATTATTAGATTCGTCCGAATCACAATATCGTCCACGAGACCAATTCCCTTTTTTATCAGTATACCACTCATTGTGATTATCAACAAACCAATTCATATCTTCAATGAACTGCTTCGTGGATTTTTGGTTATTAATCAATGCAGCACACTCATCAATCCAAGATTTATCCGTCAATAAAGGAAAGAGTTAAGATGGAATAGAGCCAGGAGCTTCATTAGAAAACAAGTTGCCGTCTTCTTGTACCTGTTTGTTTTTTATACTTTTGGATTTATCTGGGCCTACACCTTGTAATCCAAAATGCGTAGCTACTTCCTTCCAATTTTTTTTTCCAAGCTCCTTTAACTTATTATACTCTTTTGATGCAATATGATCAAAAATATTTCTTGCTATCTTACATTGTCCTTTTTTCGCTCTTATACCTTTTAAGTTCAATATTTGTTCTAAAACCTTGCGATCAACATGTTCATCTTGCAACAACTTTTCTAATTCAGAACGCAGTTCGTCGTCTATCTTATTAGTTCTCGCAACGACAAACAAATAATCATCGCATAGAACATAATCATCACTTTGGGGCTTGGGTTGTTCTTGGACAGCATCATTAAATGTCGCTTTATACAACTTTGTTCCGTGGAGATGCTCGTAAACATTCGCGTATATTTCATCTGTTAGAAACTCCGTCAACACGTCTCTATTCATCTCCATATAACCACACAACGCACCCCATAATGCCAATGGCATACTATAATCAGCAATTTCGTTTTTCAAAAGATACTTCAAATAACTATCAATACTATCTCCTCTTAACAAAAACGAGGCTATTGCCATAAATTCAGCACCATACCTTAATCCAATTGCATTATTCAGCGAAAATGAACTACGATAGTCATTTATGCTATTGTATAGCTGAAGAGCGTATTGACGATGAGAATCCTCGCGCCATTGGTTTTCGCTATATCCAAGTGTTGTAATGAAATAGTCTTTGATTTGGTTGATTATTTTCGAGCATACATCTGCTCTGTTAGCGACTAATTTATCTTGTGTCAGTTCGTTATCAATAACATAGTTGATTGCAATATTCAACAATTCTTTTCCTTCAATGGAGATATCCCTGTCTTCAACATTTATTGTAGTCAAAGATGGCTTCGGTATTTCATTCTTATAAGAAGCGATGTTTTGCGCAGTATGCCTCTCTACTTGCTCAATCAAACAGGTGTAATCATGGCTGGAATGCAATTCGGATACCAATGGAAGAATCGGTATATTCCATTTGACAGATGATTCTTTATATACAAAATTTAATACATGCTGGCTCAAGTCGCGTAGCATTTCTATGAAACTTTCTAATGTTGTGTTTCGTTGTTCGGCGACCTTGTTTAACTTTTCGCATAATAGAGAATAATTTTTACGCTCTATTTTATCTGTTTTTTTATATTCTTCAAGTAGCTCTTCTAACTTTTTCTTATAAGTATCCGGAATTATTCCGCCGGTTTTTATGTAAGAGTTAATGCCCGCAATAGTGTTATATATCTCTTGTGTTAGATATTTTTGATGAGCCAATTCGGCCGTCAAAGACGAATTTTGCCCTATAAGATACGCATATAACACACCTTTCTTTTTGTCATTCTTGGTCTCATCACTCTCCCCTAAAGATTGGTCGGAACAGGTCCTAACGAGCGGCATATTCTTTAAAGGCTCAAGTTTCTCGGCTGTCGGGAATATACGATACTTGTTGTAATGTTTTATTGATTTATTATCCTTCGTATTGATAATGATTAGTTTGTATGCTCTTTCCGAGAAGAAGAATATACGGCAGTTATACGGCGTTAGATACAGGGTCTTGTTATATAAGCATATCCCGTTCTCTCGGCGTTGGAGGGCATTACTGCATAACTGCTGCTCATCCTCTATCTCTATTAAAACCGGATAATTGTTGCGGTTAGGATCATTGATGGAAAATCGAACCGGATATTCGAACAAAACGATTTTATTGACTCCTCGAAATTCGGGGATAACATCGAAACTACTATAGCCTGTTTTACGCCTTGTATAAAATGGCAGGGGAGAGATACTTTCGGATTGAAGTATATTGTCCAGATTCAGACATGATATAGGTATATAATATTTCATTTTCCTCTTCTTAGAAAGGAGATCATCTCTCCTGATTTATATTCTTTTGTTGCGGATTTCTGTATATATTAGAGGTCGCTGGCGGCAAAAATGGACTTGTTGCCCTGTTGTATATAATATATAACTGTGTCAGTGGGCGAGTGCATGCTACATATAACGCGTTTTTTTCATATACCATTTTGTAGTTCTCGCAAAAAGGGATAAACACATTATCGAACTGCAATCCCTTTGCGCAATGAAATGTGATTATCTTCGGATTTGTGGATTTGAAGTCTATCGTCATATCGTCTTTGGTCTTCCATTCTATGGGAATACCTTTTGACTCGAAATGTTTTTTTATAGTCTCGACTTGACTATTGTAATATGCCAAAATTCCTATATCTACAAAATCGCCATCTTGGTATATTTTAATTATATCATCCAACTGAGAGCTACTACAAATCTGTAAAGGTTTGGGACCGTGTTTGAAGCAAGCCATACAAAGTCGTGTTGCCGGTTTAATATATTCACCGACCTTTGCATTCTCAACAGTAAGCCTATGGTTTATACCTAACGATTGAGTATGCACTCTCAATTGCTGGGCTGTATCTTCCACCGATTGCACAGAATGTCCTGGCGAATTTGCGATTGGAACAAATTCCATAATAGATTGGTCTGTATCTCCGAAAAACCAACAATACTTACCATGATCCCTAAAATCCTGTATTTCAGCCGCATTAAAATCTTGGCATTCGTCAACAAACATATAATCCACCTGTGGCTTTTCAGAACGCTCCCACTCTTTAGCGTAATAAACATGACCTTTTGTTTGACCTATTTCCGCTAACTCATCAACAAAAAACTGTTTTAAGGTTTTTGTATAGACAATAATCGCATACGAGTCGGAGAAAGTGGATATCTGCTTTGCTTTTTTTAGCAGAGTTAAAGACTTTCCTGATCCGGCTACTCCTTTAACCACAACAGTCTGCTCCGCCTTCATAGCTATGATGATTTGCTGATGTTTATCAGGTGTAAGTTGATCCAATGCCATATCAAATTGAGTTAAATGTTATACGGTGCTGTTTTGTCAGCCTGACCGTTCGTTGCTTTACATATACATGGTTGAGTATTCGCTACTATTCTATCCGCGAAATCGGATTTCCCAATTACACGATATGCAACTTTGCTGATATCACGAATCTTACGACTATGAGTAACACATATAATATCCTGCATATAGCAACCCCTGCATTTGTGCTCATGATGATAACATGTAACTGGGACGATACTCTTATATGTCGTATTTGCACGCAACAACGAATTGAGACCTTCATTCATTTTTACTGGGTAAAAGAAGTTCCCTCTATCATATTTATTAGTCAAATCAGACAATATTAAGATGCCATTATCTGCGAGAAGTGGCAGGAACTTTTCAGCCACTATTTTATAAACATTGCCATTCGGAAATGTATTACCCTGTATAAATTCATTCAAGGCTTTGAATGATAGGACTATGTGATACTGATGGGTTGTTGTGTTTACAACATCATTCAAATGTTGCTCATTCTCCACAAAAATACACTGTGGATTTATCCTTACTTCAACTGTTAAATGTTCTTTTATATTTTCGAGTATGTGGAACATGTTAAAGATATACATCTCGTTTGCATCAAAAGCATCTATGTTAATCCGTTTTAGAGCAGGCAATTTCTCTTGCAAAATAGATATCAGCCCAAAAATTTCACCTCCTGTCCCACAACAGAAATCCAGAATGTTCAGTTCTTGTTCATATGCCAGCGCATCAAAATAGTTTGTATTGTTCAATAGTCGGTCCATAATGCAATATGCTTCTGCATAACTGCGCGGGAAATAAGTGCCAAGATAAATTTTGTCAAAATCGGAGTTATCAGGGGTACGCGCTACCTCTTCTGGTCGACGCTCATACACAGCATTGATCACATTGAAGATTATATCATCCAACCAAATAGGTAATTTCACACATTTATTCATAGCACGACAGTCTTTATAAAAACATTGTCATATACACGGGTATATAGTCAATCCCCTGCTCGCGTTTCAGGTCTTTGGTGTAGATGATGTATTTATTCTGCACTCGGTCGGAGAACTTTGTGCAGAAAACATCCAGTGATGTATGCGACTTATAACCGGAAGACTTCA
>CAZGYX010000021.1:0-25836 GCA_964530735.1 uncultured Alistipes sp. | reverse complement strand
TCGGCGTCGCTGCCCGTCAGGCACTTGATCGCCTGCACGTCGGTCGACATCGTGAACCGGAAGATATTCGACGCCGTGATCAGTTTTTTGTTGACGATCGTGTCGATGCCGATCGACTCCGCCAAATCGATGTAATTGAGGTTTTCGACCTCCGCAATCACCTTCTTGACCCCCATGCGCTTGGCCAGCATCGCGGCCAAGATGTTGGTTTCGCTGCGGCCCGTCACGGCCACGAACGCGTCCATATTCGGCAGACCCTCTTCGAGCATCACTTCCGTGTTGCGGCCGTCCTCGTTGATTATCAGCGTCTTTTCCAGCACTTCGGCCAGCCGGTAAGCCTTTTCCTGATTGTACTCCACCAGCTTGATGTTCACCTCGTCCTGCATCTCCATGGCGATGCGGGTGCCGATGCGCGAACCGCCCAGAATCATCATGTTCTTGACCTCGACATTGGACTGCCCCGACAGTTCCAACACCTCGTGCAGGGTGTCCTGACACGTGATGACATAGATGACGTCGCCCTCCATGAGGTGCTCCTCGCGGCGCGGAATGATGGTCTGCCCGCCGCGCGCAATGGCCACGGTGCGGAAATTGAGCTGCGCCTGCTCCTCGTCGAAGCCGGTCAGCAGCGTCCCGACCAACGGCGACGAAGCATCCAACCGAAAGACCACCAGCGAAAGTTTGCCGCTCGAAAAATCGACGTACTCCGTGGTCGACGTATGGCCCAACAGGTTGATGACCTCCGTCGCGGCGACCTTTTCGGGATAAAACAGGTAGTCGATACCCATGTCGATGAATATCTCCTTGTTGTTGGGTTCCAGATACTCGCTGTTATCGATGCGGGCGATGGATTTGCGGGCGCCGAGTTTCTTGGCCATCATCGCGGCGACGATGTTGTCGTTCTCCTCGTGGTTCACCGCGATGAAGAGGTCGCACTTGCGCATCGCCGCCCGCCGCAGCACCTCGAACATGGTCGAATCGCCCTCGACGGCGACGACATCGGCCAGCGAACCCACGTCGGCGAGCAATTTGCCGTCGGGGTCGATAATGGTGATTTCGTGGCCGTTGCCGCTCAACATGCGGGCCAGATGACTGCCCATTTCGCCGGCGCCGGCAATGACGATTCTCATGATACGATGCGTTTGGTTGCGCGTGCGAACGCCGCCCCTGCAATCCGCAGGCCGACCCGTTCGCAAACAATCATACAAATGTACGTATTTACCCGCGAATGTCCAAATTTTTCGGCGCCCGCTTAAGAAGCGGGATTTAAGCGCTACGGACAGCCTTGCGGTTTCGGAAGGTGAGGAAGCGCTCTGACCCTTAATAAAATTGCCGCGTGAGCGGCACCATTGAATCCGACCGGATGTCGGAGCCGTCAGACGGAGTGCGGACTAAAAGCGTCCGGCGGAGGGGCCGGTTTGCTTGCAAACCCGCGTCAGGCGCCCGCAGCCAGCGTTAGGCCGCACGAAGTAGGCGGAGACATCGTCGGAGAGGTTTTTACGGCGCTTTTTGACGGACCAAAAAGCGCCCTGTTAAGAACAGGGTTTTAAGGGCTACGGACAGTCGTGGGGTTTCCGATAGTTGGGAAGCGCCCTCACTGTTAATAAAAGCGGGACGGAGACTGCGGACGGCACGACACGCAAGTGGCGGGCCTCCGCGGGCGGAGGCTTCGGCCCGCGCGACGCAAAGCGTCGCAACATAATTCCGAATTGTGAATTTTGAATGATGAATTTTATGTACCTTTGCCGTATGGACTTCCTGAAAAAATTACGGACGCGGTGGCGCGATTTTTTCCGCAAACGCCGCTTCAACATGCTCAATGCGACGGACAACAGCGAGGAGTGGCACATCCACCTTTCGCCCGCGAGCATCGTTTCCGGTTCGGTGGCCGTCGCACTGGTCTTTTTCATTTTCATCCTCACGCTCATGGCCTACACGCCCGTGCTGGAGTTGTTGCCCGGTTACCGCACCGAGACCGACCGGATGCGCGAAACGCTCGTGCAGAACCTCATCCGGCTCGACTCCATGGAGCGCATGATGAACGACATGATGACCTACAACGAAAACATCGCCCTCGTGCTCGAAGGCCACATGCCCGTCGCCCGTTCGTTCATCGGCTCCGACAGCCTGCGCACGGACAAGGCTCCGGTGCCGCCGTCGCGCGAGGATTCGCTCTTGCGGGCCCAAATGGAGGGCGACGGCCCCTATTCGCTGGCCGGTTACAACGCCACGTCGCGGCGCGAGGTACGCGAGGCGATGCAGCTCGTGACGCCCGTCGAGGGCATCATCGCCGAAGGGTTCGACATCGGACAAAACCGCTTCGGGGTGCGCATCGCCGCAACGGCGGGCGGACGCATCACGGCGATCGACAACGGCACGGTCGTCCAAAGCCTCTGGACACCCGAAAACCGCTACATCATCGTCGTGCAGCACGCCCACAATCTCGTTTCGGTCTATAAAAACCTTTCGCAGTCGCTCGTCATGCGGGGACAAAGCGTGCACGGCGGCGACCAGCTGGGCTACAACACCGCGCCCGACACCGACGAACCGGCCGACGCCGAACTGTTCGAGTTCGAGCTGTGGAGCAACGGCAAACCGGTCGACCCCGAAGGGTACATCGTCTTCTAAACCCGCACGGCGCACCGGCATGAAACAGCGTTTGGCTATTTTGGGTTCTACGGGGTCGATCGGCGTGCAGACGCTCGACATCGTGCGCGGACACCCCGAACGTTTCGAGGCGGTCGTGCTCACGGCGCACCGCAACTGGCAGCAGCTCGCCGAACAGGCCCGCGCGTTCGACGTCGCGACGGTCGTCATCGCCGACGAAACCTGTTACGCCCCGCTGCGCGATGCGCTGGCCGACACCGACATCAAGGTCTACGCCGGTGCCGACGCCGTGGCGCAGGTCGCCGCCGCAGGCGATACCGACGTGGTGGTCAACGCGCTGGTCGGCTATGCCGGTCTGATGCCGACGGTCGCGGCCTTGCAGGCCGGTAAGAAACTGGCACTGGCCAACAAGGAGTCGCTCGTGGTCGGGGGCGAGTACGTCATGCGGCTCGCGGCCGAGAAACAGGCGCCCATCGTGCCGATAGACTCGGAGCATTCGGCCATTTTCCAATGTCTGGTCGGCGAGCGGACGCCCTTCCGGCGGCTCGTCATCACGTGCAGCGGCGGGGCTTTCCGCGACGTGCCCCGCGAGGAGCTGGCCGGCGTGACGCCCGAACAGGCGTTGCGGCACCCGCAATGGCAAATGGGCGCGAAAATCACGGTCGACTCCTCGACGCTCGTCAACAAGGGATTCGAGGTCATCGAGGCCCGCTGGCTGTTCGACGCTCCGGCCGAACGGATTTCGGTCGTCCTGCACCCGCAGTCCGTCATCCACTCGATGGTGGAGTTCGACGACGGGGCGATCAAGGCCCAGTTGGGTGCGCCCGACATGCGGATGCCGATCAGTTACGCCCTCTTTTTCCCCGAACGGGCGCAGCGGCCGGTCGAGGCGTTCGATTTCACGGCACATCCGGCCCTGACTTTCGCCGAAGTCGACCGCCTGAAATATCCGGCGCTCGACATCGCCTACGATTGCCTGCGGCGCGGCGGGACGGCCGCCTGCACCATGAACGGCGCCAACGAAGTGGCCGTGGCCGCTTTTCTGGCGCACCGCTGCGCATGGCCGGACATCGTGCGGACAATCGAACACGCCCTCGCAAAAGCCGCGTTCCGCACCGCACCGACTCTCGACGACTATGCGGCGGCCGACGACGAGGCGCGCCGTCTCGCGGCCGAATATTTGTTAGCGCGATAGACGGTCATTCGGATTCAAACGGTCGGCTGCGCTACCACTCGAAGCGGGCCGAAGACTGCGGAGAGCACGACACGACAGTGGCGGGCCTCCGCGTGCGGAGGCTGCGGCCCGCGCGACGCAAAGCGTCGCAAATAATTGTGAATTTTGAATTGAAAAATATGGAACTACTCATAAAAATCATTCAGTTTTTCTTGTGCTTCACCATTTTGGTGGGGTTGCACGAGTTGGGGCACTTCGTCATGGCGCGCGTGTTCAAAATCCGCGTCGAAAAATTCTACATCTTCTTCGACCCGTGGTTCTCGCTCTTCAAGTTCAAGCGCAAGGGCACCGAGTACGGGCTCGGCTGGGTTCCGCTGGGCGGATACGTCAAAATCGCCGGCATGGTCGACGAATCGCTCGACGAGAAGCAGCTCAAACAGCCGCCCCAGCCCGACGAATTCCGGTCGAAACCGGCTTGGCAGCGCTTCTTGGTGCTGATTGCCGGCGTCGTGATGAACGTGCTCGTCGCCGTAGGCATCTACTGCGCCGTCTGCTACACGTGGGGCGAGAGCTACTTCTCCAATCAGGACGCCCGCTGGGGCTATACCTTCAACGAGGCGGGCCACGCACTGGGCTTCCGCGACGGCGACCGCTTCGTCTCCGTCGACGGCCGGCCGGTGGACAACGTGGCATCGCTGCTCAACGACCTGCTGATTACCGACGGCGACCGCACGGTGGTCGTCGAACGCGACGGCCGGGAGGCCGCCCTGCGGCTTCCGCTTGCCGAACTGGTCGAAATGCGCCGCAGCAAGGGCTACGAAAATCTTTTCCGCCTGCGCCAGCCGTTCATTATCGACAGCGTCGTCACCGCCTCCGGGCTGCGCAAGGGCGACGAAATCGTAGGCCTGAACGAACACCGCGGCCTCGAATTTTTCGACTACAAGGCACTGCTCCAAATCCACGCGGGTCAGGACGTGCGGCTCGCGGTGCTCCGCGATGCCGACACGGTGCGGATGACCCTTCCGGTTTCGGACGACGGGCGGTTGGGCGTCACGGTCGCCAGCCCCTACATCCCGCGCACCCGCCACTACACGCTGTGGCAATCCATACCGGCCGGATTCTGCAAGGCGGGGCAGGTCGTGTCGTCCTACTGGCAGCAGCTGAAACTCATCGTCCGCCCCAAGACCAAACTCTACGAGGAACTGGGCGGCTTCATCGCAATAGGCAGCCTCTTTTCGGGCACGTGGGACTGGCAGGATTTCTGGCTCAAAACCGCTTTCCTGTCGATTATCCTCGCGGTGATGAACATCCTGCCCATTCCGGGACTCGACGGCGGGCATGCACTTTTCACTTTCTGGGAGATGCTCACCGGCCGCAAGGTGAGCGACCGCGTGCTGGTCGCCGCGCAGTACGTCGGACTGGGAATTCTGCTGTTGCTGCTGCTCTACGCCAACGGCAACGATGTCTACCGCTTCTTACTCAAATAGCACGATGGCCAAACTGAAAAAAGCGTTTTTCTGCAAGAACTGCGGGTTCGAGGCCCCCAAATGGCTGGGCAAATGCCCGTCGTGCGGCGAATGGAATACATTTACAGAAGAGGTCATCGCGCATGGGGACGGTTCGAGGGGGGCTGCTATCGTCGGCACGCTGCCCAAAACCGTGCCCCAACGGGTGCGCGACATCCGCGAGAGCGAACACCGCCGCATCGACCTCGGCAATGCCGAACTGAACCGCGTGCTGGGCGGCGGCATGGTGCCCGGCTCGCTGATCCTGCTGGGCGGCGAGCCCGGCATCGGCAAATCGACCTTGTCGCTGCAAATCGCCCTGTCTGCCAACGGGTTGAAGACCCTCTACGTGTCGGGCGAGGAGTCGCCCGAACAGATCCGCATGCGGGCCGACCGCATCGGCGTCGGCAACGACGACTGCCTGATCTATTCGGAAACGCTGCTCGAAAACATCGTGGCGCAAATCGCCGAACAACAGCCCGACTTGGTCGTCATCGACTCGATCCAGACCATTTACACCGACGTGCTCGAATCGTCGGCCGGAAGCGTCTCGCAAATCCGCGAATGCGCCGCCACGCTGCTCAAATACGCCAAATCGACCGGCACGTCGATGATCGTCATCGGCCACATCACGAAGGACGGCACCATCGCCGGGCCGAAAATTCTGGAACACATCGTCGACGTGGTGCTTCAGTTCGAGGGCGACAGCAACAACGTCTACCGCATCCTGCGGGGCATCAAAAACCGTTTCGGCGCGACGTTCGAGATCGGCGTGTTCGAGATGCTCGACGCCGGGCTGCGCGAAGTGGCCAATCCGTCCGAAATCCTGCTGACGCACTACGAAGAGCCGTTGAGCGGCATCGCGGTCGGGGCATCGGCCGACGGCGTGCGCCCCTACCTCATCGAGGTGCAGGCGCTGGTGAGCAACGCCGCCTACGGCACGCCCCAACGCACGGCGACCGGTTTCGACACGCGGCGCATGAACATGCTGCTGGCCGTGCTCGAAAAACGGCTCGGCATGAAGATGTACCAAAAGGATGTCTTCCTCAACTTCGCGGGCGGGTTCAAGGTTTCCGACCCGGGACTCGACTTGGCGGTCGCGGCGGCGGTCATTTCGTCGTGTTTCGACCGGCCGCTCGTCGAGGGCGTGTGCTGCGCTGGTGAGCTCGGTTTGTCCGGCGAGGTGCGTCCCGCGCCCCGCACCGACCAGCGCATCAGCGAAGCTGCCCGGCTGGGGTTCCGGCGCATCGTCGTGTCGGGATACCTCGCCAAAAACGGCGTCAAACGTCCCAAAGGCATCGAAATCATCCCTATCAACAGCATTTCCGAACTGCCGCGCGTGCTGTTCGGTTCTCCCGCTTAAGAAGCGGGATTTAAGCGCTACGGGCGGTTGTGGGGTTTCCGATAGTTTAGGAAGCGCTCTGACCCTTTATAAAACTGCCGCGTAAGCGGCTCCATTAAATCCGACCGGATGTCGGAGCCGTTAAACGGAGTGCGGACTAAAAGCGTCCGGCGGAGGGGCCGGTTTGCTTGCAAACCCGCGTCAGGCGCCCGCAGCCAGCGTTAGGCCGCACGCAGTAGGCGGAGACATCGTCGGAGAGATTTTTGGGCACTTTTTGACGGTACAAAAAGTGCCAATCGGTATAGATTTTGCGCGGTTTTCGGAAAAACGAAAACACCATGCAAAAACGTATCGTCGTACTGGGAGGCTCCGGTTTCATCGGCACGCACCTGTGCCTGCGATTGCTCGGCGAGGGGCACGAGGTCTTTTGCGTCGACCTGCGCGAAGCGGCCAATTCACCCCTGTTGCGCCCCGTCGCGGAGCATCCGGCGTTCCGCTATGTCCGCCACAATATCGTGCAGCCGTTCAGCATCCGCTGCAACGAAATCTACAACCTCGCCTCGCCCGCCGTGCTCTGTTACAAGCAGTCGCTGCCGGTCGAAACGCTCAAAGTCGACATGCTCGGCTCGATCAATGCGCTCGACACCGCCCGCACGGAGCATGCCCGCGTGGTCTACGCCTCGTCGTGCGACGTCTACGGCATCAACCTGCGGAGCACCTATCCGCAGCAGGAGGTCGAAAAGACCCCCGCCCGCATCTTCGCCGAAGGCAAGCGGGCGGCCGAGGCCCTGCACGGCGCCTACCACAGGGAATTCGGCGTCGACACGCGCATCGCCCGCATTTTCAACACCTACGGCAACGGCGCCGACCTCATGGACCAGCGCGTGGTCGTCAAACTGGTCGTCGCCGCGTTGCAGAACCGCACGTTGCAGATAACCGGCAGCGGCGAGCAGCTGCGCACGTTCTGCTGGATAGGCGATGTCGTCGAGGGGCTGGTGCGGCTGATGAACGTGGCACCGGCCGAGCGGCCGCGCACGGTCGACTTGGGCAGCGGGCACGAGATTTCGATTCGCGAGCTGGCCGAACAGATCGTCGACCTGACCGGCAGCCGGTCGCGCATCGTGCACGTCGAAGCGCGGCGGAACGATGTCCGGCGGCGCCTGCCCGACTTGTCGGCGGCACGGCGCGAACTGGACTGGGCACCCTCCACCCCGCTGGCCGAGGGACTGCGCCGCACGATCAGCTACGTCGAAAAAGAACTTTCGGAAAAAGCCTACGCCGGCATGACGTGGGCCGAACTGAACTGAAACAAAGAGTATCCCCTAAAAACCACACGTTATGACAGATTTCGATAAAATTATCTGGCGCGACGCCCTGACCTTCGTCGACTTTTTCGCTTCGTGGTGCGGCCCGTGTCAGGCGATGCACCCCGTCGTCGACCGTTTTCAGGAGCAGATGCGCGGACGGGTCGACGTCTACAAGGTCAACATCGACTCCCCCGAAATGGCCGACATCATCCGCCGTTACGAGATCCGGTCGGTACCGACGCTGATGTTCTTCCGCAACGGCAAGGTGTTGTGGCGGTCGAGCGGCATGATGCCCTACGACCAGCTGGCCGGCAAACTGCACGAATTGGAAGCCACCGAGCACGTCCGGCAGGAGAGCCCCCGTTAGGCCAGCCGCCAGCCCAGTTCTTCGCAGACGAAACGCCCCTCCGCACCGGCGGAGCGGGCCAACGAATCGACAGCGTGCAACACCGCCTGCCGGTTCGTTTCGTTTTGGCGGCCGAGCGCATCCAGCAGCGCGACGGCCCCCTGCGCGAACAGGCGGGCGGTGCCGTCCTGCGGTCGCCGTTCCGGCGGAATCCGGAACAGTTCGAGGGTCGGCGGAAGTTGTTTTTCGGTGAGTTGCGGCCAGCGGGCGGCTCCCAAGAGCACGGCGTAAGCCAAATAAGGCGTCGCGACGTCGGCCCATGCGTCGAAAATCGCCCCGAAGTGCGGCGACCGGCAGAGCAGGGCGAAAGCGGACTCTTCGGCTAATTCGGAATTGGCGATTCCGCGCGCCCACCACACCGCTTCGTCGACGGTCAGGGATTCGGGTTCGGCAAGGTGCAGGGCGGCCAGTTTCAGTTCGCGCACGTCCTGCTGCCACAGCATGCGGGCAAAGTCGTGGTCGGCCGTTTCGGCGCGGGCAATCGACCGCACCGTAGGCAGGCTGACCCCGTAATTAAGCCCGTAGCAACGGCCATAATAACGCATGGCATCGGCGACGGCCCCGTTGCGTTCGCGGCGCATCCGGCCCAGCAGCGCGGCCATGCGCGCGGTGCAGTCCGTCCGAGGGCTATTTGCGGCGGGGCACGGCGACATAAATGGTACGCCCGAACTCGAAGATAGGCAGCGTGACGGTCTCGAATTCGCGGCCGCCGCTGATAACCCGGCACTCCGACGGTGCGGCCACGCGGCACGACACGACCGACGGTTCGCGGTCGCTGGCCGCGATGCCCGTCGTCTGGGGGTCGGTCGGAATGATCTCCAACAGCACCATGTCGCCCGTCAGGTCGCTGGCCGACAGCAGACCGGCGGCCGCCGAGAAACGGCACACGACATATTTCAGTTTGTCGGCCTGCGGATAGACGATATAACGGTGCGACGCCGTGGCAACCGTCCGTTTGCCGAGAAACAACTCCAAGTAGCCCTGTTCCAGCCGGTCGATTTCATCGAGCGCGGCTTGCAGACCCGCCCCGAAGACGTTTTCGCCCGCCTCGCCCGTGATGAGATCCATCCGGTGGCGGCGCAACGAATAAATGGTGTTGGCCGCTTCGCGGGCGGCGTCTTCGAGCGTCGAGACCCCGATGCCTACCTTGTCGACCTGCACGCGCGGAAATTCGTCGTCCGATTCGGAGTAGCCGTAGGTCTGTTTTTTGGCCGGTGCGGGCGCGCCTGCGAAAAGCGCCGTTCCGGTATCGGCGAGCGACGTGTGCGCATCCTTCACCGTCCAGACGGTCTTGTCGCTCAACGGCGCGCGGAGTCCCAAGAATTTCTGCGCATAGCGGGCATACGGGCCCGCCAGCGTCCGTTCGCACTCGACCGTCACATCGACGGCCAGAATCGTGCGCGGCTGCACGACGGTCAACCCTTGCTGCGGGCTATCGACAGCCCCCTGCAACGAGATGTAGGGATTATTTTGGGCGAATGCCCCGCCGACGGCGAACCACGCGCCGACGGCCAAGAGGATAATCCGTTTCATGCTGTTTTCTTTACATCGTTCAAGACAAAAATAGCCCGTTTTGCGAAAATATCAAAATTTGAGGTAAAAATCGCCCGTCAGCGCACGGTATTCGGGCGTGTAGCACTCGTGTTCGCCCGTGCCGATGACCAGTTCTCCGCACGCAGGCGGGTCGGAAGCCGCCGCACCCGCGTGCACGCACTCCAACAATACCCGTTTCGGGACCCGGCGCGGCGTCGTGCGGACATCGGTACGGCGCACGGGCCGTAACCGGCCGCGGCAGGCCGCGAGCCAGCGCTCCGTTTCGGAGGCGGGCAGAATCAGCGCGAAACGGCCGTCGGGAGCCAGCAGCCGCACCGCAGCGGCACACAAATCGTCGTAAGGAAGCGTCACGGCGTGGCGTGCGGTCGTGCGTCCGGCGTCGGGACAGGTGAGCGAATCGACGAAAAAGGGCGGATTGGAGAGGATCAAATCGAACGGTTCGTCCGCCGCGAACTCCTGCACGGCGCACTGCTCGAAATGCAGCCGGTCGCCCCACGCCGACGCGTCGGCATTTTCGCGGGCCTCCGCCACGTCGATGAGGTCGATGCCCGTGATGCGCGCTTCGGGGGCCCGCTGCGCCATCATCAGCGCAATCAGACCGGTGGCCGTGCCGATGTCGAGGATGCGCCGGTCGCCCGGCCGCACGTCGGCCCACGCCCCCAGCAGCACGCCGTCGGTGCCGACCTTCATCGGGCACCGCTCCTGCCGGACGGAGAATTGCTTGAACCGGAACACGGGCTATTTCTGCCGGAAATAAATCTGGATAGGCACCCCCGCGAAATCCCACTGCTCGCGCAGGTTGTTTTCCAAGAAGCGCCGGTAAGGTTCCTTGATGTACTGGGGCAAATTGACGAAAAACGCGAACTGCGGCGTCGGGGTCGGCAGCTGGGTGACGTACTTGATTTTGATGTACTTGCCTTTGGTCGAGGGGGGCGGATAGTTCTCGATGAGCGGCAGCAGGAAGTCGTTCAGCTCCGACGTGGCGATGCGGCGTTTGCGCGACCGGTGCACCCGAACGGCGGTCTGCAAGACGTCGAGGATGCGCTGCTTGTTGAGCACCGAAGTGAAAATCAACGGGATGTCGTTGAACGGCGCCAGCCGTTTTTTCAGGGCTTCGGTCCACTCCTTCATCGTGCGGCTGTCCTTTTCGATCAGGTCCCACTTGTTCACCACGATGACGCAACCCTTGCGGTTGCGGACGATGAGGTTGTGGATGTTCAGGTCCTGCGCCTCCAATCCCTGCTGCGCGTCGAGCATCAGGATGCAGACGTCGGAGTTCTCGATAGCCCGTATGGAACGCATCACCGAATAAAACTCCAAGTCCTCCATCGTCTTGCCTTTCTTGCGCATGCCGGCCGTGTCGACCAAGTAGAAATCCATGCCGAACTTGTTGTAGCGCGTGTGGATCGAATCGCGCGTCGTGCCGGCGACGGGCGTCACGATGTTGCGCTCCTCGCCCAGCAGGGCGTTGGTCATCGACGACTTGCCCACGTTCGGACGCCCCACGATGGTGATGCGCGGCAGGTCGTCCTCCTCTTCGGCCCGCGCATCGGCGGGAAGGGCCTCCAAAATGGCGTCCATCAGGTCGCCCGTGCCGCTGCCCGACATCGACGAAATGCAGTAGGGGTCGCCCAGCCCGAGCGCATAGAACTCGTGCGACGAATAGATCTGGTCGTTGTTGTCGACCTTGTTGCAGACCAGAATGACCTTTTTCGACGTGCGGCGCAGGATGTCGGACATCAGCGCATCGAGGTCGGTGATGCCGGTCGACACCTCGACCAGAAAGAGAATCACGTCGGCCTCGTCGATCGCCAGCAGCACCTGACGGCGGATTTCGTCCTCGAACACGTCGTCCGAATTGACCGTGTAGCCGCCCGTGTCGATGACCGAAAATTCGCGGCCGTTCCAGTCGGTCTTGCCGTAATGGCGGTCGCGGGTGGTGCCGGCGGTCGCGTCGACAATCGCTTTGCGTTCGCCGACCAAGCGGTTGAAAAGGGTCGATTTCCCGACGTTGGGACGCCCTACGATGGCTACGAGGCTCATGGTGCTGGGGTGTTTTATTAGGGACAAAGATACAACAATTAGGTAAAATTTTTCCTATCTTTACTGCGATTTTACGCACGTCGTATGAAAGAAACTTTCGACCTCTTTTTAATCGGAATGGCCGTCGCCGCACTCGGCGTCTTCGTGGCGCTGCACTTTTTCGAGGCCGGCTACGGCTACCTGTTCGACCGGCGCTACGGGCCGCCCGTCCCCAACAAAACCGGGTGGGTACTCATGGAAGCGCCCGTTTTCGTCTTCATGTGCGTGCTGTGGGCCTGCTCCGAACGGATGTGGGACGCCGCGCCGCTCACGCTCTTCGTGCTGTTCCAGACCCACTACCTCCAACGCTCCTTCATCTTCCCGCTGCTGATGCGCGGCAACTCCAAGATGCCGCTCGGCATCGTCGTCATGGGCATGCTGTTCAACACGCTCAACGCCCTGATGCAGGGCGGGTGGATTTTCTACGTCTCGCCCGCCGGATTCTACGACGGCTGGTTCGCGAAACCTTATATTTATATCGGCGGGGCGATATTCTTGGCGGGTATGGCCGTCAACCTCCACTCCGACCACATCATCCGCCACCTGCGCAAGCCCGGCGACACGCGCCACTACATCCCGCGCGGCGGCATGTTCCGCTACGTCTCGTCGGCCAACTATTTCGGCGAACTGGCCGAGTGGACGGGCTTCGCCATCGCCTCGTGGTCGTGGGCCGGCGCCGTCTTCGCTTGGTGGACGTTCGCCAACCTCGCGCCCCGCGCCGCGTCGCTCTACCGGCGCTACGAAAAGGAGTTCGGCGCGGAGTTCACCGCCCTGAAACGCAAAAAAATCATTCCATTCATCTACTGACCTATGTCCGAACTATTCACGCCATACAAGCTCGGCCCCGTGACCCTGCGCAACCGCGTCATCCGGTCGGCCGCATTCGAGTCGATGGGCGAAAACTTCGGCCCGTCGCAGCAGCTCAAAGATTACCACGTCGCGGTCGCACGCGGCGGCGTGGGCATGACGACCGTGGCTTATGCCGCCGTCTGCCGCAGCGGGCTGTCGTTCCGCAAACAGCTTTGGCTGCGTCCCGAAATCGTGCCTGCGCTGCGCGACCTGACCGACGCCGTGCACCGCGAAGGGGCCGCCGCCGGCATCCAGATCGGCCACTGCGGCAACATGACCCACCTCACGACCGCCGGACAGATTCCGATCGGCGCGTCGACCGGCTTCAACCTCTATGCCTACACGCCCGTGCGCGGGATGCGCAAAAGCGAAATCGTGCAGGTAGCCAAAGATTTCGGCCGCGCCGTGCACACGGCCGCCGATGCCGGATTCGATTCGGTCGAAACGCACGCCGGACACGGCTACCTGATTTCGCAATTCCTGTCGCCCTACACCAACCGCCGCCGCGACGAGTACGGCGGTTCGCTCGACAACCGCATGCGCTTCCTGCGCATGTGTTTGGAGGAGGTCATGGAGGCCGCCGCCCGGCGCAACGTGGCCGTGCTGGTCAAGCACAACATGTACGACGGTTTCAAGAGCGGCATCCAAATCCCCGAAAGCATCGAAATCGCCAAAGTCATCGAATCCTACGGCGTCGACGGCATCGTCCTGTCGGCCGGATTCGTCTCCAAAGCGCCGATGGCCGTCATGCGCGGGCTGATTCCGCTCTATACGATGAGCCACTACTCGCCGCTGTGGCTACGATACTTCATCCGGTGGTGCGGCCCCTATTTAATAAAACAGTTCCCGTTCGAGGAGTGCTATTTCTTGGAGGATGCCAAGAAGTTCCGCGCCGAACTCAAAGGGCCGCTGGTCTACGTGGGCGGACTGGTGAGCCGCGAGGGCATCGACCGTGCGCTGGACGCCGGATTCGACATGGTGCAAATGGCCCGCGCGCTGGTCAACGACCCCGCTTTCGTCGACAAACTGCGCGAGGGCGATGCTTCGACCCGCAGCGAGTGCGACCACCGCAACTACTGCATCGCCCGCATGTATTCGGTCGACATGAAGTGTTGCAAACATTGCCCCGACCTGCCGCGCAAGATACGCGAGGAGCTGGCCAAACTTCCGTAGTGCGATGAAACGGGGTGAAATCATGCGGGGCGCCGCTTGGGCGTTGGTTACCGGCGCCGGTTCCGGCATCGGGCGCTGTTATGCGCTCCGGCTGGCCGCGTTGGGCTACCGCGTCGCGCTGGTCGGCGAGCACGTCGACCGGCTCGAAGCCGTGAAGGCGGAAATCGAAGCGGCCGGAGGCGTCGAGGTGCGCGTATTCGGCATCGACTTGGCCCGCACGGACGCCGCACAGGAACTTTTCGACTGGACGCGCGAACAGGGCATCGCGGTCGACGTGCTGGTGAACAATGCGGGCATCTTCTCGTTCTGCGACGTGCTTCGGACACCGCCCGAACGCATCGAACGCATCATCCTGCTGCACGACCTGACCGCCACCCAACTCTGCCGGATGTTCGCCGACGCGATGATTCGGCGCGGGGTGCGGGGCCGCATCCTCAACATGTCGTCCTATTCGTTGTGGATGCCCTTTCCGGGTCTCTCGATTTACAGCGCCTCGAAAGCCTACCTGCGCAGTTTCTCGGTGGCGTTCGCCCGCGAAATCGCCGACCGCGGCATCCGCGTCACGGCGGTGTGTCCGGCAGGCGTGGCGACCGATTTGTACGGACTGACGCCCCGCTGGCAGCGCATCGGGCTGCGTTTGGGGGCGTTGATTTCGGCCGACAGCTGTGCGCGGCGCGGGCTGCGCGCCTTGTGGCGCGGACGGCGGTGCATCGTGCCCGACTGGTGGAACCGGCTGTTTATTCCGATTTGCAAGGTGCTGCCGATGTGGATGCTGCGCCCGCTGCGGCGGTTCACGATGCGATTCCAAAAATAACGACAAAGGAAAGTATGATAAAAAACGTCGTTTTCGACTTGGGCGGCGTGCTCGTGGGGCTCGACCTCGCGAAGTGCCGCGCGGCATTCGAGGCTATCGGACTGCAAGCGATCGGCGACCTCATCGACCCGTGCCACCCCGCGGCGATGATGGAACGCATGGAGCAGGGCGAACTTTCGTTCCACGAGACCTGCGAGGAGATGCGGCGCCTGACCGGCAACCGCACGGTGACGGACGAGCAGATAGCCGCCGCCATATCGGCCTTCCTGACCGAAATTCCGGTCGGCAAACTGCGGGCGATCGAAGCCCTGCGCCGACGGGGCATCCGCACCTACGTGCTGTCGAACAACAACCCCGCCGCCATGGAGACGATTCGCCGGATGTTCGCCGCCGACGGCCGCACGATGGAGGATTATTTCGACGGAATCTACCTTTCGTACCGCATGCGCAGCCTGAAACCCCACACCGAAATTTTTATCAAGATGCTGGAAGATACCGGGATGTCGGCCGAAGAGAGCCTTTTCATCGACGACTCCGAGCGCAACGTCGGCACGGCCCGCCGGCTGGGATTCGCCGTCCACCGGCCCGCGCCCGACGAAGATTTCCGTCCGCTGCTCGACGGCATCGGGCGGTAATTCGCGGTTTTGTCGGGGAGACTGGATTCGAACCAGCGACCCCCTGCTCCCAAAGCAGGTGCGCTAACCGGACTGCGCTACACCCCGTAACGGGGGCAAAGATAACCTTATTTTTCGGTTCCGGCAAACAAATTTCCACCGGACGATTCGCCCCGAAATCCGGGGCGCCGCCGTTTCCGGTCGCTTTCGGGCACCATCTTTGCAGACGCATGGGGAAAACTTCAATGCGTCATGAAAAAATCAGTTATCATTCTTGCGGCGCTCTTGGCATGCGCCGCGGCCGTAACGGTCATCGGACAGAAAAAGGTGCTGTCACCCAAAGAGGAACGCCGCGAAGTACGCGAAAAACGCCGCGCGGAACGCATCGCCAATTTCGAGAAGACGATGGACTCCATCGTACTGTCGCGCAACTTCCAGTTCAATCCCCAGACCATGCAGCAGCAACCTGCGGGCCCGATGCGCCAAATCATGAACCCCGCGTTCAACGTCGGGGTCTGGGACGGCACGGCCGACATCTGCCTGCCCTACATCAAGGGCTACGTGCCGCCCTACCACGTCACCGTGCTCAACTACACCGTCGGCGTGCAGGGGTACACCACCGAACAGACCCACGAAGGGTGGATGGTCACCTTCTCCGCCTCGCTCTTTTCGGCTTCGGACTACACCTTCACGTTCGAGATATTCTCCCGCACGGGCGGTGCGACGCTGACCATTACCAACCCGTGGTACAATGCCGTGCAGTATTCGGGCAGCATCACGCAACTCTATTGACACTTCGTTCTATACTCATGAAAAAACGTATTCTTCTTTCCCTCGGCGCAGGTCTTTCGACGATCTGCGCCGTTTGCGCCGTATCCGCGCAAACGCCCCGTCCGGTACGCCCCGCGCACCCGAACGGCGCGGCTCCCCAAGTGTCGGACATCCGTTCATCGGTCGACAGCATTCCGCAAACAGCCGTCGTACCCGTGCAACAGCCGCCCCTCGAAATTGCGGACTACACGACCGTTTTCGAGACTCCGGGCGAGGGGCTCAACCGGGTCGAACGGCGGGCCCTGCGCGCCAAGAACCACGCCGCATGCATCGACTCGCTCGTGCAGTCGCACAGCTACGTCTTCTATCCCGACACGATGCAGGAGATGCCCGACGGCACCGTCCACCGGATTTATGCCGAATACTTCTTTTTCGGGTTGTTCGCCGACCACGCCGAGGTGCACTTGCCCGTCGACCGCGCCGGTTCGCAGTACATCGAGCGGGTCAACTTCGATTCGATGGCGATCAGCAACTACCAGCTTTCGCGCGTGCAGTGCGGGTGGATGATTTCGTTCAACATCGCCGACGGCGACGCGCGCTACCACGCTTCGTTCACGGTTTGCACGGCGACGGGCGAAACGACGCTGACCTTCATCACGCCTTCGGTCACGATGCGTTACACCGGCTCGCTGGGCGACCGCCGGCGCATCCGGCCCCGCCTGCGTCCGTAAAGCCGCGACGGCGCAGGAACCCTCTTTGCGGGACGAAGACTGCGGGGTTCGCGAGGGAACGCGCGGGCCTCCGCTGCCGGAGGCTGCGGCCCGCGCGGTTCAAAGAACCGCAGTTATAAAGCGGTGAAAGCGCTTCCTGACTGTCGGAAACCCCACGACTGTCCGTAGCGCTAATAAAAAATTGCCGTTGCCGAGACTTTTTGTATCTTCGCACCGACAAACGACCGAACATGGATCCCGAACAAAACCGCTGCCCGGCCCGCGAAGAGGTCGCGCTGAAACCCGTGAAAAAGAGCCGTCTGGCGAAGATGTCGGCACGGCTCGCCCAAGCCAACGAACGGGTGCTCCCGCTCTTCTTCCCCTGCTGCCTGCTGGTGGTGGGCGTTTTTGCGTTGCTGGACCTGCAATTAGTCGATTCGGCGCTGCTGGAAAGCGCCAACTGGAAACAAAACACGATCTGGTGCTTGGTGCTCCTTTTCGGGCTCCTGCCCCCGAACCTGCGGGCGCACAAAATCACATGGATGGGAATCGGCTATCTGTTGGCCTTTTTCATCCTCGGCGGGGCCAACGTCTTCGGCACCGTCAAGCTGATGATGTCCGTGTTCAAGGTCGTGTTGCCCATGTTGATTCTCTTTCAGGCCATCCGGCTTTGGGTGGCCACGCGGCGTTACGAACGGCTGCTGGTGGTGCTGCCCCTCGCCTCGCTCGTCTTCGCATGGCTGCTCTATCCGATCGAAGACCAGAACATCGTGCAGAGCGGCTGGCGGTCGTTGTTGGACTGGTCGCTGGACCACTACCGCGACGACAACGGGTTCCACACCTACGTCGGTGCTATCGGCGTGCTGGCCGGATTGACGGAGGGCATCATCGTCGGCAAATATATCTTCTCCTCCGCGCCGGACAACGAATAAAAACGGCCCGGCAGGACATCCTGACGCCTCTTTTTCCATATCGCATCATTCGGGCCGCATCGGAAACAGCACTTTCGCGAGCCGGCGCACCTTTCGAGGAACGGAATTTGCCGTCGAAGGAGATATTCACTCCTAAAAACGGAAAGCCATGATCGAAAAAGTGACGGTCGAAATGACCGCAGACGGAAACTTCCGCTCCGCCGGACACCAATGCGACGAGATGAATCCCAAAGAGCTGCTGCTCTATGCGGCGGCCCGCTGCGCCGGTCTCACGGCGCTGATGGTGATGCAAAAGATGCACCTGACGCCCAAGCGGCTGGAAATCGGTTATTCGGGCGAGCTCGACACCGAAACGGTCCAAGCCGAAAGCGTCTTCCTTTCGTTCCATACGGCCTACAAGGTGGATTGCGGTTCGAGCGGCGACCAAGAGAAAGCCAGCCGGGCGCTCACGATGACGCACGAGAAATACTGCGGATTGACACAGATGTTGCGCCGCATAGCTCCCGTTTCGCATGAGATAGCCGTCGTCAGCTCCGAGCCCGCAACGGCAACCCGCTGACCGGCAAACGAAAAGAGGATTGATTACTCAATCCTCTTTTCTGTGAGCGGAAAACGAGACTCGAACTCGCGACCCCAACCTTGGCAAGGTTGTGCTCTACCAACTGAGCTATTTCCGCATACCGCCGTAGTGAAAGTACTCCCTACGAATGCGGTTGCAAAGGTACGCGATTTTTTTGAATTTCCAAATATCCCGCGAGATATTTTCGCGATTATTAGGGATTCGGCCGTCCGGTTCTTCCGCCGCCGAAACTTGGAAATCTATTCCAAGACGAATTTCGTCTGTACGTTGTATTCGAGCTTGATCGTCTTGAACTCCACCACCTCTTCTTCGGCGACCTCCTCGGCATCGGCCGTACCCCGAGCCTTCATCGAACGCACCATGACCGAATTGTCGTAATATCGCGGCAGCACGTCGCTGTTGGAGTCGTAAATGTAAAAGCACGGGCCGATTTGCTGGCCGATGGCCGCTGCCAGCGTCCGGGCATTCTCGCGGGCGTTGCGGATAGCCTCGATGCGGATTTCGTTCTTGAACTGCGCCAGTTTCGAGTGGGTCACCTTCTGAATCGACACGTTCGAGATGTTCAGCGCGTCGAGCGCCTGCCACACCTTCGCCACTTCGGCCGCCGAACCCAGTTTCAACTGGTATTTGGCCTGCGCGACGGAGCTCTTTTTCTTGAAAAATTCGCTCGAAAGGTTGGCCACTTTCAGCCGGTTTTCGACATCGACCCCCAGTCGTTTCAGTTCGGCCACCATGTCGCGACGCTGGTTTTCGATCGTGATTTTCCCTTTCGAGTCGCGCTCGTCGAGGACGATCGACAGGTAAAATTCATCGGGCGTCACTTCCCGTTCGGCATGGCCGTTCACCTGAATGTAGCTCGGATAGGTCTCTTTCGTCTGGGCCGTTACGGCTAACGTCATCAGCACCCCGACCCCTAATAAAAAAATTCGTTTCATGATTTTTTCCGTTTATTGGTTTGCTTTCATAGAACGCACCGGCCGGCCGGTTTATTGTGCCGGCTTGACCGTACCCGACAACGCGAGACGGGTCTCCGGCTTTTTGCCCGACGACGAGGTGTAGACCGGCATCAGCTTGTACAAGGCTCCGGCATGGCCGCGCGGGTCGAACGTAACGACCACTTCGCCCGCCTCCCCGGGCGCAATGGGACGTCGGGAAAACGAACTTTTCACACAGCCGCACGACGTATCGACCCGCAGGATGACGACAGGTTTGTCCGAGCGGTTTTCGCACCGGAAACGATAGGCGCGCGGCGGGTCGTTCTCGGCAATCGGCCCCACGTTGCAGACCGAATCGGGAAAAACCAGCTGCTGCGCCGCAGCGGTATCGGCCGCGCAGGCCGCCGAACAGAAGAACAAAAATGCGATTAAGTATTTCATAATTATCCGTTTGATTCGACCGCAGGGTCGGGCATTTGCAACTCTTGGCCGGTCCGGTCGATCGTCGTGCGAACTCCGTGCCGAACGACGGTCGCACGGCCGTCGCGGAACGGTTTGACGGCTTCGCAATCGGGGCAGGAGATGACCGGACGGCCCGTCGCGTCGATGTAGTGCCACGTCCGGCCCAACCGCACCGCCGCCACACCCTCGCTGAACTCGAACCCGCAATCGTACAGCGGCGGAACGACCGTCCGCGTCCCGATGCGGTATCCCCAGTAGCCGCCCTCGACGAAGAGTTCGGGTGCTTCCGCCGGTTCCGGTCCGGCCGCCGGCGCGGTTTCCCGTTCGACCTCCTGCCGCACGGCTTCCAGCAGCCCCGCAAGTTGCGGCAGACCCGGCATCGGGCTGTACAGCAACTGCGCCAGCCGGTATCTGGCCGCGCACCCGCGCCGCTCGAACAGCGCGAGCACCTCGCGCAGGGCTTCGTCCGTCGCAATGCCGTGCGGGTCGAACAGCAGGCCGTCCCGCCCGCCGTAGCGGTCGAGCAGCTCCGGCGCGATGCACAGCGCATGCAGTGCCGTAGCAATCAGCGCGGTCGGATAATCGTCGAGCGTAGCATCGAAATCGGCGGCCGTGCGCGCCGGATGCTGGTAGGCCGCCGTACCCAGTTCGGGACTGCGCTCACCGGCGAACTGCGGCAGAAACGCCGCATCCCAGTCGATGAGATGCAGCGCACCGGCCGTATCCGCCAAGATGTTTTCGGGTTTCAGGTCGCCGTGCGCCCGGTCGTCCCCGACGAGCGCCAGCCCCAGCCGGTCGAAAGCCAGCGACAGGCGCACGAGCCGCCGGGTATCCCGCGTGCGGACGGCCTCGAAAATGCAGTGCCGCAGCGTTTCGCCCTCGACCCAGTCATCCAGCACGACATCGACCCACACGCCGTCGCCGGGCCCCGTGTAGAGGAACAGCTCCCGTTCGCGAAGCCGGTCGCCGTAGATTTCGCGCAAATGCCGCATCGGATGCCGGTAGCAGCGCAAGGCGCAGGGGCGCCCTTCGTGCACGACCCGGAACACGATGGCCGTATTGCCCAGCACGTAGTGCGGCCGCCCGTCCGGCCGCCGTTCGAGCGACAGTTCGCCCAGCGTGCGGGTCAGCCCGAACGGATCCTCCAACGACAGCAGGTATTGGCTCAAAGCATACATGCTTCCGGCGGAGAACGGAGGGCCCGCTTACTCGTTACAATGGCATCCGTGCCCGCCGCAGTCGCAGGGGTCGGCATGATCGTGGCCCTCGCAACCGCAGCCGTCGTGGTCGTGTCCGCAGTCGCAGCCCTCGTGGTCATGGCCGCAGTCGCCGCCGCAGCTGCCGCACGAGCAATGGCCCTGCAAATCCCCGGGCGTCACGTCGCGCACCGAGACGACCTCCACGGCGAAGTGCAGCGTCTTGCCGGCCATCGGGTGGTTGAAGTCCATTTTGACCGTGTCGGCGCCCACCTCCTTGACGACGCCCAGCATGCGGTTGCCCTGCGCATCGCTCATCGGAATCTGGCTGCCCGCATAGAGCATTTCGTCGGCCACCTTGCCGTTGACCATGAAGGTGCTCTTGGGCAGTTCGACCACCGCTTCGGGGATGAACTCACCGTAACCGTCTTTGGGCGCGAGCGTGAACTCGACGCTTTCGCCCGGTTCCTTGCCGAGGATGGCCTCCTCGAATTTCGGCAGCAGCATGCCCGTGCCGAAGATGAATTCGAGCGGTTCGCCCGGCCGCGACCGGTCGGCGATCTTTCCGTCGACGGTCAGTTTGTAATCCACCCCGACCATCTTGTTAGCTTCTACTTTCATATCACGTGGTGTATTTGGATTTCGTGCATCGCGCGGGCCGCAGCCCTCCGGCGGCGCCCTGCCAAAGACAAAAGTAGGACTTTTCCCCGCGATTGCCAAAAAATTTCTTAATTTTGCGACAAGAAAAACAGCCTGTCCTATGGAGTATGATTTCAAACAGATAGAGGCCGAATGGCAGCGGCGCTGGCGCGACGGCCGCACCTACCGGGTGACGGAAGACCCCGCACGCCCCAAATTCTACGTGCTCGACATGTTCCCCTACCCGTCGGGCGCCGGCCTGCATGTCGGCCACCCG
This sequence comes from uncultured Alistipes sp., assembly GCA_964530735.1. Taxonomy (GTDB): domain Bacteria; phylum Bacteroidota; class Bacteroidia; order Bacteroidales; family Rikenellaceae; genus Alistipes. The sequence continues at coordinate 3,907 of CAZGYX010000021.1, read as the reverse complement.
CTGGGGTACATCGCCTCGGACATCTTCGCCCGTTACAAACGGCTGAAAGGGTTTAACGTCCTGCATCCGATGGGCTACGACGCCTTTGGCCTGCCCGCCGAGCAGTACGCCATCCAGACGGGCCAGCATCCGGCCGTGACGACCGAGCGCAACATCGCCCGCTACCGCGAACAGCTCGACAAAATCGGCTTTTCGTTCGACTGGGAGCGCGAGGTGCGCACGTGCGACCCCGCCTACTACAAATGGACGCAGTGGGCATTTCTAAAAATGTATGAACACTATTACTGCAACGATACGCAGAAAGCGCGTCCTATCGCCGAACTCGTCGACGCTTTCCCGAAATACGGCAACGAGGGGCTGAACGCCGCCTGCACCGTCGAGATGCACTTCACGGCCGCCGAATGGAACTCGTGGGACGAGGCGCGCCGCGAGCAGGTGTTGCAGAACTACCGGCTGGCGTTCCGCGCCGACACGATGGTCAACTGGTGCCCGAAACTCGGCACCGTGCTGGCCAACGACGAGGTGCGCGACGGGCTGTCGGTGCGCGGCGGCTATCCCGTCGAACAGAAACGCATGAAGCAGTGGCTGCTGCGCGTCACGGCCTATGCCCAGCGCATGCTCGACGGGCTGGACAAGCTGCAATGGAGCGACTCGCTCAAAGAGATCCAGCGCAACTGGATCGGCCGGTCGGTCGGCGCGCAAGTATTTTTCGATATAGCCGGTACAGCGCGTAAACTCGAGATTTTTACGACCCGTCCCGACACGATTTTCGGCGTGACGTTCATGGTCATCGCCCCCGAGCACGACTGGGTGGCCGACCTCACGACGCCCGAAAACAAGGCGGCCGTCGAGGAGTACATCGCGCAGGCGCGGAAACGCTCGGAGCGCGAACGCATCGCCGAAACCCGGCGGGTGAGCGGCGCGGCGACCGGTTCGTATGCCGTCAATCCCTTCACGGGCAAGCAGATACCCATTTACGTCTCGGATTACGTCTTGGCCGGGTACGGCACGGGGGCTATCATGGCCGTGCCGGCGCACGATTCGCGCGACTACGCGTTCGCACGGCACTTCGGCTTGGAAATCGTGCCGGTGGTCGAGGGCGGCGACCTCACCGAAAGCTCCTACGATGCCAAAGAGGGCAAGATGATCAATTCGGACTTCCTCAACGGCAAGGAGGTCAAGGAGGCCATCGCGCTGATGTTCGACGAGGTGGAACGTCGCGGGCTGGGCAAGAAGCTGGTAAACTACCGCCTGCGCGATGCGATTTTCTCGCGCCAGCGCTACTGGGGCGAACCGTTCCCCATTTATTATAAAAACGACACGGCTTATCCGGTCGCTGCGGAGAAACTGCCGCTCGAGCTGCCGCCCGTCGCCGATTTCGGCCCGACGGAGCAGGGCGAACCGCCGCTGGCCCGCGTGCAGGGCTGGGCGACGCCGGAGGGCTATCCCTACGAACTTTCGACCATGCCCGGATTCGCGGGGTCGTCGGCCTACTACCTGCGCTACATGGACCCGCACAACGACCGTGCGCTGGTCAGCCGCGAAGCCAACGAATACTGGCGTTCGGTCGACCTCTACGTCGGCGGCATCGAACACGCCACGGGACACCTGATGTACTCGCGTTTCTGGAACATGTTTCTCTACGATCTGGGTTACGTCTGCGAGGAGGAGCCGTTCCGCAAACTGGTCAATCAGGGCATGATACAGGGCCGCTCGAATTTCGTCTACCGCGTCGTGGGCACCGACAAGTTCGTGTCGCTGGGCCTCAAAGACCAATACGAAACGCAGGAAATCCACGTCGATGTCAATCTGGTGAAGAACGACGTGCTCGACACCGAAGCGTTCCGCCGCTGGATGCCCGATTTCGCAAAGGCCGAGTTCATTTTGGAGGACGGCAAGTACGTCTGCGGCTGGGCGGTCGAGAAGATGTCCAAGTCGATGTACAACGTCGTCAACCCCGACTACATCGTCGAGCATTACGGCGCCGACACGCTGCGCATGTACGAAATGTTTTTGGGGCCGCTCGAACAGTCCAAACCGTGGGACACCAACGGCATCGACGGCGTGCACAAGTTCCTGCGCCGGTTCTGGCGGTCGTTCTTCCGCGACGGGCAGTTCGGCGTGAGCGACGAACCTGCCACCGAAAAGGAGCTGCGCACGCTGCACAAGACCATCAAGAAAGTGAGCGACGACATCGAGAATTTCTCGTTCAACACGTCGGTCGCGGCCTTCATGATTTGCCTCAACGAGCTGGGCGAGTGCAACAAACGGCAGATTCTCGAACCGCTGGTCGTCCTGCTGGCCCCGTTCGCGCCGCACATCGCCGAAGAGCTGTGGTCGCGGTTGGGACATGCCGGTTCGGTGTGCGACGCCGCCTACCCCGAGTACGACGAGAAATACCTCGTACAAAGCACGTTCGAGTACCCCGTATCGGTCAACGGCAAGCTGCGCTTCCGCAAGGAGTACGCCCTGTCGCTGACGCCCGCCGAGATTCAGGCGGCGGTGCTGGCCGAACCCGAAGCGCAAAAATGGCTCGACGGCAAAGCCCCGAAAAAGGTCATCGTCGTGCCGGGTAAAATCATCAACATCGTCCTCTGATTATGAAACGCACCGCACTTTTGCTCATGGCACTGGCAACGGCCTTCGGGACATCGGCACAGCCCGAAAACCAACCCGCGAAGGCTCCCGACCACGTGCTGAAAATCTGGGACAACGCCACCGCGCCCCATTCCAACGGCATCGCGACGCCCGAAAAATCCGTCGATGCCGGTCGGGTGGCGAATGTTTCGGAGGCGACGCTCTCGATTTTCAAGGCCGACCCGTCCGTCGCTACGGGACAGGCCGTCGTCATCTGCCCGGGCGGCGGATACGTGCGGCTGGCCATGGAACACGAGGGATTCCAGCTGGCCCGCTGGTTCGCCGAGCACGGCATCACGGCCGCCGTACTCAAATACCGCATGCCCAACGGCCATTGGCAGGTGCCGTTGGAGGACGCCGAACAGGCCCTGCGCATCATGACGGGGCTCGAAGCCGGTGCGACGGGCTTCACGGCCGACCGCGTGGGCATCGTCGGGTGTTCGGCCGGCGGACACCTTGCCGCCATGACGTCGACGATGGGTGCCGTGCGTCCCGCGTTCTCGATTCTGTTCTATCCGGTCATCACCGGCGAGGCGGGCCGATGCCACAAGGGGTCGTTCGACAGCTTGTTGGGAACCGACCGCACCGAAGAACAGACCGCCCGCTTCTCGTTGCAGAACCGCGTGTCGGAAAACACGCCGCCCGCGCTGCTGTTGCTCTCGGACAACGACCGCACGGTGCCGCCCGTCAGCAGCATATCCTATTACAACGCCTTGAAAGCACACGGCATCGCGGCTTCGATGCACATCTACCCGTCGGGCGGTCACGGTTGGGGCATCCGCGCCGGGTTCCCGTACCGCGAGGATTGGCAGCGGGCCGTGCTGGACTGGCTGAAAACACTGAACCACTGATAATAAAATGGCAGACAACACCATTCTGACCCGCTTGGACGGGTTGAAACTCAAATACGAGGAGACGGGGCAGAAGCTCACCGACCCCGAAGTCATCGCCGATGTCAAGCAGTTCGTGCAGCTGACCAAAGAGTACAAGGAGCTGGAACCGATCATCGAATCGTCGGAGCGTTACCGCACGGCGCTGGCCAATCTGGCCGAAGCCAAAGATACGCTCGTCAACGACAAGGACGAGGAGATGCGCGAAATGGCGCGCGAGATGATCGCCGAACTGGAACCCGAAATCGTCCGTTTGGAGGAGGAAATCAAGCTGCTGCTGATTCCCAAAGACCCGCAGGACTCGAAGAACGCCATCATGGAGATTCGCGGCGGCACGGGCGGCGACGAGGCGGCCTTGTTCGCGGGCGACCTGCTGCGCA